>JBEKMO010000012.1:0-76587 GCA_050008465.1 Bryobacteraceae bacterium
ACGCGCTTGATGTTGATCAGGTGCTGCGGCCCGACGTTGTCGCTGGTGACATTGCCCGCCATGGCGCCGCAGCCGAGCGTCATCGAAGGCTGCAAGTTGGTGGTGATGCCGGTCGAGCCGGCTGGCGCGCCCGTGTTCACAAGCACGCGCATGGCCGGCATGCGCATTCCGAACTCGCGAATCCGCTCGTCGTCCTTCGAGTGGATGACGCAGGTGTGGCCCAACCCGCCGAAGCGCAGCAGCGCCTCGCAAATGTCCAAGGCCGCCGCATGATCCCGCACGAAGTAGAGCGCCAGCACCGGAGAGAGCTTCTCCACCGAGAGCGGGTGCTCTTTGCCGACTCCCTCCAGTTCCGCGACGATGATCGAGGTATCGGCGGGGACCTCGAAGCCGGCCATCTGCGCCAGGCGGACCGGCGACTGCGCCACGCACTCGGGATTGATCCGGAAGTTGTCCTTCAGTAGGACCTTGGTGAGCGCCTGCTTCTGCGCGTTGTTGCAGAAAAAGGCCTTGCGCCGCTTCAATTCGGCGAGCACCGGCTCCCTAAGCGACTCCTCGCAAACCAGCGCCTGCTCGCTCGAGCACACCGTGCCGTAATCGAAGGCCTTTCCCTCGACCACTTTGCCCACCGCCTCGGCGATCTCCGCAGTGCGCTCGAGGTACGCGGGCACGTTGCCGGGACCCACGCCGAACGCCGGCTTGCCGCTGGAATAGGCGGCCTTGACCATGGCGTGGCCGCCGGTGGCCAGAATCACCGCAATGCGCTCATGCTTCATCAGCGCGTGCGTAGATTCCATCGTCGGCGCGGTGATGCACTGGATGATGTCTTCCGGCGCTCCTGCCTGGATGGCGGCCTGGTACATCACGTCCGAGGCCGCCTTGGTGCACCTGGCCGCCCGCGGGTGCGGGCTGATGACCACGGCGTTGCCGGCTTTGAGCGAGATGATCGCCTTGAAGAAAACCGTCGAAGTCGGGTTGGTGGTGGGCAGCAGGGCGGCGACCACGCCCACGGGCACCCCGATTTCAACGACCTTCTGGTCCGGCAGCTCGCGCAGCACGCCGACTGTCTTCATGCTCCGGATGTAACGCGGCAACAGGTCCGAGTTCAGCAGGTTCTTGACGATCTTGTCCTGGACGTTACCGTACCTGGTCTCCTCGACCGCCATCTCCGCCAGCCGCTTGGAGTTGGCGCGCCCGGCCGCGGCCATGGCCTCGACGATAGCGTCCACCTGCTGCTGGTTATAGAGGCGATACTTTTGAAAAGCCGCGTACGCTTTCTCGACCTTGGCGCGAACTTCTTGCAAGGGAACGAGATCTTGATCGTGGGGCATGGGAAAACCCAGACCTGCCTAGAGCAGAGCTGCCGGCTTCAGGCGTTCTTCTTGAATCCCGGCAGGATCTTCTCGATCTCTTCGTGCGGGCGCGGAATCACATGCACCGAAACCAGCTCCCCGACCCGGCGGGCGGCGGCGGCTCCGGCATCCGTGGCGGCCTTCACGGCGCCCACGTCACCCCGTACCGTTACGGTCACGTAACCGGCGCCAATGTATTCCTTCCCCACCAGAATCACGTTGGCGGCTTTCACCATGGCGTCGGCGGCTTCGATGGCGCCGACCAGGCCCTTCGTCTCAATCAATCCGAGCGCTTCCATATGGACTACTCCTGTAGAAGATACGATTCCTCGCGATTAATCACGGTAGCACAATTCGCAGAGGCTATGGCGGCGGGGCGGGCGCGGGGATATGCGGGTCGCAGAGATCCTCCCAGGGGGCGAACCCGAGCGTGCCGGTGCTCCGGTCATACCACAGGTATGCGTCTTTGCCTTTTCCGGGCGTCACTGTGACGATCACGTCGCCGTTGCAGTAGCGAGCCTTCCTGACCGCTGTCGCGGACGGATCGGAGAAGCTGCCCTGCGGCCCCCAATCCTCCATGAACCTTTTGAGCGGGTAGTCGGGACAGGACTGGGGGCAGCCCCAGTCCCGGTAGGCGGCCTGGTAATCCCGCCGGCGGAGGTCGTCGAGAAGCCTCTGGACCTGGCGCTTGGCCGGCCAGGTGCGAAAGGTAAAGTACAGGACCAGGGCCGCAATGCCCAGCGCCACGGCCGAAATCACCAGCCACCAGATGACTTTCGTGCGCCGTGCGTCCGCGACCCCGTACTCTTCGAGGTAGCCGGCCATGTGCTCGCCGTCCTAGCCGCCCTACTTGATCGGGTAGGCTTTGTCGAACTCCGCGACCGCGTCCTTGGTCAGATCCAGAGCGGGCTTGAAATACAGCGCGGTGGAGGCATCCACCACCACGTCCATGCCGCGCTCTTCGGCAAGCTTCCTCACCACGCCCAGCATGCGCTGGCTGGTCCGGGAGAGGACGTCCTGGCGCTCGGCCTCAACCTCTTCCTGAAGGTCCTGGGTAAGGCGCTGCAAATCGCGCTGCCTGCGCTGCCCCTGTGCGGTCAGCTCGGAGGTGGCCTGCGGCGTGAGCTTGTCGGCGCCGGCCTGAAGCTTCTGCTGGATCTCGTCGAGCTCCCTGCGGAGTCTGTCCATCTCGGCCTGCCGCGGTTTGTACTTGGCTTCGAGATCCGCGGAAGCCTTCTTGATCTCGGCTGTGCTCAACACCGCCTGCCGTGAGTCGACGATGGCGACCTTGATCTGTGCCGCCGCGACACCGGCGAAAAGGGCCGCGCCAGCGGCCATCATGAATACGCGCGTAGAGGTATTTCGAAGCATGTCAAGAGAATCCTTCCGGGAAAATGCATTCCTAGATTAACACACAGGGGTGCTGAATTAGCGGGCCTTCGTTCACTGGGTGAACACGCCCAGGATCTCGTCCTCGCGGACGATGAGGTACTCCTCCCCGCCGGTCTTGATATCCGACCCGGAGTACTTCCCGAACAGGATGCGGTCGCCGGCCTTGACATCCACCGGCGCGCGCTCGCCGTCCTCGAGCATCTTGCCGTTGCCGACAGCTATCACCTCGCCCCGTTGGGGCTTCTCCTTGGCGGTATCGGGGATAATGATGCCGCCGATCCTGGTTTCCGACTCCTCAGTGCGTTTCACAAGTACACGATCGTGAAGCGGGCGGATGGTCATAGTGAATCGCTCCTTCCCTGACGATCCCATTATAGAAGGAACGGCGTGTTATATCAGTAGGGGCGGGCGGACCGCTCCCTTACGGTCGCGGTTCGGTGCCGGGGGGGCGCGGAGCAGCACCGAACCGCGCGCGTCAGCAAGCGGTCTGCGAGAGGAGGCGAGCTTGTCGGCAATCCGTGTGGCGGTGGTGGGAGCGGGGGAGTTCGGGCGGAACCATATGCGGGTGATCCGCCAGTCCGGGCGCGCCGGGTTGGTGGCGGTGGTCGACACCGACCGGGCGCGGGCGGCGGATGCCGCCGCGCAGTTCGAGTGCCCGGCGCTCGATCTGGCGGAGTTGCCGGGCCGGGCGGACGCTGCGGTCGTCGCGGTTCCGACGGTTGCGCATTGCGCGGTGGGCTGCGCGCTGCTGGAAGCAGGTCTGGATGTGCTGGTGGAAAAGCCCATCGCACCGGACCTGGCCTCGGCTCGCCAGTTGATCGAGGCCGCGCGGGCGAGCTCGCGCGTGCTCCAGGTGGGCCACCTGGAGCGCTTCAACCCCGCGGTGGCCGCGCTGCGGTCCATCGCCGGGCTGCCGCTGTTCTTCGAAGTCCACCGCATGAGCGTGTTCACCCCGCGCAGCCTGGACATCGACGTGGTGCTCGACCTGATGATCCACGACCTAGACATTGTGCTGAGCCTGGTCGGGCAGAAGCCCGAGGAGGTGCGCGGCGCGGGCATCTCGGTCCTCTCCCGCAAGGTGGACATCGCCAACGTGCGCCTGGCGTTTCCCAGCGGGTGTGTGGCCAACCTGACCGCCAGCCGCGTCTCCACCGAGCGGGTCCGGAAACTGCGCCTCTTCCAGCCGCGTCAATATGTTTCGGTGGATTACGCGCGCCAGGAGTGTGCCGTGTCCGAGGTGGGGGGCAACCGCCAGATCGGATTCCGGCTGCTGCCGGTGGAGAAAGCCGAACCGCTGCGGCTGGAGCTGGAGTCGTTCTTCGATACGGTCGAGACGCGCCGCAGGCCGGTGGTGAGCGGGGAAGACGCCTACCAGGCCCTGGAGACGGCTTTGGCCATTCTTGACAAGATCGAAGAACACTCCCGCCGGGTGGGGGACTCCGTGGCCGCTTGGAAGTCGTGAATGGAAGCCCTGGTCCGCCCAACAACTGCTTACAGTGAGCCGCGACTGCTCCTGGAGTGGCCGGCCCAGCGGCGGCGAGCCTCCGCGTGGATCTTCTCGTTGCTGCTGCACGCGGTCGCCCTGGTCGCCCTGACCCTGGCGCCCCGAAGTATCCTGGAGCCGCCGGAGGGCGCCGTGCGGGAGCGAACCGTGACTCCGCTGGTGGCTCCGCCCAGGGAACTGACACAGAAAACGCCCAACCAGGGCAGGGTGGGCCGCGAGTTCACGCTGGAGAGCCTGCTGGCCCGCCCGCGCGTTCTGGTGCCGCCCGGCCCGCCAGCCATGGCACGAACACCGGCCCGTGTCCCTTCGCTGCCCGAGCCGCCCAAAGTGGAAACTCGGGCGCTCCCCAATACGCAGACGCCCCCGCTCGGATCGAGTCTCACCGCGCCTCCGCCGCCTCCGCCGCGGATCCAGGCCGAGGAGAGGCCCAAGCTGGCGTTTGAGACGCCCGGCGCTCCGAGCCGCCCGCCCACTAGGCCCGGCGGCCTGGCGCCCTCGAGGGGGATCGCACCTCCCGCCGACTCCGTCACCGAGGCTGCCCGCAGCGCGATCCACTCCGGGGGCGCCGGGATCGCGGTAGGGGACCTCGACTTGCAGGGCCCGGGCGGCATCGGGCCGGGGCTGAATGTGCCGCCGGCGCCCGGCCGGACCGCCAGCGCCCTCGAGCTGCTCGGCGACCCGATGGGAGTGGATTTCAAACCCTACCTCATCCGGATTCTGGCCGCCGTCAAGCGCAACTGGCTGGCGGTCTACCCGGAAAGCGCCCGGCTGGGGCGCGTCGGCCGGGTTCAGATTCAGTTCGCCATCGCGCGGGACGGCAGCGTTCCCAAGCTGGTGATCGCATCGACCTCCGGAACCCGGGCGCTCGATCTGGCCGCCGTGGCGGGCATCGATTCTTCCACTCCCTTCCCGCCCTTGCCCAACGATTTCAAGGGGAGCCAGGTGCGTTTGCAGTTCACCTTCAGTTACAACATGAAGTAGCCGGCGGCGAGCGCGCCAGCGGCAGGCCAGGCGGCCTGCCCGTACTGCGGGCGCCCGGTCCTGCGTGTCAAAGCAACGCATGCCGGCGATAGAACCAGGTCTTGACGGCTTGCACCAAAATCAGGTATGTCAGGGCAAGTAGCGAAATCGCACCCAGCAACGACAGCGGTAATGGGGTAAACCCAAGCACGACGCCGAGGCGCGTGTACGGCAGTGCGGCGCCGGCAACGGAGACGGCAACAACCCCTATCAGCAACCGCCCGCTCGGACGGCTCTTGAACGGGTTACCCGCCGTCCGGATCACAAACACCACCAGCGTCTGCGTGGCGAGGGATTCCACAAACCATCCGGTCCGGAACAGCGGCGCGTTGGCGGCAGCGTGGAACAACCAGAGGAGGACTCCGAAGGTGAGGAAATCGTAGATGGAGCTGATGGGGCCTATGATCGTCATGAACTGGCGAATGAACCCGATCTGCCACCGTTTGGGCTTGTGCAGCAGGGCCGGATCGACATTATCGCCGGGGACGGCGACCTGTGAGGTGTCGTACAGAAAGTTGTTCAGCAGGATTTGAGTCGGCAACATGGGCAGGAATGGCAGGAAAAGCGACGCCGCGGCCATGCTGAACATATTGCCGAAGTTGGAACTGGTGCTCATGACGATGTACTTCATGATGTTGGCGAAGCACCGCCGTCCCTCGATTACCCCCTCGTTCAGGACCGCCAGGTCCTTCTCCAGCAGGATGATTTTCGCGGCATCTTTGGCCACATCCACGCCATTCATTACCGAAATGCCGACGTCCGCGGTGTGCAGTGACGGAGCATCGTTGATGCCGTCACCGATGTACCCGACGACGTGCCCGCGTGCCTTCAGACCGAGGATTACCCGGTTCTTCTGTTCCGGAGACACACGGGCGAAGATGGCGCCGTGCTCCGCCTGGTAAGCCAGGGCGGCATCGTCTATCGTGTCCACCTGGTCGCCGGTGACAATGCGGTCGGTAGCCAGCCCGACATCGTGGGCTACCTTCTGCGTCACGTACTGATTGTCGCCGGTCATAATGACCACAGAAACACCGTTCTTGTTCAGCGCTTCGAGAACCGCAACAATCCCCTCCTTAGGCGGGTCAAGGAATGCCGCAAACCCGGCCAGCGTCATCTCCTGCTCGGCCGCGAGCGCATAAGCATCCTGCTGCTCCACCTTCCGGTGTGCGACTCCAAGAACGCGGTACCCGTCGGCACTCAACTTCTGGAAGGTCTCCGCCGCCTGGGCTCGCCGGCTTTCGTCGAACGGCTGGGGAGCCCCGTCAATGAGGACGGTCCCGCAAATGGCAAACACGCTTTCCGCCTCGCCCTTGGTAATGAGGAGGTCCTCGCCGCCACGACGCACCACCACGGAGAGGCGCTTGCGGCTGAAGTCGAAGGGAATCTCGTCCACCTTCTCATACTCCGCAATGGCAGGGTGCTCATGCTTCAAGATGGCGTCGTCCAGCGGGCTCCGGATGCCGGCTTGAAAGTAACTGTTCAGATAGACAAGCCGAAGGACGTTTTCGTCGTCCTGCCCCTGAACGTCCACGTGCCGGTCCAGCACGATCTCGCCTTCGGTCAGGGTCCCGGTTTTATCGCTGCAGAGAATCTCCACGCTGCCGAAGTCCTCGATCGCCGTAAGCTGCTTGACCAGCACTTTCTTTCTCGCCATCCGCCGCGCGCCCTGCGCCAGCGTGATGGTGATGATCATCGGCATCATCTCCGGCGTCATCCCGACGGCCAGCGCGATCGAGAACAAAAACGATTCCAGCAGCGGACGATGCAAGACGATGTTCACCAGCAGGACGAAGAGCACCAGCAGCATGATCACTCGCGTGATCATCAACCCGAAGTGGCGTATTCCACGGCCGAATTCGGTCTCCGGCGGCCGCATGGCCAGCCGTTGGGCAATCTCGCCGAAGGCGGTGTCTTTGCCTGTGCGAACGATGACTGCGGTGCCGATTCCCGTTTGAACAGCAGTCCCCAGGAAAACGCTGTTGCTGGCGTCGGCAATTCCGTGTTGCCCCTTGGGAAGATCATCCGCCGCCTTGTCGACGGGCAAAGACTCCCCCGTGAGCGCGGACTCGCGCACGTGCAGGTCCTTGGCGTCCAATAAACGGGCATCGGCTGGCGCCAGGTCCCCGGCATTGAGCCGCACGACATCCCCGGGGACCAGCTCTGCGATCGGCAACTCCAGTTCGTGTCCGTCACGCACGGCCGCGGCGGTTCTCGCAACCTGCTTCCGAATGTCCTCCACCGCATGCCTGGCCTGAAACTCCACGTAGAAGTTCACCATCACGCTGAGCAGGACTATGGCGATGATGATCGAGCCGCCGGCCGCATCGTGCAGCACGATCGAGATGGCGCTGGCCGCCAGAAGAATGAGGACGAGAGGATTGGCAAAAAAGCGCAGAATACCAATCAGAGCAGCGAAGCGAGACTCCCCTACCAGGCTGTTCGGGCCATGGAGACGCAGCCGCTGTTTCGCCTCGGCGGAAGTCAGCCCGGCTGGAGTTGCTTCGAGCAGGCCAAGCAGGTCCCGCAGGGGCATATCCCAGAAGCGGTCCAGCGTCTTGTTTGGTTTGCTCATGCGCAGCCTCTCCCTTGAATTCTACATGCTGTCTGGGCTTGACACCCCCCCGCGCAGGGCTATTGGGCGACTTCGGGCTTGATTGCATGGCTTGTGCCGGTAGACAGCTCGCTGCTGCCGGAAGTTTGACCTGCAGCAACTGCCGGGTCAGTGCAGATTCTGCACCTTGCGCCAGTGGAACTCCCCGGTCCGGCAGTGTGCCGGTTGGCCCGCAGTCCCCAGGTAGCGCAACTCGCCGCTTTGGACCCGCGCTTGCACTCATGCGTCGCGAAGGAGCAATAAGATGCTTTGGACAATCTGTGTAATCCTGCTGGTGATGTGGGCGTTGGGAATGGCCAGCTCCTATACCGCCGGCGGGCTGATTCACGTCCTGTTGGTCATTGGTCTGGTGATACTGGTAATCCGCCTGATTCAGGGACGCAGGATCGTTACTTAGCAAGTTCGGACTGGCCAGGCCTCGCCAGGCCGGTGGCAGGCTGGCGCTTCGACATCCTCAACTTCGTTCAGCACGAAAACGGGCGCGGTTCGGATCACTGAGCCCGTTCCGAGGCGGCTTGCTAGAATAGGACGCGATGCCCCGACTGCCTGCGGTTACGGGCCGGATCCTCATCGTCGACGATGACGAGCGTCGGCGTAACGCCTTGGCTGCCATGCTTTCCGAGTGTGACTTTGACACGCAGGTCGCCTCCGACGGGCAGGAAGCGCTGGAACGCGGCGACCTCACTCCGGCGATCGCGCTCACCGGCTTCGGCAGCATGGAAAGGGCGCTGTCCGCGGCTCACGACCTCAAGGCATTCTGGTTCCTGGAGAAGCCGGTGGAACCGCGCGCCTTCAAGACTCTTCTGGAACGCGCCATTCGCTACAAGAAATGCTCCAGCCTGGCCAGCCACTCATGAGAACCGACGAGGCTTCCATCAAACTCACCCTCGAGCACGTGCGCGGCGATCGCAAACGCGCCGCCGGGATGTTGGGAATTAGCCTGCGGACGCTGCAGAACCGGATCGCCGCACTGCGCGAAGAGGCGAAGGCGACAACTCCCGGCTCATGAATAGCTTGCCTTGGTGCGGTCCTGATCCGGTCTTCCGCCGCGCTCGATGCCATCACGGGTCTCGACCTGACTGGAGTCTGCGATGGGCGGAGAGGTAAAACCACCGGGTCCAAACGCCTCTAGACACAGCAGCAGATCCTCGGGGCTTCTGCTCAAGGCGTTGCCGCGAGTGTTCAGGCAGGCGTCGAGCGAATGGGTCAACGACAACGCACCGCGCCTCGGCGCCTCGGTCGCATTCTATACCCTGCTGTCGCTGGCGCCCGTTATTGTTATAGCCGTCGCTGTGGCCGCTGCTGTTTATGGGCAGGCGGCCGCCCAAGGCCGGCTCGCGTCGGAAATCCAAGGCGTGGCCGGGCCTGACATGGCACGCACAATTCAGGAACTCATCAGAGGCGCCTACCAGCCCCGGACAGGCGTGATTGCGACTTTGCTCAGCCTGGCGACCTTGGCATTTGGCGCCTCTTCCATGTTCGTAGAGTTGCACGACGCGATGAACACAATCTGGAATGTTTCGCTCCCCCCCGACCGAAACAATGCCGCCACTGTCATTCGTCTCATCCGGGATCGCTTCTATTCGTTCGCGACGGTGGTGGGCGCAGGTTTCCTGCTGCTGGTCTCTCTGGTGTTGAACGCCTGGATCGCAGCAATGAGGATCTCCGTGCCACGGGCTGCCACGTTCATGATTTCATATCTGGTAATAGCGGTGCTGTTTGCAGCCCTCTACAAAACCGTTCCGGACGTTCAATTGAAGTGGAGCGACGTCGCCCTCGGAGCCATGATCGCCTCATTGCTGTTTATGATTGGGAAGCAGTTGATGGGGCTGTACTTCGCGAATACCAGCTTCGGGTCGACGTATAGTGCTGTCGGCTCGCCGATTGTCGTGCTGCTATGGGTATACTACTCGGCGCAGCTATTCTTTTGGGGCGCTGAGTTCAGTAAGGTGTACACGAAGACCGTGGGGTCCCAACGCGACCGGCAACGTTGAGGGCGCCCGAGGCCGGGCCACTTGGCAACACTGCCATCACGCAAAACAGCTCGTTGCCGGTCCCGTAGGAGTCGGGGAGTTTGCCTTTGCCACCGAACGAAGTAGGGGTCGTGGAGGAACTGCAAAGTTGTGGCCACAGGATTGCACCTTAGAGGGGAGGATCACAAACCTGTAGAAAGTTGAAATGAACGGTAGTAGCGGCGCACCGCAGCCCGAATGGGGCGGCGCGAAAGGAAAACCAAGACTGAAATGGAAATCCCGCTCCAGACACACGCGCTGCTGCTGATCCTGGCTTCGGCGACAGCCGTGCTGGGCCAAGCGGACGCGCGCGCGGTCATCCGTCGCGCCGTCGCAGCCGACGAGCGGAACTGGAAGGTGGCCCGGAACTACACTTTCTCGGAACGGGTGAATTTGCGATACCTGGACTCCCAGGGCCGGGTGAAATCCCAGGAGGTCAGTATCCGCGAGGTCATGCTGCTGGACGGCTCCCCCTACCGGCGGCTGGTGGCACGCGACGACCGCCCGTTGCCGCCCGGTGAGCAGAAGAAGGAAAAGGAGAAGCTTGCCAGGAGCATCGCCGAGCGCCGGGAAGAGACCGCAGCGCAGCGGGCGCAACGCCAGGCCGAGTATGACAGGCGTCCGGAGTGGCAGCGCGAAGCCTGGCGCGAACTGCCGGAAGCTTTCGACTTCCGGCTGGCCGCGGAACAGGTGTGGGACGGCCACAGTGTGTACGTGATCGAAGCCACACCGCGCCAGGGATACCAGCCCCGGTCGCGCACGGCGAAGGTGCTTGCCCACCTCCAGGGCAAGCTTTGGGTGGACAGGCAGGATTACCACTTGGTGAAAGCGGAGGTGGAAGTTGCCGACACCATCTCGGTGGGGCTGTTCCTGGTTCGAGTGGCCAAGGGCTCGCGCGCGTCCTTTGAGCTGACCCGCGTGAATGACGAAGTCTGGCTACCGCGTCACGTGCGGGCATTCGTCTCGGCCCGTCTGGGGCTGCTGAAAGTGCTGCGTATCGAACAGGAAATCAGCTACAGCAAGTGCCGCGAGTTTCAGTCCGATTCTCCGATCATCTCGCAGATGAAAGCGCGGTGAATCGAGGAGGGACGAGATACGGCGGTATCTTGTGAATCCGGACAATCCAGTGGTCAGCCTGAACGAGGTCCACTCGGGCGGCCGGGGTCGGCCGTCGCCCCAGACGGAGCACCACGCGCCACCCTCGCGAGAAACGGAACACCAAGAGCGCGACGTGCGGCATGATGGGGTCAGGATGGCGGTCGGCAACCTCGAGGCCGCGCGTGGCGCAGTGGCCGAGTTCTGCCGCCGCAACGGCATCCGAAGACCCGCTCAGTTTGGATCGGTGTTGACCGGCGGCTTTCCCGCATCGAGCGACGTCGACGTGCTGGTCGAGTTCGAACCGGGCCGCCGGGTGGGCTACCTTCGCATGGTGGCGTTGGCGCGGGAACTCTCCTCGGTGTTCGGCGGCCGTAGCGTCGACCTTCGGACTCCCAGTGAGCTCAGCCGGTACTTTCGCGACGAGGTCCTGCGGACCGCCGCGGTTCAATACGCCGCCCAGTGACGTTGTTCGCTTGCACCACATGCCGGACGCCGCACGAGAAGCGCTGGCGTTGGGTGCGGCGCAGTGTTGACGGCCGTTGTCTTCCCCTGGTGACTTCCTTGGTTGACTTCCTTGGTTTGCCGCCGGGGGCCGGCTGTGATACCCTCTGAGAGGATCGGTACCATCCCTTTCCAGTCGTACTCCGGGACGCTGCTGTTTTGTTGAAAATGACAGCCGCCAGCATGCGGACGGAGGAATGGAAGACTCAGAATGAACGTTCGTTCCCTGTTTAGTTTGTTCTCTTCGGACCTGGCCATCGACCTGGGGACCGCCAATACCCTGGTCTACGCCAAGGGCAAAGGGATCGTGGTGAACGAACCCTCGATCGTCGCCATCAACAAGAACACCGGGGAAGTGGAAGCCGTCGGGAAAGAGGCCAAGGAGATGCTCGGTCGCACTCCCGGCAACATCGTGGCGATCCGGCCCATGAAAGACGGTGTCATCGCCGATTTCAAGGTCACCGAGCGCATGCTGAACTACTTCATTCAGAAGGCGCACGGGCGGAAGATGCTGGTCCATCCGCGCATCGTCATCGGAGTGCCCTGCGAGATCACGCAGGTGGAGAAGCGCGCGGTAGTGGATTCGGCCTACCGTGCCAAGGCCAGCGAGGTGCACCTGGTGGAACAGGCCATGGTGGCGGCCATCGGCGCGGGCCTGCCGATCACCGAACCTTGCGGCAACATGATCGTGGACATCGGCGGCGGCACCACCGACGTGGCGGTCATCTCGCTGTCGGGCATCGTCTATTCCCGTTCGGTCCGGGTGGCGGGCAACGAGATGGACGACGCCATCATGCAGTACCTCAAGCGCAAGTACAACCTGCTGATCGGAGAGCGCAGCGCCGAGCAGGTCAAGATGCAGATCGGCTCCGCGTACCCGTTGGACCGGCCGCTGACCATGGAGATCAAGGGGCGGAACCTGATCGAGGGCGTGCCCAAGACCATCACCATCGACGACAGTGAGATCCGGGAGGCCCTCTCGGAATGCGTGGCCACCATCATGAATGCCATCCGAGTGGCCTTGGAGCGCACTCCCCCCGAGCTCAGCGCCGATATCAGCGACCGCGGCATCGTCCTCACCGGCGGGGGCGCGCTGCTGAAGAATCTCGACCGGCGGATTCGCGAAGAAACCGGGCTGCCAGTCTCCATCGCCGAGGACCCGCTGGCTTCGGTGGTGCTGGGCACCGGAAAAATGCTGACGGATTTCAAACTCCTGCGCAAAATCTCCCTAGAATAGGAGTCGGAAGCCCGATGCCGCCTGTTCCCGGCCCGAGGTGGGGCCGGTGGCGGCGCTAGCCGGAAGGCCGGAGTCGCATGGACTCGCTGTTCAACCGATACCGCAACGTCACGGTGCTGTTGCTGGTCATCTTCGCACAGTTGATCCTGCTGGCTTACCAGGTCAAGAGCAACCAGGACGTGCGGCTCATCCGGGTGTGGGCCGTCACCGCGGTGACGCCGCTCGCCCGAGTGATTGAGAGCGTGCGCAGCGGGACGGTCCGAGTGGTGGAGAATTACTTCTTCCTTCACAACCTGCGCGACGAGAACCGGGATCTTCAGAAAGAGCTGGGCCGGTTGAAGGTCGAGAACCAGTACCTGAAATCGGAGCTGGAGACCGCCGACCGGGTCAAAGCCCTGAGCGCCTTCCAGTCGCGCAGCCCCTCGCGGACGGTGGCCGCGCGGGTGATCGGCACCGGCACCGGGGCGAACTCGCGCGTGGTGTTCATCGACCGGGGATCGCACGGGGGGGTGTTGCCCGGCATGGCGGTGATCACCCCGGACGGCATCGTGGGCAAGGTCACCGCCGCGTACCCGACCGCGTCGCAGGTCTTGCTGATTACCGACCCCAACTTCGCGGCGGGCGTGATTTCGCAGAAGCACCGCGTCCACGGGACGGTGCGCGGACTGGGCTACAGCACCTGCGAGGTCGGCTACATCCAGAACGAGGAGCAGGTCGATCCAGGGGAGCGGTTCTTCACCTCCGGCGACGACGGCGTGTTTCCGAAGGGCCTGCCGGTGGGTACGGTTACGGTGGCCCGGCCGGACAACCCGTTCAAGAAGGTCTTCCTGACGCCCAGCGGGCTACAGAGCGGGCTGGAGGAGGTGCTGGTGGTGCTCGAGGGAGTCCACCAGCCGATTCCGGAACAGCCCGTGGCGGCCCCGGGGATGCACTTGCAGCCTCCCCCGGCGCCGGCGGAGCAGCCAGACGAGGCGCCGGCGCCTCCCGGCGTCAAGCCGAACACCGGGACGGAGGCGGATCGGCTGCGCGAGCGCTACAAGAGCATCGGTGAGGCGCAGGGGCACAAGTTCGGCGAAGGACTGCCGGGCTCGAAGCCCCCGGATTTCAACCTGAAGCCGGAGGATGCCGCGGCCAAGGCCGCCAAGCCAGCGCCGCCCCCAGCATCCCCCTCCGAGCAGCCCAAGCCCGCCCCGCCGCCGGCCCCCCAGCCATGAGAGACTCGACCGACCTTCGGCTCATCACCAGCGCGCGCGAAACCGGGGTAGCGCGCTTCCGCCGCTGGGGACTCATCGCCGTCCCGCTGGCCGCCATCCTGTTCCAGGTTTATGTCCCGTTGTTCTTCCAGTTCTTCCAGTTCCTGGAGATGCCGTTGCTGGTGACCGTGTACTTCGCTCTGATGCGGCGCGACCAGATCGGCGGAACATTCATCGGCGCGGGCATCGGACTGGTGCAGGATTCGCTGTCTCATCAGCCCCTGGGGATGTTCGGCATCGTCAAGACGCTGGTGGGCTACTTCGCCGCTTCGGTGGGCATGCGGTTCGATGTCGATCACGTGTTGATCCGGTTTCTGCTGGGACTTTTCTTTTATTGCTTCCACCAGTTCCTGTACTGGGTCCTGGCGCGCGCTCTGCTCGGCCAGCAGGTTCCCTTCGACGTCCAGCAGATGTTCTTCGTGGGGCTGTTGAACGCCGCAGTGGGCATCTCCCTTTTCCACTTTTTGGATAAACTGAAGGAGAGGGCTTAAGCCTCGAAGTCCGTGAGTCTCACACCGTCCGATCACAACGAAGAGCGCATCTCCTCCACGCCGGTGTTGCGCGACGACACCAAGTTCGCCTCGGGCAAGATCGCATTCTTCCAGTACTTCGCGGTGGGGGTTTTTCTGTTCCTGATCGCCGGGTTCTGGAGGCTGCAAGTTCGCGACCCGGAGATCTACAAGGAGGCGGCGGACCGCAACCGCATCAAGTTCGTCCCGCTGCTGGCGCCGCGAGGCAAGATCCTGGACCGCGACGGGAGGGTGATCGTGGACAACCGCTCCTCCTATAGCCTGATGCTGGCGCGCGACCACCTGAGACCCGAACACATTCGCCCGATCGCCACGGGGTTGGGCCTGGATCCCGACCAACTCGAGGCGCGAGTGGCGCGATTCCGCACACGGCCAAAGTACGAGACGATCTTCATCAAGAACGAGCTCACGCTGGGCGAGGTGGCCTTCGTCGAGGCGCACCGCGACCCGGAGACCTTCCCCGAGTTGGAGTTGATCCGGGCCCAGCGGCGGCTCTATCCCCAGAACGGCCTGGCGGCCCACGTCATCGGGTACGTCGGCGAGATCAGCGAAGCGGAGCTGAACTTGCCGGAATTCATCAAGTACGACCAGGGCGCGGTGATCGGCAAAGCGGGCTTGGAGCGCGAATACAATGACCAGTTGATGGGCGTGGATGGCCAGAAACAGGTGGTGGTCGATAACCACGGCACGGTCCGGCAAGCCCTGGGGATCAAAGAGGCGATTCCGGGGAAGAACCTGCAATTGACGCTGGACCTGGACCTGCAGGTGGTGGCCGAGCTGGCGATGGAGAATCGGACCGGCGCCGTGGTCGCGCTCGACCCGCGCAACGGAGAAGTGCTGGCCATGGTCTCCACCCCGGCTTACGACCCCAACAAGTTCGCCGGCCGGATTCGCGCCGCGGATTGGAACGAGCTGCGGAACAACCCCGAAAACCCCCTGCTGGACCGGGCCATCCAGGCGCAGTTCGCGCCGGGGTCGACCTTCAAGCCGTTCGTGGCGCTGGCCGGGCTGGAGAGCGGCGCCATCGACGAGAACTTCAAGGTCCACTGTGCGGGAGGCGCATCGTTCTACGGGCGCTACTTCAAGTGCCATTTGAAAGGGGGCCACGGAACGGTGGAGCTGCACAAAGGCATCACCCAGTCCTGCGACGTGTTCTTTTACAACGTCGGCAGCCGCACGGGCATCGACAACATCGCCAAGTACGCCGACATGGCGGGTTTCGGGCACAAGACGGGCATCGATCTGCCGAACGAGATGCAGGGCGTGGTGCCCTCTTCAGAATGGAAGATGCGGAACTACCGGCAGAAATGGTACGCCGGGGAGACGATTTCGGTGGCCATCGGACAGGGGCCCGTGACGGTGACGCCAGTGCAACTTGCGTACGCGATCGGGGGACTGGCGATGGGCGGCGTGTGGTACCCGCCGCATCTGGTGAGGGATCCCGACCGGATGGAAAAGCCCCGCGTCGGCAAGATCGACCCGGCCAACGCGCAGAAGGTGGTCTACGGGATGTATGGGGTGGTCAACCAAGGAGGCACCGGAGGACGGGCGCGGCTGCCAGAGGTGAGCGTCTGCGGTAAGACGGGGTCCGCGCAGCGGGTTTCCAATGAGGCCGTCAAGGCGGGCCTCGTGTCCAAGATCAAGGACAACGCCTGGTTTGTGGGCTTTGCGCCGTGCGAGTCGCCCGAGATCGCTGTGGCGGTGCTCTGGGAGGGTGGGGTGCATGGCCAGTTCGCGGCCCCGATCGCGCGCGACGTCATCAAGGCGTATTTCGACAAGAAGGCGCGACAGACCCGGGACCGGTTCGTGGCGCAGATGAAGCAGGCGCAGCCGCAGTTCGGGCCCTCGGCTCCACAGGCCCCCTCTCAGCCCTGAAGGCCTATGGCGCGCTACCGCTCGATTCGCGATCTTGACTGGCCGCTGCTTATCTGCACTCTGATCATCTGCGCGATGGGGGTCCTGCAAGTCTACAGCGCCACTCGCGATACGAAGTACGACGATGCCTGGTGGAAGCAGGCTCTCTGGGTTCTGGCCGGTCTGCTGGTCATGTGGCTCATGGCCCAAATCGACTACCACACCTTGCTCGGCCGGGCGTTCGTCCTGTACTTTCTGTCGATTGCCAGCCTCGCCGTGGTGCTGGTCATCGGCACCACCAGGTTCGGTGGCCGGCGCTGGATCGGGTACGGAAGCTTTCACGTGCAAGTCTCGGAGTTTGTCAAGACGGTGATAATATTGCTAGTAGCCCGGTATTTGACGGAACTGAAGACGGACCGGGCGGAAGGCCGTGATCTATTGAAATTGGGAGGCTTAGTCGCTGTACCCATGGCGCTGGTAATGAGGCAGCCGGACTTGGGGACCGCTCTGACCTACCTGCCGATCCTGGCGATTGGCATCTTGCTGGCCGGGTTGCGTTGGCAATACGCCGCGGTGATCGGCATCGTTCTCCTGTTGGTTGTGCCACTCGGCTGGCGTTACGGCCTGAAGGATTTCCAGAAAGCTCGCCTGGTGGCGTTTCTGGACCCGAAGCAGGATCCGCAGGGTTCGGGTTACCAGGTGATCCAGTCCAAGATTGCGGTGGGCGCCGGACAAATGTGGGGCAGAGGAGTCACCAAAGGCACGCAGACGCAACTCCGGTTCCTCCCGGTCCCCCACACCGACTTCATCTTCTCGGCGTTCGCCGAAGAGCACGGCTTCTTCGGAGTCGCGTGGATGTTGGGTTTCTATTTCGTGTTGTTGATGCAGATTGTGCAGAACGCGCAGATGGCCCCGGATCGATCCGGCATGTACATCTGTATGGGGGTCGGCGCGCTGCTGCTGTTTCACATTCTGGTGAACATCGGGATGGTCGTGGGCAGCATGCCGGTCACCGGCATTCCCTTGCCGCTGATGAGCTACGGTGGCTCCAGCATCCTGTCGTTCTTCATGATGCTCGGCCTGGTGAACAGTGTCAGGCTAGGGCGATTTGTCAGTTAAGAGAGGCGCGAGCCGGTTCGCCAAAGAGATCGAGGTTGAGCGCGAGTTTGATTTGATGATCGGTTCGGAGACTCCCTGGGCGGCGCAAGCATGGCTTGTTCCGCTGAGCGGCTCTCCGCGGCTTCCAGGTGGCGTCCGAGGCCATTGACTCCGCCGCCGGAGCCCAACAAGATTTTTACTGCGCCACGCCTCTCTTCTCTGAGGAGCCGCGCTCGTTGCGCGATGAGCGGAGTGACTCATGGGAAAAGAGCTGATTATTTCTGCAAACCGCCACGAAACCAAGGTGGCGATCCTCGAAGACGATCAACTGGTCGAAATCTTCTTTCAACGGGCCAACGAGTACTCCCTGGCCGGGAGCATTCACAAAGGCCGCGTGACCCGGGTGTTGCCGGGCATGCAGTCCGCCTTCGTCGATATCGGGCTGGATCGCGACGCATTCCTCTATGTCTCGGACTTCTTCGAGGATAACGAGGAGTACGACAAGATCGCTGGGGCGGCGGAAGAGAAGGTCCTGCGCGCCGAGAAGGGTGCGCCCGCCGGCGTGATGGAGCGCGCTGCCCCTCCGCCGCCGGCTGAACCGCCCTCGGCGGCGTCCGCGTCCGCTCGGCCGTTCGACCGCCCGGAGGAAGACGAGAGCCTCGGCCGCCGGGGTCGCCGCTCGCGCCGCCGCCGTCCGCGCGGTCGCGGCTTCCCCGAATCCAAGTACGCGGCCGAGAGCGCCGCTCCCGCCGGGCACCCCGCCGGGGAACCGCCGGAACCGGTCCCGCCGCCGGCGCCTGCGCCCGAGGCAGCCGGGGCCGAGGAGTTTCCGGTGCTGCCGGGCGAGTCGCTGGCCAAGTACACGCCGGTGGTGGAGCAAGCGGTTCCGTCTGCCGTTGATTTCGCGCCAGAGCCCGAGCCTGAGGCGGAGTCGGATGCGCTCGTGGAGCAGGCGGTTCCGCCTGCCTCCGACTTCCTCCCCGAGCCCGAACTGCTCGAGGAAGAAGGGGAAGACCAGATCGCCGAACTGCCCGATCAGTTGATTCCTGAGGAGGCCGAGCCGGAACCGGAACCGGAACCGGAGCCGGCACAGCCGGAGTCCGCGGCGGCGGAGGCGGAGTCCACGCCCGCTGGCGCCGAGGAGGTCGAGCCTGCCCGAATGCCGGTCAGCCTGACGGCCACGCTGCGCGAGCAAGGCTACCGCTATCCCCACCGCGTTTCCCGCCGCATGCGCCGCAAGATGCGCGGCGACGGCCTCGCTGAGACGGAAGTGGCCGAGGGCCGCGAGGCGCCCCGGGCGAGCGCCGAAGCCGCGGCCGAGGACGAACCCGGCGCGCCGGTCCGGCAGGAGCGCGAACGGCCGCCTCAGCCTTCCATTTCCGAACTGCTGAAGGAGGGGCAAGAGATCCTCGTCCAAATCGCCAAGGAGCCGCTGGGCCAGAAAGGCGCCCGGATCACCTCCCACATCGCTCTGCCCGGCCGCTACGTGGTCTACATGCCGACAGTCGAGCACCTCGGGGTCTCCCGCAAGATCGTCTCCGACGAAGAGCGTCTGCGCCTGAAGCGCATCTTGCAGGCACACCGCGACGGCGCCCCCGGCGGCTACATCGTCCGCACCGCCGGAGAGGGCAAGAGCGAAGAGGAAATCGCCGCCGACATGGGCTTCCTGTTCAACCACTGGCTGGATGTCCGGCAGAAGGCGGAGGCGCGTAAGGCGCCCGCGCTGATTCACCACGACCTCGACCTGGTGAGCCGCATCCTGCGCGACCAGATGGCGGAGCAGTTCAAGTCCGTCTGGACCGACAACGAGGAGATCTACGAGAGCGTCCTGCGGTTCGTCGAGCGCTTCCAGCCGACCGCGGTTCACCGTGTGAAGATGTATACCCGCGACACGCCGATTTTCGACGCCTTCAACGTGACCGCCGAAATGGAGAAGGCGCTGCGTCCGAAAGTGTGGCTGAAATCCGGCGGCTATATCGTCATCAACCAGACCGAGGCGCTGGTGGCCATCGACGTGAACACCGGCAAGTTCGTCGGCAAGTCGAACCGCCTCGAAGACACCATCGTGAAGACCAACACCGAAGCGGTGAAGGAGATCGTGCGCCAGGTGCGGCTGCGCGACCTGGGCGGCATCATCGTGGTCGATTTCATCGACATGGACGAGCGCAAGAACCGCCAGAAGGTCATGCAGGCGCTCGAAGAGGCCATGCGCAGCGACCGCGCGCCGAACAAGATCCTCCAGTTCAACGATTTCGGACTGGTGGCGATCACCCGCAAGCGGGTCAAGCAGAGCCTCGAGCGCACCCTTTGCTCCCCCTGCCCCTATTGCGAGGGCGCCGGCTACGTCAAGAGCGTCCAGACCGTGATCGGCGAGATCTTGCAGGAGGCGCAGAAGATCGCGCGCGCCGTCGAAGGCTCCGACGTGACGCTGCGCGTCCACCCGGATGTCGCCAAGCTGCTCAAGTCCAGCGACAACGACTACCTCGAAGAGATCGAAGAAGTCCTCCACCGTCCCGTGCTGGTGATCAGCGACGCCGCGCTCCAGCAAGAGAAGTTCGACCTGACTTAGCTGCTGAACTACAATAGGCGGGACGGTGCCGCGATACCTTCTTGTCCTCGCCGCGCTGGCTGCCGGCGCTTCGGCGCAGTCGCTCCGGGTGTACTCCGAGTTCCAGCGCATCGACCCGTTCGGCGCGGTGGTGGCGGTGGACCGGGCGGAACGGCCGCGCGAGATCCTCTCCCCGGCGCTGGCGCGGAACGCGTATGCCACGTTTCAGGCCGTCATCACCATGCCCAGTGGCAGCCAGTACAGTCTGTACGTGGCCCAGAACCCAGAGGACGCCGTCCGTGTGACGGCTTACCTGCCGACGTTTGTGAAGCGCGGTGAGACTTGGATCCCGGATGGGCTGGAACCGCTCAAGCTCTCCGGGATCCACCAGGTGCTCAATCCCACGCGCCAGGTTCCGGGCCAAACGGTCACCGTCGTATGGCTGGACTTGTGGGTTGCCGGCGACGCTCCCGTGCGGCGCACGCGCTTCGAGGTGCAGCTTTATGCCGGCGAGCAATGGATCATTTACCCGATGGAGCTGCGGATCGTTGCCCCGGTAGTCCCCGCGGCTCAAGGCCCGCTCGAACCGCTGGCGCCCGTCGAGGCGCCGGCCGCTCGAACCGCTGCGGGGCCGTTGCGCGCGTATGTGTGCGCGGCTGTCCGCGGTGGCGAGGAAGGGCCGCTCACGGTCCGCGGGCTAATTCGGCGCAACGCGCGGCAGGACATGGCGCTGGCACGGTCCCTCGGAAGGGCCGCGTTGCCGGTCGAAATCCTGGAGGCGCTCGGAATCACCGGCCGCGCGAAGTGGTGCCAGGCCCCAGGTGGACCGCCGCAACTGGGCGCCGAGTGGTATCTGCGCGTGCGCGACTACCTGTACCGCGCAGCCCCCAAGCCGCTGCCTTGACCCGGCTGCTATCCTGGAAGCAGCAGCCGCGCATTCCCCGCAAACCGGAGAGATGGCCGAGCGGTTGAAGGCGCACGCTTGGAAAGCGTGTATACGGGAAACTGTATCGAGGGTTCGAATCCCTCTCTCTCCGCCACTTTGTTTTCAATAAGTTACCGACAATTCAAACAACTGCGTGGGGAATGGTGGGTAATGGTGGTAGGATACCAGCCATGTCGCTGAGTCTCTACCGCAGGCATTCTCGAGTCCCAGGCAAGTGCGCGGGCGGCCACCAGCCCGATGCGCAAACCTACGAAAGCGACGAACGTCGCAGGGCCTGGAAGAGGTGTTCCTGTCCTATCTATGCGAGCGGGACCATCGGGGGCCAGTTCCGGCGGGTCAACACGAAGCGAGTGGTTTGGGACGAGGCTAAGCTCGTGGCCGCAGGATGGGAATCCGCCGGCGCTTGGCCGACGGCAACGCCCAAGCGATCGGGCGGCCGAATGATCACCGAACTGGTCGAAACCGAATCCCCGAACCGTTGGCGGCTAAGCATTGAATGCACAGACTTCACTGAGCCTCTTCGCAAGACCACCGCTGTCGCCCACGTCGAAACCCAGGACTCGAAGATTTCCGATGTTCGCTACAGCCATCATGAGGAGTACACACGCACCGCCCCGTACGGCATCTGGCGAGCGCCAGTTCACGTTGTCCACGGTGGATCGGAGCAACTGAAGGACGAGCTGATGCGAGCCGCCGTGTTGGTGTGGGGCATGGCGATTCACACACGTAGTCCACGCGAGGTCTTTTGCGACTCATACTGAGCGCCGAACAGCGGCCTACTGCCAGCCGCCGCCCAACGCACGGTAGAGATTGATCACGCTGGTCCACTGGTCGCGGCGCACCTGCGCCAACCGAAGCTCGGCGTCGAGCAACTGCCGCTCCGAATCCAGATACTCGAGATAGCTGGAGACGCCGCCCCGGTAGCGCAGGTCCGCAAGCTCCACCGCGCTGCGGAGACTCTGGACCAGGCCTTCCTGCTGCTCGCGCAGCTCGGCTAGTTTTCGACAGGCCACCAGCGAGTCCGCCACTTCCCGGAAGGCTTGGTTGACCGCCCGCTGATAATTCAGCGCGGCCTGCTGCTCGCGCGCCTGGGCGCCTCGCACGCCAGCCCGGGTCCGCCCGGCATTGAAGATGGGGAGATTTCCCACGGGGCCGAACACCCAGGTCCCGTTGAACGCACGCAGCATGCTCAGCAGGGCCCCGCTTTCAAATCCGGTCGACGCAGTGAGCGAGATGCGCGGAAAGAACGCCGCCTTGGCCACGGCAACCTGCGCGTTGGCGCCGATCAACTCCTGCTCCGCCTGGCGTATGTCGGGCCGGCGCTCGAGCAGTGTCGAAGGCAGGCCCGGAGGCAGCCGGGGCTCGATATCCTGTTCGAGCAACGAGCGCCCCCTTGGAACGGGTCCCGGGGGCCGCCCCAGCAACGTGCTCATCTGGTTTTCCGCCTGTTCACTTTGCCGCTCCAGGTCCGTAAGCGACACGGTCGCGGTCTTCACCAGCGCTTCGGCCTGGCGCAGGTCCATCTCCGAGGAATACCCGTTCTCGACCCGAAGCCGGACCAGCTCCAGCGACTCGTTGCGGCTCGCGATCGACCGTGTGGTGATCTCCCTCTCCAGATCCAGGTCGCGCAGGAGGAAGTAGGTTTGAGCCACCTGGCCGGCTAGCGTCTCCATCACCACGCGGCGCGCCTCCTGGGTAGCCAGAAGCTGCGCGCGCGCGGCGGCATTCGCGTTGCGGAGGCGGCCCCACAGATCCAGTTCCCAGCTCAACGCCGCAAGAACGTTTGTGAAACCGCTCTCGGCCGGGTAGCCCTCCGGCAGAGGGGTGCTGCCCTCCCGGGCGATCCGCTGGTTGGTGTAGCCCGCCTGCGCATCCACCGACGGAAACCGCTCCGACCGCGCCAGCGTCACCTGGGAGCGCGCCTCGAGCACGCGCGCAGCGGCAATCCGCACGTCGTAGTTGTTCGCGAGAGCCTCACGAATCAGCGCATTGAGACTCTCGTCGCGGATGAGATCCTCCCACCGCAGCTCGCCCAGGCTCCGCGCATCGCCGGATGGGCCGGCGTCCCCGCGATAGGCGTGCGGAATCGATACCTGAGGGCGCTGGTAGTGCGGCCGTATGCAGCCCGCGAGCAAGACCGCGGCGGGGATCAGGAACAAAGCACGCCGGTTCACTTTGCGGCCCCCACCAGGCGCTCGACCGTCACGTACAGCACCGGGACCAGAAGCACGCCCAACGCGGTTGCCGCCAGCATCCCGCTGAAGACCGCCGTGCCGAGCGAGTGGCGCGCCGCGGAGCCCGCTCCGCTGGCAACCATCAGGGGCACGACACCAAGAATGAAAGCGAACGAGGTCATCAGGATGGGCCGGAAACGCAGGCGCGCGCCTGCCAGTGCCGCATCCTCGACCGGCATCCCCTCCGTAGCGCGCTTCATGCGTGCGAACTCGACGATGAGAATGGCGTTCTTAGCCGCCAGCCCCAGCAGCATGACCAGGCCGATCTGAACGTAGACGTCGTTGATCAGCCCTCGCAGGTACGTGCCGAGGAAGGCGCCGAACACGCCGATGGGCAGCCCGAGAATCACGCCGAACGGAATGGTCCAGCTCTCGTAGAGCGCGGCCAGCACCAGAAACACGAACGCGAGCGCCAGGCTGAACACAAGGGCCTGGGTGCCGCCCGCCGCGCGCTCCTGGTAGGCCATCCCGGTCCACTCGAACCCGAAGCCTTGCGGCAGTTTCTCCTTGGCCAGCCGCTCCATGGCGTCGAGAGCCTGTCCCGAACTGACGCCCGGGGGCGCGCCGCCCGAGATCTCGGCGGTCCGGTATAGATTGAACCTCTGGAGCATCGCTGGTCCGGTCTTGCGTGCGACTCGCAGCACGGTCGAGAGGGGGATCATCGCGTTCTCTCCGCCGCGAACGTAAATGTTGCCGATGTTGGCCGGCGTAAGCCGGAATTCCGGTTCCGCCTGAAGGACCACCTTGTAGGTCCGGCCGTAGAGGTTGAAGTCGTTCACCTGCATTCCGCCGAGATTGACTTGCAGATTGTCGAAAACGCTTTTCAGCGGGATGTTGAGGGATTTCACTTTGTCGCGGTCCAGGTCGAGAGCAACCATCGGAACCGAGACGCTGAATCCGCTGAACGGCATGCTCACCTCGGGCCGCGTACTCGCGGCGGCTAGGAACCCACCTGCAACCCGTTCCAGTTCTTCCGGCGTCGATCCCTTGCGGTCCTGCAACTCGAACTGGAAGCCGCCCGCCGAGCCCAGACCCGGAATCGGCGGCATCTCGAACACAATTCCGAGCCCTTCCGGGTAGCCGGCAAGCGCTCTCTGAAATGTAGCGGCCACCGCGGAGGAGCGCTCCTCGCGCCTCTTCCGCTCCTCCCACGGCTTGAGCGTGGCGATGATCGTTCCGGTATTGGAACCGTAAGCGCCCGTGAGGATGTTGAGGGCGCCGAGCGTGATCACGTTGTCGACGGCGGAGTTCGCGGCGAAGAGGCGCTCGGCCCGGCGGAGGACGGCGTCGGTTCGCTCGGTGGACGCGCCATCGGGCAGCATGATGCTCGCCAGGACGAGCCCCTGGTCCTCGGCGGGCACGAACCCGGAAGGCAGAATGCGCAGCAGGCCGAAAGCGGCTGCGGCCACCACGCCCAGCGAGAGCAGCGCCAGGGCCGAACGGCGCAAGAGCGCGCCGACCGAGGCCGCGTAGGCTCGCGTGGTCCGCTCGAACCCGCGGTTGAAGCCATCGAGAATCCGCACCAGCGGGCTGCGCGATCGCTTCCTCGGCTTCAGGATCAGGCGGCAGAGCGCCGGAGTCAGCGTCAGGGCCACCAGCGCGGAAAGAAGTACGGAGACCGACAGCGTCAGCGCGAACTGGCGGTACAGTTCTCCGGTGATCCCGCCCAGGAAAGCCACCGGGACGAACACTGAGATCAACACCGCTGCAATGCCGATCACCGGCCCCGAGACTTCCTGCATAGCCTTTTCGGTAGCCGCCAGCGGATCGAGCCCCTGCTGGAGGTGGTGCTCCACCGCTTCGACCACCACGATGGCATCATCGACGACAATACCGATCGCCAGCACCAGGCCGAACAGGGTGAGCGTGTTGATCGTGAAACCGAGCGGGATGAAAAACGCGAAGCACCCGATGAGCGAGACCGGCACGGCCAGCATGGGGATGAGCGTGGCGCGAAAACTGCCCAGGAAGAGGAAGACCACCAGGATCACCAGGCCCAGCGCCGCAAACAGGGTCTCAATCACTTCCGAAATCGAGCTGGTGATGAACAGCGTGCTGTCGTAGGCGATCTTGTAGTCGAGCCCCGGAGGGAAGCTGGCCTTGGCCCGGTCCATCGCGGCCCGGATTCCCCGGATCACATCGAGAGCGTTCGAGCCGGGCGCCTGATTGATGAGGATCAGGGTCGAAGGCGAACCGTTGAGGCGGCCATAGGAGGAATAGTCGCGTGCCGCGAGTTCCGTGCGCGCCACATCGCGCAGGCGCAGCAGGGCGCCGTCCGGCAGCGCCCGCACCACAATGTTGTCGTACTCCTCCTTGGAGGTGAGGCCGCCCTTGGCATCCACCGGGTACTCGAAACTGGTTCCCGCGGGCGCGGGCGGCTGGCCGATGGTTCCGGCCGGCGCTTGCACGTTCTGGTCCCGAATGGCCGCGCCGATGTCCGTCGCGGTCAGCCCCAGCTTTGCGAGTTTGTCCGGACGGATCCAGACGCGCATGGCGTAATCGCGCTGGCCGATGATCGACGTGCTGCCGACCCCCGGCACGCGGCTCAACTGGTCCACGACATTGATCGTCGTGTAGTTGCTCAGGTACACCTCGTCGTAGCTGTGGTCGGGCGAGAAGATCGTCACGACGCCCACCATGTCGGGGGACCGCTTCTTCACGGTCACGCCGATGCCGAGCACTTCCGGCGGCAGGTAGCCTTCCGCGCTCTTGACCCGGTTCTGGACGTCGACGGCCGCCAAGTTCAGGTCGGCGCCCACCTTGAACGTGCAGGTGAGCGAGTAGCGCCCGTCGTTGGTGCTCTGCGACGACATGTAGAGCATGTTGTCGGCGCCGTTCACCTGCTGCTCCAGCGGGATGGCCACCGCCTGTTCGACAACGGCCGCGTTGGCGCCCGGATAGAACGTCTCCACGCTGACCGTGGGCGGCGAGATCTGCGGGTATTGGGCGATCGGAAGCCGGAGCATCGCTAGCGCGCCGGCAATCAAGATGACGATGGAGAGAACCACGGCAAAGACCGGGCGATGGATGAAGAATCGGGCGAACATGGACTATTTCGCCTCTCCCGTGGCAGCGGTCTGTACGGCGACCGGAGCCCCGGGCCGCACCTTCATGAGTCCTTCGACGATGACGGTCTCACCACCGGTGAGGCCGCTGGTGACGATGCTCTTGCCGCCATAGCTGCCCCCGGTGACCACACTTCGCAGCGCCACCGTATTTTGGGGCGTAACGATGTACACGGCTCGCGAGCCCTGCACGTCGAAGACGGCGCGCTCGGAAACGAGCACCGCGTTGGGGAGCGTCTCCGCGGCAACGCGCACCCGTCCGAACATGCCGGGAAGGAGTTTTCCCTGGGGATTCGGGAACTCGGCCTCGACGGCGAGCGTGCCGGTCTTGGCGTCGACCGCCCGGCCCGCCACCGTGAAGTGGCCGAGGTGCGGATACGTGCTGTTGTCCGACAGGACCAGCTCGATGTGGTCCAGACCGGAGCGGTCGGGCCCTTGTTGGGTAATGCGCAGGTAGAGCGCTTCGGGAACGTTGAAGACCAGCCTGATGGGATCGAGCTGGGAAACGACAGCCAGGAGACTGGGCTGGCCCTGGCCGAGATAGTTGCCGACGGAGATCTCAAGGCTCCCGATAAGCCCATCGATCGGGGAGCGCATTTCCGTCTCCTCCAGATCCACCTCCGCCCGGGCTAGCGCGGCTTTCGCCGCTTCGAGGCTCGCCTGCGCCTGGCGCACTCCGACGCGGTCGCTCACTTTGGTGGTGCGGACCATGGCGCGCGCCTCTTCGGCAGCCGCTTGAGCCGACGACTGCGCCTCCAGCGCCGCATCCAGATCCCTTTGCGGGACGGCTCGGCGAGCCGCTAGCGGCTTCATGCGCTCCACGTCTTGGTTGTTTTTGAGAAGGTTGGCGTCCGCCTGCCGCAATCTGGCTTCGGCGCTCGCCAGGTTCTCCTGCTCGCGGGCCATTTCGAGATCCGCTTGCGCCTTCTCGACCGAGGCTTTGGCCGCCTGCACCGCGGCCGCATAGCGCCTTGGATCGATGCGGAACAGCACCTGCCCCTTGCGGACAAAGCGGCCTTCCCGAAAAGGCGCCTCCATCAGCCGGCCCTCCACGCTAGCCCGGAGTTCGACTGTGGAAACCGCCTCGGTGCGGGCCACCAACTCCGTGATCAGCGGCACGTCCCGCCTCTCGGCCTTCTCGACGACCACGGCCATGGGGGGGATGGCAGGTCCCGTCTGAGACGTCTTGTGCCCGCAACCGGCGACGGCAAACGCAAGCAGCGGAAGGAGAAAGCAGGCTCCTGTCAGTCTGGTTTGAACGCCGGGTTCCCTCAACACGATGCGGCCTCCGATCGCACTCCTGCCCTCGTGCGGCCCTATCAACTAATTCGGTAGCCGGCCTCCGATACTTCATAGGCCGATCACCCTGAAGTTCGCACCGCAACCTACCGATACCTTCACGGGAGTGAACCAGTGACCGAAAAAGAACCGCAAGCACTCAAGACAGTCAAGAACTACATGTGGTGGTCCATGGGAGCCGGGTTGATCCCGGTCCCGTTTGTGGACCTGCTAGCCGTATCGGGCGTGCAGCTCAAGATGCTGGCCGACGTCTCGAAGATCTACGGCGTGGAATTCCAGGAGAACCGCGGCAAGGCTCTGGTCGGCTCGCTGATGGGCTACATCGTGCCGAGCACGATCTCGTTCGGATCCTTGGGAAGCCTGTTGAAGGCCATCCCGCTGGTGGGAACCCTGGTGGGCGGCGCCTCTATGGCGCTGTTCAGCGGCGCTTCCGCGTACGCGTTGGGCAAGGTGTTCATCCAGCACTTCGAGTCCGGCGGCACCTTCCTCACCTTCGACCCGGCGAAGGTCAAAGAGCACTTCCAGGCGCAATTCGAGGAGGGTGCCAAAGTGGCTGCGGAGATGGAGGCGGCGGACGGAGTGGAGACTCCTGCCTGATTCCGCCGATGACCATGGAAATCGCGGCTGTGTACGTGGCGCTCTGCCTGGTCGCAGGGATTATGGGAAGAAAGCGGCGGATCGGATTCTGGGGCTATGTTTTCTGTTCTTTCATTTTCACGCCCCTGATCAGCCTGCTGTTCCTGTATTTTGCCTCCCCGCGGAAGGCCTAGGAGTCCCTTCACCCTCGCGAAGCTCTCGAGGGCGCCACGATTTCGAGGCCGCTCGTGCCACCGGCAGGAAGAGCGCCGGCCAAAACACATGAAGCTCGCATCGCGATTCGGAATGCTCGAGTTCCTCCAGCAGGAGACACACGCGCTGGACCGGAAGCTGCTGATCCTCACGGCGGCTTCCGGTACGGCCAACGCCCTGATTCTAGCCGTGATCAACGGCGCGGTGGAATCCATGGGCAAGAGCGGCCCCGAATGGCGGCACTTTCTGCTGTTCGCTCTCTCGCTGGCGCTGTTCATCTACTCGCTGCGGTACATCCTGCGGGAATCCAGCCGCATCGCCGAGGAAGCGATCCGCAGTGTCCGCGTGCGGCTGGCGGACAAGATCCGGCGCTCGGACCTCGAGGCGCTGGAATCGATCGGCGAAGCCGACATACACGCGCGGGTGAGCCGCGAGACGGCGGCCATCGCCCAGGCCGCCCGGCCCCTGTTCATTGCGGCGCAATCTTCGGTGATGGTGCTGTTCACGTTGGTCTACATCGCGGTGGTGTCGCCGATTGCCGTGCTGTTGTGCCTGGGCGTGATCGCCGGAGGCGTGGCCGTCTACCTGAAAGACCGCAAGACGTACGAGGACGGCCTCGAGGAGGCGTCCCGGCGCGAAGACGATCTGTTCACCGCGCTGACCGGGTTGCTGAAGGGCTTCAAGGAATTGCGCATCAACCGCCGCAAAAGCGACGACGTTTTCGAGGAGTTCGGAGCCACCTGCGCGGGAGTCCGGGACGTGCGCTGCCGGGTGATGTACCAGTTCGCCAACAACGTGGTCTTCGTCGAGGCGTTCTTCCAGGTGTTGATCGGCGCCATCGTTTTCGTTCTGCCGGTTCTTTCGCCTTCCTTCTCGGGCTCGATCATCAAGATCGTCGCCGCGGTGCTGTTCATGATCGGACCGCTGAGCAACGTCGTGATGATGGTCCCGGTGATCTCGCAGG
This sequence comes from Bryobacteraceae bacterium, assembly GCA_050008465.1. Lineage (GTDB taxonomy): Bacteria > Acidobacteriota > Terriglobia > Bryobacterales > Bryobacteraceae > Fen-330. Next base: position 29,308 of record JBEKMO010000012.1, read on the forward strand.
TGGAGGTCACGGTAGCGAACCTGCGCCGGCTGGAGGCCAGGCTGGACCAGGCGCTGGCGAAATCGCCTTCGGGTGAGGAAGAGCCGCTGGGCGGCGCCGCCACATTCAAGGAAATCCGCCTGGCGGACGTGGGCTTCAGCTACCAAGACCCGGACGGAAGCGAGTCGTTCCGGCTGGGGCCGCTGAATGCCGCTGTGCGCCGGGGGGAAATCCTCTTCATCGTGGGCGGAAACGGGGGCGGCAAAACCACGTTCATGAAGCTGTTCACGGCGCTGTACTTCCCCGAGCAGGGGTCCATCTGGGTGGACGGTGCACAGGTCACGCGCCGCAACGCGCAGTTCTACCGCAACCTTTTTTCCGCGATCTTCTCGGACTTTCATCTGTTCGACAAGCTGTATGGCATGCGGGATGCGGACCCGGAGCGCGTGGATGAGCTGCTGAGGCTGATGGAGATCTCGGACAAAACCTCGCTGCGCGATGGGCGGTTCACGAACATCAACCTCTCCACGGGCCAGAGGAAGCGCCTGGCCCTGGCGGTCTCCTACCTGGAGGACAAGCTCGTGTACGTTTTCGACGAAGTGGCCGCCGATCAGGACCCCCGGTTCCGCAAGTACTTCTATGAGGTGATGCTGCCGGATTTGAAGAAGGCCGGCAAAACCGTCGTCGCGGTGTCGCACGACGATCGCTATTTCCATGTCGCCGACCGGGTGCTGCGGATGGAATACGGCAAATTCGAGGAGGTCTGGGAGGGAGCGGCATGAAACGAATGCATGACTGGTTCGCCGGCCAGAGCCGCAAGCTGAAGGCCTTTTTGAGACGGCAGGCCCCCTACGTGCTTCTCGTGTCGTTTGTCGTGGTGTTCCTGTTCCTCTACTTCTTCAACAGCATGGTGATCTCGATCCACCCGGGAGAACTCGGCGTCCTGTGGCGCCGCCTGGGGGGCGGCACGGTGGTTCACACGGTCTATCGGGAAGGCCTGCACATCATCCTGCCGCTGAACCAGATGTACATCTATAACGTCCGCAAGCAGCGCATCAGCGACTCGATCGACGTCCTGACGGTGGACGGGCTGACGGTGCATGTCGAGTATTCCGCGCGCTATTCCGCGAACCGGGACCTGCTGCCGCTTCTGCACCAGAGGGTGGGGCCGGACTACGTGAACGTCGTCGTGCGGCCGGAAGTGCGGTCTGTCATTCGGACCGTCTTCGGGCAGTACAAACCGGAGGAGATCTACACCACGCAGAAGGCCATCCAGGAGCGCATTTCGTTGCTGTCCAAGATCCGGATGGAAGCCCGTTTCGTGTCGCTCGACGACGTGCCGATCGAGCGTATCTCGCTGCCCAAGAGCATTTCCGACGCGATCGAGGCCAAGCTGGAGCAGCAGCAGTTGGACGGGGAGTACGTGTATCGGCTGGCGGTGGCCGGCAAGGAAGCGGAGCGGAAACTCATCGAGGCCCGGGGGGAGAAAGGCTACAACGACCTGGTGGGCCAGAGCCTGACTCCGGAACTGCTGCAGTGGCACGGCATTCTGGCGACCGAGCAACTCGCCAAGTCTCCCAACGCCAAGGTCGTCGTAGTCGGCGGCGGCAAAGGCGGCCTGCCCCTGATTCTCGGGAAGGACTAGGCGGATGAAGAAGCTGCTGCTGGCCGCCATTTGTCTTCTGCTCGTGCCGGTGGCGATCACGCAGTGGGCCTCGCTGTACATGTACGGCGAGCTGAGGTCCTGGGTGGCCAGCCGTTCGCCGCAGGAGATCCTGGTCGGCGTGGCCTGGCCGTTCGCCGAGAACCGGGACGGCATGGCCGACGGACTGCTCCTGGCCCAGGAGGAGATTAACGCCCGCGGCGTGCGCGGGAAGCGGTTCCGGCTGGTGCTGCGGGATGACGATTTCGATCGCGAAAAATCGAGGAACATCTCGATCGATTTCGCGCGCAACTCGCGGATGATGGCTGTGATCGGCTATTACGACGACAACTTCGCCGTGAGGGCCTCGGCGATCTTCGAAGAGAGCCGGTTACTGCACATCGTGATTGGCGCGAACAACACCTACATGACCTCGCACGGTTTCCGGTATCTCATCCGGTCGGTGCTAGCGAGCGACCTGATCGCACACAAGCTGGTTCGACTCTGCCAGGCGCGCGGCTATGATAAGTTTGCCGTGATCGCCGAAGACGGCCCCTTCGGCGAAGACCTCTCATACCAGTTCGGGGCGGAGTTGGACGTCCTGGATGCCCACCTCGTCTACGAGTCTTCCTACGTGCGGGGGGAAGTCGATTTTCGCGAAACCGTGAATGAATTGAAAGCTGTCGACACCGATGTCATTGTGTTCCTGGGGCTCGAGGCCGAGGCGGCCGCGTTCATCAAGTCGGCGCGGGACATGGGGTTGAAAACACCGATCGTGGGTTCGTTCAGCGACACTCCCACGATGCACGAGATCGCAGGCAACGCGCTCGAAGGGGTGATGTTCTACGAGATCTACGACGCAGACTCGCCCACGCCGGAAAACCGTGCCTTCGTGGCGAAGTTCCGGAAGCGGTTCGGGAGAGAGCCCGAGGCCTACGCCGCGCAGTCCTATGATGCATTGCGGCTCTTGGCGAGAGCCGTTGCGATCACCGGCTCGAGCGACCCGCTCGACCTCTCCTATGCCATCCGGTTCATGGGGCGATGGGAGGGCGCGAACGGTTCCTACAAGTTCGACGACCGCGGCGAACTGGAGGGCAAGGACCTCTATCTGGAAATGTACCGCGGCGGCAAGGCCGTCGTCGTGGCGACCAGCCCTAGAGACCAGACGCCGATCCGCCGATGAACGGGAGTGGCTTTGGAACGGTACCCACTCTCATTCCCACAACAGGCCATTTTCCTGGACTCGCTGCTGCGCGGTTCCGCGACCACGAAGTACAACATGGGCGGCGCCATCACGATTCGAGGTCCGCTCGACGCCGGCCTGTTCGGGCGCGCGCTCGAGTACGCGGCCCGGCAGCACGACGTGCAGCGGACGCGTCTCCATCTCGCTGGCGACGTCGCCGTGCAGGAGTTCGTTTCGGAACCCCCCGGCGTGCTCGAGGTGCTCGATTACTCGGCGCGATTGGAGCCGTACCGCTCCGCCGTCGAGTGGCTGCTCGAGGACATCCGCCGCCCGATACATCTTGACGAGTTCCCGCTGTATGGGGACACCTTGTTCCGACTGGCGCCCGGCCTGCACCTGTGGTACCCCAAGTTCCACCACATCGTGTGCGATGCGTTCGGCCACGCGCTCATCGGGGCGACTGCCGCGGCGGCGTACAACGAGCTGCTGGCGCACGGCCGCCTGCCCGAACGCGAACGGTTCTCCTACGCGGACTTCGTCGCGGAGGACCGTGAATACGCGGCCTCGCAGCGCTTCCGCGAAGACGAGGCGTACTGGACGGCGAAGTTCGCTTCGCTGCCCGAACCCCTGCCGTTCACAGCGCGGAAAGGAAGTCTGGAAGGGGACGCGCTGCTCAGGACCGAGCGCTGCACGCTCGGCGTGCCCCGCCTCGTATACAACGCGATCCTGCGGCTGTGCGGCGAAGCGGGCGTCACGCCGTTCCAGTTCCTGCTGGCGGTCCTGTTCGCATATTTGCACCGGGTGACCGGGCGCACGGACATCGTGATCGGCACGCCCATCCTCAACCGCGGCAATCGGGTGTTCCGCCGCACGGCCGGCATGTTCATGAACATGATGCCGCTGCGCCTGGGGATCGAGAGCGAGTCCACACTGCTCGGCCTGGCGCGCCAGATTCATGCCGAAGTCCGGTCCTGCTACCGTCACCAGCGGTTTCCGTTCGGCGAGATCGTGCGGCGCTGCCGGACGCTGGAAGGCTTTTGCCACAATGTGTTCGACGTCACGCTGGTCTACCGCAAGCTGGACTACGACTTCGATTTCGGCGGCTCTCCCGCCCGCACCATCACGCTCGACACCAACGCGCGCGAAGAAACGCTGTCGCTCGAAGTCGACGAATACAACGAACAGGAGGACGTCAATTTCTTCTTCAACTTCAATCCGAGGTTGATCTCAGCCAAAGAGGCCGGGCAGATGGCGAAGACTTTCAATGCGCTGCTGGCCGACGCGGCGGTGGTGGGCGATTTCCCCGTCCGTGACATCCGGCTGCTGGCCGATTCGGGCGGCGCGCGGGGGACCAGGCGGCCGGGCGCCGGGGAGCGGACCGTGCTCGATCACTTCCGGCGGCAGGCGGGCGCCGCGCCGGACTCGCCTGCGGTCGTCGCGGGTGGTGACCGGCTCTCTTACGGCGAGTTGGATGCGGCGTCGAACCGGATCGCCGCGTTTCTCGGAGGGCAGCGCGCGCTCGAGAAGGAGCAGTCCGTCGCCGTCCTCTCCGATCGCGACGGCCGGTGGGTGGCGGCGGCGCTGGGAATCATGAAGGCGGGCGGGGCCTACCTCCCGCTCGACCCCGAGGCGCCTCGCGACCGGATCGAGTTCATTCTCCGCGATAGCGGCTGCCGTCTCCTGCTGACAGGTGGGGCGCACGGCTCGATAGCATTCGACGGCGTACGGTCCGTCCCCATCTCCGAGGCTCTCGACACGCCGCCGGAGTCGTGGACGCCGGTCTCTCCGCCCGGACCGCGATCGCTGGCCTACATCATCTACACTTCCGGGACCACGGGGCAGCCCAAGGGCGTGCTGGTCGAGCACGGCGGCCTGGCCAACACGGCCATCGAACAGATGCGCGGGTGGGGCGTGACCAGCCAGGACCACGTCCTGCAGTTCGCCTCGCCCATGTTCGACGCCTCCCTCGCGGAAGTCTTCCTCGCGCTCGTTTCCGGCGCCACCCTCGTGATCGCGCCGAAAGACGTCGTGCTGAGTCCGCCGCGGTTTCTGGAACTGCTTTCGCGCGAGAAGGTGACCGTGGCCACGCTCCCTCCGGCCTACCTGAGCGCGCTCGACCGGGCGGAGCTCGGTCCGCTGCGCGTGCTGGTAACCGCCGGAGAGGCGGCGAATCCCGCCGACGCGGCGCACTACAGCCGCCGTCTCCAGTACATCAATGCCTACGGACCCACGGAGACCTCGATCTGCGCCACCTGGTATTCCGCTCGCGCCTTCTCCGGAGAGCACGTCCCGATCGGCAAGCCGCTGGCGCACACCGAGGTCCTCATTCTCGACGAGAAGCGCGAGTTGATGCCGGTGGGCGTGGCCGGAGAAATCTGCATCGGCGGTGTGAACCTGGCGCGCGGCTACCTGAACCGGCCCGAGCTGACCAACGAGCGCTTTATCCCGAATCCGTTCCGCGAAGGCGAGCGCCTGTACCGCACGGGCGACCTGGGGCGCCTGCTTCCGGACGGCAACCTCGAATTCCTCGGACGGCGCGACACGCAGGTGAAGATTCGCGGCTACCGCGTCGAGCTTGGTGAAATCGAGGCGCTTCTCAAGACCCATCCGGCGGTGGAGACGGCGGCCGTCGTTGCCGGCGGCGCCGAGAACGGGAGCCTGGTTGCCTGCGTCGTTTCAAGGGGCGAGTTCCGGCCGGCGGAGCTGCGCCAGCACCTCGCGGGGAGACTGCCGGCTTACATGGTTCCGTCCCAATGGACGCCCATTCCGGCGTTGCCTTTGAACACGTCGGGAAAAGTGGATCGCGACGCCTTGCTCGCCCTTAGCCGGCCGCAGGACGATTACTCCCCGGAAAAGATCGCGCCGCGGACGGACATGGAGCGGACGATCGCCCGGATCTGGGAGGAGGTACTCGAGACGTCGCCCGTGGGCGCGCTCGACGACTTCTTCGAGCTGGGCGGCCACAGCCTCAAAGCGGTGCGGGTGATCTCCCGCATCCAAAACCGCCTGGGCGTACGCGTCGAGCTGGGGGATTTCTTCTCCAGGCCGACGGTCGAGGGGCTCGCGGCGGCGATCGAAACGAGCGGCGGCGTCCGCGAAGAGGCGATCCCCCTCGCTCCGCCAGCCGACACGTACCCGTTGAGCAACGCGCAGGCGCGCATCTGGGTGCATTCGCAGATGGAGGGCGGCTCGATCGCCTACAACATGCCGCTAGTGATCGCTCTTGAAGGCGACCTGGACGTGCGCGCGCTCGAGCAGGCGTTCCGGGCGACGATCGCGCGGCACGAATCCCTGCGCACTTGCTTCCCCACCGTGGATGGGACACCCAGGCAGCAGATCCTTCCCGCCCGCGAGGTTCCGTTTCAACTGGATGTCGAGGATCTGAGCCAGTTGGATTCGCCGGACGAGGAGGCGCGGGAACGGATTCGCGCCGAGATCCGCACCGCCTTTGATTTTTCCCACCCGCCGCTCGTGAGGGCCCGGCTTCTTCGGATGGAAACCCAGCGCTGGGTGCTATCGCTGGTGGTGCACCACATTGTGGCGGACGGCTGGTCGCTCGATGTGCTTCTCAAAGAACTCGCGTTGCAGTACGAGGACCGGGCTGCCGAGTTGCCTCCGCTCCCGATTCAATACAAGGACTACTCGCAGTGGATGGCGCAGCAGCTCGGCTCGAAGAAGGCGAAAGCGGAACGCGCTTTCTGGATGGAAAAGCTCGCGGCGCCGCGGCCCGTTCTCAACCTGCCTACAGACCGGCCGCGTCCGGCCGTGATCGGGTTCGGCGGCGCGCTCGAGCGCTTCACGCTGCCGCGCACCTCGGCCGCGCCTGTCACCGCCTTCTGCGCGGCACACGGGACCAGTCCGTTCATGCTCCTGCTGGCTGGCGTGTTCGGTCTGCTTCACCGCTACACCGGCGACGAAGACATCGTCCTCGGCACGCCCTCGGCCAATCGCGGCCGCATGGAGCTGGAGAACCAGATCGGACTGTACCTGAACACGCTCGGGCTGCGCGTTCAACTCAGTGGTGAGATCGCGCTGTCCGAATTGCTGGACCGCACCCGCTCGGCGGTTCTCGAGGCGCAAGAGCACCAGTCCTATCCCTTCGACGCGCTGATCCAGGACTTGCACGTAAAGCGCCGCACCGATCGCAATCCGCTGTTCGACGTCATGGTGGTGATGCAGAACGCGGTGAAGGCCGCCTTCGACGCACGCGGCCTGAAAGGGACCGAGTATCCCCTGCCGGGGCGCGTCAGTATCTTCGACGTGACGCTGCACTTCACGCAGGAAGGCGCGAACGTGCGCCTGGATATGGAGTACAACACCGATCTGTTCGGGCACGACCGCATGGAACGGCTGGCCGGCCACCTGGACAACCTGCTTGCCGCCATGGTGACCGACCCAGGCGCCAGGCTGTGCGATGTGGACATTCTGAGTCCCGTGGAGCGGACAAAAGTGCTGGTGGAATTCGCGCACGGCCCGCGGCGCGTGGTGTCCGAGAAGACCGTGGTCGATCTTTTCGCGGACCAGGCAGCGCGTACGCCCGGACAAACCGCGGTGGTCTTCGGAGGTCGGCGGCTCACGTACCGGGCGCTCTCCGAGGCGGCCTCACGCATCGCCGGCGGCGTCGCGAGAGCGATTTCCGTCGCACCCGGCGATGTCGTCGCGCTCGTCACGGGCCGCTCGGAGTGGATGGCGGCCGGCGTCATCGGCATCATGGCCAGCGGCGCAGCGTGTCTTCCCATCGATGCCGAACTTCCTCCGGAGCGCATCCGCTACCTGGTGGAAGACAGTGGAGCGAAAGCCGTCGTTGCGGATAGCACGGCGGAGGTCGGCACGGCGCTGCCGCTCGTCCCGATCCGCCCGGAGGGCGCCGCAAAGCCGCTGGTGGGCCGCGCGCGTCCCTGCGACCCCGCCTACGTCGCATACACCTCCGGCTCGACCGGCGCGCCGAAGGCATCCGTCATCGAGCACAAGTCGCTGGCGAACCTGATGGCGGCCCTCGATGACGCGCTCTATGCCGGGCTGCCGCAACCCGCCAAGGAACTGCTGCTCACCTCGATCGGGTTCGACGTCGCGCTGAAACAGATCTTCGGCGCGCTGACCCGGGGCAACACGCTGGTGGTCGCGGATGCGTCGCTGCGGTACGATCCGCGTGCGTTGATGGCGGCGCTGGTCGAAGAGGGCATCCATCTGATCGACGTGACGCCGGCGCACTTCGCGGCGCTGCTGGCGCAAGGGTTCGCGCGCCAGCGCAAGCCCGATCTGCAGGCGATTGTGCTCGGTTCGGAAGCGCTGCCGTCGGGACTTGTCGAAGCGTTTGGCAAAGAAGAGGCGAACCGCCACATCCGCCTCTACAACTTCTACGGCCCGAGCGAATGCACGGTCGAGACGCTTTTCTGCCGCCTCGACGGGGCGGATCTGGGACCGGGCCCTATCGCTCCGCTGGGCCGCCCGTTGTCCAACACTACGGCCTACGTGCTTTCCCCGGACTTGAAGGCCCTCCCGGCCGGGATGCCCGGAGAGATCTGCCTGGGCGGAGTCCCAGTCGCTAGCGGATACTTGCACCGTCCCGAGCTGACCGCGGCAAAGTTCGTGGAAGACCCGTTCCGCCACGGCGAGACGATCTATCGCACGGGCGATCTGGGTCGCTGGAGGGGGAACGGCGTTCTGGAGTTTCTGGGCCGCGCCGACAACCAGCTCAAAATCCGCGGGTGCCGCGTAGAGCCCGGCGAGGTCGAGCACTGTCTCCTCGAGCACCCGCAAGTCACCGGCGCCCTTGCGGCCGGGCGCACCTCTCCGGCGGGGAATCTCGAACTGGTCGCGTGGTTCACCGCCGCGGAGCCGGCGCCTGACACGGATTCGCTGCGAGCGCACCTGCGCCGCTCCCTGCCCGAGTACATGATTCCGGCGCGGCTGGTTGCGGTCTCCGCGTTTCCCGTCCTCACCAACGGCAAAGTCGACCAGAACGCGCTGCCGGATCCCTGGGCGCAGCCGGTTGCCGCGCCACAAACAGCAGCGCCTCAAAGCCAGCTCGAGGCCGAGATTCTCGCAATGTGGCAGCGCGTGCTGGGCGTGGAGAATCCGGGAACCGATGCGAGCTTCTTCGACGTAGGCGGGAACTCCCTGCTGCTGGTGCAACTCCACTCCGCCGTCGAACAGGCGCATCCGGGAGCACTCAAACTGGTCGATCTGTTTTCGGCTCCCACGGTTCGCGACCAGGCGCGGCTCATCCGCGAGCGCAATCCAGGCCCGCTCCCTGACGGTCGCGGCTCGGATTCGACTCCGCTGAGCCGCGACCGTCAGGGAGCGGATCGCCGCATCGCCATCATCGGTATCGGACTCCGGATCGGCTCGTCGAGCGATGTGGAATCTCTGTGGGAGGAACTCGAGCGAGGCCGCGACTTCGTGCGTCCCCTGCCGGCGGAGCGCCGCCGCGAGGCCGAACGGCTGGCTGCCGCGCTGGGCCTGGCGCCGGCGGATCTCGAGGAGCCGGAGATGGCCTTCCTCGACGAGACCGACAAGTTCGACTTCGCGCACTTCCGCATGGCGCCCCAGAAGGCGGCGCTTCTGGACCCGCGGGAGAAACTGTTTCTCGAGACCGCCTGGCACGCCATCGAGGATGCCGGCTACGGTGGCGCGCGTCTACGCGGGACCCAGACCGGCGTGTTTCTGGGCGAAAGCACCGGGAGCGCCGACTTTTCGAAGGTGCTCGAGGCGGCTGGGGTCGAGGACGCCAACCAGGTTCTCGAATCGCTCACGCCCTCGATCGCCGCCAGCCGCATCTCCCACCTGCTCGACCTGAAGGGTCCGGCTCTGCTGGTCGACACGGCCTGCTCTTCGGCGCTCAGCGCGCTGTGCCTCGCCATGGACGCGTTGCGCAGCGGCCGCTGCGAGATGGCGCTGGCCGGAGCCGTCAAGCTGCACTTGCTGCCGTTCCGGCGCTCGGGCCGCGCCGAAATCGAATCGGCGGACTGGCGGACCCACTCGTTTGACGACGAGGCCACCGGCACCGGCGGCGGAGAAGCGAGCATCGCGCTGCTGCTCAAGCCGCTGGCGCGCGCCTTGGCCGATGGCGATCCCATCCACGCCATTCTGCGCGGCGGGGCGATGAACCAGGACGGCGCTTCCACCGGAATCACGGCGCCCAACGCCGAGGCGCAGGCGGACGTGATCGACCGCGCCTGGAAAGACGCGGGCATCGATCCGAAAGCGCTGGCGTTCATTGAAGCCCACGGCACCGGGACCCGGCTCGGCGATCCGGTCGAGGTCGAGGGCTTGACCAAGGCCTTCCGCCGCTACACGCGCCGCAAGCAGTTTTGCGCGCTCGGGTCCGTGAAAGCCAACATCGGCCACACCGATCACGCCGCCGGGCTGGCCGGCATCCTGCGCGCGGTGCTGTGCCTCAAGCATCGCCGGGTGGCGCCAGCCATTCATTTCCGGCGGCCGAACCGCAACATCCGTTTCGAGGAGTCGCCGCTGTTCGTCAATTCGGAGCCGGTGCCGCTCGAAGCCGGAGAATCCCCGTTGCTGTGCGGCGTGAGCTCGTTCGGTCTCAGCGGGACGAACGTACACGTCGTGCTCGAAGAAGCTCCGCGCCTGGACCGCGGCATGGCCCTCGACGGCGCGCTCATCATGCCGCTCTCGGCCCGCACCCCGGAACTGCTGCGCGAGCATGCCGGGCGCATCCGCGGACACCTCGAGCGCCATCCCGAGGTTCCGCCCGCCGCGGCCGCGTTCACCCTGGCGACCGGGCGCGACCATCTGGGCGCGCGTGCAGCCATCGTGTTCCGCTCCGCCGCGGAGCTCGCGGCCCGGCTGGCCCTGCTGTCGGAGGATCTCGTCAGCCGGCCCGAGCGGGGCGTCTTCGTCGGATTCCACAAGGCCGTGCCCTCCAGCAAGCCGGTGCTGCTCGAGCATGAAGTGACCGCGGAGACGCTGGCGGGCTACACTGCCGCCGCGCAGGGTGCCTCGCTCACCGAACTGGCGCGCCTGTACGCGCTGGGCGCGGAAATCCCCTGGGAACCGCTGTTCGCGCCCAGCAAGCCGTTTCGCTGCTCGCTGCCCGGCTATCCCTTCGAGCGGACGCGCTCGTGGCCCGAAATCCGGCAGCCCGCCTTTTCGTTGCTCGGTATGCTGAAGGCCGAGACACCCGACACTCTCGTCTTCGAGACCGAGTGGCGCTCTGATTCGTCCTGGCTGCTGGCGGAGCACAGCATTGACGGCACTTCGGTGCTGGCGGGATCGGCGTATCTCGAACTGGCGCAGCAGGTGGCGCGCCGCGTCTGGAATACGGAGCGGCTCGAGATCGTGCGGCTGGCGCTGGCGGCGCCGCTGGCCGTCGCCAGGGGCGAGAGCCTGCGCGTAGTGGTCACGGTCACCCGCGACAAGGAGAACTTGCGCCTGGCAATTCACAGCCTGTCTCCGTCGGGAGGATGGCAGTCGCACGCGACGGCGGAGCTGGCCCGCCTTTCGCCCGATCGCCAGGAGACGCTGGATCTCGGGAAGCTGCGCGCGTCGTGCACTGAAGACGTTTCGATCGAAGGCATGGAAGGAGGCGCGATCCGCGTCGGCGCCCACTGGAACTGCTTGCCGGCGGTCCGGCGCGGCGGCGCGCTCTCGGTGGCGGAACTCGCCGTTCCCGACGCGCACGCACAGGATGCCGCCGGCTTCGGCCTGTACCCACCCGTGCTGGATGTCGCATTGAATTTCGCCGCCGGCCGCGGAGCGCAACTGCCGTTGTGGTTCTCCGGCGTCCGCATCTTCGGGCGGATGCCGCGCGAAGCGTTCGTTTGCGCACGTGCGCTGGAATCCTCCGGCGATCTGGCGCAGTTTGAGGTTATCCTCGCCGATCCGGCCGGCAAGGTCGTGGTCGCGGCGGCGGAGTATGCGACCCAGGCGGGACGTCCGGAAAAGCGCTTGCGCGGGTTCTTCCATCGGACGGCTTGGACGGTCGCGCCGGCGTCCGTGGCCGGGAACGCCGAGGCCGGCGCCCTTCTGATTGCGCCCGGCTGCCACTGCGAACGGGACGCGCGTCTGGCCTCCGCGGCGGGCGCGGCCGCCATCGCCCGATCCGAGCGGGAATGGAGAAGCTGGATCGGCGCGCGGGACCCCGGCGCCGAGTTGAAGATCGCGCTGCTGCTGCCGTCGTGCCGTGGTGTGGGCGCGGTCGCCAGCGGCGAAATCGATGCCGAAATCGAGGCGACGCTAGGCAGCCTCTTCGCCCTCACGAAAGCGCTGGCGGACCGGCGCGCCGGGGCGAAGATCCTGGTGGTGGGTCACCTGGCCCACGAGGTGACCGGCACGGAAGCGTCCCTCAATCCTCTCCACGCGGCGGCTGCAGGTTTCGCACGCGTGCCGCCGCTCGAAACCGCGGCGTGCCAGTGCCGCTTCCTCGACCTCGATGGCGCGCCGGCGGGCGATCTCATCGGGCGCGAGCTTCGCGATGCGTTCGCCTCCACCGGGCACCTGGTTGCCTGGCGCGACGGCGTCCGCTATCTGCCGCATATCGAGCCGCTCGATTTGGACTCCACGGCCGACCGCGGGTTCCAAGTTCGCGAAGGAGCGACCTACCTCATCACCGGCGGAACCGGCGGCATGGGCCTGGAGATCGCGCGCTACCTGGCCGGCCGCGCGCGTGTGACGCTGGTGCTCGCCAAACGCACCATGTTCCCTCCGCGCACTTTGTGGGACCGGCTGGAGAGCGCTGGCGGCGATCCGTGGCTGCAAGGCCGGATTCGCGCTCTGAAAAGCATCGAGTCTCTGGGCGCTGCCCTCCACCTGGTGACCGCCGATGCGGCCGACCGCAACCAGATGGAAGCGCTCCGGCGCCAGTTTCCTGGGATTCGCGGCATTTTTCACTGCGCGGGCGTCGGCAACGACGTCTTTCTGAAGGCGCACGATTGGGCGCGCCTCTCCAGCGTCCTCCGGCCGAAAATCCATGGCACCGCAGTGCTGCGCGACGTCTTCGCGGGAGAGCCGCTCGATGCCTTCGTTCTCGCCGGATCCCTCACCGCGTTCACCGGAGCGCCGGGGCAAGCCGGCTACACGGCGGCCAACGCATTTCAGGACGCCGAGGCCTGCCGCCTGCGACGCAAGGGGCGGCCCGCGCTGTCGGTGGCCTGGACCGCGTGGCGGGAGACCGGCATGGCGGCCGCGTCGGGCAAGGTTTCCGACGACGACTTCCGTGCCATCGGCGCCACGGAGGCGCTGCTGTGCCTGGACTGCGCGCTGCGCAAAGACCTGGCGCACGTCATGGTCGGGGAGGCGGCTCCCGCCCCTTCCGCGATGCCGCTGGCGCCCTCCAGAACGCACGCGGCCGCCAGTCCGGCCGCGGAGACCCGCGCCGTGCTTCTGGGCCGGCCCGCTGGCGGCTACACTTCCACCGAACGCCTGCTCGGCCGCTTCTGGGCCGAGGCGCTCGGACACACCGAGATCGACATCTTCGCCAATTTCGATTCGCTCGGCGGCGATTCGATCACCGCCATCGGCATCCTCGAACGCCTGGTGGCCGAGACCACGTCCCGCCCCAGTCTGCCGGACCTGCTGCGGCACGACACCGTCGAATCGCTCGCGGCGTTTCTCGACCGCCAGCAATTCCTGCAAGAGCGCTCCCGAGCGGATCACCGCGACCACCTGGTCGACCTCGGCGGATCGGGTCCCCGAACCCTGTTCTGCTTCCCTCCCGGATCGGGGTCCTGCTACCGTTACTACGACTTGGCGCGCCGTCTTTCCGGCTGGAAGGTTTACGGCCTGAATTTCTTCGAGGCAGCGCGCCCGGCTTCCGCGATGGCGGACCTTCTCATGGAGACGCAGCCGGACGGGGAGTTCACGCTGCTGGGCTACTCGATCGGCGGCAACCTGGCCTACGACGTGGCGCTCGAATTGGAAGCTCGGGGCCGCACGGTGCAGGGCCTCGTGTTCATCGACAACTGGCGCCGGCTCGAGCTCTTTCATTTCACCGGCGACGAGTACCGCAAGAATGCCGAAGAGTTCCTCGGCGCCGCCGACCCGCGCTACCTGGCCATGACCGACCGCGAGGCGCTGCTCGGCCGGGTGTTGGCGTACGACCGCTACATGGATTCGCGCCTGGAAAACCAGCCGCTAAGGTGCCCGATCCGGTTGATCCAGGCGGAGTCGGGCGAGATAGAGAGCCCGTTCCGCATCACCCAGGAAGGGTGGGCGGACCTCACAGCGGACTTCCGGAAACTGCGTGGCCGCGGTCGTCACCTGGAAATGCTGGAAGAGCCGCACCTGGCGCACAACGCCGTTCTCGTCGCCGAACTCCTGGAATTCACGCGTGTGACCGTCTAGTTCTCCCCCTCGATATTGCGAAACCAAAGCTCCAGCATCAGCAGCATCCACAGCCAGGAGTGGTTGTCGCGCCGCCGTCGTGTTGGAGTAATTGGTCTCCCCTCAGGTGCAATCAGGTGCAAGGATGCAGAGGATCTGGAGGATTGGGAGGATTCAGAGGAACGCAGGTTGAACAACTTGCGTGTTTTCAATGCCGCTTCAGGGTTCGAATCCCTCTCTCTCCGCCACTTTGTTTTCAATAAGTTACCGACAATTCAAACAACTGCGCGGGGAATGGTGGGTAATGATGTTAGGATAGCCCCAGGCGGATACTGCGCCGCTTGAAAGGGCGAGCCATGTCACTGAGCCTCTACCGCAGGCATTCCCGAGTCCCCGGAAAGTGCGCGGGCGGCCACCAGCCCGATGCGCAAACCTACGAAAGCGACGAACGTCGCAGGGCCTGGAAGAGGTGTTCCTGTCCCATCTATGCGAGCGGAACCATCGGCGGGCACTTCCGGCGCGTGAATACCAAGCAAGTGGTTTGGGATGAGGCGAAGGTCGTGGCGGCGAGTTGGGAGGCGGCAGGAGCTTGGCCAGAAGTCCCGCCAGCCCGACCGGGTGGGCGAGTGATCAGCGAATTGATCGGAACGGACTTTCCGAACACGTGGTGGCTCAGAGTCGAGTACACGAATTTCGGCGATCCTCTTCGGAAGACCGTTGCTGTCGCGGAGGTGGAGGTTCGGGATTCCGAGATCTGCAAGGTGCGCTATAGCCATCATGAGGATCATGTCCGCGCCACACCGCACGGGATTTGGCAACCGCCAGTTCAGATTGCCCACAAGGAATTGGATCGGCTGAGAAACGACCTTGAGCGGGCCGCCACTCTCGTCTGGGGGATCGCAGGCCAGGAAGGCGAGGATGGATGAGGAACGGCGGAGTGGACCCTGTTGAGCGCCAGATCGAACTGGCATTCCAGCCCGGGGTGTACATCCACGACCGCATGTGTTTCTCATTCGTGAGCGGCCTTGAGGCGATCGCGGCCGACATCGCGAAGCTCGTCATAGCGGAGCCGGCCCGCGCCGTCGCCTTGTACGACACCCTTCTGGCAGGCTGTCATGAGAAGGCAGGTGAACTCGACGACTCGAGCGGCAGCTTCGGGCAGTACGTCGGTGGACTCATCTGCGGATGGATACTGGCCAGGCAAGCGGCGGGGGCCGACGCGGACAAGACGGCGGGCAGGCTGGTGGCATGGATGGACGACGACTCCTACGCGTTCTGTTACCGGATCGAAGCGGACGTCGCGAGAGCGTTTGACCAGACCGGACTGGCTGCGTTCGAGAAGCAGGTCAGATCGCGATTCGAGGCAGCGTCGTCAGGGCAAACAGCCGACTATCCGCGCCGGCAGTGGAGCGGCGTCCTGCGGGCGATCTATCTGGAGCAGAAGAACCCAGCGGCCTACGTGGCTCTCGCGGAACAGACTAAGCTCACAGCGCAGGACTGCCACGCCGTAGCCACGCTGCTCGCGGCGGATGACAAACCGGAGGACGCGCTGGACTGGGTTGAACGCGGGCTCGTCCTCGCGGGGACACTTCCGGGAGCCGGCTACGATCTCACAAGGCTGCAACGCGAGCTGTGGGTCAGGCTCGGCCGCGGAGAGGAGGCGCTGGCCGCCGCCTGGGCCGACTTCCAGGACCGGCCGAGTAAGTATGCGTACGAGGAGCTCGCGAAGTACGTGCGCGAGAGCGAACGCCCGGCATGGCACGCGAAGGCCATGGACGTGGCGAAGGGCGCCGACCTCGGCTGCCTCATCGAGTTGTTCGTCGAGACCGACGAACTCGAACGCCTCACGGAATTGGTGAGCGGCACGACCGATGAGACCCTCGAACAACTGAGCCACTACTATTCTGAGCCAGCCGCCGAGCAACTCCAGGAAATCCAGCCGGGGCTCGCCGCTCGCCTGTGGCGTGCTCAAGGGATGCGCATCGTCAACGCGGGCAAGAGCAGGCACTACGATGCCGCCATTTCGGATTTCGAGCGCGCCAAAAGCTGCTACGAGCGGGCTGGGCTCGGCGCCGAGTGGGAGGAGACTGTGCGCCAGGTGCGCGCCCGCCACTCCCGGAAGACCGGGTTCAGGCCCGGCTTCGAAGCGTTGGTGGCGGGCTCGCGCCGAACCCGCCAGGCGTCCTTTCTCGAGCGCGCCAAGACGCGCTGGGCCGGCCGTCAGGGGAGAGACGATTCATGACGAAGGGAAGCCGCGACAGCCTGGACGGGACCTCTCTGGAGCGACTCATCGCCGAGATCACAGCCGAAACAGGCGGCGACGGTGAGCGGCTCCGCAGATTTCAGCAGGCCTGCGAGGAGAACATTGCCCTGCCCTGCGAAGCCTCAGTCATCGGGGAGCCGGTAACAGTGATGGAGTTCGGCTTCGATGGAAACCAGAGGCGCGGGCTGACCGCGACCTGCCGGCGCGCGGATGGCTCCGTCTACGTCGTGGCGGCTTCCGAGGTGGTGATCTCTCCGCACGCGAAGGGTGTGCGCTACCTCGCCGCGTACCGCCAATGGATGGGACCTGCGCCCTTTTCAGCCGAGGCGGCGGCTCCTCGCCGTGACGGACCGCGACCCGGGAAGGCCGCAGCCACTCTCGACCTGCCCGACCGCGCCGAGTTGATCGTCCTGTCGGTGAAGCAGACGGCCGCTCGCTGCCGGCAAGTCGGAAGCGATCAGATCGTTACCCTTCGCGCCGGCCGCCTGTGGCAAGTAGTTCCAGGCGAAATCGCCGTGGTCAGGCCGCACAAACAGTGGCGCTACGCCGGCCACGTGTACCTCTCGGGCGAAATCCAATCCACTCGGCTGGATGCGGCGGCGCTGGGTCTGATCCCGCTGAAGCTCGAGGAACACGGTCTTTGGCAACCGGGCGAACACTACTGGGGCGAGGAGGGCGAACCGATCGAAGAATGGGCCAAGCCGATCATCGCTTGGGGCGCGCGGCCGGAAATCGAGATGGAACAGGTGCTGCCCGGCGCGGACTTGGATGATCCATTTTCCGATCCGATCGGAGAATCCAATGACCGCAAGGACTCCGGCGATGCCAAGGGAGCGTACAAGATCCTGATGGATCTTTGCCAGACCGATCTCCGCTGCCTCGACGCCCACGCCCATCTGGGCAACTTCGTGTTCGACCACCGGCCCGGGGACGCCATTCGTAACTATGAGGCAGGCTTCCGAATCGGAGAATTGTCGCTGCCAAGCAGTTTCGACGGCCTGCTTCCGTGGGGCTGGATCGACAACCGGCCGTTCTTGCGCTGCATGCACGGATATGGGTTGTGCCTCTGGCGCCTGGGCCGGTTCGAGGAGGCCGGGCGCATCTTCGACCGCATGCTGTGGCTGAACCCTTCCGACAACCAGGGCGTTCGCGGTCTGATCGGTGAGGTTCGCGCGAGGGTGGCTTGGGAGGTTGGGAACGACTGAAGCGCGGCACTGCCTAATCGCCAATTCCGAGTACATCACCGAGTCCTGCTACCAAGGCGGAGCGTTTCGCCGCATCCAGTTTCGCCAGATTCTCAAGCCGCCAACGGACAGCCGGCAGCGCTTCGGCGCCGGGCAGGTCCAGCAGGTTCCATTCGGGCTCGCCGCGCTTGACGGTCATCAGGAACCGGCGGTGATCCTGAGGCATGCCGCCGACGATAGCGCCAATCAGGTCTTCGCGCGTATGCTGGAGTGCATCCAAAGACACCGGCGTGCCGGTCAGGCCGGCGAAGCCCCTGCCGAACTCCGCCGTGATGTCGAGCCGCACCGGCGCGAGCACTTCCGCGAATGGCCGGTTATGGCTGAGCAGGTAGACTATGAACGCCTTGCGCAACTCGTTGCTGATGCCCTCGTTCGCCAGCAATTCCCGAACGTCGAACAGATCGCGGGGATGCTGGCGATCCAGCGCAGCCACGATCTTGCCCGCGTAGAGGTCTGGGAAACTGACAACCTGAATCTCGGCGAATCCGAAGCGATCTTCCACGCGGGGCGAGACGGACATCAATAGCGGCTCGTAGACGCACCCCCGCAAGACGGGGGTAACTTCGACCTTTATCTGCACGGCATCAGCGCGCACGAAGAGCTTGGTGATGCAGTTTTCGCCCTGTGGCGCGCTCCGACTCACAGTGGCGCCACGGATTCCCACCTCAATACTGCCTGCAATCCGGCGCATAGCGGCGTCGATCTCTTGGAGCGACGCGTTCCGGTCAGTCACGGGCACATAGGTCAAGTCGATATCCACAGACAAGCGAGGCATGTTCCGAACGAAGAGGTTGATCGCCGTGCCGCCTTTGAGAGCAAAGCAGGTTTCGACCGCGACGAGCGGAAGCGTGCGCATCACCAACGCGACCTGACGGCGATACAGGTCAGGCTCGGGCATCGAGATCCCCCGGCACGGTAATGTTGTACTTCGTATCGAGCCTGCCGCCGCGGACGAGCATGCGCTTTCCGCACCCCAGGTCGATACCGCTGCGATCCAGCTTTTTCAGCCAAGCGTGGCCGTGCCGCTCAGCGAACCACAGGAACAAGCGCTTGACCTTGATGCTGCGGCAATCCGCGAGCAGCCTCTGAAGCGACCGTGGTCTTAGGTTTCGTAGTCCCTCCACCAACATGTCGGCTTGGTGGAAAGTCTCGCGCTGCGGAAGCTCGTTGAGCAGTTCGAGAATAGCGCGCTCCGGCGCCGACATTACCAACGGCCACTCCTGCTGTCCCCAGGGTTGCCGGATGAAGCCGCGCTGAGCCAGTTCCCTATCGGGGACAGCGGGAAGACTCCCACATGCCATTCCCTCCTTGAAGAGTGTTCTCGAGCTGTGAAACACTAATCTCGCGTCGAGTTTCAGCTTGGGCGCCCAGCCCGGCAGGGCCTCATTGCCGTAGAGGTGGAGTTCCCTCGGACCCGAGAGCGCAAGATAGTGCGCGAATCCCTGCTGCTCCAGTGCCGACCGGCCGCCCACAACGACGGGGCGATCGAGCAGCATCTGGAGAGAAATGACGACGCTCTGCCAGAGGAGGTGTTTCTCATCCCCGGGCTTTTGGAGCCAAGCGGGCGGACGGCGGTACACCGCGCGCGCGAGCTGTTCCAGCCAACCGTGCCTGAGGTACTTGCTGCGGAGGGCAGTAGAGAAGCCCTGTTCTTCTAGCCATGCCGCGTCGACCAGCAGTCCCTCCGGAAGGTGGTGTTGTAGCCAGTTTAGTTTTGCCGCTCTTTGCGTACCCACAGCTAGCAAAATAGCGCATCTATAAACCAGTGTGCAAGTTTAAGGGAACTTTCAAGAGCCTAGCCTGTGGTTCGTATATGGCCGCATTCATAAACCCGGCGTACCTGAGGAGGGCGTCTGCTGCTGGCCGCCGCGAAGACCGGAGGCGTACAGCGACTGGATGTCGAGGGTGATGGTGCCCTGACGAAGGGTGGCCGTCCAGTTGAAGACTCCGATCACACGGGGGAACCGCCACCAGCCTGCCTCCCCACAGTCTTGCCGGGACCCTCAGGGTTTGGGACGGGAATACAGAGCCATTGCTCTCCCCCAGGTGCAGCCAGGTGCAACGATGTAGAGGATCTGGAGGATTGGGAGGATTCAGAGGATCGCAGGCTGAATAACTTGCGTGTTTTCAACGTGGCTTCAGGGTTCGAATCTCTCTCTCCGCCACTTTGTTTTCAATAAGTTACAGACAATTCAAACGAATTCGTGGGGAATGGTGGGTAATGATGTTAGGATATAGAGCATGTCGCTGAGTCTCTACCGCAGGCATTCGCGAGTTCCAGGCAGGTGCGCGGGCGGCCACCAGCCCGATGCGCAGACCTACGAAAGCGACGAACGTCGCAGGGCCTGGAAGGGGTGTTCCTGTCCCATCTATGCGAGTGGGACGATCGGGGGCCAGTTCCGGCGTGTCAACACGAAGCGGGTGGTTTGGGACGAGGCTAAGGCGGTGGCAGCAGGATGGGAATCCGCCGGCGCTTGGCCGACGGCGGCGCCCAAGCGACCGGGCGGCCGAATTATCACCGAACTGGTCGAAACAGAATTCCCGAACCGTTGGCGGCTAAGCGTCGAATGCACAGACTTCGCTGAGCCTCTTCGCAGGACTATCGCTGTCGCCAACGTGGAGATTCAGGACTCGAAGATCTCCGATCTTCGCTACAGCCATCATGAGGAGTACACGCGTACCACCCCGTACGGCATCTGGCAATCGCCATTTCGTGTTGTCCACGGTGGATCGGAGCAACTGAAGGACGAGCTGATGCGAGCCGCCGTGTTGGTGTTGGGCATGGCGATTCAGGTCCCTCGCGTGGCCGGCAATCGAGAGTGAGTGCAACCGAATCCGTCCGCGCATTCCTCCCTGTTTACTGCGAAACCAGGCGCGAAGAGAGCTGCTGGTGGGTTCAGGTACGGCCGAAGCAGGCGGATTGCGGGGTTGGCGCTCCGCCAGCCCGGAGCGCGCCGCCTGCGATACTGTAGAAGTCCCGTATGCTCCAGGACAAGATTCGGCAACTCCTTTCCGAAAAGCCGGGGCTGAGAGCGCAGCAGATTGCCGAAGCACTGGGAATCGACAGGACGCAAGTGGTTACCACGCTGCACGGGGCTCTGGCTGGCGAGGTCGCTCAGGACAACGCCTATCGTTGGTGGCTCAAAGTGGGGGGACCGCAGGCGCCGGGAGGCGCGCCGGCGCCGCGGACTTTCCTTGCGAATCTCTGCCGGTACTACCTCGAGTGCCTGGCGCACGAAAGCGGCTCGGGCATCAGTATTGTCACGGCGAATGCGGCCGACTACGTTCCTCTGAGTGCACTTCCGTTCGCCTGTTCCGCCGGGAAACCGCCGGCCGCCGATCGTGCCGCGAAGAGAATGGTGCAGAAGGTCCGGCGGGAAAAAGGCCAGCTCACGTTGTATGTCGGCTACGCGATCCGGCTTCGAACCATCCGGCTGAGAAACGAGGAGGAGACGCGGATCGAGCCGGTCCTGCTGTATCCGATCGAGGAAACACCCGAGGGGAACCTGGACTCGATCCGGCCGGCTAGTGGCGTTCCGCTTTTCAATCTCGAAGTCCTTAAGAGCCTGCCTGCGGCCGATAGCGGCAATATCATCGACGAAGCCATCCATCTGACCGAAGAGCTCGGCCTCGCCAATACGGACGACGACCTGCCGCAATGGGACGAAATCGTTTTGCGGCTACAGCGGTGCCGGCCGGAGTGGGAATGGCAGGAGGACCTCAATCCCTACGCTCTCTCCACCGGCCTCTCGTTCTCGGAATTGAGGGCGCCGGGGATCTATAACCGCGCGGTGCTTTTCGCCGGCGCGCGCTCGCCGTTTACCTACGGGCTCGAGATCGAACTGCGCAAGCTGGCGCAGCTCGGGGAGGAAGCGATCCGCGACACCGCACTGGGACTGTGGTTGCGCGACGCGGACATCGAGGCCGCGCCGCTCGAAGACCGGCCCATTCTCGAAGTCCTGCCGCTGAACACCGAGCAGCGGCAATCCGTCGTTCAGGGCCTGAGCGCACCGCTCACGGTGGTGACCGGGCCTCCGGGCACGGGAAAATCGCAAGTGGTCGTTTCGCTGCTGGCCAATATGGCCTGGCAGGGCGCGAGCGTCTTGTTCTCGAGCAAGAACAACCACGCGGTGGATGTGGTCGAGTCGCGCGTAAACGATTTGGGACCGTATCCCCTGCTGCTGCGCCTCGGCAAGGAGGAACACCACGCGCGCATCGCGCAGCATCTCACGGCTGCGCTCGCCGAGTCGTCCGGCGCGGACGATTCCGCCAGGTATGCCCGGCTGGCTCAGGCGCACGACGAAGACCGCGCCCGGTTCCAGCGCGTTCAGCGGGACATCGCCGATGTGGTAGGTATACGTAACATGGTGGACGAGTTGGAGCGGGCGGCGGAGCCGGCCCGGGCCGCGTTCGGCGAAAAGCGATTCGGCGGGCTCCGGCTGCCTCATGCGGATGCCATCGGCCGGCGACTGGACGGGCTTGCAGCCGCGCTCGACGGGGTTCGGGAATCGGGCCGGCCGGCGATGGTCCGATTGGTCTGGGACTCCGTGAAGGGCCGTCGTTTCGCGCGTCTCGCCGAAACCACGGCAGCGCTCCTGCCGGATGCGGAGCTGCTCGGCGTCGCACCTCCCGCCGGCCGGCCCGGAGAGGACAATCTGGCGGTCTGGGAGAGTTTTCATAGGACGCTTTCGGACCGGCTGGAGTGGGGCGCGCGCATCGAAGCCTACAAGCAGAGCCTGGAGCGGTTGCGCTCCGCCACGCCGATCGAGAACCTGGCGGCGGACCTCACCCGGATCGCCGGAGAATCGGCTCACGATTCGCTGGAGCTGTGGCAGTCCTGGCTCCGCCTGTGGCCCAGCCGGTGGAACCCGCAGCAGCGGAAACTGCTGAGCGAGTACGTATCCTTGTTGCAGATGATCTCGAGCGGCGGCGACTACGACGAAGGCGCGGGCAGAAAGGTGTTCCGCCGCTATTACAGTCTGTTCCCCAAGGTCGCGAAACTCCTCCCGTGCTGGGCCGTGACTTCACTTTCCGCGCGGGGGCGCCTGCCGTTCGAACCTGGCTTCTTCGACCTGGTGGTAATCGACGAAGCGAGCCAGTGCGACATCGCGTCGGCGCTGCCGCTTCTGTTTCGGGCCCGCCGCGCCGTGATCATCGGCGATCCGCTGCAATTGAAGCACGTCAGCTCGATGGCTCCTCAACAGGACCGCCTGCTGCTCGCGGCGCACGGATTGGCGGAGGGACGCGCGGCCTGGGCGTATTCGGTGAACTCGCTGTTCGATCTCGCCCGCAGCCTTTCCCGCCACGAGGACATTGTGAACCTCAGGGATCACCACCGTTCGCACCGCGACATCATCGCCTTCTCAAACCGGCATTTCTATCGCGGAAAGCTTCGCATTGCAACGGATCACGACGCCCTGAACCGTCCCCAACTCGCCGGACCTGCGGTGCGGTGGATCGACGTCCGAGGCAAAGTCGTGCGCCCCGCGGGCGGAGGCGCGCTGAATGCGATAGAAGCGGAGGCGGTGGTCGCGGAGCTGCGGAAGCTGATCGTCGCGCGGGGATACAACGGAGCGGCCGGCGTGGTCACGCCATTCCGGGCTCAAGCCAACCGGATCCGGATCCTGGTGCACCGGGACCAGGAACTCTCGCGGCGGTTGGCATCGCTCCAATTCGTGGTGGACACGGTGCACGGATTCCAGGGCGACGAGCGCGACGTGATCTTCTTCTCTCCCGTAGTGTCCGCGGGCGTGGGAGAGAGCACGCTGCGGTTCCTGAAGAGTCACGGCAACCTATTCAACGTGGCGGTCACGCGGGCCCGCTCGGAGCTGCTGGTGGTGGGCGACCGCCAGGCCGCGCTGGACTCCGGGGTCGATTACCTCGCCAGTTTTGCGCAGTATTCGAGCCAACTTGAACCGCACGAGCCGCGCATCGTTCCGGCCGAAGATCTGGGACCGGAGTATCCCATGGTTGCGCATCCGGAGCTTGTCTCCGATTGGGAGCGGGTGTTTTACCAAGCCCTGTACAGGGCTGGCCTGAGGCCCGTACCGCAGTACGAGGAAGCGCCTTATTCGCTCGATTTCGCTCTGTTCGACGGCGAGCGCAAGCTGGATATCGAGGTCGACGGCGAGTATTACCATCGCAATTGGGACGGCGAGCTGTGCAGGCGGGACCAAATCCGCTCGCAACGGCTGAGCGACTTAGGCTGGGACATCATGCGGTTTTGGGTTTATGAGGTCCGTGACGATATGGACGGCTCCGTCCGCCGCGCACAGGCGTGGATGGCTGCGGGAGCCTGCGGATAATGGCCGCCACCCTGCGGCGATGCCGGCGCGCGTGGCATAATCTCAGGTTCTTCCATCGTGTCGAAACCGAGCAAGCAGGAGCGGCGCCAGCAGCAGTTAAAGCTGCGGCGCGACGCGGAGCGGCGTGAGTACGACCGTGAGGATTCCGCGCACCTGGTGCGCGAGGCTCGCTTTCTGTACGCGCGGGGCGACGCGCCGGCCGCCCACCGCCTGGGCCGCAGGGCGCTGGCGCTGACGCCCGACTACGTGCCGGCGCTCGAGCTGCTCGGCCAGATTCACTTCGAAGCGGCCCAGTACGCGGACGCCGCCTACTACTACGGGCTGCTGCGGAAGCGCGTCGACGATCCGGGTGTGATCTACAACTTGGGGCTGGCGCACCAGTGCATGGGCCGGAACGAACAAGCGCTCGCCGAACTTCGCGAATTCCTCGACCGGACCCGGTCGTTTCCCGCAAAGAAGTGGCTCCCACTCCGCCAGACCGCGGTCCGGCTGGCCAAAGACCTGGAAGCGGCGCCGCCCGCGGTCCCCGAGACCGATGAACCAGCGAGAGCGAATCCCGATCCGGCGCCAGCGGCGGCGGAGCCCGAAACGGCGCCGGCGAGGACGGTGACCGTGGAGTTCCTGCCCACGGTCGTGCCGGACTTCTCCTCAGCCGCGTCAGGCCGGCTGGCCGACTACTTCCTGAAGCGGAAACTGCTCGAACTGCGTTTGGCGCAGAATTTCGACGACCTGGTCTGCCTGCCGCTCCTGCACGGCGTGGACAGCTACGCCTACCAGCACGAGACGGCGCGCAAGGTGCTGCGTCTATTCAAAGGCAGGGCGATTCTGGCCGACGAAGTAGGGCTTGGGAAAACCATCGAGGCCTGCCTGGTGCTCAAGGAATACTGGACGCGAGGGATGGCGCGCAGGGCGCTGATCCTGGTTCCGCCCTCCCTGGTTCCACAGTGGAAGGAAGAGCTGGCCGAGAAATTCGGCTTCGCGCCGGTCTCGCCGGATGGGGCCGAGTTCCGAAAAGACCCCACGCAGTTCTGGAGCCAGCAGCCCCTGATCGTGGCTTCCATCGCCACGGCCCGCCTGGAACCTCACGCTTCGGCGCTGGCGGTGCAGTTCTGGGACGTGCTGATCGTCGACGAGGCGCACTGTCTGAAGAACCAATCCAGCGCAAACTGGAAACTGGTCAACTCACTGCAAAAGAAGTTCCTGTTGTTGCTGACCGCCACGCCGGTAGAGAACAGCTTGACCGAACTGTACAACCTGGTCACTTTGTTGAAGCCGGGGCTGCTGGCCACCGAATCGGAATTCCGCAAGGTGCACGTGGCAGCGGGAAGGCCCAAGGCGCCGAAGAACCCGGAGCGGTTGCGAGCGCTGCTGGCCGAGGTCATGGTGCGGAACACGCGCTCGGTGGCGGATGTGCGGCTGCCCAACCGCGTAGCCGCCAGCCTGGTGGTTCCGCCGTCGCCCGAGGAGGCGCGACTCTACGAAATGGTCACGGCGTTTGTGGCGGAACGGTACGAGGCGGGCGGGCAGCCGGCGTTTCTGCTGGGATCGCTGCAACGGCAGGCAGGCTCGAGCCCGCAGGCTCTGTGCCGCTCGGCTGGACGGGCCCTGGCCGCCGAGAACCGCTGGAGCGCGACGGACCGCCAGGAGCTGACGCGCATCCAGGAGGCGGCGGCCGAGATTCTCGAGGGCGGCAAGGGAGTGCAGTTGGGCCAGATGCTGGCCGCGCGGCAGGGCAAGGTGGTGGTATTCACCGAGTTCATCCCGACGCTGGAGCATCTGGGACAGATCTGTCGGCGGCACGGCGTTGCCTGCGTGCAATTCAGCGGCGAATTGTCGCGGGCGGAGAAAGACGCCGCCATCGCGCGGTTCCGGGACGACGTGGACGTACTGCTCTCGACCGGGGTGGGCGGCGAGGGCCGCAACCTGCAGTTCGCCAATACGGTGATCAATTTCGACCTGCCCTGGAACCCGATGCGGCTCGAACAGCGCATTGGCCGCGTCCATCGGATCGGCCAGACCGCGGACGTGTTCGTCTTCAATTTCTGCCAGCGCGGCACGATCGAGGAACAGTTGCTGCGCGTGCTGCACGACAAGGTGAACATGTTCGAGCTGGTGGTGGGTGAAATGGGCGCGATCCTGGGGAGCCTGGACGACAGCCGCGACTTCGGCGAACTGGTGCTGGAGCTGTGGGTCTCGGCCCGGCGCGACAACCGCATCGAGCCCGCGTTCGACGAGCTGGCGGAACAGTTGCTGGCCGCGCGCCATCATTACGCGCAGAGCAGCAAGCTGGACGAGGCGCTCTTCCGCCGGGACTACGAGGTGTAGGCGTGCTTGGAATCGCAGAATGGGCGCGCGACCTGCTGCTCAGCCGCGGCGCGTTGGCGGACACCGAGGACGGCGACGCGGTCCGGGCGTTGCTACCCGAGGAGGTCGCGCGCACGCTGGGCGCCCAGGAGTGGTTGTCCCTCCGTTTCGGCGCAGGACCCGGCGCGGACGACGCGGGCGAATGGGTCGAGCGCTTGGGCGCCTTGCTGCCGGCCGGCCACATCGTTGCCGGCGCCCGGCCGCGGAACCCCGCTCCGGCATTCGCGCTCGACGCAGAGGCGGTGCTGTCGCACGGGCTGGTGATCCAGAACGGAATCTACCGCCGTCTCGAAGACTACGCCGCCCTGGCGAGCTACTGCGTGTTCGCGTTTGAGTACGCCGTCGAGTCCGACGATCGCAGCCTGGGGCTGGCCACCGTCTGCCTGAATGCGACCGCGCAGTCGGAGGTTCCCCAGCCGGAGAGTTTTGTGCAGGCTATTCGCGACAGCCTGGAGGAAGACCCTTCGGCGAGCGTCGCCGCGCAGGACCTGGTCCGGCTGTTCGCGGCGGCGGAGCGTGCCGCGCGGCGCCAAATCGGGAAGCACGCCGCGGGCCTGGAGGAGAGTGCGAACCGCCGGCTGGCGCGCGACATAGCGCGGGTGGAATCCTACTACGCGGGTCTCGCGGCGCAGATCGGCAAGCGGCTTGCCAGACGGTCAGCCGACCCCGAAGCCGCCGAGAAGGAACGGAACAGGGCGTTGGCGACGGCAGCCGACCGCGCCACCAAGATCGAGGACTTGGTCCGGAAATATTCGCTGAGGGTGCGGATCGGCCTGGCCGGCTGCCTTCTGCTGGCCCTGCCAGTCCGCGAGTTCCCGGTGCTCCTGATCCGGAAGAAAGAAGAGCGGCGGCGGGTAGTGCACTGGAATCCGGTCCTGCGGCTTCTCGAGCCCCTGCTGTGCGAGGCTTGTTCCGGCCGCGCGCATCCCTTGTATCTCTGCGAGAGGGTACACTGCCTGTGCAAGGAGTGCTGGGCGCCCTGCCCTGCGTGCGGCAAGTCGTTCTGTCGGGTGTGCCAGACCCGCTGTCGGTGTGGCGGGAGCACGGCAAGTGGACCGCGGACGTGAGAAGCTGGAGGCGCCCGCCGATCTATCGCAGGCTCTGCTCGCGGAGCATCTCGATCCAAAGCCCGAGCGTCAGGTCGTGGTGCTCGACGTTCATGAGATAAGGACGCAGTTCCTGTTTATACCGCTGCTCCAGCGCGTCCGCATCGAGCGGCACGGCCCGGTCGAGATGCTTGATGTCCTCCCGATCGCGCCCCAGATTCCGCTCCAGCTTCGACAGCGCGAGATCGTATGCCTCGGCGCCCAGGAGGCGCAAGTTCGTATACGCGCCCGGGAACATGGGGATCAGCCTTGCTTCGTACGCTTCCGGGAGACTGGCAACGCCAACATGTTGCAGATGGAGCCCAGTCCTTTTGTGAAGCGCGGAGCCTAGGCCGGCGAGCTCGAGCAGGTGTCTCATTTCCGTTTGAGGTACGACTGTCAGGAAGTCTACATCGGCGGTTGGGCGAGGCATGCTGTAAAGCAGGGAGATCACGAATCCGCCGATGCAGTGGAGTTCGACGGGCTCGGTCAGTCGCTCGTCTATTTCAGACAGAAACCTCTGCCAGGGCGCGGGAGGGAGGCTACGCTGCATAGGGCAGAGCCTCCGGCCTCAGGTCGCTCAGGAGATTCCAGTGGGCAGCCGCTTGGGGCCGCGTCTTCCGTAGCCACTCCCTTTCAGCGGCCGAGAGGTTCTCCTGGCATAGGGTGTCCTCTCTTGCCAGCCTGGCACGCTGCAGCCGGGCGGCGACCCGGCTCAATACGGCCCCTGTCTCCCCGGCATTTCTCCTAGTTACCGCAAGCTCGTGAGCTAAGCCCACGACAAAACCAAGGCGGTTCTGCAGATCACGGAGTTTCACCTCAGCGAGCACCCACTCCCAATCGAGATCGGGGTACTGAAGCACGAGCCATGGCAGCGCCTCTACGACGCGGGTCTCGAGGTCGTCGGAAAGGAGCGCCGACACCAGCACCGCGGCGGGGTTTCGCTTCCTTCGATGTCGCACATAGGCGAAGCCAGGATAACCGAGCGCCCCTAGCTGCCGAACAAGGGACGGGGAGCTGCCTGCTGACACAGCGTCCCTATCGACAGGCAGCCCTGTTGGAGAAAGCCCCAGTAGAATGACAACTCTCTCGGCCAATGGAGCGGTCAGTTCTCGCTTGCCGCTCTCCAAGAGAGCCCAGTAGGCCTGGGACACGCCCAGCGTGTCCGCAACCTGCTGCTGCGTCTGGCCGCGAGCTTCTCGAGCGCGTCTCAGTTCGACCGGGGCCATGATCTGAATCTCAAAGTGATTATAACATGATCTGTAATAACCGGGGAAGGAGAGCGAACTCACGGCCTCACAGTCGCCATCGCCAGCGCCCGTCCCTCAGGTGCAACCAGGTGCAACGATGCAGAGGATCTGGAGGATTGGGAGGATTCAGAGGAACGCAGGTTGAATAACTTGCGTGTTTTCAATGCAGCTTCAGGGTTCGAATCCCTCTCTCTCCGCCATCCTATTGAAAATACATAGCTTATTCTCATTCTTGTGTCAGGATCACGCCCTAGAGAGGGCGGGATTTGACTCCTCTCCACAGACCCCCAACGCCTGCTGGCCGAAATGATTGAAGATTTGGAGCTCCCATAATCCCAAACAGTTCGGGACTTGCCGACCGTCCATTTCTATGTCGCGCACCCGAACGCAGCTTTCATCAGCTTTCAGGGTGCGGCCAACTGAATCTTGTGATAAACTGGTATCATTCTGGTTTAGAGGGGCGAGTCAACTGGACAAACCCTCGTGCGTTGCGCTGGGATTTCCGCCCGCGACGCTGCAATAACCGGCAGTCAAGAACGGTTTGACCTCTGGCGGAGAGCGATGAGCAACAGGATCTTCGGTCGTATCATTAGCGACCAGCTCGACTCGAGCGGCCGCAACGCACCTCTCGAGGGCTTCAGAG
This sequence comes from Bryobacteraceae bacterium, assembly GCA_050008465.1. Taxonomy (GTDB): domain Bacteria; phylum Acidobacteriota; class Terriglobia; order Bryobacterales; family Bryobacteraceae; genus Fen-330. The sequence goes on from JBEKMO010000012.1 coordinate 58,552, forward strand.
TCTCGATCTACTGGGGTAGCTTCAAGTTGAAATCCGACGAGTCGAAAGCCGGCGGGATTTTAGACTTCGAATATCGCCGGGACACGTCTGAACAGGGCCACCATCGCACGCTGGAACTCGTGGTTCAGGATAATGTCGGCCGTGAGGTGGCACGGAAGTCTATCGAGGACACTTCCAGCGAGACGCTCAGTATCTCCGACTTCGTCATTAAGGAAGTGGAAGCGAGAGGTTTCCTGGTCACGCTCGGAACGGGCGAGACGGGGCCCTCGGGCGGCGGCTGGGGGCTCACCCAGGGCGCGACCGTGAAATTCCTCATCGATAACGAGGCGTTCCAGAAAGCCGCCCAGTTGTTTTTGGGGGCGAGGGATTCGATCTACTTTTCGCAGTTGTTCTTCCCCGTGCCGGACGTCTTCCACGCCGACGCGACCCAGGAAACGACCAACCTGATCTTCGATTTCCACCAGCGCGTGCCGGACGCCGATCATCTGCGCGCGGCGGGTGTCGGCGACTCCCGGCCGGAGCGGCTTCTGCTGGAAGCAGCCGACAGAGACGTCGAGGTTCGAATCCTCCTGCACTCGTTCAAAGTTCCGTTATTCGTCAAGATCCTTGCGGGCCTCCTGATCTTTCCGTTCGCCGGCACGGACGGAATTTCGGCGATAGAGGAACTTCTGAGCAACGAGTTTACCGACACCGACGAGGATAAGCAGTACTTCGCCCTGGCCGAGCGACCCGGCGTGAAGGTGCGCGCCTTCGAGCAGTCCGTCCTTTCGGCAGGCGTAATGCACCCCAAATTGATGATCGTCGATGGCGCTCGCGCCCTGAGCATCGGATCGCCGTTCGGCCAGAGTTACATCGATTCGCACAGCCACTTCATCGATGCGCCGGTGCGCGGCGCCGCTCACGATTTCCCGAAGCACGACGCGGGTTTTATTGCCAAAGGGCCGGTGATCGGCACGATGTACAACGCGCTGAAGCAGCTCTGGGATACGGCGGCGCCGGATGACAAGCTTCAGGACTACCCTCCGACACCTCCGGACTCTCATCACGGTGCTTCTACGCTGCCCGACGACGACTGGGACGCGGTCTGCTCCATTCAGATTGTGCGAACGCTGAGTGCCAGGAAGTTCCCCGACCAGCCCGACGGCGAGAAGGGGATTCTGGAGGCCTATCTCCGCGCGTTCAACATGGCCAAGGAATTCATTTACCTCGAGAACCAGTACTTCACGGACAACGCGATCGGGGACGCGCTGGTGGAGGCGATGAAGCACAACGATAAGCTCCAGACCATCATGCTTCTCAACATCCGGCCGGATGTCCCCTTCTATCCGTGGAAGCAGCGGCGGCTCATCCATTGCATTCGCAAAGGTCTCAGCAACGCACCCAACGGCGGAGCCGCGCGCTTTGGAGTCTTCACGCGCTGGAGCCACCAGGTGGGCACGCCGCGGCCGCAGTTATTGCCGATCTATATTCATGCCAAAGTGGGCATCGTCGACGATACCTGGTGCACGGTGGGTTCCGCGAATCTCGACGGGCTGTCGCTCGACTATTTCCTCCTGAATCCTTTTGTCGAACAACGGGCGATTGAACTCAACGCGATCATGCTGAACGGCGTAGAGGGCGCGCCTGCGAGCGAGGCCCCCGACATCCTGCGACGCAAGCTCTGGGCCGAGCACCTGGGCTATCGCGACAGTTCCGGCGCGCCCGATATAAACTCCGCCGACCTGAAATCCCCGCCGCAAGGCGGCTGGCTCCAACATTGGATCAACCGCGCCAAGGGAACTTTGAGTCAGCTCATCAACGACCCTACACAGCCGCTGACCGGGTCGGCTCAGGTGCTCCCCTGGCCGACCGACAACACCACCCACAAAACGCCGCGGGACTATCTCGAGACTCTCGGCATTCATTCCTATGCCGTCGTGCCCCTGAAAGGGACGCAGGCATTCGACTTCAAAACCGGAGAGTGGAATCCGAAGTACAAAGCAGCCATGGACTACGACTAGATGCCGGGCACCGTCGATCGAGCTGGCGAACTGCTATCGCGCGCCGTCAGACCGCTGGGCGCGGTCAGTGGAGACATCCGTGCCGCCGGGCAGCTTCTCGCGCTTCTCGGCTGGAGCCTGCCGCCCGGCGTCAACGATATAGGGCTTTCGCTACTCGACGTCTCCACGCTGACGGCGAAGCTCGACGCGCTCACCGATGTCCGCAGCCGCCAGGATGCCTCCGATGACGAAATCGCGGCCGCCGTCGCCGCGGTGGTGCTGGCGCTCAAGGACACGCTGCAGCATCTGGAGAACCTGACCGCGTCCCTCCAGGCCACGCCCGAGTATCTGAGCGCGACGCACATCGTCGACGAGTTCTTCCCGCGCCTCGCGGACCTCCTGGTCATTCAACTGGTGGGTTCCGCGGCGCCGGGCGTGGTACCGCTCGGTGTGCTGCTGGGCCTGTTCGAGTTCAACATGATGCCCGCGGACCCCACGATCTTTCAGGTGGCGCACATGCGCCAGGTGGTGCGCTGGGATCGTTTTGGGCCCCTGTTCACCGATCCGGCCGGCCTGGTGCGCGATGTCTACGGCTGGGGCACGCCGCACTTCGATGGGGCAGCGTTCGTCACGAATCTCGGACGGCTGGTGGAGCATTTCTCCGATAGCGTCGCGTTCCAGGTGTTGATGCGAGAGGTGGAGGAGCGGATCGTGGGGCACGCGGCGCCGGAAGCGGATACCGATCCCGCGCCGCAGCTCATGATCAGTCTGGTCAGGGAACTCGGCTTCGACGCGCCCGAAGTCGGCGTTGCGCTTTTCCCGCTGCGTCCTACGACGGCGGGCGGAAGCGACGGCGGGCTGGGCGTTTCGCCATACGCTTTCAGCACCACCGACACAACGTTCGAGCTTTCCGACACTGTGTCGCTCGAACTCGCCACGTCCGCCGATCTCGAGGGCCTCGTGGCGCTGGTTCTCCGCCCGGGCGCGAAGCCCCAACTCCTGACTGCGCTCTTGACCGAGCCGGACAGCGGCCCCTCTTCGGCGCCCGCATCATTCACGCTCACGGTAAAGAATTCGGCGCCGTCCGGCCAACGCCACGTGTTCTTTTCGGCGTTCGGCGTTACGGCGGACGCGGCGTCGGTCAGCGCGGGTATTCGAGTGGATGTGAGCGAGGACCTGAACCCCGCCCTCTTCGCGAGCGTCGAGGATGGCCGCATCCTCCTGGTCCCCGATTCCTCCGATGGCTTCCTGGCCTCGGTCCTGCCGAAGGACGGCGTCACGGCCACGGTGAATCTGAAGATCGGCTACTCGCACCGGAATGGATTGACCATCGAGGGCGGCGCGGGCCTAAGCACGCAGCTCGTGCTCAATCGCCAGTTGGGGCCGCTCATCGTGAACACGATCCAGATCGCGCTGGCGGCATCGCCCGCGGGGTTGACGGGATCGGCCGCGGTAACGGCGTCGGTTGTGCTCGGCCCGGTCACGGCCACCATCGCCTCTACCGGCGCGTCCGTGGCGATGGCGTTCGAGCGGGGGAACCTCGGACCTGTCGATCTGGGAGCCGCCTTCAAACCGCCCGACGGAGTAGGCCTCGCCGTCGACGCCGCCTCCGTCAGCGGCGGCGGCTTTCTAAAGCGCGATCCCGCGACGCACGAGTACAGCGGCATGCTGCAACTCGAGTTCACGGACCTCGCGTTGCAGGCGTTCGCGTTGATCACCACGCAGCCCTCGGGCGGCGCCGCGTATTCGCTGTTCGCGCTCATCGATGCGGATTTTCCGCCGGTGCAGCTCGGCTGGGGATTCACGCTGGACGGGGTCGGCGGAATCTTCGCCGTGAATCGCACGGCCTCGACCGATGCGCTGCGCGCCGCTGTCAAAACCGGCGCTCTCTCCTCGATTCTGTTTCCGAAAGCCGCGATCGCCAACGCGCCGCAGGTGCTCAGCCAACTGGACGCATACTTCCCGCCGGCCGCGGGCCGATTCCTGTTCGGGCCGATGGCGCTGATCGGGTGGGGCACTCCCACGCTGCTCACCGCCGCGATTGCCGTGGTGCTGGAACTGCCCGAACCCGTGCGGATCATCCTGCTGGCGCGGCTGGCCGCGCGGCTTCCCTCGGAATCGAGCGCCCTGGTGCGCATCAACATGGATGCCCTCGGCGTTCTCGATCTGAGCCGGAGCGAGTTGGCGCTCGATGCGGCCCTGTTCGACTCGCGTCTGCTCTCGTTCACCCTCACCGGCAGCATGGCCCTGCGCGCCGCCTGGGCCACCCAGCGCGAATTTCTGCTCGCCATCGGCGGCTTCCATCCGCAGTTCACCCCACCCGCCGGATTCCCCGCACTCGACCGCATCACCATCGACATGCCCTCCGGACCCGTCAGCAAACTCCGGCTTGCGGCGTATCTGGCGATTACGTCCAACACGGTTCAATTCGGCGCGACTCTGGACGTGTTCATCGGCGTGTCCGGGTTCGGTCTTGCGGGCCACCTGGGGTTCGATGCGCTGCTACAGCTCGAGCCGTTCCATTTCGAGGCGGACATCTCGGGCAGAGTCGCGCTGACAGCCGGCGGCGACGATCTGATGTCGGTGGGCCTGGACGCGACCCTCTCGGGTCCGGCCCCGTGGAACATCGCCGGCAAATTCAAGGTTCATCTGTTGTTCTTCGACGTGGACAAGTCGTTCTCGCACACCTGGGGCGAGGATGCGCCGGCGCAGCAGATCGCCCCGGTGGATGTGCTTTCGCTCGTGACCGCCGCGCTCGCCGACGCGCGTAACTGGGGCGCGCAGCTCGCGCCAGGAACGCCTGCGCTGGTCGCGCTGAGATCCGCGGCCCAGGGCGCCGTCGTCGCGCATCCGCTCGCGCGGCTCGAGGTGCACGAGAGCGTTGTGCCGCTCGGTCTCGCCATCACTCGATTCGGCGCCGCTGCCCCGGCCGGCGCAACCAGCTTCACGATCACCGGCTATCGCATCAACGGAAGCGACGTAGCGAACGAACCGATCCAGGACGATTTCGCTCCCGCGCAGTTCTTCGATCTCTCAGACGACGAGAAACTTGCCCGGCCGTCTTTTGAGCGGCACGATGCCGGAGTGCGGACCATCGGCGGACTCGTCTCGAGCGGCCCCTCCGTCACGAAGACGATCTCGTACGAAACGTTCTATGTGGACGAACCCGGCGGCGCGCTCAGAACGGACCCCGCAACGCCGCCCAAGCCTTCGGTGCTCGGCGATCTTCAATTCATCCTGGCCGCCGGTTCGGCCGGACGCGCACAAATCCGGCAAGCCGGCAACCGGCGCTACACCGCCCCGGGGAAACCGGTCATGGTGGCGCAGGCGGCTTTCGTGGTGGTGGACACATCGACCCTTGCCGCGGCGGGCGTTGGCCCCGTTGGGGGCGGGTCCTACAGCGACGTGAGCGCGTCGATCGCGGCGGAGCTGGCCCGCAACCCCGCGCGCCGCGGCTCGCTCGCGATCGTCGCGACACACGAGATGAGGGCCGCCTGATATGCCCGATCCAACGCCAGCCGCGTATTCCATCGTGCCCTGGGTTCGGCGGGGCCTCGCCTCGCTGATCACGGGCCAGCCTGCGACCAACTTCGCGTCCCTGCCCGTGTCGCTCGCGGTCAACGGCGCCCCCGCAACCGCGCCGCCGATCCGCCTGATCGGTCCGGGCGACGTCACCGCGCTCGATCCGCGCGCCGTCGTGCGAACCGAGCCACGCGATGGGGCGCCCGCCTTCGAGCCGAACTATCTCGCGGCGGTCGAATTCGCTCTCCCCGATCTGCCGTGGATGTTCACGCCAACCGCGCCGGCCGGTGGGCGCCTGAAGCCCTGGATCTGCCTGGTCGTCGTTCCCGATGGCGATGGAGTCGTCATCGAACGGCTTCCGGGCGGAATGAACGTGCTGCACATCGATTCTCCGCTCGATCCGAAAAGCGAGCTGCCGGACCTGGCGACGATCGATGCATGGGCGCATGCGCAAGTGACCGGCTCGGGCCTCGCGGGCGCGGCGTTGAATGCGGCCCTGGACGGCGATCCGTCGCTCGCGCTCTCGCGCCTGATCGCTCCGCGCGAACTCGAAGCCGGCAAGAGCTACATCGCGTGCGTCGTGCCGACGTACCGCGCCGGCGTGAATGCGGCCCTCGGTCGGCCCGTCGACGATCGCGATCTCGCGCCTGCGTGGGACTCGAGCGTGGCCGCGCCGTTCGTGCTGCCGGTGTATTATCAGTTCCGATTTCACACCGGTCTTGACGGCGATTTCGCATCGCTAGCCCGTAGGATCAAACCTCCGAAGACGCCGGTGGAGGCCGGCACGCGGACCATGGATGTCAGCCGGCCCGGTTTTGGCGCTGCGGATGCTCCCGGTGTCACTCTGGGCCTCGAAGGCGCGCTGCGGTCGGTCGATAATCGACCGACCGCCTGGCCCGCGGGAGCGCAGTCCGCCTACGAGGCGCAGCTTCGAAAAGCGCTGGCTCCGCCGGCGGCGGCGGATCCGGTTGTCGCGCCTCCCACGTATGGGAGCGCGCAGACTGGAGCGGATCTCTCCGCCGCCGCGCCGCCCGTCTGGTCAAGCCAACTGAACCTCGATCCGCGCTCGCGCGCCGCTGCTTCGGCCGGAGCGCAGGTGGTTCAGCGCGATCGGGAAGCGCTCGTCGCCTCGGCCTGGGACCAGTTGGGCGAGATCCGCAAGGCAAATCAACTCCTGCGGCAGGCGCAGCTCGCGCGGCAGGTGACCGCCTCGCTCGGCCGCCGCCACCTGGATACGGTCGCGGGCGACGGAACGTATCTGCAAATCACCGCACCGCTGCACGGCAGGGTGCGCTTGAGTCTGAACGGTGTGGATGCAACACTGCGCGGGCATATTGCATCCAGCCGGGTGCCGTCGGGGGCGGTGTCGCCCGCCCTACGGCGGATTACCCGGTCGCGCGGTCCCGTCGGCCGTCGGTTGAGCGCCGGTACCCCCCAGATCGTGGACCGGCTGAACCTGCCTGCGACGAGCGGACCGACTGCGCTCCAGGTCGCCGGACCTGTCGAGGCGCCGCGAGGCATGGTTGCGCTCGACGACGTTTCGCCCGACATCCAGGTGACGAAAATGACTGCGCTGTCGGCGGTGTCCGCGGGAGGATTCAAGACCGCGGAGGTGGCGACGCCACCGGCCGCGCCGCACCCTGGTCCGGGCGGCGGCATCCTAACGGGCGGCGCCGTATTCACGGATGGCGGCGGCGAGCCTCCCACAAAGGTCAATCCCTTGGTGGACTGGACGGCGAACCCGAATCTTCCCGACCTGCTCAAGGGTGACCGTCCTAATCTCCCGGCAGCACTGGTCTTCCCGTCCGATGCGGCCGCGCTCAAGCTCGTCGAGGAGCGATACCGCACTGCGTCGGCGGCGGTGAACACCTATCTGAACACCGCTCCCGCCGCTCCCGCCGAACCCGCGCCGCTCGCCGGACAACCCACGCTCGCGCTGCCCCGGGCGCAGTTGGCGGCGCGCGTAAATCCGGAGGTCACGATCCAGGCCCGCTTCGGTGCGCGCGTCCCCCTCGGTTCCGGACCAGACCCGCTACAGCCCGTTCGTACCGGCCCCGAATTTCCGCAGGCGATGTACCCGGCGCTGGCGCAGATCTCGCCCGAGTGGCTGCTGCCCGGAATCTCCGCGCTCCCCGAGGATTGCGCGGCGCTGCTCACCCCGAATTCGAAATTCATCGAAGCGTTCATGGCCGGCCTGAATGAAGAACTCTCGCGCGAACTGCTCTGGCGCGAATTCCCCGCCGACCGCCGCCTCACTTACTTCCACAACTTCTGGGGAGCCCCGACGCCCGACATCCCCGAGATCGCCGCCTTCGACCCGAACGGAGGCCTCGGCGATCACGTCACCGATCATGCCAGCGGCAACCGTTTCGTGCTGCTCATCCGCGCGAGTCTGTTTCAGCGCTATCCAAACGCCGTCGTGTCCGCGATCCAGGCCGCGTGGGCCGGCGGAGTGCGCCGCCTCACCGACACGCGCATCTATCCCGTCTTCCGCGGCGAGATCGCACCCGAGGTCACGTTCTTCGCTTTCGACATCGACGATCCTCGCGGCTCGAATGACCCCGCCGCAGGAAAAGCCGGCTGGTATTTCGTGATTGAGGAACACCCGACGGAGCCGCGCTTCGGCCTGGAGCCGGAGAAGAGCTCGACACCGACCGGCCTCTGGAACGATCTGAGCTGGCAGGAAGTCGCGGTTAGCGGAAAGTTCCTCGATCCCGGGGCCGCTCCCTCTCCCACGACGCGTGAAAACGTCGCCTGGAGCGAGGACGCCGCTTCGATGGCATTCATCCTCATGCGCAGACCCGTACGGGTCGCGCTGCATGGGCAGGCACTGCTCGGGAAACTGACATGAGTTCCGGTGGCAATCCTCCGTCGAGCCTCTTCGTGCGCGGCACGACCGACACGGCCCACGTCTACTTTCTACAAGCCGGCACGCGGCGCCTGATTCCCGACGACACGACGTTGAAGCTGCTTCTGGCCGGCCAGACCGTGCGCGTCCTTGCGGATGCCGCTTTGGCCGCTATTCCCGAAGGCCACCCGTTTCCGACGCTTCACGAAGGCGCCGTTTACCGCGGCGCCGGCCCGGTGTTCGCGTTCGTGATACAGGGCGGGCGCAAGTGCGCGGTCCCCGACGCCACGACGCTGCGCGATTCCGGCCGCGATGTCGCGAAACTGCTTCCGGCAACCGCCGGCGATCTTGCCCTCATACCCAATGGCGCTGCGTTCCCGTCCACCAGCCGGTTTCTTGCGCCGCCGTCAGCCGAGGTTCCGCTCGTGCTCCTGCCGGTGCGTTTGGAAACACGCTTCCAGGGCGCCGAGTTGTGGCTTCGGGTTTATCCCGACGATATCCACGTGAACAGCTTCGAGCCCGAGCTGACCGAGGAAGAGCGCACTGCGCGCACGGCTTACCTCGCGCAGGCTCACGCCGGAGTCAACGCCGCGAAACCCGCATTTGCGGCGCTGGCGCGGCAATTCGGAAGCGAGCGCGCCGCCTGGATTGCAGGCGCCAACGTTCCCTCCACGGCCAAGGCTTCTCAGTGGACCCGCGCTCCGTTCACCGACGTGCTTCCCGAGCGCTGGATCGTCATCGGTTACCAGGGCAACGCAGCCGGCCAGGTTCTTGCCGTCGGTCCCGTGATCGACGAGACCTTGGCGGTGGGCCCGGCGCCCGACGGACCAGGGCCCTCGACCGACGAAGGCATGCGCTGGATCGTCGATTTCGATCGCGCGATTCAGGCTGGCATGGCCTTCCGCATCACGCTCACGGCGGAACAGCAGCGCGGCTTCAACCGGCTCGTCGTGATCGGATTGAAAAGCAAGCTCGCGCCGAAGGACTCGGCCGCGCGGTTCGGCGACCTGCTTCAGGCGCATCATTATACGGACGGCTTCGAGTTACTCGCCGTCAACACGCCCACGAACAACACCGAGGACGTGAAGGCGGGCTTCTCCTCGAAGGACACGGATTATGAGGCACTCTTCGCGCTTGAGCAGGGCGCTCCGCTCTGTCCTTCGCGCCCTACGGCGGACGGCGACCGGCTGGCTCGCGCGCTGAACATCGCTCCGGCGATTCTCTCTCACGTACGCGGCGCGAACGGCGGCCAGGACGAACAGTCGCGCGCTATGAACACGGTGCTGTGGCCCGCCACCTGGGGATACTACCTCTCCCAGATCGTCACCGGCGCGGTGCCCACGCCAGACGTTCTGCTTCCCGCCGCACGCGATCACTTCGCCGATCATGTGCGCGCCCGCGGCCACTACCCCGTGCTGCGGATCGGCCGCCAGCCTTACGGCCTGCTGCCCGTCACGTGGAGCGCGAAGTGGCAGTCGCTCGAAGGCCGGTCTCTCGATGCGCCGTTGGCGAGCCTTCTCGCGCGCTTGAGAACGACGTGGGAGAACTCTCTCGCTAATGTTCCGCGCCTGCCGAACGCGGCCGACCCCGAAGCGGCTCTCGTGAGCCTGCTCGGCATGACGCCGTCTTCGAGCAGTTTCGTGGCACGCAACATGATCGGGCCGGAGTACAACTTCTCCTACTGGAATCTCGTTCAGAAGGACCTTGTGAAGACGTGGTGGACCGCGCTCGCGCGGAAAACCGCCGTCGACACCGGCGATCTGGCTTCCGTGATGGCGAACACGCGGCTCGGCAACTCGGCGTACGTCCGGCAGCATCGGCCCCTGACGGACGTGATCGTCGCGCCGCCGCCGCTCGATGGACTGGCCGCTCCCGCATTCATCGCGCAACTTGCCGCGCTCGGCTGGCAGGCTCTGCGCGATGTCGCGCTCCCTCCGGCTCCGGTTCCATTGCTGTTTCCGCTCTTGCGCCACGCGGCATTGCGCGAATACCTGGACACGGCATTCGACCTGTTGACTTCGGCTGCCGCGGCGCAGCCGCAGGAGCGAATCGAGGCGGAACTGGTGGGCTTCTCGACGGCAGCCACGCGGCCCGCGGCGTGGGACCTCCTGACGCGCGAACTGCCGGGCCGCGGTCCTGTGGGCGCCTTCCTCGATGGAGCGAAGAACAACGCGGCGGTACCGTCCTTCGCCGCGTTCTGGAGCGCGCTCGCGCAACTCGCGCAGTTCTCCGCGGCGGATCTCGATGCGCTCACCCGCGAAGTCTTCGACCTCGCCTCCTATCGCCTGGACGCCTGGATCACTTCGCTCGCCGAGTTCCGGCTCGAGAGCCTTCGAACGGCGAATGCCTCGGGAGGCATTGTGCTGGGCGCCTACGCCTGGCTGGAGGAGGTTCGCCCGCAGCCGGCGCAATCGCCTTCCTCGGGATTCATTCACGCGCCTTCGCTCGGACAGGCGACCACGGCGGCGGTGTTGCGGTCCGGATTCCTGTCGCACAAGAACGGCTCGGCGCAGCCTTTCGAAATCGATCTTTCCTCCGCCCGCGTGCGGCTCGCGCTCCATCTGATCGACGGTGTTCGCGAAGGTCAGCCGCTTGGCGCGCTCCTCGGCTATCGCCTGGAGCGTACTCTTCACGAGACCGGACTCGACTCGTTCATCGACAATTTGCGCGCCGTGGCACCGCTCGAGGCACAGACCGACAGCATCGATGTCGTCGACGGGCTCGGGCTGCTGCGCAAGTTTCACACGGAAGCGAATTTCTGGAATGCTCCCGGGCTCCCCGCCGCGGGAACGCCGGCCCGCGCTGGAGTTGCCGCCGCGATCGAGCGCCTGGACGACGCGCTGGACGCCGTGGCGGACCTCACGCTCACGGAAAGCGTTCATCAGTTGATCGGTGGAAACATGCTGCGCGCCGGCGCCACTCTGGACAGCATCGCCCGCGGCGACACGCCTCCCGCCGAGATCACCGCCATCAACACTCCCCGGAGCGGCACCGCTCTCACTTACCGTTTGATGGGCGTCGCCATCGGCGGCGATGCGCTCGGCTGGCCGGTGACTCCGCGCGCGCAAGCGGAGCCCCGGCTTAACGCGTGGGCCGCGTCGCTGCTCGGCGATCCCTCGCGCGTTCGCATTCGCGCCCGTTTCGTCGACGCGCGGGGCGCGAGCCTGTTCGCGACGGAAACCGGCCTCGACCAGCTCGGTCTGGCGCCGCTCGATCTGCTCAGTTTCCCCGAAGGGCAAACCATCGCGGGAGAGCTTGCGGCGCGTACTCGCGACGCGATCGCAAAAACCCGGCCCGCGGCCGTGCCTCCTGGCTCGCCGATCGAGATTCTGACGGACCGGGACCCTGGCTGGCAGCCTCAAATGGTCGCGCTCACGGAATGGCTCGGGCTGTTGCGGGCGGTCGGCCGGATGATCGGAGCCGCTCGGGCGATGGAACCGCGCGATCTCGTCGCGCCGGGTGACGCCGCGGGCGCGATCGACACCGCCGAACTGCAATCCCGCGCCGATGCCGCTGAAGCCCAGCTCCGTGCCGCCAACGCCCCGGCGCTGCTCGCGGCCTTCGGTGTGACGGTGCCGGACGACCTGACCGCTCGGGTTCGGCAACTCGACCAACTCGCGGCCGGGTTCACACGCGCCTCGTCTACGCCCGACCAATTGCGCGATCACGACATCGCCCGGTTGCAGGCCATCTTCGGTGCGTCCTTCATGGTTCTCCCGGTGCTCGCTTCGACGACAGCGGCCGCGTGGCCCCAGCTCTGGGCCAACAACCTGGCTCTGCAAGGCGGCGATGGGCTCGCCTCGGTTCGCTGGTTTCAGCGCGCCGCCCGGGTCCGCGCCGGCGCGGCGCGCGTGGATACCGCCATGATGTTCGCGGAAGCTCTCGCGGGGCGGCCGCTCTTCGAACTCCAGGTAGCGCAGCTTCCTTTCGCCGCGGGCGACCGTTGGGTGGCGCTTGAAACCTCCGGCGGCGCGCCCTCGAGCCGCCTGTCTTTGGTCGCGTTTTCGCCGGCGGCTTCGACGCCCGGCGCCGCGGTCGCGGGCATCATGCTGGACGAGTGGATCGAGGTCTGGCCCTCGGCCGAGCAGATCACCGGCGTATCCTTTCAGTACACCGACCCCGACGCGCGGCCGCCGCAGGCGATCCTTCTTGCCGTTCGCCCCGACAGTTTCCCTGAATGGACCATGGAAGCAGTGGAAGGCTCGGTCCTCGAAGCGCTCGCACTCGCGAAGATCCGCGCCGTGGACCCCGACTCGCTCGGCGCACTCGGGCATTACCTCCCCGCGCTTTACTTCGCTTACAACAGCGGCGGCCCGAAACCGGACACCATCTCGACCGACTTCAACGTGGTCCTGAAATCCTCTCCTGCGAGCAACCCCTGATGCCCTCGATCACCATTTGGAATCGCATTGAGCCTCGCTCGCGCGCGCTGGACCTCAAGCCCGGTCTCGAAGCGCGCGTTCACGATCCGCTGTGGCTGCTCGCGCGTCAATGGCAGGTGGGCGAATTCGAAGCCCGCGACGCCGGCTCGCCCGTTGCGGCCGCGGTCCAATGCGCCGTCACGCCGCTCGATCGGTACTCGATCTCCGGACAGGCCGCGCAGGCGTATGACGGCCGCGAGCCGATCGAATCTCTTGTGGAGCGCGAGACGGTGCGCCCCGCGGACGCCTCCGCCGACCTCCGGCAGGCCGCGGAAGCCGGCCTCTACTTCGCGCGTCTCCTGTCCGCGGCCGGCCTGCCACCCGCGATCTCCGCGTCCTACGTTGCGCGGTATGCCCTCTCGGTCCCACCCGTTTCCGATCCCGATATGCGGGCGATCGCGGGCGTGGTCGCCGGGCGAGTGATCGACGGAATCAGGCTGCACGCGGATCTCGTCGCGGCCGGGACCGCCCTTCCGGCGTTGCCCGCCATCTCCCAGGATCAGCGCGACGCCGTTCTGCGCGTGACTCGCGACTGGCTCTCCTGGTACGGTTCGCTGTTCAACGAATCGGCCCAGGACGGCTGGTCGCCCGACCGCATGGAATACCGCTTCACGATGGCCGCCGCAGCGGACCCGGGCTCCTACGTCGCTCAGGAATATGACGGCGGCTCCGTGGACTGGTACACGTTCGACCGCTCCCAGGCGCAGCTCTCGGGAGGCCCCACCAGCGGCACGCCGCCATCCACTGTCGCCAAGCGCCTCGTCGCGACACCGGTCACGTTCCGCGGAATGCCCGCGCGGCGGTTCTGGGAACTCGAAGACGCCGCCGCCAACATCGGCCTGTTATCCGCGGCCGCCGAAGACCTCGGCCGGCTCCTGCTGCGCGAGTTCGCGCTCGTTTACGGCAACGACTGGTTCCAGTTCCCGCTCCCGCTTCCCATCGGCTCCCGGGCGGCCATCGGCTCGCTCTCCGTGACGGACACCTTTGGAATCACGACGGCCATCCCGCACTACACCGCCGTGGACGGAGCCCTCGGGAAATGGCGAATGTTCGCGGTGACTCAGGATACTCCGTCGTCGGTCCCGCTGGAGCTGATCCTGACACCCAGCGCCGTCGCGCCCAACGATAGCGCGGCGATTGAAGACGTTCTGCTGCTCCGCGATGAACTTTCGGACATGGTCTGGGGCATCGAGCGGACTGTGGCTGGTGCATCCGGACAGCCGCTCGACCGGACACTCGCGTGGCGCACCGCCGCGCCACCGGCGCCGCCGCCTTCGGGCGATCCCGTGCCCCAGTACCGTCTGGGATCGACGGTTCCGGATTACTGGCTGCCGTTCCTGCCTGTCGCCGCGAACCCGGGGAGCCCGCTCCAGCTCCGCCGCGGGAAGCTGCCCACTTCCGCGACCGGTCCGCTCAGCCGAATGCTAGGCTACCCCGGCCTCACCATGTTTCTCGAGGAAGTCCCGCGCGAAGGAGTCCACCTGGAGCGCCGCTACCGCGCGGCACGAGGCCTGGACGGTTCGGCATATCTCTGGATCGGGCGCCGCCGGTCCACAGGCCGCGGCGAAGGCCGCAGCGGCCTGCGTTTCGATTTCCTCGAGTGAGAAGCGCCGCTATCTCCAGACCGCAACGATCGGCACACGGCGGTCCGTAACTTGGGATCCTGAGCGTTCATGGGTCTATCGTTGCTCGTCCGCGCCGTGACGCACTGCCTTCGGACTTCGTTCTTGGTCGTCTTCGACTTGGTCAGGCTCGGAGTCCTCGCGGTCCGTTCCCGCAACTCCCTGCCTGCGGAGACTCTCTCTCCACAAACAACTGGCGCCCTTCCAAGAGCGCAAGGTCAGACCACGCCGGGCCGAAGATGCCACCTGCTGGTTAATGGCGACAGGTGCAATCAGGTGCAAGGATGCAGAGGATCTGGAGGATTGGGAGGATTCAGAGGAACGCGGGTTGAATAGCTTGCGTGTTTTCAACGTGGCTTCAGGGTTCGAATCCCTCTCTCTCCGCCAGATCCTTCCGAGACCGGCGCTACGCCATTAGTGGGGACTGGCTGGTACCCGAAGACGTCAATGGTTTGGGCAGCTCCGGCAACGGGCTGGGCGGTGGTGTCGAGGGTTCATCGGCCGACACCAATCCTAGGGCCGGAGCGGCAGCCGGTGCGAACCCCAGGGATCCCGCGGGGGAGAGTACTGAGGCGAATTGGGGTCCCGCCGAAGGTATCCGCACGCGGGCCGAGGCGGACGCGGCGGGTGAGCGCCGCTACGACGGAACCGCGTTAGTGGCGGCATGGCAACGCGGCTGATCGAACGTGAAGGAGATCAAGGCGCCGGGGGCGCTGGACCCGCAGTTGCGCTGACCGCGCGGCATGCCCCGCTTGCGGGGGTGGGCGCGCCCGATTATTTCACGGGATCGCCGAACTTAACGATGGAACCCGCGGTGAAGCGCTTGTAGTTGCCGTAGCGGATGGTGAGGCGGATGCGCTGGGGGCCGACGCGAAAGTCGAGGGTGTCGTCGGCGTAGGTGTAAACGGGAAAGCGCAGGTCGCCGTCCACGGGCGCCCAAACGGTGGTGAAGCGCGGGAAGAGGTTCTCGTTCTTCATGCTGCGGATCTCGGGCACGGCTTTGCCTTCGGTGCGGACGATCGAATAGTCTTCCCGACTGGCCCAGACCAGGCCGTCGAAGAGCCGCTGGCCGGCGAGAATCTGGCGCGGGCGGACCTGGAGGACGTAGCAGTCGATACCGTCGATGGTTTCCTCTCCCTTATAGCGGGTCTCGTAGAACCAGAGCTGGCCGGCGTCGAACAGGAATGGCTGGACTTCGCGGATGTCGCGAAAATCCTCCTCGGTGAGCTTGAGGCGCTGGAGCGTCTGGAGCGGCTTGCCGACGATCTGCTCGCTGCGCTCCGCCAGAGGAGAGAAGACCACCTCGCGGACTTCGCGGTACTCACCGGCCCGGGCTCCGGTGGGAGTGAGCTCTTCAATGGAAACGGTCTGGCGATAGGTGAATTGGTCGCGCGCGCGACGGGTCTCGGTGGCGCGCAGGGCGACGCGCTTGGCGAGGTCGGGCGGGGGGCTCTCGGCGCGCGCGGAAAGCAGAGATACTAGGAGGATGCCGAAGGAGGCCGCGTTTCGCGGCGTAGCGGTCAGGCTCATTGCGATCTTACTGCTGGCGTCGATGGGCGGACTGTTGTACGCCTATCTCCTGAGTATACCCGGGTGGATCGCGGCGCCCCTGATCGCCGCCTTCTCTCTGGAGGCGGTGCTGTATGCGACGGCGTGCTGGGAGACGGCGCGCCGGATGGTGGAGCGGCGGCTGCAAGGGCCGGCTCTGGCGGCCTCGATGGCCCTGAGCGGGGTGCTGCCGTACGTGATCTATGCCGCGCCAACCGGGATGTTCCGCTGGACAGCGCTGGGGGAAGTGGCGGCACTGGCGGCCTTAGTTTCGTTCTGGTACGTGGCGCTCGAGCGGCGCCCCGCGGTGAGCCTGGCCTTCATGGCGCTGGTGGCGGCGGCCCTGCTCGCCGGCGTCTTCCACCCGATCTACGGGCAGCCCGCGCCGCGGCTGAAAGTGGGGATTCTGGGCGAGCTGATGTGGACGCGGCTGGCGGTGATGGGCGTGCTCTCGATCGCGCGCATCGAAGTGAAGGGTTTCGGGTTTTTGCCGGCGCGGAAGGAATGGGCGGCCGGTTTCACGAACTACCTGCTGTTCCTCCCGGTGGGGGCGGCGCTGGGGTGGCTGCTGAAGTTCGCGGAGTTTCACCCGCGTCCGCTGGAGTGGTGGCAGACGCTCGGGCTGGCCC
The DNA here is from genome assembly GCA_050008465.1 of Bryobacteraceae bacterium. Lineage (GTDB taxonomy): Bacteria > Acidobacteriota > Terriglobia > Bryobacterales > Bryobacteraceae > Fen-330. The sequence continues at coordinate 75,121 of JBEKMO010000012.1, forward strand.
TGCTGACGTTCCTGGGGATGCTATGGGTGGTGGCGCTGCGGGAGGAATTCTTCTTTCGGGGCATGCTGCAGGAATGGTTCGATTCCCGGACGGGGCTGGTGGCGGTCTCGGTGGTGTTCGGGCTGGTGCACCTGCCGTACCGGGAGTTCCCGAACTGGCGGTTCGCAATTCTGGCGGCGGTGGCGGGCCTGTTTTACGGGCGCGCGTATCTGGGGGCGCGGAGCGCGCGCGCCGCGATGGTCACGCACGCTCTGGTGAATACGACCTGGAAGATGTTCTTCAGTTAGTCGATCTTCTTGCCGTCGGCGTTGTACTCCTCGACCGGGCCGTACTTCTTGAGAACATCGCGGATCTTGCTGCCCTCGCCCACAGCCACGATTTGCACGTTGTCGAGCGGGATGTACTTTCGCGCGACGCGCTGAACGTCGCCAGCGGTGACGGCCATGACCTTGGCCGGGTAAGTGTCCCAGTAGTCGGCGGGCAGGCCGTATTCACGGAGCTGCAGCATCTGGCCGAGGACGCCGGCCTGGCGCTCGATGGAGAGGGCGAAACCGGCGACGATGGCGCGCTTGGCGTTCTCCAGTTCCTCCTTGAGGACCGGCTCCTCGCGGATTTTGCGGAATTCCTTGAGGAATTCGTCGAGAGCGGGGCCCGTGACCTCGGTCCGCACGGAAGAGGAGGCGGAGAACTCGTCCAGGTACTTGTCGGCGCGGAAGCGGCTGTAAACGCCGTAGGTGAAGCCCTTCTCCTCGCGGATATTGACGAACAAGCGCGAGGAGGGGCCGCTGCCGAGAATGCGGTTCAGCACCATGCAGGGGATGTAGTCGGGGCTGAGCCGGTCGATGGCGTGGTTGCCCAGGATCAGATAGGTCTGCACCGAATCGGGCCGGTTGACCAGGTAGATCTTCTTGCCGGCGACAAGGGGCCTCGAAGCGAGGGACGGTTCGCCGACACCGCCGCCCTCCCAGGCCGCGAGGGCTTTCTCGAGCTTGGCGACGATCTGGTCGGGGGTGGTGTCGCCGGTGACACCGAGAATGCTGCCCGCGGGCACATAGAAGCGCTTGCGGAAGTCGAGCAGGTCCTGACGGGTCATTTTGGCAATGGATTCGGCCGTGGCCGAGACGGTGCTGCGCGGGTCGCCGGGGAAAAGCACCTGGGCCATGCGCTCGGCGCCGAGGAAGGTCGGCTGGGAGCGCTGCTGCAGGAGAGAGGTAAGCTTGCGCCTCTTCCACTTATCGAACTCGTCCTGGGGGAAGGTGGCGTCGAGGAGCACGTCGGAGGCGAGCGCGAGCAGAGGGTCGAGGTTCTCAGTAAGGGCGGAGGCGCTGAGGCGGGAGTTATGGGACCCCCAGGCCACGTCGGCTCCCAGGGAGGCGCCCATTTCCGAGAGTTCCTGGGCGATCTGGAGCGAGGTGCGGGTGGGGGTGCCCTGCTTGAGCATCTCCGTGACGGCCTCGGCCAGGCCGG
>JBEKMO010000120.1:0-12157 GCA_050008465.1 Bryobacteraceae bacterium
CTCCTTTGCGCCTGCTTTGAAAGCAATTCCGCGCGATGGAGCGGCGTCGCTCTGCTGGCGGGCCTCCTCAGCGTGCCCGTGGCCGGCACCGCGCTCCTCATCATGGATCCGTACCTGACGGCGCGGTCGCTCGCCACTCCGGCGGCCATCTTCGCCATCGCCGCCTATCTCTCCAACCGGCCGAGGCGCGCCCTGGCATGGCTGCTGCTGGCCGCGCTGGTGCATCCGCAAATGAGCGTCTACGGCGCCGTATTCCTCGGCTGCCTGGCGCTGGTTCGCCGTTCCCGGCTGCACGCAAGACCTGCCTTCCCGGTTGGAGTCTTGTCCTCCGCGCTCCCCTTCTGGTTCGACTTTCAGCCTGCGCGGGGCGCCGCCCGCGAGGCCCTGTTCTCCCGACCCTACTTCTTTGTGTCCACCTGGACCTGGTACGAATGGGTCGGCATCTTCGCTCCGCTGGTTTTGCTGTGGTGGTTCTCCTCGCTGGCCACCAGGCGCACCACGCCGGCTTTCCGCTCCTTGTCCCGGGCGCTGGTTCCGTTCGGGTTGATGTTCACCGCGGTCGGCATCCTGCTGGCTATCCCGGCGCGACTGGAGAACTACACGCGCCTGCAACCGATGCGGTCCTTCCATCTCGTCTACATCGTCTTCTTCCTTCTGTTGGGCGGGCTGATCGGAGAGTACGCACTCCGCGCCAGCGTGTGGCGCTGGCTCGGCCTCTTCGTCCCGCTGGCGGTCGGCATGTGGCTCCTCCAGGACAGTACGTTTCCTGCCAGTCCCCATGTCGAGTGGCCCGGCTCCCGGGATGCCAACACCTGGACTTCCGCCTTTCTCTGGATCCGCGGTCACACGCCGAAAGACGCCGTCTTCGCGCTCGACCCGAACTATATGCTGCTTCCCGGGGAGGACGAGCACGGTTTTCGCGCCGTTGCCGAGCGCAGCGCGCTCGCCGACAACGTCAAAGACAGCGGAGCGGTTTCGCTTTTCCCGCAGCTTGCGGACCGCTGGAAAAGCCAGGTGCAGGCGCAGAGCGGTTGGGAGAACTTCCAACTCGGCGACTTCGAGAATCTGGCGAGGCAATTCCCGGTCACGTGGATTCTCACCCGCCGCCCGAGCCCCGCCGGCCTGGTCTGCCCCTATCAGAACCGGGATCTTGCCGTGTGCCGGATCGGCGCCCCGCATTCTCCCGTCGAGCACCCGACCGTAGCCGCCACCAGCGGCCACTTCACTCAAGGATGGAAGCCGTGATCAACGGAAAACGAATTGCCGTGGTAATGCCGGCCTACAACGCCGAAACGACGCTCGCAGCCACAGTCCGCGAACTCCCTGACACCGTGGACGAGCGCATCCTGGTAGACGATCACAGCACCGACGGGACAGTCGCCGTGGCGCGGCGTCTCGGCCTCACGGTCGCGGTTCACGAAAGAAACCTGGGCTATGGAGGCAACCAGAAGACCTGTTACGCCAAGGCTCTTGCGAGCGGGGCCGACGTCGTCGTGATGCTCCATCCCGACTATCAGTACTCCCCGCTCCTGGTGGCTCCCATGGCGAGCATGGTCGCCTACGGCGTTTATGATCTTGTGCTGGGCTCTCGGATTCTCGGAGGCCAGGCCCTGCGTGGCGGCATGCCGGTTTACAAGTACCTGTCCAATCGCGTGCTCACCGCGTTTCAAAACCTGTTTCTGGGCGCGAAGCTGTCGGAGTACCACACCGGCTTTCGGGCGTTCACCAGGCAACTGCTGCTCTCTCTCCCGTTACGGCGCAATTCCGACGATTTCATCTTCGACAACCAGGTGATTGCCCAAGCCATCCTGCTGAAGGCGCGTATCGGCGAGATCTCCTGCCCGACGCGCTACTTCCCGGAAGCCTCTTCGATCAACTTCCGCCGCAGCCTCGTCTACGGCCTCGGCGTCGTCAAGACCACGTTCCAGTGCTGTCTCGCCCGATCCGGCCTCCCTCTCTCCTCCACCTTCAGAAGCACAAGCTGGGAACAGCCGGACTCCGCGGTTCGCCTCCTCAGGGAACCGCCCGTGGCAGGGTAGGTCTCCAGCGCCTCTGAGCACTACGCCGGTTCTTGCGGATCGCCGTCGCCGGTCAGCGCGCGCACCTGGGCCTCCAGCTCCGACACGCGCCTGGCCAGGTCCTCGATCTCCTGGCCCTCCGGGTCGGGCAGTCTGCCGTGCTCCAGCGTCTCGGCGTCCTCGTCGACTTCGGCCCCTCGCGTCCGCACCACTCGCCCGGGAATGCCTACCACGGTCGAGTGATCCGGCACCGGGCGAATCACCACCGAACCCGCGCCGATCTTCACGTGGTCGCCGATGCGGATGTTGCCCAGCACTTTCGCGCCGGTGCCCACCACCACGTGGTTGCCCAGCGTCGGGTGCCGCTTGCCCTGCTCCTTGCCGGTCCCCCCCAGCGTCACGCCTTGGTAGAGCAGCACGTCGTCGCCCACCTCCGCCGTCTCGCCGATCACCACCCCCATGCCGTGGTCGATGAAGAACCGCCGGCCGATCTTCGCGCCCGGATGGATCTCGATGCCCGTCAGCGCGCGCCCAATCTGGGAAATGAACCGCGCCACGAATCTCATGCGCCAGCCGTAGAACTTGTGCGCCAGCCGGTGCAGCAGAATCGCGTGGAACCCGGGATAGCAGAAGATGATTTCGAGCACACTCGTGGCTGCCGGATCTTCCCGGAATATCGTGTCGACTTGTTCTTTGATCGCTCGAAACATCTTGATGTCATTATATCCAAGGGCCACCGGCAATCCTACCGGCGCCTCGGCCCTGATCCGTCCGTAAGGCATTTCAGAGTGCAGCCTATCGCCAGCATTGGCGGGGCGTGACCGATAAGGGCGTCTTTCACCGACTGGGTGCAAAATTGCTTCGTGGTTGGGGATGGCCCTGCCGAAGAAACTGAAGCGCTCCCCCGCCGAAGGGGAACTGCCGTTTGAATACGATTGGGAGCCGGCCGAAGAAGTGCTCACCGCCTATGCCGGCGTGCCGCTGTTGGTGCGCGCGGTGAGATCTCTGGGCGTGCCCGCCAGCGTGAAGCAGCATCTCGAGCTGAAGCAGCGCCAGCGCGGATTTGACGAGGCGACGTACGTGGAGAGCTTCCTGGTGTTGAACGCGCTGGGAGGCGAGTGTCTGGAGGACTTGGAGCGATTGCGCGAAGATCAAGGCTTGGCCGAGATGCTGGGCCACGAGCTGCCCAGTCCGGAAGCGGCACGAAAATTCCTATACGGCTTTCACGACGAGGAGCGGATCGAGCAAGCGCAACGGGAGTTGCCGGTGGAGCAAGTGAGTTATATCCCCAGCGAGAGCGAGCCGCTGCGCGCTTTGGCGCAGGTCAATCCGGAGTTGGTGCGCGAGATCGGGCGGCGTTGTGCGGACCAGAAGATCGCCACGGTGGACCTGGACGCCACCGTGATCGAGAGTTTCAAGCAGGAAGCCAAGCCGACCTACGCAGGGGGCAAAGGCTATCCGCCGCTGCTGGCGCTGTGGGCGGAGATGGACCTGGGGTTGGCCGACGAGTTTCGCGACGGCAACGTGCCGGCGCATGTGGAGCCGTTACCCACGGCGAAGCGGGCGTTCCGCGCGCTGCCGGAAAGCGTGACGGAGTTTTACTTTCGCGGAGGCTCGGGATGCTGGGATCGCGAGTTGCTGAACTGGCTGCGGGACGAGCGGGGGGAAGACGGACCGCAGGGTCCGATCACTTTCGGCGTCAGCGTGCGGATGACGCCGAATCTTAGGAAGCACATTCTGCGGTTGCCGGAGAACCTGTGGAAGCCTTATCGCGAGGAAGCGGATGCGGTGAGCGAGTGCGCCGATGTGCTGAACCACTGGCCGGAAGAAGAGGGCCGTCCGGAGGGAGCCGGGCCGTTGCGCTACGTGGCGATCCGGGTGCGGAAGCGGCAAGGGGAGTTGTTCGCCGACGGCAGCGAGGCGCGCTACTTTGCGGTGGCCACGAATCAGTGGGAGTGGAGCGCGAAGAAGTTGCTGGAATGGCATCGCGAGAAAGCCGGTTCGATCGAGGCGCTGCATGACGTGCTGAAGAATGAATTGGCGGCGGGGGTGATGCCGTGCGGGCGGTTTGGGGCCAACGCGGCGTGGCTGCGGATGGCAGTGCTGACGCACAATGTGCTGACCGGGTTGAAGCGGATCGCGCTGAAGCCGGAGCGGCTGCGGGCGCGGCCCAAGCGGCTGCGGTTTCACTTCTTCTTCTCGCCCGGGAAGCTGATCCATCACGCTTCCTCCAGCGCCAGATCAACCCGCCCGCTCCACTACGGACGGATTACGGCCTGGGCCGTCCGCTGTGGGGACGGCCCAGGCAGTCCCCGGTTGCCCTGTAAAATGAGATATCCCCCACGCGGGGAAATCTCACTGTTCCGGAGGCTCATGCGATGAGACCGTTGGTTTTTCTTGGCTCGATGCTATGCGCCGCCGCGGCGCTCGCGGTGCAGGATTGTGAGAGCCTGGCCAAGCTGCCCCTGCCGGCAACCACGATCACTCGCGCGGAATCCGTCCCCGCCGGGAGCTTCGCGCAGCCGCCCGGAAAGATCATCTCGGGCTTGCCCGCGCTCTGCCGCGTAGCCGGAGTGATCAAGCCGTCGCCCGACTCGAGCATTCAGTTCGAAGTCTGGATGCCGAGCTCGGGATGGAACGGCAAGTTCCAAGGCGCGGGCAACGGCGGCTTCGCCGGCTCGATCAACTACGATCAGATGGGAGCGGCGGTGGCGCACGGCTACGCGACCGCCTCCACCGACACCGGCCACCAGGGCATCGCAACCGACGCCGCCTGGGCCCTGGCGCACCCCGAGAAGATTGTCGACTTCGGCTACCGGGCGATTCACGAGACGGCCGTGAACGCGAAGCTGATCGTCCGCGCGTTCTACGGCGCGGCCCCGGGCCGGTCCTATTTCAGCTCGTGCTCGAACGGCGGGCGCCAGGCGCTGATGGAGGCCCAGCGCTATCCCGAGGACTACGACGGCATCATCGCCGGCGCCCCGGCCAACTACTTCACGCACCTGCTCGCCAACGGCGCCTGGGACCTGCTGGTTTTGCTCGGAGAGAAGGACAGCTACATCCCGGCGAAGAAGCTGCCGGCGATTCAGGCGGCGGCGCTGGCGGCCTGCGACGCCCTCGACGGCGTGAAGGACGGGGTCATCGAGAACCCCTCGCGCTGCCGCTTCGATCCCTCCGTGCTACAGTGCGACGGCGCCGAGACGGACCAGTGCCTCACCGCGCCGCAGGTGATCGCGCTCAAGAAGCTCTACGCCGGCGGGCGCACCTCCGGCGGCCGGCAGGTGTTTCCGGGTTACGCGCCGGGCGGGGAGGCCGAAACCGGCGGCTGGATGCCCTGGATCACCGGCTTGGCCCCCGAGCGCAGCCTCATGTTCTCCTTCGGGACGCAGTTCTTCAAGAACATGGTGTACGACAACGCCGCGTGGGACTATCGCACCTTCAACGTCGACCGCGATACCCAGGCCGCCGACCAGAAGATGGCGCCCATCCTGAACGCCACCAATCCGGACCTGAGCCGCTTCAAAGCGCGCGGCGGAAAGCTGATCCTGTATCACGGCTGGAGCGACGCGGCGATCGCGGCGCCGAACGCCATCGACTATTACCAGAGCGTTGTCGCGAAGATGGGGCAGAAGCAGGCGCACGGCTTCGTTCGGCTATTCATGGTGCCAGGCATGCAGCACTGCGGCGGCGGCTCGGGTCCGAACAGTTTCGGCCAGTTCGGCATGGGAAGCGGCGACCCGGAGCATAATCTCGGCGCCGCCCTCGAGCGCTGGGTCGAGCATGGCATCGCACCCGAGCGAATCATCGCCACGAAGCGCAAGAACGACCTTGACCCCAAGAGCGACGTGCTGCGCACGAGGCCGCTCTGCGCCTACCCGCAGGTAGCCCGCTACAAAGGCACCGGCAGTACGGATGACGCGGCGAACTTCGCCTGCGCCCGGTAGGATAGGGCTCCAGCCCTGTCCCCGGTTGCCCCCCACGACCGCCCCCCGCGCGCTACACTCCAGAAAGTGGCCACGCGCCCGGTCCTCCGCATCTTCATCTCCTCCACCGCCATCGACCTCCGAGACTACCGCGAAAAAGTCCGCGATGCCGTCCTGCGCCTGGAAGACCTGCCGATCGCAATGGAGACCTTCTCCGCGCAATCCGGCCAGCCGGCGTCCGAATGCATGCGCCTGGCAGCCGAAGCGGACGCGGTAATCTGCATCGTCGCCCACCGCTACGGCTACGTCCCGCCGCTGGACCTGGGCGGCGATGGCGACCGCTCCATCACCTGGCTCGAAGTGGATGCCGCGAAGCACGCCGGCAAGCCGGTGTTCGCGTTCCTGGTCGATCCGAAGGCCCCCTGGGCCGAAGTCAGGGAGGAAAACCGACTCACTTCGGAGCCACCGGAGAAGGCCCCGGAGATCGTGAAGGCGGTTCAGAAGCTCCAGGAGTTCAAAGCCTACCTGGAGCGCGAGTGCGTCCGGCAGACCTTCGCCGGCGCGGAAGAGCTGGCCAAGAACGTCGCGATCGCGCTGGCTAAGTTCACGCCGCAACAAAGCTCCACCGCCCGCGCCTGGCAACCGCTGTTCTGCCACGCGCTGCAGCCGGCCCAGCATTTCCGCGGCCGCGAGGCCAAGATCGAGGATCTCAAGGGCTGGCTCCGAGCCCCCGTCACTCCGGACCGCGTCATCTCCGTGGTCGCCGCGGGCGGCGTTGGCAAGACGGCGCTGGTTCACGAAGCACTCCACCAGGCAGCGCGCTCGGACCGCGCGGGCCTGTTTGTCTGGTCCTTCTACGAAGATCCCCATACGGACGCCTTTCTGCGCGCCGCCTATACCTACTTCACCGGAGAAAAGGACGCGCCCGCCGGCGGAATGCTCGAGCGCCTGCAACTGGCGCTCTCCGGCGACGTGCCGCATGTGCTGATCCTGGACGGGCTCGAACGTGTCCAGAGCGAAGGCGGTCCCCACCGCCGCGGCGAACTCGAAGATCTCCAATTGAAGCGCCTGGTGCGCGCGCTGGCCGGGGGCGTGGGGAGTGCTCGCGCCCTGGTGACGTCGCGCTTCCCACTGGTGGATCTCGAAAGCTGGACTGGCGCCGGGCACCGTGCCATCGTGCTGGACGACCTCGAACGCCCGGTGGCGCTCGAAGTGCTCCGGGCCTCGGGTGTCAAGGGCGACGATGCCGCGCTGGCGCGCCTGATCGAGCCGTTGAACCTGGGCGGCCTCTATCATGCCCTTTCCGTGGCCGTCCTGGGCTCCTATCTCGGCAACTTCGCGGGCGGGGATCCCAGCCGGGCGCCGGAGTGGACCCTGGAGGACGCCAAAGACTCCGACCCCAAGGCCCGGCGGCTCAGCCGCCTCCTCGAGCAGTACGCCCAGGCATTGACTGCCCCCGAGCGCGACCTCCTGGCCCGCCTGGCGCTGTTCCCGCGAGGCGTGAAGGTCGAGCTTCTCGCCTGGATCGTGCAGTCCGGCGGAGCGGTGGCTGGGGCTCTCATCGGCCTTGGGGATCAACAGTTGGTGCAGCAATTGGAGAGGCTCAAGGCGCTCGGGCTGGTGTTTCGCTACACCACCGATGGGCAGGCCGTCTACTCCGCTCACCCTTTCCTCCGCGAGTTCTTCCGGAATCTCTTGGGGACGAAACCGGAATCTGTCCACGAGTCGGTCCGCGCCAGGCTGGCTCCCAGCCTCGAAGCGCGTCCAAGGACAAAGCCGAGCGGCCCCGCAATTCTAGATCAGTACGAGTTGCTGATTGAGCAGACGCTGCTCGCCGGCCGCGTCCAGGAGGCGTTTAATCTGTATTCGTTCGGATTGGGGAGCCATAACCTCGGCTGGGTCCTGGGAGAGAGCGTCCGTGGTCTCCGTGTCCTGGAACGTTTTGTGCCGCGGGATGATTTCTCCCGAATCGAACCTCATTTGTCTCCACACGACCGAAGCCTGCTCGTCAACGACCTTGGCTGGTTCGCCAAGAATCTGGGCGACCTTGCCCGGGCTCGCGAGGCCTTTCGCCATGCGCGCGATTTATCCCGAAGCGAGTCAGACCGCAAGGAGGAGTCGATTCGAGTCCAGAACCTCGCCGAGGTCGAACTGAACGCCGGACACTTCCGAGAGGCGCTCGACCACTCTGAGAGCACGGTTTCGCTCGCCACGGAAGCGAAGGACGATACCCGAATCAAGAACGCTCTCTTCTATCGAGCGACAGCGCATTTCGCCCTGGGAGACATCACCGCTGCGGCAGCCGACTTCGAGCGCGCCACCGAACTGGAAGGCCGACCCCTGTACGGCCTACGCGGCATCTGGGAGGCCGAGGGGAAGCTGGCTCGCGGCGACCGGCCCGGAGCACTCAGCCAAACACAAGCCAACCAGGAGTTGGCGGCTGGCAACAACTGGAACGCCACTCTCTGCCGCAGCAACGCCCTTCTCGCCCGGCTCCTCCTTCCGGACGATCCCGCCCAAGCCGCGTGCTACCTTCAGGACGCCCGCGCCTTCGCCAGCCGCTCCGGCGCAGTCGAACTCCAGCTCCGCTGCTTCCACGCGGCCTGCGAACTGCACCGGCATCTGGGAGATTACCGGCAAGCGATTGCCGAAGCCGACGCCGGCATCCTCCTGGCGGATACCTGCGGCTTCGGGCAATACTCCATCGACCTCCGCCTCGCGCTCGCCGAAACGCTCCTCGCGGCGGGGGACGCCCTCAAAACCCTCCAGAACGCCCGCAACGCCCTCGACCGCTCCGAACGCCCCGACTGCCAATACGCTTGGGGACAGGCGGATGGTCTCCACCTCTGCGGCCTCGCCCACTTGCGCCTCGGCGAGCGCGAACTAGCCCGCCAGCGCCTCACCGCCGCCCGCGAACTCCGCGACCGCCTCGGCCACGGCCGCATCGAGGAAACCCGCCGCGCCCTGGATCTTTGCCGCCCGTAGCTCGCCAAACCAGCCTACTCCGCTGCCAAAGCTTCGAGCCGCTCAACCCAGTCGCGGAAATGCGGGCACTCTCGCCGCATCCTCTCGATACCCACGGCTTGGGCTGCAAGCGTTCCATGCAGGACTTTGCGATAGGCTGGGTAGGCGCCCAGCACCTGTTTGGACGGGGCCGTATGGGCATCGTCGTTGATGTCCTCGGGTGTGGCGAACCCGCCGCGGATCCTCTCGAATGCCTCAGCGAGCCCCCGCTGCCCGATCCCGGCGGCAAAAGCAACCGGATCGCTGAACAGTAATCCCTCGTACTCGTGCAATTGGAGGTACGGTAGGAATCTTACATCGGGCCGCAGATGCGGGACTTGCGCAACGATGTCTTCCTTTACCGCCCGCTCAACGCGCGCCACCTTGTCGAGGTTCGGCAGGTTCGGCTCGAGAGGCATGCCCGGGTAGCCCCTTCCGAGGCCATAGAAGTCCAGCATGGTGGAGCAGTAAGCCGACTGGTCCTGTTTGAGCAGCACCACGATGTCCCTCTTCACGCGGGCATAGTTCGTGTTCCCGCCCTTATGCCCGGAAGTGCCAAGGATAATGGGTGTCACGTAGACCTGGCGGGGCCACAGAACCTGTGCAAGGACGTTCTTGATAAACGACTCTTCGGTGGGGCCCTCCACCACGACATACACGCGTGTCATGAACGGCCATCTCCCGCACCCGGTCCTCCATCGGGAGCGGGTACGAGGGCCTCGCGGTTACCGTTGGAAGGATTGGGCGCTCCTTCTTTCTGCGGTCGGCCGCCCAGGACGTTCTTCTGCCACAATTCCCCGAGAGTGTATTCTTCGAGCCATTCAGACAAGTCAGCCGGGTCGAGGCGCCGGAATACCGACTGCCCCTCGCTGCGCTCGACCACGATGACATCTTCCGGAGAGAATTCATTCAGCAGAGCTGCCGATTGCGTCGAGACGATCACCTGCTTGCGAAGGTATTCCGCCGCCTGCTGGAACAGGCTGCCCAAGAGCGTCAGGGCGTAAGGATGCAGCCCTAGCTCCGGTTCGTCAAAAAGCACGGTTGGAGGCCCCTCCGGTTGAAGCAATGCGGTGGCCAGACAAACGAAGCGAAGCGTGCCGTCAGAGAGCTGGTTGGCGACGAAGGGATAATCTGAGTCCTGTTGCAGCCACTCCAGTTGGATCAGGTCCGGGTTCGTGGGTACGGGACGGAGCTTGAAATCCTCGAAGAACGGGGCCGCCAACCGCACGACATCGCGGATCTTCTCGTAGCTGGCCGGGTTGGTGTGGCGGATACGGTACAGAAATGCCGCCAGGTTCTCGGCACCGGGCCGAAAGGTCTCATTATCGTTGATTGGCCCCTGGCGGCGAACGCCCGCGGCCGGGCTGGTGTCGTGGAAATGGTAAACCCAGCTCGACACGGCTCTGTAAACGTAGTGCGGCGGCGCGTACGTCGCGCCACCCCAGCCGGGCTCCTCGTCCCTTCGATCCTTCAGTTTGGCCTCAGTATGCCCAGAACCCAGGGAGATCCCAGTGGTATCCGAGATCGTTTTGAGAACGGCCCTTTCCTCGGCGAAGACGAGCCGGTTGTCTACTGTCGGCACCAACACGAACTCGTAACGGTTCTCTCCAAAGTAGAGCTTGGCCACAAGTCGCTGAGTGACCTTAGGCCCGAGGTATAGGCACGCGTCCGCGCCCCCTTCCGTGGCAAGAGCTAGTTGGAGCCGCTGGTCAATCAACTCTCGCAACAGGCGAAAGAACCCAACGAAATTACTCTTGCCGGCGCCATTGGCGCCGATCAGCACATTCAAGGACCGGAGTTCGAATTCCTCCAGCTTCCGTATGGACTTGAACCCTTCGATCGTGAGCCTGTTGATGGTGGCGCTCATAGGCCAGCCCTCGTTCCGCGCGGGAGCCCTGGCTTCGAATCTCTGTACCCTATCAGCATAACTGCAAACGGCCATCGGGAAGGGCCTAATCTCAGGACCAACCTCAGGGCAACCTCCTCCCGCAGACCCATTCCCCTCCCTCCCCACATCATTTCTCCCGCCCCCGCAACACGTTGCCCCCAGAATCCCCCCGTCAACCCGCCTGCCCGTGCTCAACTGGAGCCAACAGGATGCCACATCGCCACCCAACACCACCTCAATGCCAACCGCGACGGCCCGGCCCACCCCCGCCGCCGGAAAGGCAAAATTCGCAAAGCAAAGCCAAATTCCCCCACAGGGAATCCGGCCCCCTGGCCGCTCCTCACGTTGTGGACAAGACAAACCCAAACTCGCGCAACCCCTATGCCATCACCCATTTACGCTCGGAACCCGGACGCTTCGCACAGAGAAGCAACAAGATTGTTGCTACGCTCCTCGAAGGCAACCGGGAGCACATTCGTTCGAGTCCCGCGCAACTCAACTCTCTTTCCCCCTTCCCCCGCAACAACTTGCGCCTACCCTGCCATCCGGACTCCGCCTGCCCGTGCTCAACTGGAGCCGACAGGCCAACCTATGGCTTCCGAACGCTTGAGCCACCCCCGCCGACCGAAAAGCAAAATTCGCCAAACAAAGCCAAATTCCCGCGCGGGGAATCCGCCCCCCAGCCCGTTCAGCAGCTCGCGGACGAAACGAACCCAATCTCGCACAAGCCCCTATGCCATCACCCACTTACACGCGCCCCCACACCCCGCCCGCTTTCCCCTCCACGCTTCACCACCCCGGCGCGTCAACTTCTATGTGACGAGATTGGCCAAAGGAGTCTGTCTGCCCGCGGCGCCGTGAGCGAATATGGCAACTGATCGAACCAAGCTGAACGATCACGCCCAGGAGGCCGCCCAGGCCCAGGAGCTGGCGCGGCGCTACCGCTACGAGTTCGTCGACCTCCGGGAAGGGAACATCGACCACGATCTGTTCCGCTCCGTCCCGGTGGACCTCATGTTCCGCTACAACTTCGTCCCCCTGCGCGCCGAAGACGGCATCCTCGAGATCGCGCTCTCGGACCCCCGCAACCTCAACATGATCGACGAGCTCACCATCCTGCTTCAGAAGAAGCTCAAGGTCAAGGTCGCCTCGCTCTCGCAGATCTCCGACCTGCTCAAAAAAACCGAGCAAAGCCAACGCGTGCTCGAGGAAGTCACCGAGGGCTTCGCGCTGGACGTGGTGGCCGAGGAGGAGGGCGCCGACGAGACCCTCTCCATCGACCGGCTGTCGGCGGCCGAGAGCGACATCGCCCCGGTGATCCGCCT
>JBEKMO010000121.1:0-12157 GCA_050008465.1 Bryobacteraceae bacterium
AGCACCTCGTCGGCCAGCACCAGTTGATCGCCCACAAAGCCGAACTCGAACTTGGTGTCGGCGATGATCACGCCGCGGGCGGCGGCGTATTCGGCGGCGCGGCCGTAGATGGCCAGCGTCAGGTCGCGGAGCCGGCCAGCCAGGTCCTGGCCCGCGACGGCGACCACGGCCTCGAACGGCACATTCTCGTCGTGGCCGGTTTGCGCCTTAGTGGACGGAGTGAAGATCGGCTCGGGCAGCTTGTCGCTTTCCTGGAGGCCCGGCGGCAGCGGGATGCCGCAGACCGTCCCGCTCTGCCGGTACTCTTTCCATCCCGAGCCCGCCAGGTAGCCGCGGGCGACGCACTCGACCTCGATCATGCGGGCGCGCTTGACCAGCATGGACCGGCCCTCGAGCTGGTCGCGGAACTGCCCCAGCGGCGCGGGATAGTCACCGCAGTCGGCCGACAGGAAGTGCGTCGCGGTGATCTCCCGGAGGAAGTCGAACCAGAACACGGAAAGCTGCGTGAGCACCCGGCCCTTGTCCGGAATGCCGGTCGCCAGGATGTAGTCGAACGCAGAAATGCGGTCGGTGGCGACGATCAGCAGGTTGTCGCCGGCGCTATAGACGTCCCGGACCTTGCCTCGGGCGTAGCGCTCCACGCCGGGCAGATTGGACTCGAGGATGATCGGGTTCATAGGGCGGACTACCCATTATACTGGGGAGAAGCTAATGAAGCTCTCCATCCTGATGCCGGTCTACAACGAGCGCACCATGGTCGAGCGCTGCATCTCCCAGGTGCTCGCCACGCCGCTGCCGGAGGACATGGAGCGGGAGCTGGTAGTGGTGGACGACCGCTCCACCGACGGTACCTGGGACATCCTCACCCGCCTGGCCGCCGAGTACCCGGTGATCCGGCTCTTCCGCCACCCGGTGAACCAGGGAAAAGGCGCGGCGGTTCGCACCGCGATCCAGGAGGCAACCGGGGACTTCTCGATCATCCAGGACGCGGACCTCGAGTACGACCCCGGCGAATACCCGCGCCTGCTGCGGCCGCTTCTGGACGGACACGCCGACGCGGTGTTCGGTTCCCGCTACCTGGCCGGCGAGCAGACCCGCGTGCTGCCGTTCAGGCACTCGCTCATCAACAAGGGCCTGACGCTCGTCTCCAACATGTTCTCCAACCTGAACGTCACCGACATGGAGACTTGCTACAAGGCCTTCCGCACCGATCTGCTGAAGAGCATTCCGATCCGCTCCAACCGCTTCGGCTTCGAGCCGGAGATCGTCATGAAATGCGCCAAGCGGAAGCTGAGGGTTTACGAAGTGCCCATCAGCTACCACGGGCGGACTTACGAGGAAGGCAAGAAGATCCGCTGGAAGGACGGCATCAAGGCCCTCGCCGCGGTGCTGAGGTTTTGGCTGATCGACGACCTGTATGTCGAGCCTTACGGGCGCGGCATGTTGAACAACCTGGCCGGCACCCCCCAATACCTGAGCTGGCTGGCGCGCCTGGTGCGGCCGCACCTCGGGGACACCGTGCTCGAGGTGGGGGCGGGCATCGGCCACCTCTCCGGCCGCCTGATGGCGCGCCGCCTCAGTTACGTGGCCTGCGAAAAGGACCCGCTCTACCTCCACGCGCTTCGGAACCGGTTTCTGCGGACGCCCAACGTATGCGTCCGGCCGCTCGACCCAGGCTCGGCCGCGGACCTCGAGCGGCTCGACGGAACCTACGACACCGTACTCTGTCTCAACGTGCTGGAACTGCTCGAGGACCCGGCTGCGACGGTGGCCGCGCTCGAGCGGGCCTTGAAGCCGGGCGGCGTGCTGGTGACGCTCGCGCCGCAGAACCCGTCGCTGTATTGCGGGATCGACCGCACGCTGGGCAACCGCAGGCGGTTCACCCAGGCTGAGTTGCGCGCGCTGCTGGAGGTGAACGGCTGCCGGGTCGAGTGGGTTCACCAGATGAACAAGATCGGCGCGATCGCCTGGCGTATCTACGGCGGCCTGCTGCGGCGCAAGTCCATCAACAAGCTGACGCTGAAATTGTTCGACAAATCGGTCTGGCTGTGGCGCCGCGTGGACCCGATCCTGCCCTGGCGCGGCCTGTCGCTCGTCGCGGTGGTGCGAAAGCCGTCTCATCCATCTGCCAACTGACATGACCAAATACATTGTTACCGGAGGGGCGGGGTTCATCGGATCGATGCTGGTGCGGGCGCTCCTGGAGCGCGGCGACGGCCAGGTCGGGGTCATCGACAATTTCCTGACCGGCCACGAGGCCAACCTCGAAGAGGTACGGGACCGCGTCGAGATTCATCGCGCGGACATCCGTTGTTTCGAGGAGATCGCGCCGCTGGTACGCGGTGCGGACACGGTGTTCCATCTGGCCGCGATCCCCTCGGTGCCGCGCTCGATCGCCGATCCCGTGCCCTCGCACGAGACCAACATCAACGGGACGTTTCAGGTGTTGCGCGCCTGCGCGGAAGGTGGAGTGAGGCGGGTGTTCTACGCGGCCTCCTCCTCGGCCTACGGAGATACCGAGGTGCTGCCCAAAGTCGAGACGATGACGCCGCACCCGAAATCGCCTTACGCCCTGCAAAAGCTGGTGGGCGAGTACTACGCCAGCGTGTTTGCGAGCTGCTTCGCGCTGGAGACGGTCTCGGTCCGGTACTTCAACGTGTACGGCCCGCGCCAGGATCCCTCTAGCCCCTATTCCGGCGTCATCTCGGTGTTCATGAAGGCGCTGCTCGAGCGCCGCTCCCCCACCATTCACGGCGACGGCGAGCAGTCGCGCGACTTCACCTACGTCGAGGACGTGGCGGATCTGACCCTCAAGGCGGCCTCCGCGCCAGGCGTCTCCGGCAGGGTGTTCAACGGCGGGGACGGCAACCGCTGCACGCTCAACCAGGTCTGGGAGACGCTGCAAAAGATCGAGGGCGTCGCAATCCCGGCCATTTACGGCCCCCCGCGCGCGGGTGACGTCCGCCACTCCCAAGCCGACACCACCGCCGCCGTCCGCGACCTCGGTCACGCCCCCCGCTTCTCCCTGGAACAGGGCCTAAGACGGACGCTGGAGTGGTACAAGACCCGGGACAGTACACTCAATCACCATTTTCCGGGCTGAGATTCAACGACTGCGCCGGGCCCCCCTACTCGTACCGCAGCGCCTCGACCGGGTCCAGGCGCGCAGCCTTGGCGGCAGGCCAGATTCCGAAGAACAGGCCCACGCCCACTGAGACGGACACGCCCATGATGGCGGCCCACAGGGGCACCGTCGTGGGGATGGAGGGAAAGACCAGTTGCGCGCCCAGCGACAGCAGCCACCCCAGGAACATGCCGACCAACCCGCCCAGGCCGGTGAGCACCACCGCCTCGGTCAGGAACTGCGTGATGATGTCCGCGCGCTTGGCGCCGACCGCCTTGCGGATCCCAATCTCCTTGGTCCGCTCGGTCACCGACACCAGCATGATGTTCATCACCCCCACGCCGCCCACCAGCAGCCCGATCGAACTCAGCACCACCATCATGATCGCGGTCACCGCCATCATCTTGCGGAAGTCCTCCACCATTTGCTCGGCGCTAGTGATGGCGAAGTTGTCGGGATCGTTCGTCTTCAGCCGGCGCTCCTGCCGCAGCACGCCGTAAACCTCGTCCGCCGCAGCCGCCATCCTGCCCGGGTACGCGATGACCACCAGCATGTTCTCCTTGGCGCTGGGGAACATCTTCCGCATGGTGTTGTAGGGCAGTAGAACCCGCCGGTCCTCTTCGCCCGGGAACGACGCCGCCGGCCGCTCCATCGAACCGATCACCTCGAATTGGTGCCCGTCGATCTCGACCCACTTCCCCACCGGGTCGACGCTCGGGAACCAGCTTTTGGCGAGGTCCTCCCCGATCACGGCCACCGGCAAGTGGTGCTGGTTGTCGGCGATGCTCAGAAACCGCCCGGTCTTCATGACCGTGCCGCCGGCGGCGTAAGCTTCCTCGGTGCCCCCCATGTCCAGATCATAGATCTCGTTGCCCTTGTACTTGCCGTTGTGGATCTGGCGGAAGTCGGGGAACAGGTAGGGGCTCACGCCCTGCACCGACGGGCAGCGCTCCGCGATCGCCCGCGCGTTCTCCACCGTCAGCGGCTTGCGCATCATCTCTTCGCGCGAGACGTTGAAGCGGAACCCGATCTGGAACTTGAAGACGATCAGGGTGGTCGGGCCGAAGCTCCGGAAAATGTTGGAAATCGCGGAATCCAGCCCGGTGATGATCGAGCCCACCGCAATGACGGTGGCCGTTCCGATGATCACCCCCAGCACCGTGAGGAAACTGCGCATCTTGTGCTCGCGGATGGTGGCCAGCGCCATCCCCGCCGCCGAGAACACCTCCGACCGGCTCATTTCTCCACCCGCAAAGCTTCAATCGGATCCAGCATCGCCGCCCGCCGCGCCGGGTAGATCCCGAAGAACAGGCCCACGCTGGCCGACAGAATCACCGCAATGAACACCGCCTCCGTCGGCACCGCCATGGGAACCGGTGTCACCGTACGCACCAGCACCGCCAACCCCCAGGCAATCAGCACGCCGATCACCCCGCCGCTGGCCGCCAGCATGGACGACTCCACCAGAAACTGGTTCAGGATGTCCCGCTTCCTCGCCCCCACCGACTTCCGGATCCCGATCTCGTGCGTGCGCTCGCTGACCACCGCCAGCATGATATTCATGATCACCACGCCGCCCACCACCATGAACACCGAGACCACCGCCACCGCCGTCGCCGCGATCGCTCCGGTCAACTTGTCCCAGGCCTCGGTCAGCGATTCCGAGCCCACGATGGAGAAGGTATCCTCCTGTTTCGGCCCCAGGTGCCGGTAGCTGCGCAGCAGCATCCGCATCTCGTCCTGCGCCTGGTAGAGGTGCTCGCGGTCCACGGCCACCGCGAAGTAGCCGATGTCGGTCTGCGAACCGAACATCTTGAAGAAGCTCCCCACGGGAATCATCACGAAGTTGTCCCGGCTTTGCCCGAAGACGCTCCCCTGCGTCTTGGCCACCCCGATCACTTCGAACGCCGCCCCGCGGATCATCAGCGTTTTCCCTACCGGGTCCACGCCCTCGAAGAACTTGTTCTTGATGTCGGCTCCGATGAATGTCACGGCCTGGTGCCGCTGGTTGTCCCCGTCGCTGAAGAACCGGCCGTTGTCCACCTGTGTGTTGGTGATCGCCGCCATATTGGGCGTCACGCCGCGCACCACCACCCCGTCCACGTTATCCTTGCCGCGGACTACCATAGCCCGCTGCCGCCCCTCGATGCCGATGTCCCGCGACATGGTGATGTGGCTGCGCAGGAACTCGAATTCCTCTTTCTTCAGCTTGGGATTGCGCCGCAGCATTTCCATGTACTTCTTGGCGTCGAACTCCCCGATCATGGCCAGGCGCAGGACCCGAAACCCATCGCCTCCCATGTCGGAAACCTGCTGGGCGATGTAGACATCCATCCCGTGGATGACCGCCATCACCGCGATCAGCGTGGTAGTCGCCAGGATGATCCCCAGCAGCGTCAAGAAGCTGCGCAGCTTGCTCCCGCGCAGAGACCCCGCCGCGACCGACAGGGCTTCCCCGATGGATGCGTTTGACCTCACCGAAAAGAAGACGGTTGCGGGCCGGTTTTTGTTCCGTGCAACCATTCTTTTCCTCAACGCCTGCGCCGGCGCCGCCCGGTCCGGAAAACGTTGCATCCCGCGGGCCGTCCTGAGCAACTGTAGTAGGAGCATGGCACGCAGATCTACGCTTCTGAGACTCGCTTGTTGTCTTGGAGTCCTGTCTCTGGCGTCCATTCCGTTGGCTGGACAGTCGGGACAGGGCCAGTTGAAGACCAAAGTCAGTCCCGGTCGTGCCGGCGTGTTTGTCGACGGGAAGTACCTGGGCCCCGCCGCCAATTTCCGGATGGCACGGACGCACACTCTTGCGGAAGGCGAGCATGAAGTCCGCCTTACCGAACCGCGCTATGAGGACCTGGTGACCAAGGTCAAGATCCAGGCCGGAAAGACCACCACGCTGTCCGAGAAAATGAAGCCGCTCGCGCCGGCCACGCCTCCGTTCGGCGTCCTGCGCACGATATCCCCGGAGAAATTTGCTACGGTGTACGTCAACGACAAGTTCATGGGACACGCCGGTGAGTTCAACAACTCCACCCAGGGCTTGAAGCTCAACCCCGGCGAATACGCGGTGAAGATCGTGCCCGTCTCGGGCGGCGCGGGCCACGAGGAGAAGATCCGGATCGAGGCCGACAAGACCACCGTCATCCGGGTTGGCAAGTAGACGGACGCAGGCTTCCCTGGATCCACTCGACGACAGCCGTGCCCGGCCAGAACCGGGGCCGCCGGCGCGAGAGGAATCCCAGGTGGCCGCCATGCTCGACCACGAGCAGCTCCAGGAAGGGATTCGGGGACCACTGCGGGCGCTCGAAGAGCTCGAACGGAACGACCGGATCGTCTTGGGCCTGAATGAGCAGCGCGGGCACGCGGATGGCGTCGAGAAACCGCAAGCAGGACTGGGTTTCGTAGTATTCCGCAGCGTCGCGAAACCCGAAGGCGGGCGCGGTGATGCGGTCGTCGAACTGCCACACCGTCTTCACCCGGCTCAGCCCCGTTACGCCGGGATCGATGCGGCCAATCCGGCGCTTCAGCCGGCGCACAAATCGCCGCTGGTAGATGCGGTTGGGCGGCTCCTCCAGGCGCCGCGAGCAGGCCGCCAGGTCGATCGGAGTCGAGATCCCGCAGACGCCGGCGATCCACCCGTGCGCCTCCTCGCCCAACTCGCCCGCCAGCTTCAGCACGACGTTTCCGCCCAGCGAGAATCCGACCAGGTAGAAGGGTCCGCGCCCGGCTTCCCGAAGCTGGCGCAGAAACGCGAGCAGGTCGCTGGTCATGCCGGAGTGGTAGCCGGTGGTGACGAAGCGCTCCATGCCCCCGCAACTTCTCAGGTTGAACCGGTGCGCCACCAACCCCGCCTCCAGCGCGGCGCGCGCCATGCACTTCATGTACCCGGATCGGCTCGATCCCTCGAGCCCGTGGACCATCACGACTTGCCCAGCCGGCGGGCGCACCGGCCATTGGGTTTCAACCAGCACCTCGACGCCGGGCTCGGTCGCGTACCGCGTGCTCTCGACCCGGAAGCGCCGCTGGTCCAGGCCGCTGGGCCAGAAGTGCGATGCAATCGTCAGCAGGTGCGGATTCCGGAGCAGTGGTGAATATGACAACGGAATTTCTGCCCTCCCATATAGAATCTACACTGTCCTGGCGCGTCATTCTGGCACGGGGTTGTGAACAATGAGGCACATGCCGCTGGCCCTGTAATTGCACCCTGGTGAAACACCCGAAACCGGGTTACTCTGAGATCAGGAGTGTGTGAGTCATGTCAACTGGGACAACATCGAATCACCCGCTGCCCGAACGCTCGCCGGAGAACTCCGTCACGGTCCTCTCGATCAGCCCGATTGAGGCGGACCACGTCTTCCTGCGCAATGTCTTCTCTCATTCCAACTGGAGAGTTCACGGAGTCCGTTCGCTGCGCGAGGCGCTGGCCTGGCTGCGCTGGCAGCATTCGCCGGTGGTGCTGTGCGAGGAGACTCTGCCCGATTCTGGGTGGAAGCAGGTGCTGCACGAAATCGCGTCGCTCCGGGACCCCCCGGTGCTCATCGTCACCTCCCGACTGGCCGACGAAGCGCTGTGGGCCGAAGTCCTCAACCTGGGCGCCTACGATCTCCTCATGAAACCGTTCGACCTCACCGAGGTGTTCCGCGTGGTGAGCCTTGCCTGGCGCCACTGGAAGAACAACTGGGAGCGGGCGCGCGCCATCCCGCCGCTGGCGATCCGCCGCGCGCTTACCGCTTGAGCCGCCGACCGCGCCGGATCCTCCTGGTACACTGATAGGACCGTGAGGATCCCGCTCTACCAAGTCGATGCATTCACCAGCCGGTTGTTCGCGGGGAACCCCGCGGCGGTCTGTCCGCTGGAGACCTGGCTGGATGATCGCGTGATGCAGTCGGTCGCCGCCGAGAACAACCTCTCGGAGACCGCGTTCTTTGTGCGCAACGGCGAGGCCTACGATCTGCGCTGGTTCACGCCGGCCTGCGAGGTCGATCTGTGCGGCCACGCTACGCTGGCCTCGGCGTTCGTGGTCTTCGAGTACCTGGACCGCGCCGCGGAGCTGGTGCGCTTCCAGACCCGCAGCGGTGAACTGCGCGTGCGCCGGAACGGCGACCTGCTGACGATGGATTTCCCCGCGCGCCCGCCGCAGCCCTGCGATGCCTCGCCAGCGCTCGCCGCAGCGCTTGGCAAGCCGCCTCGCGAACTGGGCGCCGCGCGCGACTACCTGGCGGTCTTCGAGTCGGAAGACGAGGTGCGCGCGCTCGACCCCGACATGCGGGCGCTGGCCGCGCTGGAGCGGTTCGCGGTGATCGTGACGGCGCCGGGAGACAGCGCCGATTTCGTGTCGCGCTTCTTCGCGCCCGCTCACGGCGTCGACGAGGACCCGGTCACCGGCTCGGCGCACTGCACGCTGGTCCCGTACTGGGCCGGCCGGCTCGGCAAGAACAGCCTGCATGCGAAGCAAGTCTCCGCCCGCGGCGGGGAGCTTTGGTGCGAGCTGGCGGGCGACCGCGTGATCCTCTCCGGCCACGCGGTGCGGTACATGGAGGGGACCCTCTTCCTTTGATGGACAGGGCTGGAGCCCTATCCTACTCCTCGTTCGCGAGGCGGCTGATCACGGCCATATCTTCGAGCGTGGTGACGTCGCCGGTCACCGAGTGCGTGGTGACGATTTCCCGCAGCAGGCGCCGCATGATTTTGCCGCTGCGCGTCTTGGGCAGAGCTTCGGTGAAGCGGATCTCGGCGGGGCGGGCGAAGCCGCCGATCTCGTGCGCCACCCACCGGCGCAGTTCCTCGCCGAGCTGGTGGTGGTCGGAGGCGCCCTTCTTCAGTGTCACGAAGGCGCACACCGCCTGGCCCGTGAGCTCGTCCGGCCGGCCCACCACGGCGGCCTCGGCCACCGACGGGTGCCGCACCAGCGCCGATTCGATCTCCATGGTGCTGAGCCGGTGCCCGCTGACGTTCATGACGTCGTCCACGCGCCCCAGCACGGTGATGTAGCCCTCGGTGTCGCGGCGCGCCGCGTCGCCGGTGAAGTAGACCCCCGGCAAGCGGCCCCAGTACTGGCTCCGGTAACGGTCCGGATCGCGCCAGATCGTGCGCAGCATGGCGGGCCAGGGCCGGCGCACGATCAAGAATCCCTCCTTGCCCGCCTCGACCGGCTTTCCGTAGACGTCGACCACGTCCGCCAGAACGCCCGGCAGCGGGAAGGACGCGGAGCCTGGCTTGAGCGGCGTCGCGCCCGGCATCGGCGAAATCATGATCGCGCCCGTCTCGGTCTGCCACCAGGTGTCGACAATGGGGCAGCGCCCCTTCCCGATCACCCGGTGGTACCACCCCCAGGCCGCGGGATTGATGGGCTCGCCGACCGAACCCAGCAGGCGCAGGCTGGAGAGGTCGTGCGCGTTGGGCCACTGATCGCCCTGCCGGATCAGCGCCCGGATGGCGGTCGGCGAGGTGTAGAAGATGCTGACGCCGAGCTCCTCGACGATTTGCCAGAAGCGGTCGAAATGCGGGTAGTCGGGCGCGCCCTCGTACATCACCGAGGTCGCCCCAGCCGCCAGCGGGCCGTAGACGATGTAGCTGTGGCCGGTGACCCAGCCGATGTCCGCGGTGCACCAGAAGATG
Source organism: Bryobacteraceae bacterium (assembly GCA_050008465.1). GTDB lineage: Bacteria > Acidobacteriota > Terriglobia > Bryobacterales > Bryobacteraceae > Fen-330. The sequence continues at coordinate 9,740 of JBEKMO010000121.1, forward strand.
TCGTCCTCGTGGAGGTCGAAGACCCATTTCATGGTGGCCACGCATTGCGCGAGGTAGCCGCCGGTGGAGTGCAGGATGCCCTTGGGCTTGCCGGTGGTTCCCGAGGTGTAGAGCACGAAGAGCGGATGCTCGGCGTCGAGCGGCTCGGCCGGGCAGATGTCGCTCACGCCTTCGTCGAGCTCGTGCCACCAGAGGTCGCGGCCCGTTTTCATGGAGACCGTTCCGGCGGTGCGACGGCAAACGATGACGTCGCGTACTTGGGGGCACTCGGTGAGGGCTTCATCCACCGTATCTTTGAGGCGCACCTCGCGCCCACGGCGCCAGCCGCCGTCGGCGGTGATGACGAGGCCCGCCTCGAGGTCCTGGATGCGCGCCTTGAGGGCTTCCGCCGAGAAACCGCCGAACACCACGCTGTGGGTGATCCCGAGCCGCGCGCAGGCCAGCATCGCCACGGGCAGTTCCGGAATCATGGGCATGTAGATGACGGCGCGGTCGCCGGCGCGCCAGCCCCGCGCTTTGAGCACGTTGGCGAACCGCGACACCAGGCGGTGCAGCTCGAGGTAAGAGATGGCGCGGCGGTCGCCCGGCTCGCCTTCCCAGAGGATGGCGGTTTTGTCGCGGCGGGACGTGGCGAGGTGGCGGTCCAGGCAGTTGTAGGAGGCGTTGGTTTTGGCGCCCACGAACCACTTGGCGAAGGGCGGATTCCACTCGAAGACGTGCGACCACTTCTCGAACCAGAACAGCTCCCGGTCGGCCAGTTCCCCCCAGAACTCCTCGGGGTGCTTTTCGGCGCGCTCATACAGCGCCCGGTAGGCCTCCATCCCCTGCACGTTGGCCCGCCGCACGAAATCCGGGCTGGGGTGGTACACCGATTCCTGTCGCGTCTCGATGGCGTCCTGTTCGGGCATAAATGGTCTGCTTAACAGATGTTTTGCGGCCCCGGCCCGACGCGCAAATCTTCGTGCGGGCCGCTGGGAGGGTCGCCATCTTGAGGCTGGGCAATGGTTTGGGAGGGGGGTGTCCGATAATGGGAATGGTTTCCTTTGGTAATTTCGACTTTTTGGGGCCGGGGAGGGGTGCGGAGGTGGGGGAGCCTGGGTCGGGCGGTTGGATTGGGTGGGCCGTAGCACGGTCGGACTCCTGCTCTCATGGTAAGGCGGGGCGGGCGACTTGCCGGCGGCAGCGGTGTGTAAGGCTTGGAGATGGCAAGGGTTAGAAAGGTGGGGAGGTGGGGACCGCAACCCATGCAGATGTTGCGTTGGCAGGCCGCCGCGCCGGCGTGGGAAGGGGAATCATTCAGCATGCCGCCAAAGCGGATGCGGCCATCCCGACGCGGTCCTGCGTGCGACAGGTTTCCCTTAAAGAAACTCCACGCGGCCGGCGATCTCGCCGGCTGTCAGGATGTCGAACAACAGGACGAGCATCCGCAGGACGTCTCCGGCAGCCTCTCCCTGGCGGAAGGAGGCGATTCCTGCATGGCGGGTTCCTTGGGCGTGCAGCCGGAGGACGTCCGCGTCCTGCGTCACGAACACCCCGCCGGCATCGTGAGCATAGTTCAGTTGCTCGACGTCGGTGGCGGACTGCAAGCCTCACTCGGAGGTCGTGGACACGTCGATCCCGCGCCGGCGTAATCCTTCCATTACGGCACAAGCGATGTGCTCATCGGTGTGATAGCGGATCGGCTGGCTCAAGAAACACGCTTTGCCTGGTCGAGTTTTGCCGGCAAGATCGATTGACTGTCTGCCTGATAGCGGCCCGCGGCGGCCAACTCGGCGCGTATTTCTTCCCGGACCGCGTCCCGGTTCTCGTAGTAGTAGGCCAAGGCGGCGTGCACGTCGGCGAGGGTAAGCCCCGGAACTTGGGAGACGATCGCGTCGGCCGTCAACCCCTGATGCTCATGCCAGATCACAACGTCGGAAACACGAACCCGGTGGCCGGCAATGCATGGCTTTCCCCCGCAAATGCCTGGGGTGGCTGTGATCCGGGCAGACACCGTACTCCTCCCTCCGTTCCATGATCGCCGATTCGGACCACGGACCGGGCCGCGGACATCAACCGCACGGCTTCGCCCCGTCTTTCTGCGCCGAGGCGTTTCCGATCAAGGCTAGCGACTTCTCGCTCATGTGGATTGCTTCCGGATGGCCGAACGCCCAGGAAGGGCCACATTCCGGTAGCCGGACTTCAACGGCGCTTCACGGAAACTGTCACGACCAGATAGCGTTCTTACCCATTACTGACCGACTCCAATGGCGGAGAGCTTGGCGAGCGAAGGGTCCGAAGATCCCGCATCGGTGGCTGGCCGAAGAAACGGCTGTATTCGCGGCTGAATTGGCTGGCGCTTTCGTATCCGACCTCAAAGGCCGCACTTGCGGCGTCCAGACCATCCATGAGCATGCGTCCCCGCGCTGCCTGCAACCG
>JBEKMO010000122.1:0-11368 GCA_050008465.1 Bryobacteraceae bacterium
GAATCCCAAGACCATCGTAGTGCTCGTGTCGAGCTTCCCGTACGCCATCAACTGGTCGCAGCAGAACGTTCCAGCCATTCTTCACATGGCGCACGCGGCCCAGGAGCAGGGGACGGCTCTGGGGGAGGTTCTGTTCGGGGACTACAACCCGGGCGGCCGTCTGAACCAGACCTGGCCGAAGTCGCTGGAGCAATTGCCGCCGATGATGGATTACGACCTCCGCCACGGCCGGACTTACATGTACTTCCAGGGCGAGCCGCTCTATCCGTTCGGCTACGGCTTGAGCTACACGACGTTCGAATACTCCCGCCTGCGGTTCAGTTCGGCGCGGCTTCCGGTCAAGGGCGCCGTGACGGTCAGCGTGGACGTGAAGAACACGGGCCGGCGGCGTGGGGACGAAGTGGTTCAACTCTACGTCCAGCACCCGCAGTCCCAGGTGGAACGGCCCCGCAAGGAACTGAAGGGATTCCAGCGCATCACGCTCGAGCCCAACGAGAAACGGACCGTCCAGATCCCGTTGCAAGCGGAGTGGCTGGGCTGGTGGAACGCGAAGGAAGGCCGGTTCGAAGTGGAGCAAGAGCCGGTTCGCATCGTGGTGGGAGGTTCCTCGGCCAACGCGAGACTGCAAAAGACGATTCATGTGACACGGTGAGGGCGAACGAGAGTGTACTGTCACGGGTTTTCGGGCTGCTAAGATGGAACCTCCCGCGCGGGTGCTGAAATGACCGCCTCCGTTGCGCTTCTCGCTCTGCTGTCGCTCGCGGCTCAAGACGCTCCGCCCCGGCCGCCGGTCCCGTTTGAACAGGGCGGCAAGTGGGGCTATCGGGACATCCGTGGCGTCATCGTCATTCCACCTCGCTTTGAGCTCGCGAGACCGTTCTCCCGTGAGGGCCTCGCGGCGGTGGTCGATGACCAAGGCTGGGCCTACATTGACGCCGCCGGCAAGCTGGTCCTCAGGCCCTACGTTTTCGACAACGGCCCCGACTACTTTCGGGGAAACCTGGCGCGCTTCACCGAGGCCGGCAAGTTCGGCTTCTTCGACCGCCGCGGCCGGGTCGCGATCCCCCCCCGGTTCGATTTCGCCGCGCCGTTTTCCGGTGGCCTAGCGGCCGTGTGCGAGGGCTGCAAAGAAGTCGCTCATGGCGAACACCGCGTCGTCCAAGGCGGCGCCTGGGGCTTCATCGATCGCACCGGCGCGCTGGTCATCCCCGCCCGCTTCGAGGAAGTCACGCCATTCCGCAATGGCCGGGCCAGGGTCAAGCTGAACGGCCGGTGGCAATCCATCGGCAAAGACGGCCTGCCGCTATCATCCAAGTAGGCGGAGAATGTACTCATGAGGCGCTTCCTCGCATTCGACATCGAAACCGCCAAGATCCTGCCCGAGAACGCGGACGACATCCTGGCTCATCGCCCCCTCGGGATCGCCTGCGCCGCGGCCAGCGCGGACGATCTTCCACAGCCCCTGGTCTGGCACGGACGAGATGAATCCGGGCGTCCCTCCAGCCGGATGACCCGCCAGGAGGCGGCCCAGCTCGTCGCCGATCTCACCGGCCTCGCGTCGAGCGGCTACACGCTCCTCACTTGGAACGGCCTCGGATTCGATCTCGACGTGCTCGCGGAGGAGTCGGGCGAGAGCAAGGCGTGCGCGCGGCTGGCTGCCGGCCACGTCGACATGCTGTTCCATGCGGTGTGCTGGCTGGGCCACCGCATCAGCCTCCAGAAGGCCGCCGAGGGAATGCATCTCGCCGGGAAGAAGGCCGGCGTCTCGGGAGCGGTCGCCCCGGCGATGTGGGCGGCCGGCAAGCATGAAGAAGTTCTCGAATACTGCCAGCAGGATGTTCGTCTTACTCTTCAGCTCGCCCAGGCCTGCGAACGCGCTCGCCAGTTGGCCTGGGTCACCCAGCGCGGCAGCCTCAAGCAGATGCCGCTCAGAAGCGGCTGGCTCACGGTGATAGAGGCCGGCGCGCTTCCCCTGCCGGACACCTCCTGGATGTCGGATCCGCCCTCCCGCGATCGTTACCTGCGCTGGATTCGCGAGGCCGGCGCCGCCTGACGCCACGTTTGGCCATCGGGTGAAACGCCGCCGTGAAGCGGTGAGTATAATAGGCCTCAGATGCTGTACCGGGGCGCGGAGCTCTTGCTGGCTGGGATTGCGGCGACGGCGATCACCTGTGCTCAAGTGGTATTGACGGGCCGCGTCGTGGACGAACACGAGGCGCCCGTCGCCGGTGCTCGCGTTTCGCTGCGTCGAGGCCAGGAAGCCGCCATCGAGACCTACACGGGGCCTACCGGCGCGTTTCAAGTATCGCTCCCGGGCCCTGGCGGCTACTTGCTGAACGTCGACCGAACCGGCTATTTCCAGTTGCATGACCGCCCGGTTTCAGTGGAAAGCGGCCAGGCGGAAGTGACGGTCGTGCTCAACCCGCAGCGCGAGGTATTTCAGAGCGTCACGGTGGGCGGTTTGCCCACCCCCGTCGAGCCCGCGCAGGCCGAGCGCCAGCAGCACCTGAGCGGGACCGAAGTAAACGACATTCCCTACCCGGCCAGCCACAGCCTGCGCAACGCCATGAAGCTGATCCCCGGAGTCATCCAAGACCCGGCTGGCGGCCTGCATTTTCAGGGTGGCGCCGAATACCAGACGCGCTACCTGCTGGACGGCTTCGACATTACCGATCCCATCGACGGCCGCTACTCCACGCGTCTTGCGGTGGAGGGCGTTCGCTCGCTCGATCTGGTCTCCTCGCGCGAATCTTCCCAGTTCGGAGAGGCTTCCGCCGGCACGCTCCAGATCCAAACGGAGTCCGGCACCGACCAGTTCCATTCGACCGCCACCAACTTCATCCCCGGCGTGGACACCCACAGCGGTGTGCGCGTTGGAGACTGGACGCCGCGCGCCGGCGTTTCGGGGCCCCTCGTCAAAGGCCGCGCCTGGTTCTCCGACAGTGTCGACGCGGAGTACAACAGCGGCTATGTTTCCGGCCTCCCGAACGGGCAGAATAGCAACGCCTCATGGGCTGTAACCAATCTCTTCCACGCTCAAGCGAACCTCACCCCGGCCAACATTCTCTATGCCGATCTGCTCACGGGCTTCGATCACCAGGCGCATTATGGTCTGGGTGTGCTCGACCCGGTTTCCACCACCACGGCGCTGAGCGACAACCGGTGGCTCGCCGCCATTAAGGTTTCGCACTCCTGGAGCGGCGGGGCGCTTTTGGAGGCCGGGCTTGCATGGCAGCGCACCAGCCACAGCCGGACTCCCGAGGGCGATGCGCCCTACGTCGTGGCGCCGGAAGGCCGCAGCGGGAACTACTTCGTCCGGTCGCACGAAGTGGGCGGGCGCGAGCAGTTCTTTACGAACTACTTCCCCCGCATCCTGCACTTCGCGGGACGACATCAGTTTCAAGTGGGCGCCGACGCCCAGCGCCTCGCTTACACCGGCGCGTTCAGCCGCACCGCTTACGAGGTTGTCGGTCTATCCGGGCTTCCGATATTCGAGACCACTTTCCGGGGTAGCGGCAACTTCGAGCGTCCGAACGCGACCCTGGCCTCTTACCTCAACGACCACTGGCAACCCTTCGCCCGCCTGACCATGGATGCCGGCCTGCGAGAGGACTGGGATGAACTGGTGCGGCAGTGGGCGCTCTCGCCCCGTCTGTCCGCTTCCTACGCGCCCTTCTCCGATGCCCGCAGCAAGATCACCGTGGGATACGCTATCGTGCACGATGCTACCAACCTCTCTCTCTTCAGCCGGCCGCTGGACCAGCAGGCCGTCACAGTGCCCTATTCCACCGCCGGGGTGCCGGGAACGCCCTTGGTGACGACGTTCGTCGCGGGACGCAACCTGAAGTTGCCGCGCTACGACAAGTGGAGCGCCGGCGTGGAACACGATTTCGGCCATCGCATTTCGGGCAGTGCCGAGTGGCTGCGGAAACGCGGCCGCGACGGTTTCGTCTATTCGCCCGCGGGCGGCTCCGCCCCGGCGAGCATTCAACCGATCTTCTTGAGCTACGGTTTCGGCGGGACCTATGCGCTGGCCAACCAGCGGCGCGACGCTTACGATGAGGTCGCGTTTACCGCCCGCCAATCGTTCGGCGATCAGTACGGCTGGATGGCCAGCTACGTCCGTTCACGCGCCACTTCCAATGCCGTGCTGGACGTGAGCGTGGACCAACCGCTCCAGGTGCTGAACAACTTCGGCCGCATGCCCTGGGACGCGCCGAACCGCCTTCTGGGTTGGGGCTATTTCCCGCTGCTTGGCAAGCACTGGGCCATCGCGTTTCTGGCGGATTACCGCAGCGGTTTTCCCTTCGCGGTAACCGACGCCTCCGGCACGGTAGTGGGACGAGTGGACTCGCACCGCTATCCTTCCGACTTCGATCTGAACGTGCATCTGGAACGCAGGTTCACATTTCACGGTTATCGCCTGGCCATTCGCGCCGGTGTCAACAACCTCACTGGTCACCGCAACCCCACCGCGGTCAACAGCGTGATCGGCGCTCCGCAGTACCTGCAGTTCTTCGGCGACGAAGGCCGGCATATCGTGTTTCGGGTCCGCTTTTTCGGTCGTGCGCCGCACTGAGCTTATGGGGCAAGCCACGGTTCTCGCTCTATGGCTCGCAGTGGTCTTTGCGTTTTTCGCGCCGGCTCTGCAAGGACGCCTACAATCCCTCCTGCATCGCCGCGCTGCCTGGATCTGGGCCGCCCCACCGCTTCTCACCGCCGCCTTCGCCGGCGCTGCGCTGCTGGCCGGAGCCTTCACCGTGCCGCTGACGCTTCTGGTATTGGCTTACACGGCCGCGCCCGTGCTGTGCGCGTTCCTCCAAGGGCCCGGCCCCGTGCAACGTCCCACGGCGCTCGATTTCCTCACCATCCTGCTGCTTTGGCTGCCCATCGAATTTGCCGCCGGGGCAAACCTCGTGCCTCGCGCGGCGCAGGGATTTCTGCATAGCGTGACCTATGGCATCGCCATCGTCCTCGGCCTGGCGCTGTTCATCGGCTTGCGGTCCTTCCCGGGGTTGAAATTCAACCTGCCTCGGCGGAAGCGCGATCTCTGGCTGCCGCTGGCCGGGTTTGCCATCGTGGCCCCGGCGCTGGCGGTGGTGGGCATTGCGCTCGGATTCATCCCGCCTCCGCATCTCCCGGTCCAGACCGCGGGGCGGATGGCCGGAGCGGCCGGCCTGATCTTCGTTGGCACCGCGCTGCCGGAGGAGATCCTGTTCCGCTCGCTCATCCAGAACCTGCTGATGCAACGCTTCGGCAGCCGCGCCGGCACACTGCTGGCCGCCAGCTTGATCTTTGGCTGCGCGCATCTCGATAACGGCCCGCAGCCTTTGCCGAACTGGCGCTACATGATCTTGGCGACTATCGCCGGCTTGGCATACGGCAAAGTGTTTCAAAATGCATCGACAGTTCTTTCATCGGCCGGGCTGCACATGCTGGTGGATTGGACCAAGCATTTCTTCTTTTGAGCAACCGTGGCTCGCAAGCTCGCCATCCTGGAACCGGTCGTGGTCTTCGCCCTGATCATCGCCTACATCTGGGAACTGCGTTACGTGAACCGCAACTTGTGGATCGTGATCCTGGCTTTGATGCTGCTTTCGCACGTGCTGCATCGCGAGACCCCCGCTGCACTGGGATTCGGACTTCGCAACCTGCGGGACTGCGTGCGGGAACTGCTGCCCGCATTGACCTTGCTCGCGCTGGTGCTGCTGGCCGGAGGCATCCTTCTGCGCACCGTCCGGCAGATCGGGTCGGACCGGGCGGTTCTGTCGTTGGCTGCCTATTTGCCATGGGGGTTGGCGCAGCAATACGCATTGAACGGCTACTTCCTGAACCGCTTCGACGCGCTGGTGTCGCGGCGCGCGGCTCCACTGGTAACGGCAGCGGCTTTCTCTTGCGCCCACGCTCCGAACTGGTTCCTGATGGGTGTCGCGTTCCTGTTCGGTTATTGCTCCGCGCGCATCTACCGGCGGTACCCGAATCTCTATTTCCTGGGGATGGCCCACGCCACGGTGGGTTTTCTGCTCTTCCTGGTGGTTCCGGATTCCATAAGTCACCACCTCAACGTCGGGCCGGCCTGGTTCAAACGGTAGGGACAAGACTCATCGGCCCCAGGAGATTCCGACGGCGGGAACGAAATCGTGGAGCCAGCCCTGCAGGCGGGCGCCGGGCGCCGCGGAAATCACTCGGGTCGGAAACGGCGTGACATAGTCCCGCAGATCGAGACGCAGCCACCAGTGCGGCGCGAAATGGAGTTTCACGCCGCCGCCGTAAGTGAGGAGGCTCACGGCCTGCGTGGCGTGATGAAGCAGCGCCAGGCTCATCAGCGGCTCGTCAGGCGGAACCTCTTGAGTGCCGCGATAGATTTTGACGCCGGCGCCGGCCGCGACGAAGGGACGCAGGAATGCGTCTCGGCTGAGAGGCGAAAAGACAAGCTCGCCCAGAAACGCCGAGGCATCACCGTCCAGATTTGCCTCGGCGCCATGCGAGGTAATTTCGAGGTCGCCATCCTGGAACGTATAGCGTCCCTCGATGCCGAAGTGCTCTCCGAGACTCCTGCCCGCCACAGCGCCGAGCGCGAAGCGCGCCCCGAAACCGGCGCGGCCCGTGCCCGTTGTGCCGCTCAACGCGGCATCTCGGTAGAAGCCGAAGCCGCCCGTCGCGCCAGTCTCCCAGACCTGGGCGAGGGCAGGCATGACACAGAGAGCGGCGGCAACGGAACGGCACAAATGGCGACGGACGCTCATCGCGGAACTCGCCCCCCTATTCTCAATTGATACTCCACCCGGCGGCGCCGAAGCAACTGCGGGTGGTGTCCTAATTCTGGGTTGACGTTGGGAGGAGGGTGACCCGATGAACTCTCCTTTCCCCCCACGATCCACGGAAACCCAAACCGCGAGCGACAAGGCTCTTGACAATACCTTAAGGTATCTGTATACTACCTTAAGGAAGGTTGGAGGAGAGCTTGTGGCGATCGAATTCAAATACAAGGGGACAACCTGGCGGGCGGACACCGCACAGGAAGCGGTAGCGCTCAGAAACGAACTGGAGAAGTCTGATAAGGTCTTCAACCCGGAGTTCGAGGCAATGGATCAGTTGAACGACTTCTGGACGCCCGATAGGTTCATGGATGTGGTTGGCGGCATAGGGGAATTGCAGCAGAAGCTGTTGGTGGCCGTTCGCCACAAGCCGAGGATCACCAGTACGGAACTGGTTCGGGAACTTGGGATCAGTTCGGAGGTTGCGCTGGCTGGCGTCATCAGTGGGCTGTCAAAGCAGCTTAAGCAGCTAGGGATAGAACTCAAGCACGTTCTCGTGATCGAAGTGAAATGGAGCGGCAAGACAAAAACGCGGCGCTTCATACTTGATGACTTCTTCCTCTATGCGGGCGCGGAGCAGAACTGGCCTGATGCATGGGGAAAAACCAAAACAACAAAGAGGAAGCGACATGCTGTAGAGGATTCGAGGGCCACCACGCGGTGAAGCCTGAATGCGGAAGAGGCCAGCGTTGCGGCTGGCCTCTTCACGAACCGTGGGGGTGATAAGGTTGCCGGGGGTCCCTAAAACCAGTCCGGCGCGGGTCCGACTCCCGCCACCTCCACCCACTGAAACTCGCCCCACTGGGCAGTTGCGAGCTACCCGGCGGGGCTAACCTCGGGCCTTGCGGCCAAAGGCAGGGCTGCTTAGACCCACTGCCATTATCGGCCCATGCCCGAAGAAAGGCAAGGGCTAAGATGGTTTGCCACAATTGCCGAACGGAATGCCGCCGATTCGGGAAGCGTAACGGACTTCAGCGGTATCAGTGCCGCCAGTGCCGGAAGCTGTTCACCGAACCGCACGAGCGGCCTTTCGATACTATGTACACCCGCGCAGATCGCGGGCTGCTCGCTCTCCAGATGCTTCTTGAAGGCAACAGTGTGCGATCAACTGAGCGCATGACGGGGCTGCATCGGGACACGGTTCTACGGTTGCTTGTGCTGGCCGGACAACGCTGCGAAGTGCTCATGGGGCGGGTGATCCGCAACGTCCCGGTGAAGGATGTTCAGTGTGATGAGATATGGGGCTTCGTCCAGAAGAAGGAAGGCCACAAGTGGCCCGAGGAAGCCAGGGATGAAAGCATCGGGGACGCCTACTGCTTTGTCGCCATTGAGAGGCATTCCAAGCTCGTGCTGAACTTCGCTTTGGGCCGGCGCAACCAGGCAACCACGGACGCCTTCATCGAGGGCTTGCGCCTGGCGACCGCGCCCCAATGGTTCCAGATCACCACGGACGGCTTCGCCCCGTATATCCCGGCCATCGACGCCACGCTGTCAGACCGGGTGGACTACGGGATGCTCATCAAGGTTTACGCCAGCCCGCGCGAAGGGGAAGCCCGCTACTCGCCACCAGACGTGGTGGATGCGATCCCGAAACCCATCCTAGGGACTCCCGACCGGAAGCGCATCTGCACTTCCCACGTCGAGCGCCAGAACCTCACCATGCGGATGCAGATTCGCAGGCTCACCAGGTTGACGAATGCGTTCTCGAAGAAGTGGGAGAACCTGTGGGCTGCCCTGTGCCTGCACTTCGGTTGGTACAATTTCTGCCGGGTCCACCGCACGCTCCGTGTCACCCCCGCAATGCAAGCGGGGATCGCGGATCACGTTTGGGATATCCAAGAATTGCTGGCAAGGTAGCGAAGCCAACCGGGACGGCAGTTCAAGTGAAATGCCGTGGCCCACCGCTCAGCGGAGGCAAGATCAAAATCTCTCGCCAAGAGAAACACCATGATCTCAGCAGATGACGCATCCTTAACCGTTCTCAATAATTGGCTGGCCGAACGAAGTCCGTTAAACATCCGGTTGACCGCAAACTCAGCCGGTTCGATGTCGGTCGTATTCGAAGGCCGCGGGCACTTGCAAGGGTTCGATGACGGCGGTATGGATTTCGGGATGGGGTTCTGGCAGTTGACGTTTACCTTTGAGGCGGAAGAATCCGTGATCTCCGCCCCAGTGCCAGCAGCAAACCGTCCCGGCTCCGTGGCGGTCATGATTACGTCTGGCCCGGTTATTTGTGCGGTGACTGGGAAGCCAGTCTCGTTTGGGCCGGGGCCTGTGTAGGATTGCATTTCGGCACACCTCCTGCTATGGTCTAGGTGCGCGTAGATGCTTTCCGAGGCCCGGTTGCCGCCGGGCCTTTCGGTTCCCTTGGACTTCACTTTCCTACTGGACCGTACCGTTGTCAACTACATTGTTCGGTCGTTTGCGCTCTAAGAAGCGGTCCCACTTCTCCTGGAGTACAAAGACGTACTCGCAAATGGCGCAGGTGAAGTCAAGGAGGTCTTGGGCAGTCTCGGCGTCAACCTGCTCTCCGCTTGGGTGGGCGGCTGCATTTCGCCTTTGGTGAAGTTCGTGAGCCCACTCGCAGAGGCGGCTGTCAATAATGCCTCTATCACGCAATTCCCGCAGCCCCGGCCCAAGCGTAACCTGCTGTGTCTGGAAATGGCGGCAGATCGCCTCAATCGCACGGCCTGTCATTACCGCGCACGCCTCGTATGCGCCACCCTCGATGGATTTAGTGGCTTCCTCTAAAGAATGCCGCACAGTCTCGGGGATCGCATCAGCCCAGCGGCGCTGCGAAGGCTCATCAGGGGGATAGACTCGCCGGGGCCAGAAAGGACGGCCCTCATCATCCCATTCCGGCCCGTCTCCGATTGTCTCCACCTCCAGGTACACGAGCGCGTGTTCACAAACCGTACATGCGTATGTTTTCATCCGATAGGGTGGCCAGGAGTCATCCTCGTCCCCCTCACGCTCGTAGCACGCCACCTCTCGGACTTGGACTCGGCCTTGGCAGTGTGGACAGTCAGCAAAGCGCATCGACTCCTCCACAGCCTTGCAGTATACACGGTCCTCAAAGCCAGCAAGGGTCTCCGCCTGAGAGTGCGGCGCGAGAAGCGCCAGAACCACTCCCCAGAACCCCCTCAACCCAAATTTAGGACACTACCCAACTGCGACAGAGGCCAGCGCGGCCTGACCCCAGGCGTTATACTGGTCCCGCCATGACCAGTCCAGCCACGCTAATCGCCGGGTTCCTCGCTATCGCCTCTCTGGGCGGCTTTTCGGCTGCCCAGCCTCAGCCTGTGCCCCTGGCTGCCGCCCAGCTCAAGGACGGCGTCTATTGGGTCAAGGGCGGAAGCGGCGCCAACACCGGCTTCATCATTGGCCGGAAAGCGGTAATCGTCATCGACGCCAAGATGACCGAAGAATCGGCCCAAGCCATGCTCGCCGAGATCCGGAAGCTGACCCCGAATCCCGTGAAATACGTCGTGCTCACGCACAGCGACGGCGACCACGTCAACGGCCTCTCCGCGTTTCCCAAAGGGGTGACCGTCGTCGCCCAAGCCAACACCAGGAAGGACATGGAGGCCGCCTTCCAGGATCCCAAGTTCAGCGCTCTGGTCCCCTATCTCCCCAGCGAGACGCTCTCGAGCGACCGGCCGCTCAATATCGATGGCGCGCGCGTCAGCCTGCTCCACTTCGGCCCCGCGCACACCAGCGGAGATCTGGTCGTCTTCCTCCCGGACCAGAAGATCGCCTTCGTCGGCGACCTGGCCTTCGTCGGCCGCGACCCGCTCGTCCACCGCCAGAAGGGCGGCAACTCCTTCGGTCTGGCCGAGACCCTGAAGAAGATCCTGGCCCTGGACGCCGACACCTTCATCTCCGGCCACAGCGACCCGCTGACCAAAGCCGACATCCAAGCCCTGCTGGCCTCGATTCAAGAGAAGCAGGCCAAGGTGAAGGCCCTGGTCCAGCAAGGCAAGTCCCTGGACGAAGTCAAAGCCGCTTTCGGCATCGCGGAGGCTCCCGGCCAGCCCGGCCGGCGCTGGCCGAGCTTCGTCGAGGTGATCTACCTGGACCTCACCGAGAAGAACTAGGATAAGCCTCGGGCTTGGCCGCCAGCGCCGAAGTTCCGGAAACAGGGGGTGAATCCGAACGAGCGCCAGTACCCCTCGAACAGCTCCCGCGCCCGCCGCAGAGGTTCGGCGCTCTCGACCGGGACGATCTGGGCCGCCTCAGTGCGCGGCATCCACCTTCGCGACCGCCACCGCCAACGCGTCTTCCACTTCCTTCCGGTACTGCGCCAGCAGATCCAGGTTCGCCGCCTCGAAGCGCAGCACCAGCACCGGCTGGGTGTTGGAGGCGCGCACCAGGCCCCAGCCCTGCGGGAACAGTACCCGCGCGCCGTCGATGTCCACCACTTCACGCGTCTCGCGGAAGTGCTCCGCCACGCGCTGCACCACCTCGAACTTGAGCTCGTCCGAGCAATCCACGCGGATCTCCGGCGTCGACACCATCTGCGGCAGTCCCTCGAGCTGCGCCGAGAGCGG
>JBEKMO010000123.1:0-11303 GCA_050008465.1 Bryobacteraceae bacterium
GGGGAAGGGTCCCCGCCAGCCGCCAGGTGACAAACACGATGGAATCCTCCGGAACCCAATGCGGCAGTCTTCTTCGCCAAAACATGCAGTATGGGGCCGGCGGCAAGACCGCCGGCGCTACCCAAGAGTGCATTTCACCCTGGTGTTCTCTCCTCCAAATGCGGAAACTCCAGGCACAGGCTGCTACCGCCTCACTTCCGCGGCGACTTTGCGCAGGGTGGGCAGGACGTCGCCGATTGACGCGGCCTCCGAAGCCGGGTTGCCGAGGCTGAAATAGAGCTTGCGGTAGAGGGGGAAGAGTCTTTCGTAGACGGCGGTCTCGCGGGGGTCGGGCTCGACGGTGCGGTAGCGCGGGCAGAGGGCCTGCTGGGCTTCCTCGATGGTCTTGAAGGTCCCTGCCGCCAGGAAGGCGAAGATCGCCGAGCCCAGACTGGTGACTTCGTCCTCGGGGACCAGGACGGGCTTGCCCAGGACGTTGGCGTAGACGCGGTTCAGGGTCTCGTTCTTCTGCGGAACGCCTCCGCCGTTGATGACGCGCTGGATCGAGACGCCGTGCTCGCTCATGCGCTCGAGGATGATGCGGGTGTGGAAGGCGGTGCCTTCGATGGCCGCGAACAGCTCGTCCTGCGCGGTGTGGGTGAGGTTCCAGCCGAGGGTCACGCCGCCCAGTTCGGCGTTGACCAGCACGGTGCGGTCGCCGTTGTCCCAGGTGAGGCGGAGCAGACCGGTCTGGCCGGCGCGATAGCCTTCAATGTCCCTGGAGAGCGCCGCCACGGTCGAGCCCGCGCGCCTGGCCACGGCGTCGAAGATATCGCCGGTGGCCGAGAGCCCGGCCTCGACTCCGAAATACGCGGGGTGAATCGAGCCCTTGACCACGCCGCACACGCCGGGGACCAGATCCACTTCCTTGGCAATGGCCATGATGCAGGTCGAGGTGCCGACCACGTTCACGACGTCGCCTTCCTTGATGCCCGCCCCGATGGCGTCCCAGTGCGCATCGAAGGCGCCGACCGGAATCGGAATGCCGGGCCGCAGCCCGAGCTTCTCCGCCCATTCGGGGGAGAGCGCGCCGGCAATCTGCTCGGAAGTGGCATAGCGTCCGGCGAGCTTGGCGCGCACCCCGGCGAGCAACGGGTCGACCTTGACGAGGAACTCCTCCGGCGGCAGGCCGCCGAGCGCGGCGTTCCACATCCACTTATGGCCCATGGCGCAGATGCTGCGGGGCGCCCGGGCGGCGTCGGCGATCCCGCACAGAACCGCCGCCACCATGTCGCAGTGCTCGAGCGCCGTCGCCATGCGCTCGCGCCGCTCGGGGTTGTGGCGCAGCCAGTGGAGGAGTTTGGCGAAGCCCCACTCGGAGGAGTACACGCCGCCACACCACTGGATGGCTTCCAGATTCTCGCGGCGCGCAGTCGCGGTGATTTCGGCGGCCTCGCGCTTGGCGCGGTGGTCGCACCAGAGATAGTAATCGTCGAGGGGAACGAGCCCTTCGCCAACCGGGAGCACGCTGGAGCCGGTGGTATCGAGCGCGATGGCGGCCACGTCGCCACCCGAGACGCCCGCTTCGCGAAGGGCCTGGCGGGTCGCCGAAACCAGTGCCTGCATGTGGGCGGCGTGGGACTGGGTGGCGTGGTCCGGGTCTTCCTTCCGGCGCACCAGCGGGTACTCGCCAATCGCCGAGCCGAGCCTGCCGCGGCGGCTATCGACGATGGAAACGCGGACCGTCAAGGTGCCAAAATCGACGCCTGCAACGATGGACATGCGGTTCTCCTAGGTAAGCGTTTGCATGACAGCAAAGGTCGATTGTACAACGTCGCGGCCGTCCGGGTACGATGGAACTTATGTCCATTCTGGTGACTGGCGGCGCGGGCTACATCGGCAGCGTGACCGTAGAGTTATTGCGCAAGCGCGGGGAAGAGGTGGTGGTGCTGGACGACTTGAGCCACGGGCATCGCGCGGCGCTGGTCCCGGATGTTCCCTTCTATCAAGGCACGTTCGGCGACACGGCGCTGGTCGAGCAGATTGTGGCCCAACATGCGGTGGATGCGTGCATCCATTTCGCCGCGCTGATCGAAGTCGGAGAATCGGTGGCCGAGCCGGCGCGGTACTTCGCGAACAACACGGCGCAGGCGCTGGAACTGCTGGGGGCGCTGAGGAAGGCGGGAGTGGCCCGGTTCGTGTTCTCCTCGACCGCCGCGGTCTACGGCCAACCCAAACAGATTCCGATCCCGGAGGAGCATCCGCAGTGGCCCACCAACCCGTACGGGTGGTCGAAGCTGTTCGTCGAGCGCATTCTGGAGAGCTACGACCGCGCCTACGGCCTGAAGTTCGTGGCGCTGCGGTACTTCAACGCGAGCGGGGCTACACAGGAGCATGGCGAGCACCACGAGCCGGAGAGCCACCTGATCCCCAACGTGCTGAAGGCAGCGCTGGGCCTGCGGCCGCACGTTTCGGTGTTCGGGCAGTACTACCCGACTCCGGACGGCACGGCGGTGCGCGACTACATCCACGTGGCCGATCTGGGCTCGGCGCACATGCTGGCGCTGGATTACCTGCGCGACGGCGGCGCTTCGGAGTGCATCAACCTGGGCAACGGCAAAGGCTACTCGGTGCTGGAGGTGATCGAGACGGCGCGCCGCGCGACCGGCCGCGCGATCGAGGCCCGCAAGGAGCCGCCGCGGCCGGGCGACCCCTCGCACCTGGTAGCCTGTGCGGACAAGGCGCGCAGAGTGCTGGGGTGGGAGCCCGCCAGCCCGCAGCTCGAAGAGATCATCCGCAGCGCCTGGGAGTGGCACCTGGCGCATCCCGACGGCTACCCGGCGTGACTCATCCGCAGCGCAGCCCGCGATGGGATCGGCGCGCTACTTCTCGCGGCGCGGGCGGAAGATGATGATGTAGACCACGCCCAGCACGATCAGCAGCGCGCCCCACCAGATTGGGGCGTGGAGTTCCGCCAGGGTCTTCTGGAGCGGGTGGCTCAGCTCGTAAATCCCCGAGCCCAGGATCAGAAGGCCATAGACCAGCACCAGAGTGCCGACGAACAGCCAGATCGAAATGAAGTGCTTATGCTCTGACATGAGTTCCGCCTACCAGAAGATCCACTGCAAAACGAAGAAGACCACCGCCACCACCACGGCCCAGAAGATGGAGCGCTTGTAGAGCGGCAAATGCCCTTCCGAAGGAACCGGTGTGAGGCCGTAGACCAATCCCACCAATTCCTTTTCCGGCGTGGGCTTGGTCATGTAGCTCACAATGATCGTGACACTAACACAGATCACCCAGCTCCACAGAGCGCGGTACATGTTCTGAGCCTGCTCCATGGCCTGGTGGGACAGAGCAACGTAAGAGACGGCGCCCGGATCCAACTTGACCCAGATGAACATGGCGATCGAGGAAGTCGTGCCCGCCAGCAGGCCCCAGAACCCGCCTTGTTTCGTGGCGCGCTTCCAGAGCATCCCGAGCAGCACGGTGCCGAACAGCGGCGCTATGAAGAAGCTGAATAGCGCCTGGACATAGTCCATGATGCTGCCGAAGTGCTTCACCAGGTACGCCGCCCCGATGCTGACCAGCACGCCCACAATGGTGCACCAGCGCCCCATGCTCACGTAATGTTCGTCCGGGGCGCTCTTCTTGATGAATGCCCGGTAGATGTCGTAGGTCCACACGGTGGCGAAGGCGCTCACATTGCCGGCCATGCCGGACATGAACCCGGCAATCAGCGCCGTGATGCCCAGCCCCAGCAGGCCGGGCCCAAAGTAGCGCACCATCATCAGCGGCAAAACCTCGTCGTAGCTGTGGCCACCGGTGGCGTCGGCAATCTCCGCGGTAGTGAGGTGCAGGTCCGGCGACAACAGGGCCAGCCCCAGAAGTCCAGGCAGGATCACGATGAAGGGGACCGCCATCTTGAACGCCGAGCCGATGATGGGAGCGAGTTTGGCGCTGCGCAGGTCCTTGGCCGAGAGCACCCTCTGCACCACCAGGAAGTCCGTGGTCCAGTATCCGAATGAGATCACCCATCCCAGGCCCAGCACAATTCCGGTCCAGTGGATTCCCATGGGATTGTCGGTGAAAGAGCCCATGGTCCGCCACAGGTGGGTGTAGTCGCCCTGCATGCGCTCATGGATCTTCACGACCAGGCCGTTCCATCCGCCCGCCTCGATCAGGCCGAGGATCGGGATGAGCAGCGCGCCCAGCCAGATCAACACGAACTGCAGCACCTCATTGAAAATGGCCGAGAGCAGACCGCCGAGGGCGACGTAGATCACCACGGTGATGGACGAAACCCAGATCGATACATCCATGTCCCAACCCACCACCACTTTCATCACCTTGGCCATCGCGTACATGTTGATGCCGGACATCAGCACCGTCATGAAGCCGAACGAGACGGCTCCCAGAGCGCGCGACGGCTCCCCGTAACGGAGCTGGAGGAAGCCAGGCACCGAGTGCGTCCTCGAAATGTAGTAGAAGGGCATCATCACGACGCCCAGGAAGAGCATCGCGGGAATGGCGCCCACCCAATACCAGTGCGTCGCCAGGATGCCGTAGCGATAGGCATTCCCCGCCCATCCCATCAGTTCGAGCGAGCCAAGATTCGCCGCCAGGAAGCTCAACCCCGCGATCCAGGCGGTCATCTCGCGCCCTGCCAGGAAGAAATCCTCCCCCGACTTGGCAAAGCGCTTCAAGTAATAGCCGATCCCCAGCACGTACGCGAAGTACACGCAGATAATGATCAGATCGACCGTACCCAGTGTCATCAGCCGGGAGCTGCCGGCCTGCGCGACGAGAACAGCGAGAGAATGGTCCACCCTGAAAGTATATCCAAAAGTCTAGCGCTTGCATTTGGGCTTGGGGGGACACAGAAGTGCGTACGTTCCGAGCCGCGGCGAACGCGCGGCGGCGCTACTGCGGGGGCTTCTGGCGATCGAGCCGGACGTTCGCGGCGTCCAGGGTGCCGTCCAGCGCTCGCCGGGCCTCCACCGCGACACGGTCTCCGGGCTTGAGGTCGGAGGATGCGATCTTCTTGGAGCCGTCGAAGTACTTGGTCTTTTTCGAGCAGCGGAACTCGAGCAGGTTCGGGCCGGGCACCTCCAGCGTGAGCAGCTTGGAATCGATTCCGTGGATTGTCCCGGCGAAGTTTGGCATTGGTTGCTGGGCCTGCGAATCCGGATTGGTTTGGGCCTGCTTTGCGCCGCCCCTGCGTCCGCCCGGCGAGCCGGCGCCGGGCTGACGGGGTGTCTGGCAAATCCCCGGCAAGCCGGCGACAACCCCGCAAATCAAGAGCAACCGGCAACTGCGAAACAATGCCCGCACAGGTGGGCTGGCTGTGCGGCGGTGCGTGGTTCGGTGTGCGATGGCGAGTGCCGGAGGCATAAGGCCGTGAGTTAAAGTGGTAAGACTACTATGCCACATCGCCGGGATTCGAGAATGCACGCGGGGAGAATGGTTCTACTGGCCGCGCTGCTGCTGCTGACGACGACTTCGTGGGCACAGCAGCTCGGCCGCGGCGAGCCTTCTTTTTCACAGCCGTCGCTGGCCCCCGGCGTGGACTACGTGTTGCCTGCGGAGGCGGAAATCAAAGCTACGCTGGACCGCATTCGGGATTACTTCGTCCGCTCGACGCCTTACCGGATCATCGACACGGAGAGTGGCCAGCCGATCACGGATTTCTCGCATCCCGTCCGCTCCGCCGGACTCGACAGGCGCGATGGCCAGCTCAACGATTGGGATTACCCCATGGGCGTGGTGCTGGCGGCAATGCTGCTGGCGACGGAGGCGACAGGCGACGCGCGCTACCAGGAGTACACGCTCAAGAACTTCGACTTCATCTTCGACCATGTGGACTACTTCCGGAAGCAGGCGAGCGAATTCAACGTGCCGCCTCGCGCGTTTCGCCGGCTGCTGGAGATGCGCGAACTGGACGACTGCGGCGCCATCGGAGCCGCGCTGATCAAAGCCTACGCGAAGAAGCAGGACCCGCGCTACCGCGCCGCCATCGACGTGGCGGCGAATCACATCTCGCACAAGCAGATGCGCCTGCCCGACGGCACGCTGGCGCGCTCGCGTCCGCAGCCGGTCTCGCTGTGGATCGACGACATGTACATGTCGGTGCCGGTCCTGGCACAGATGGGACGGCTGACGGGCGATCGGGCCTACTTCGACGACGGGGCGCGGCAGGTCATCCAGATGTCGGAGCGGCTACAGGACAAGGCCAGCGGGCTGTACGATCACTCCTGGTTCCAGAACACAACTTACGATCCGAAGTTCTACTGGGGCCGCGGAGCGGGATGGGCGCTGATGGCGACCGCCGAGTTGCTGAGCGTTCTGCCGGAGGACCATCCCGAGCGCGCGCGGGTGCTGGATATTTTCCGGCGCGCGGTGCAGGGGGTCGCCGCAGTGCAAAGCGGCACGGGGATGTGGCACCAGTTACTGGATAAGACCGACAGCTACCTGGAGACCTCGGCGACCGCCATGTTCACGTTCGCGATCGCGCGCGGGGTGAACCGCGGGTGGCTCTCTCCCGTGTATGCGCCGGTGGCGCAGGCCGGGTGGCAGGCGCTGGCGACGCGGGTGCGTCCGGACGGCCGGATCGAGGACATCTGCGTCAGCACCACCGCCGCCTACGACGCGGTGTACTACTACAACCGCCCCAGGGAACTCGGCGCGATGCAGGGCTACGGCCCGGTGCTGATGGCTGGGGCGGAGGTCATCACCATGCTGCGCTCGTTCGATATCGAGCGCCGGCTGAACACTTTCCATTACCGGGTGCGGAAGCCCTAGCGGCCCGCCCCCGTTGGTTGAGGAGGAAAACCGAATGCGCCATGCTGGCTTGTTTCCGATCGTTCCCGGACTGGTCTGGGCCACGCTGTGCCCGGCCGCCGTGCCCGGCGCCGCCGTTACGGTGCGCAATCCGATCGAGGTGGCGCGGCCCAGCGAGACCATCGTGCTCCAGGCTGCCGAGCTGCGGCAGATGCTCGGGGTGGATGACGTGCGGAAGGTCCACGTGCGCGACGAGCGCGGCGGCAAGGATCTGCTGGTGCAGGCCGTCGACACCAACGATGACGGCGCCTTCGAGCAACTGTTGTTTCAGGCGGACCTGGCGCCGAAGGAGACGCGCAGGTTCCTGCTAACGGTGGGCGAACGGCAGATTCCGCGGCTGGAAGACTATAAGACGTACGGCCGCTTCGTGCGCGAGCGTCGCGACGATTTCGCCTGGGAGAACGACCGCATCGCGCACCGGATGTACGGCAAGGAGCTGGAAACCTGGCCGCGGGAACCGCTCACCAGCAGCGCGATCGATGTTTGGAGCAAGCGCGTGCGCAAGCTGGTGATCAACGACTGGTACCTGGTCGACGACTACCACCACGACCATGGCGAGGGCGCCGACTTCTATTCGGCCGGCAAGAGCCGGGGCTGCGGAGGCTCGGGCATCTGGGCGGGGGGCAAGCTCTGGCCATCCGCCAATTTCCGCGATTCCCGCGTGTTCGCCGCCGGACCGATCCGCGTGCTGTTCGAACTCACTTACGAGGCCTGGACCGCCGACGGCGTCCGGGTTTCCGAGAAGAAACGTATCTCGCTCGACGCCGGCCACAACCTGGACCGCATTGAGAGCCACTACACCTTCGAGGGCAGCCCTACCGCTCTGGCGCATGCCATCGGCATCCGGAAGTGGAAGGACTCCGAGATGCGCTCGGACCGCGCGCAAGGCGTCCTGCGCACCTGGGAGACGGTCGAGGGCGGCAACGGGAAACTGGGCATTGGCGTGATCGCCGACCCCGCTTCGGCCACCGGCTTCGCCCAGGACGACCGCAATTTCCTCATGCTCACGAAGATCGACCCGGCAGCGCCGTCGGTCTACCACGCCGGCTTCGGCTGGACCAAGAGCGGCGATTTCAGCAGCCTGGAAGATTGGGACCGCTATCTGGGCGAGTGTGCGGCCCGCCTGCGCGCGCCGGTGGAAGTCCGGATCGAGAAGCGCTAGGGCTACGATCGCGATTGTATGCCACGACTGCTTCTCGCCCTGTTGTTGGTCGTGCCGGCGTTCGCCGCCGAGCGGTACAACACCTTCCTGTTTGGGGTGGCGTATTACCCGGAACAGTGGCCGGAAAGCTATTGGGCGGGCGATGCGCGGCTGATGCGGGATGCCGGGGTGAATGTCGTGCGGATGGGGGAATTCGCGTGGTATCTGATGGAGCCCAGGGAGGGGACTTTCGATTTCAGCCTGTTTGACCGCGCCATCGCGGTGCTGGCGCGACAGGGCATCAAGACCATCCTGGGCACACCCACGGCCGCGCCCCCCAAGTGGCTTACCGGGAGGTATCCGGAGGCGCTGGCGGTCTACGCGGATGGACGCGTGGCCGATGACCAGACCCGGCGCCACGCCTGCTACAACTCGCCGGTCTACCGGCGGTTGTCCAAGCGAATCGTCGAGGAGATGGCAGGGCACTTCAAGGACAACCCGAACGTGATCGGCTGGCAGATCGACAACGAGTTCAACTGCGGCCTGAGCGAGTGCTATAGCGAGAGTTGCGGCAACGCGTTCCGCGAGTGGCTGAAGGGGAGGTACGGCGAGCTGGGCTCGCTCAACGAGCGCTGGGGAACGGCGTTCTGGAGCCAGTGGTACACGAGTTGGGGCCAGGTGGATCTTCCCTTCCCCGCGCCCGCGCCGCACAATCCGGCGCACGAGCTGGACTACCGGCGGTTCATCTCGGATTCGGTCGCGTCCTACCAGCACGACCAGGTCGAGATCCTCCGCCGGGTGCGGCCGAACGACTTCATCACGCACAACGGCTCTTTCAAGAACATCGACTACTACAAGATGAGCCGCGATCTGGACATCTTCGCGTTCGACAACTACCCGTGCTTCCGGGAGAAGCCGCAGTATGCGACCGGGGCGAACCTCACCAAGGCGCTCGGATTCCGCGACCGGCTCATGATCATGGAGCAGCAGACCGGAGCGGGAGGCCAAACCTATCTGCTGCGCACGCCCCGGCCGGGCGAGATGAGCCTGTGGGCGTTTCAGTCCATCGCGCACGGAGCAGACGGGGTGCTGCACTTCCGCTGGCGGACGGCGCGCAAGGGCATCGAGGAATACTGGAGCGGGGTGCTCGATCACGACAACATCCCCCGGGCGCGTTACCAGGAGTTCAAGAAGGAGGGCGCCGAAATCCGGCGAATCGGCAGCGAGATTCTGGGCTCGCGCGTGGTCTCCGATATCGCTGTGTTAAACGAATTCGACGACGAGTGGGTGCTGGATCACCAATTCCTGACCAAGGAGGTCAGCCTGGCCGCGGAGCTCGAGGATCTGTTCCAGGCGGCCTCGGAAGCCAAGTACAACATCGATTTCATCGGCCGCCGGGTGGATTTCAACCGCTACAAGATCGTCTTCGGCCCGCACCTGATGCTGATGGATCCGGAGCTGGCACAGAAGATCCGCAAGTTCGTGGAGCAGGGCGGGACGTTCATTCTATCGGCGCACAGCGCGGTGAAGAACCACGACAACGCCATGACCGGCGAGGTGAAGCCCATCCTGGTGCGAGACCTGTTTGGGGTCGAGGTGATCGACTTCCAGTGCTACCAGCCGCCCTCACGGAAGAGGAACGCGATCCGGTTCGGGGACGGCGCGGCGGTTCCTGTGAATGTGTTCGCGGATGTGCTCAAGACCACGCACGCGGCGACAGTGGCCACTTGGGAACATGACTCGATGAAGGGCAGCCCGGCCTTGACCGAGAACAAGTATGGGAAAGGCCGCGCAGTGTATTACGCGTCGTTCTTCAACCTGGAGGCGGCACGGCACCTGATCCGGCGCTACGCCGGTGTACACAACCTCAAGCCGCTGCTCGCGGGCATCCCCAGCGGTGTCGAGGTGACGCGGCGCAGCAAGGGCCAGAACCAGTACTACTTTGTGCTGAACCACGACGAGCAGAGCGTCGCGATCAAGCCCGGGCCGGGGTACTTCGACCTGCTCGAAAACGCTCCGGCGGGGGCGAGCATGACCCTGAAGCCATTCGAATACAAGGTGCTGAGGAGAGCACAGTGATGCGCGCGAGGACCGCTTGCTGACGCGCGCGGCTCGGTAAACGCACGTAAGGGAGCGGGACAGGACGCTACCGCCGCCGGGCGTCGATGAGCGCGAGTTCGTGGCGCACGAGCGGGTTCTCCGGGTACTCGCGAAGGTAATCTCTCAACATCGCCTCGCTCTTGCGAGGCTGCTTCTCCCGCATGTAGATGATGGCCAGCAGGATCTTGGCGAAGGGCTTCAGATATCGTCCGGAACGGCCAACCAGCTCGAGGTTCTCGATCGCTTTCTGTTTACTGCCCTGCACTTGGTCGAAGTGGATGAACCAACGCAGAAAGAACGGCAGCGAGCCCAGCAGGTACTCGCTCACGCCGGAAGTGAGATAGGCGTCGTAGTAGGTGGGGTCCTGGCTGAGCAACCGCGCGGCGTACTTCTGGGACTGCTTGGCATAGGATAGGCTGCCCCACTGCCGTTTTTCGACCAGCGCCGCGTAGTCGGTTTCGACGCCCGAGGCCACGCACAGCGTGAATAGCGCCTCGGGATCGCGCGGCTGCCGAGCCAGCCTGGCATACGCGCTCTGCCGCGCCTTTTCGAGCGCGTCCATCAGCGCTTTCTTCACGTTCGGGTCCGGCTTTCCCTTCTTCTTGTCGATGATGCGGTCGTCGTCGCCGAGGAACTCCGCTTCCAGGATGCCCAGCCGGTCCAGCTCGGAGAACAGGTAGGCGGAGGCGCGCACTCCATAGGCGAGCGAGTCAGACGGGTCCTCGCTGAGGCGGCGGTCGAGAATGGCGTGGGTGCCGGGGAAATCGAAGTTGTAGAGCCGCAGGAAGGCGCGATGGATGACATCGGAGCCGTCGGTCTTGGGGTCCGCGGCAATGCCGGCGCACGCCGCCACGAGCAGCAGCGCTGCCGGCCGGAGAAGTTGCACCTTCCTATCTTAAGCCTCGGGAGCTCGAGGATGGGAGGCGCGGCATGGCTACGGTCGCGGTTCGGCGGACTTCAGCGACTCGTAGAACTGCTGCATGACGAAGAAGGCGGCCTTCTTCTGGCCGCGCTCGGAAATGAGTCCCTTGCGATTGAAGTAGTCCTGGATGCCCGGCAGGGTGCGCCGCGGGGAGCGGAAATCCATGAGAATCCATGGCGAGGTCCCACGCAGGAACGGAATCCGCTTGAGCATGCCGATCTGGTGCTCGTAGACGCTGCGCTGGTACTCTTCGGTGAAGATGGTCAGATCATCGCCGTGGTAACCCTGGAGGGCTCCGGCGCCGAACTCGCTCATGATGAG
>JBEKMO010000124.1:0-11237 GCA_050008465.1 Bryobacteraceae bacterium
TACACCGACGAGCAGAACCGCGGCTGGATGTTCCGCACGGTCGGGTATGGCCACGGCGCCGACTGGTGGGGAGAATTCATCTCCACCCTGCGCATGTACGGCTACGACTACGTGCTCTCGGTGGAGCACGAGGACAGCCTCATGTCGGCCGAGGAAGGCCTGATCAAGGCGGTCCGCTTCCTGGAGAACCTGGTCATCAAGGAGAAGCCCGGCGTCGCCTACTGGGCCTGATTGCCGGCTGTGGGAGATACTTCAGGGGTCGTCGCTGCCCTCCTCGTCGTGATCGGCCCGGCGGCTGCGCCGTGTTGGGTATAATTGGAAATCAGCTTTTCAGGTAGCAATTCTGGTTACAGCCTAGTACTCAGGAGCGTTCATGGCGACGAAGCGCATTGGAATTCTCACCGGCGGGGGCGACGTCCCCGGCCTCAACTCGGTGATTAAGGGAGTGGTGTACCGCGGCAGCGAGATCGGCTGCGAAGTGATCGGCATCCGCCGCGGCTGGGAAGGGCTCACCCACGTCAATCTCGACGACGCCGCGAGCAAGGCCCGCTACATCTGGCCGCTGGACCGCGAGAACACCCGCACCATCGACCGCACCGGCGGCACCGCCCTCCACAGCAGCCGGACCAATCCGTCCCAGATGAAGAGCCTGCCCGAGCACCTCCAGGGGCTCGACTTCCCCAAGACCGAGGTCACCAAGAAGGGCGTCACGTCCACCATCTACGACGTCACGCCGCAGGTCATCAAGAACCTCGACCGGCTCGGCATCGACTTTCTGGTCGCCATCGGCGGCGACGACACGCTCAGTTACGCAGCCAAGCTCGACAAGGCCGGCGTGAAGGTGATCGCCATCCCCAAGACCATGGACAACGACGTTCGGAACACCGAGTACTGCATCGGTTTCTCGACGGCCATCAGCCGCGCCAGCGACGCCATTCAGCGGCAGCGCACTACGGTCGGCTCGCACGAGCGCGTCGGCATTTTCCGCGTCTTCGGCCGCGACGCCGGTTACACGGCGCTCTACACCGCCTACGTCACGTCCATGCGCTGCGGCATCCCCGAGCACAGGTTCAAGCTGGAGCGGTTCATCGAGCTGCTCATCAAGGACAAGCGCGACAACCCCAGCAACTACTCGATCTGCGTCCTGTCCGAGGGGGCCGAGTGGGAGGGTTACCAGGTGCGCGAGTACGGCGATCCCGACGCGTACGGCCATCGCAAGAAGATGAGCGTGGCCGAGGACCTGAGCGATGAGATCAAGAGGCGCACCAAGGAGGAGACGGTCGTCAGCGACCTGACTTACGAACTGCGCAGCGGCGATCCGGATTTCGTCGACAAGCTGGTCGCCGGCACGTTCGGCAACATGGCCATGGATTGCCTGCTCGAGGACAAGCACGGCGTCATGATGGCCATCGTGAACGGCTGCTACGCCCGCATGCCCATCCCCGACCCCAAGCTCGGTCCGCGCACCGTGGATATCGAGTCGATGTACAACACCGACCGCTACCGCCCCAACTACGCCAACAAAGCGGGCCTGCCCATTTTCCTCACCCGCGCGTGAACTGGCCATTCTTTCGAAGAAAGGGGGCCAGCCCCCTCACGCCCGATTTGCGGCGGCGCATCCGCGCTTCCTTCGAGGAAGCCGCGCGCGACGAGGAGCACTTCCCCTCCACCATCGATCCCCGGATCTACCACGTCCGGCTGATTCTGGATTTTTTGGGGGATCTGGCGGGGAAGCGCGTACTCGATGTCGGCTGCGGCAAGGGCCGGTTCGCCCGCATCCTGGCCGAGCGCCATCCCGGCGCGGAAATCTGGGGGCTCGACCTCGCCGAGTCGATGCTCAAGTTCGCGCCGCCATCCATCCGGGTCTGCGCCGGCTCCATGACGGAGTTGCCCTTCCGCGACGGCGCGTTCGACGCCGCTTACGCCACCGAATCGCTGGAGCACGCCGTCGAGATCGAGCGCGCGGTCGGGGAGATCTGCCGCGTCGTCGGCCCCGGCGGCCGCATCGTGATCATCGACAAGAACGCCGATCAGTGGGGACGGCTGGAAACGCCCGAATGGGAGAAATGGTTCACCCGCAAGCAGCTCGAGCGCCTGCTCGGCCGCCACTGCCGGCGCGTGTCCAGCCGCTTCATCTCGTACTGGGAAGATGTCCCCCCGGACGGCCTGTTCCTGGCGTGGCTGGCGGAGAGGTGAGGCCTGCGGCTTCCCTCAGGTGCGGTTTACTCTAGCAGCCTGAGCAGGCCCTCGAAGCGGGGGCGAGTGCGCAGGGGATCCAGGTTGCTGTCGTGATCGAGCCAACCCTTCTGCACCAGGCCGTTTCGGGCCGCTTTCTCCAGGCAGTCGATCGCCTCCCCGACTTGCCCAAGCAGGGAGTAGATGCACCCCACGTTGTAAAGCACCATGGGCTCGTCCGGCTCCATCGCCAGGGCGCGCTGGGCCCACTCCCGGGCCCGCTCGCATTCGCCCAGGGCGGCCAGCCCGTTGGCCGCCATATACACCGCCCGCGCGTCGTTGGGGTTCAGTTTCAGATGCTCTTCGGCGATCCGAACGCCCCGCTCGCGGGTCGCCCGGGCATCCTGCGGGCGGCCCAGGTCATCGTAGATCTGGCCCACCAGCAGCGGCGACTGATAGTCCTCCGGGCGCACCCGCATGGCCTGCTCGTAGAGCCGCAGCGCCTTTTTCAGGTCTCCGCCCGCGAAGCTGTGGCGGGCATAGAAATAGTGCGCCTCGAACAGGTTCGGATCCAGCCGGATGGCTGCCTCGAAAGCCTTTTCGGCCTCCTCGTCGCGGCGGTAGAGCGCCAGGGCGATGCCACGGGAGGCTTGCGCCTGGGCGGACTCGGGGTCCAGTTCCACGGCCCGCAAGCTGGCCGCATCGGCGTGCTGCCGGGCCGTCTCGGTCCGCTCCCCGAACAGGTAGGTATATGACCAGCAGTCGGCCAAACCGGCGTGGGCCAGAACATAGGCCGGATCCAGCTCCACGGCCTGGGAGAACAACTGAATGGCGAATTCAACGTCGCGGCGGCTGAAGAGGTAGTAGAACTTGCGTCCCCGCAAGTAGTAGTCGTAAGCCTGCACATCGGTGGTGGGCGCCTTTTGAAGCGCGCCCCGTTCTTCGGCTGTCAAGGTCAACCGCAGCGTCTGGACGATGTTCTGCGCGA
This sequence comes from Bryobacteraceae bacterium, assembly GCA_050008465.1. Classification (GTDB taxonomy): domain Bacteria; phylum Acidobacteriota; class Terriglobia; order Bryobacterales; family Bryobacteraceae; genus Fen-330. The sequence continues at coordinate 3,164 of JBEKMO010000124.1, forward strand.
TTTCGTCCTGAATCGCGAAGATGTCCCGAATCTCCCGCTCGTAGCACCCCGCCCACAACTGATACCCGCTTTCGGCGCCGGTGAGCTGAACGGCGATCCGCAGCCGGTTCTCCGACCTCCGCACGCTTCCTTCCAGCAACGTGCCGACCCTCAACCGGCGCCCGATCTCCCGGCTGTCGGCAGTCGTGTTCTTGAACTGGAAGGCCGACGTGCGAGAGGCGACCCGCAGTCCTTTCAGGCGGGAAAGCGCGTTGATGATCTCCTCCGCCATGCCTTCGCAGAAGTACTCCTGGTCCTTCTCGCGGCTCATGTCGGTGAAGGGAAGCACGGCGATCGAGGCGGCGGATTCCTGCTCCCGCGGGGGCGAAACCGCGGTGGCGGGCTGGCGGGCCAGCCAGGCATCCAGTTCGGACTGGTACGCAAAAACCGTGCTGCCCTGGTCGTGGCGCAGCCGGTGGACCGGCAACCCCTCCTCCCGTTCCCAACGCTGCACCGTTCGTGCTCCGTGGCCCAGGTGGGCGGCTATTTCCTTCCAGGAATCCAGCCTCCCGGTAGGGGCCTCGGCGGCTCCCCGGCCAACTCTGGATTCGTGAATGCCGATCACCTTCGGCGACGTAAACTCCGCCATCTTCTCTTAGACGCCGCTGCGAGCATTTCAGTTCACCCGACCCGCAAATCTACTCCGATGCTACCAACTTCCCCTGGCAGCGCCAAACCGCGCCAAGTCTCGCCATCATCCGCCATCCCCCTCCCGGCGAGGCATGGCGCATAACCAATGCCCGTTGGCCTCCGTAATCTGAGGTGGAGTCGAACCATAGACAACGTCATTTGGAGAATCGAACATGAAAAAGACAATCTTTGCTGTGATGACGCTGACGCTTTCGATGGCCAGCGCCAAGACCTACCCGGTCACCCTGTATCGAACAGCGGTCGTGGCGGGAACCGTGTTGCAGCCGGGCGAGTACGTCCTCGACCTGAAGAACACCACGGCGGTGCTCAAGCGAGACAAGGTGATCGTGCAATGCCCCGTGAAGGTGGAGAAGGTGGGCCGGAAGTTCGAGATCCCCTCGATCCGCTACGCCCAGCGGGACGGCAAGAACTACCTCCAGGAAATCCGCCTGGGCGGGACGGATCTGAAGGTGGTGGTGGACTAGCTCGGAAGCTCGTAGCTCGTAGCCCGTAGCTCGTCGTCCGATCATCGCAGCGAGGTGCGCCGCCTCGCTCCACGGCGCGTCCGCGCAAGCAGCACCTCGGGTGCAAGACCAGGCGCTATCGACGGGCTACGAGCTACGAGCTACGAGCTACACTAGTAGCACAGCCATGAATGCAAGCTCCACGCTCCCCTTCCAGGAAGTCGTCGAGGCCGAGGGCCACCTCATCGACTCCCATATCATGGAGCAGATCTTCGACACGGTGGTCGAATACCGCGGCCGGTTCGAGGTGGAGCAGTTCCGCATCGGGCGAACCAACAGCGAGCCGTCCTATCTGCGCCTGAAAGTGGACGCGCCGAGCCGGGAACTGCTCGAGCAGTTGCTCGGCCACCTGGTCGGCTTGGGCTGCTCGCCAGTGGATTCCGCGGACGCCGCGCTGGCGCCCGTGGACCAGGACCGCTGCGCGCCGGAGGATTTCTACTCCACCACCAACCACCGTACCCTGGTGCGGTACCAGCAGAGCTGGCTCGAAGCGGAGAACCAGCGCATGGACGCTCTCATCGTCATCGAGGATGGCCACGCGGTGTGCCGTCGCCTGCGCGACATCCGCGCCGGCGACCAGGTGGTGGTGGGTATGCGCGGCATCCGCGTGCTTCCGGAAGCCAAGGAGCGCGACCGCCTCGCCTTCGCCTTCATGAGCAACGGGGTCTCCTCCGAGCGCCAGGTGGAAACCGCGGTGCGGCAGACCGCCGCGCTCATCCAGCAGACGCGCGCCCAGGGCAAGAAAGTCCTGGTGGTCGCCGGCCCCGTGGTGATCCACACCGGCGGAGCCGCCGGCCTCAGCAGCCTGATCCGCCACGGGTTCGTGCAGGGCGTCCTCAGCGGCAACGCGCTGGGGGTCCACGACGTCGAAGCGGCCCTGTTCGGCACCTCGCTGGGCCTGCGCCTCAGCGACGGCCGCCAGGAGGAGCACGGTCACCGCAACCACATGCGCGCCATCAACGCCATCTACCAGTGCGGCGGCGTCCGTCAGGCGGTGGATTCGGGCCGCCTCACGAGCGGCGTGCTCTACGAATGCGTCAAGGCGGGCGTGCCCTTCGTGCTCGCCGGCAGCCTCCGCGACGACGGCCCGCTGCCCGAAACCATCACCGACATGAACCAGGCCCAGGACGCTTACACCGCCCAGCTCAAGGACGCCGGCTTGGTTCTTTGCCTCGGCTCCATGCTGCACTCCATCGCCACCGGGAACATGGCCCCAAGCTGGATCAGGATGGTCTGTGTGGATATCAACCCCGCCGTCGCCACCAAGGTGAGCGACCGCGGCACCGGCCAGGCCGTGGGCGTCGTCGCGGACGTCGGACTGTTCCTCGATCTGCTGGCGAAGACCCTGGTTCAGGCATGAAGAAGAAGCCGCTGTATACCGAGGAACACGCACGCGCGGGCGTGTCCGCCCGCTTGCCCAAAATCGAAACTTGGCCCAACCAGTATCCCGGCTACGAAATAGAAATCACGATTCCGGAGTTCACCTCGGTGTGCCCCAGGACCGGCCTGCCGGACTTCGGCAAGCTGACGCTGCGCTACGTGCCCGACAAGCTGTGCCTGGAACTCAAGTCGCTCAAGATGTACGCGCTCGCCTTCCGCGACCTGGGCATCTTCCAGGAGAACATCGTGAATCGTTTCCTGCGCGACGTGGTCGCCGCGGCCAAACCCGTCTCGGCGACCGTGATCGGCGAATTCAGCCCGCGCGGCGGCATCTACTCGAAGATGACCGCTACCTGGAGCAAGAAACGTGCCCGCTGAATCGAGTCCCGACCGCGACGGAGCGATGACCGAAGAACTCACCGCGGTCATCCAGGAGATTCGCGACCGGGTCCGCGCGCGCTACCCCGAAGGCACGGCCGGAGCGGGCGCCGTTCTTCCGGACCTCCTGCCGATCCTGCACGAGCGCGACGCCGCGGAGGCCAAGGTAGCGGCGATCGGGACGGTCAACCCGCGTCCGGGCGGCGCGCTGAACTCCCTGATCCAGTCGGTCAAGAAGCTCGTCGCCCGCCTGCTGGACTGGCACGTGCGCGACCAGGTCGAGTTCAACCGCGCGCTAGTCCGGTCGCTGGGCGCCGTCCTCGACGCGCTCAACGAAAACAACCGCGCGCTCAGCGCCCTGGGGGCCCGGGATGAAGCCCTCCTCAAATCACTCGATGAGACCAGGCAAGCGCTCGAAGCCCTGGGCGCGGGGCACGAAGCCATGGTCTCGCGCCTGGAAGCGGTCGGCGCGCGCCTCGAGGAGCTGCTCGAGGTTCGGGACATCCGCTCGCACTGGGCCCAGTGGCGCGTCGAATGGGAGCGCAAACTGGATCAGCTCGAGCGCCACTTCTTCCGCAACGTAGCCGAGTTGAACGGCGCGTTCCAGCACCGCGCCACGATGCTCGAGTCCAACCTCAACGAGACCACTAGGTTGCAGCACAGCGATTTCCTGGCGGCGCTATGGAAGGGCATCCGCGAAACCCGCACCGAGCTCGAGCGTCTCATCCACGCCGAGTTGCGCCTGGTCCGCCAGCGCGCCGTTCTGCCGCAACTCGCTCCTCCCGCGGCCGCCACGTCACGGACTCCGGCGGCCGGCCCGCCGATCGACTGGCTCCATTTCGCCGCCCGCTTCCGAGGCTCGGAAGAGTACGTCCGCGAGCGGCAGCGTTTCTACCTGCCGCATTTCAAGGGCTGCCGCCAAGTGCTCGACCTGGGCTGCGGACGCGGGGAATTCCTGGAGCTTCTCCAGGAGGAGGAGATCCCCGTCCGCGGCATCGATCTCAGCGCCGAATGCGTCGCCCTGTGCCGGGCGAAAGGCCTCGACGCCGAAGTCGCCGACCTGTTCTCTTATCTGGACGCCCTGACCGACGGCGCCCTGGACGGCATCTTCTGCGCCCAGGTCATCGAGCATCTCCCGCCCGCCAGCCTGCCCGAGATGCTGCGCCTGGCCGCCGCCAAGCTCGCTCCCGGAGGCCTGCTGGCGGTGGAGACGCCGAACCCCGAATGTCTGGCCATCCTCACCTCGCACTTCTATCTCGACCCCACCCACCACCACCCCATTCCTCCCCTGCTTCTCTCGTTTTATCTCGAAGAATCCGGAATGGGTGAACTGGAGATCCACCGCTTCGCGCCCGCCGCAGAGAGCATGCCCGCGCTCAACTTGCTGCCCGCGGAGTTTCGCGAGGCGTTTTTCGGAGCGCTGGACTACGCGGTGCTGGGGAGGAGATTGTGACAGGCAACCGGGACCAGGCAGAGCCTTATCCTACCCGCAGCCACCAGTTCTCCGTCCCCATCCGAACCACTCCCGAGGAGCTCTGGAGAGCTCTGACGGATGCGGAACAACTCATCCGCTGGTACTCTCCCGCGGCCAAGGTAGTCCCAGGAGAAGGCGGATCGATCTGGGGATCCTGGGGCGAGGGCGTGGAGGGGGAGATGCCTATCGAGGTCTGGGACCCCGGCCGCCATCTGCGACTGCGCTTGGGATCGCAGACCATCGACTACCTGATTGAGTCCCACGGGGCCGCGACCGTGCTGCGGCTGGTTCACTCCGGCTTCGGCGCCGACGCCTCTTTCGATGAGGAGTTCGAGTCCACGCGGGGCGGTTGGACGACGTTTCTCAAGATGCTGCAACACGCGCTGGAGCGCCACCCGGGCGTGCCCGCCCAGAACGTCTCGATCACCCGGCGGACCGGCGTTTCTCCCGCGGAGGCCTGGAAACGAATCGCCGCGACCGGCGCGCTCGATCAGGGCAGCGCGGTTCCCGGCCATCCACAGGGTTATGGCGGTTTCGTGGTGCCGGCGCTGAACGATTCTTATCTGGCCGTTTTCTGCGAAGGCAAAGGCAGCGCCCTGGTGACGATCACTTGGGTCCTCTACGGCCTCCCTGCCAGCCAGGTCGAGCAGGTTCGCGGGCACTGGAGGGCTCTCGTCGATCGTCTCTTCCCGCCGGTTGGCGGGGGGCAACCGGGGACAGCCTGAGCCGTCCCTACTGCGGACGGCCCAGGCAGTCCCTCGGTTGCGGGCTAGAAGTACCTCTTCAGCTCGACGAACTCCGCTTCGAAGTGCTGGAGCATGGCAGGCAGTTGTTCGCCTACCCCCAGCGCTTCCAGGTGCTCACTGGAGACCAGCGGATTGCCCGACCGAGGGAGCACGGAATGCCCGAGATCGTTGGCCAGTTGGTCGGCGGCGCGCACCAGGTGACTCAGGTGCAGCTCCCCACCGAAGGCCTCCTCGGGCGCGTGATGGAACATGGCCGCCTTCTGGATCGGTCCCGGCAGGTTCCACCGCGCCAGCACCGCCCCGGACAGCTCGGCATGCGACATCCCGGTCACCTCCAGCTCGCATTCGGTCACCGTCCGTTCCCCTTGCCGGAGCAATTCGACGATGGCCGCGTATTCGTTGGGAAGCGAGACCGCGATCAGCAGCTTGCCGATGTCGTGCAGCAGGCCGGCCACGAAGCCGCCTTCCGGGTAGGGCACGTCCACCTGCTGCGAGAGCAAGTCCGCTAGCACGCCCGTCGCCACCGAGTGCATGTTGAAACGCGCCGCCGACCAGCCCGGAGGCATCCGCACCTGCGTCCACATGCGCGCGATCGACATGCTCAGCGCCACGTTGCGCAGCTTGTTCAGTCCCAGGATGGCTACCGCGTGGCGGACCGAGTTCACCGTCCCCTGGAAACTGTATAGCGCGGAGTTCACCAGCCGCAGGACGTTCCCCGCCAGCACCGTGTCCTTCTCGATGAGTTCCGCCAGGTTGGCGAAGGAGACGTCATCCTTGGCCATGGTCGCGAGCAGGCGATTGAGGATCAGCGAGAACGGCGGCAAGCGGTCCAGGCTGGCCATCGCGTGGTCGCGGCAACGCGTAGTCGCGGGCTTGGCGGGCGTCACTATCCACTTATCGGCAGCCAGGGCGCGGAACTTCATCCGCCCCGCGGGTTAACATGGAATCGATGCCCGAACCGTCGCCGGCCATCGCCGTCCGCGACCTGCGCAAAGTGTACGGCGATAAGGCCGCCGTCGACGGGCTCACCCTCTCGGTCCCGCGCGGCTGCTTCTTCGGTTTCCTGGGGCCCAACGGCGCCGGCAAGACCACCACCATCCGCATGCTGATGGGCCTGGCGCCTCCCACCTCCGGCTCGATCGAGGTCCTGGGCCTTCCCATGCCCGGGCGCGCCGTCGAGATCAAGCGCAAGATCGGCGTCGTCCCCGACGAATCCGTCCTGTTCGACCGCCTCACCGGCCGCGAGTTCCTCGAGTTTGTCGGGCGCATGTACGCCCTGGAGCGCCGCGTGGCCGCCGAACGCGCCCGGGAACTGCTGGGCCTGTTCGAACTCCAGTCCAGCCCGAAGAAGCTCATCGCCGAGTACTCCAAGGGCATGCGCAAGCGCGTGGCCATGGCCGCCGCCCTGATTCACCGCCCGGACCTGTTTCTCCTGGACGAGCCCTTCGAGGGCGTGGATGCCGTCGGCGCGCGCCTCATGAAGGACCTGCTCATCGATCAGGTCCGCCGCGGCGCCACGGTTTTCCTCACCTCTCACGTCCTGGAGGTGGTCGAGCGCCTCTGCGACCGCGTGGCCATCATCCATCAGGGCCGGCTGGTCATGGAGGGCGAGATGGCAGGCCTCCGCAACGGCTCCGAGACCCTCGAAGACGCCTTTGTCCGGCTGGTCGGCGCCGAACGCACTCCCGAGACGCTGGACTGGTTGTAGCGATGCCTTCCCAGCTTTTCGCCATCCTCTGGGCGCAGTGGAAGGCACTAGCGAACTTCCGGCCTGCCGAGGGCCGCGCCGGCCGCCTGTTGGGCATTCTCATGGCCCTGATCTGGTACGGCATGTGGGCCGTGGTCGGTCTCGGCGCCTGCCTCGCCACGGCAACCCTCGATCGCGAGCGGTTGCGGGTCGGCGTGCCGTGGGGGCTCATGGCGGTTTTCTTCTACTGGCAATTGGCTCCCATCTTGTCCGCGAGCCTCGGCGCGACCATCGACATCAAGAAGCTGCTGCTCTATCCGATCCCCGTCGGGCAGCTCTTCGTCATGGAACTGCTGCTGCGCGCGGTGGCCGGCATGGAGATGCTGCTGGTGCTGGGGGGCGGGGCCGTGGGCCTCTCGCGGAACCCGGCTATCCCGCTTTGGGGGCCGCTGTTGGCGGTGCCGCTGTTCATTGCCTTTAATCTGTTCACCGCCGCCGGTGTGCGCAACCTGCTCGAGCGCGTGCTGGCCTACAAGCACGTCCGAGAGGCGCTGGTCTTCCTGTTCGTACTGGCCGCCGCGCTGCCCCAGATCCTGATCTATTCCGGCATGCCCCGCGGCGCCCGGCGATTCTTCTCGCAGAGCCCCCATCTCCTCTGGCCCTGGACCGCCGGCGGCCACCTCGCCCTGGCCGAGCGCGCCCTTCCCTGCCTGGTCTTGCTGGCAGCCTGGACCGCGCTGGCCTACCTGTTCGGAATCACGCAATTCCGCCGCGGCCTCCACTTCGACTTCGCCGCCCGCGCCGCCGCCGACCGAAGCGCCGGTCGAGACCGCGGTTGGGGAGAAGCCCTCTACCGCGCCCCGCGGCTGCTCCTCTCCGATCCCCTCGCCGCGCTGCTCGAGAAGGAACTGCGCTCGCTCTCCCGCACGCCCCGCTTCCGCCTGGTCTTCCTGATGGGTTTCTCTTTCGGCGTTCTCATCTGGTGGCCGCTGCTCCGCACTTCAGCCGATCGCGTCGGCTCCGCCGGGAGCTACCCGGTCCTGATCAGCGTCTACGCCGTGGTGCTGCTCGCCGAGGCGGTCATCTGGAACGCCTTCGGTTTCGACCGCTCCGCCGCCCAACTCTACTTCTCCGCGCCCATCCCTTTCTGGAAGGTGCTGGCCGGCAAGAATCTGGCCGCCCTGGTCGTCATCGTGCTCGAAATCACGCTGGTGAC
>JBEKMO010000125.1:0-10844 GCA_050008465.1 Bryobacteraceae bacterium
GGGATGCCGAGCTGCGCCGCCAGCCCGAATGCGCTCAGCCCGTAAACGATGCCGAAATTCACCGCCTTGGCGCGCCGGCGCAGCTCGGGGGTCACCATCAGCGGCGGCACGCCGAACACCTCCGCCGCCGTGCGCGTGTGAATGTCCTCTCCGTGGCGGAACGCCTCCACCAGCACCGGGCACTTCGAGAAGTGCGCCAGCAGGCGCAGCTCGATCTGCGAGTAATCGGCCACCACCAGCTTCCACCCGTCCCGGGGGATGAATGCCGCGCGGATCTGGCGCCCCAGTTCGGTGCGGACTGGGATGTTCTGCAAGTTCGGGTTCGAGGACGACAGCCGGCCGGTGGCGGCGCCGGCCTGGTTGAAGCTGGTGTGCAGGCGGCCGGTGCGCGGATCGATCAGCGCCGGCAGCGCGTCCACGTAAGTGCCCTTGAGTTTCGCGAGCTGGCGGTACTCGAGCACTTTGCGGACGATCTCGTGGTCGGCGGCCAAATCCTCGAGCACGTCCGCCGCCGTGGAGATGGTCTTCCCCTTACCGTACTTGACCGGGGCGGGCAGCTTCAGGTCCTCGAACAGGATCTTGCCGAGTTGTTGCGGCGAGTTGATGTTGAACGTTTTGCCGGCGAGAGTATAGATCTCCGCCGTGAGGCGCTGGATCTCGGTCTCCATCGACCCTGAGAGGCGGCGCAACTCGGCTGGATTGACGCGGATCCCGGCCCGCTCCATGCGCGCCAGCACCGGCGCGAGCGGCAGATCGATCGTCTCGTAGATCTTGCGGAAGCCGCGCTCGTCCACCTGCCGCCCCAGCACCCGACCCAGTTCCAGCGCGCAATCGGCCTGGTGCTCGACCGTGGATTCCAGCCGCCGGTCCAGGTACCGCCGCGCCAGTATTTCGAGCGAGCAGCCCGCCGGGTCGGCGTGGAGCAGGAACGCGTAGAGCATCACGTCGTCGCGGAAGCCGCTCGGCTGGATGCCCCACCGGTCGAGCGCCAGGTACACCTGCTTGGAATCGTGCGCGATCTTGGCGCGCGTCGGCTCCTCCATCCAGCCGCGCAGCCGCTCCATGAGCGCGCCCGGAACCGCGCGGGCCTGCGCGGACTGCCAGGCCAGCCCGATGGCCGGCGTCTCCTCGGCGGCAAACAAATCCGGGGCGCCCGCTCCGATGGCCACTGCTAACGGCGCCCCGGCCGGAATCGAAGCGAGATATGCGTCCAGCGCTTCCGTCGAATCGAGCGTTCGGTAGTCGCGGGCGCGGGCGTCCTCCTCCGGCCCCAGCTCCTTCAGCAGGCTGAAGAACTCCATCTCCTTGTAGATCTGCTTGAGGGCGGCGGTATCCGGCGCCTGGGTCCGCACGGCATCCAGGCTGAACTCGATCGGGACCGTGGTGTTGATCGTCGCCAGGCGCTTGCTCATGAGAATCTGCTCGCGGTTCTGCTGCAAGCTCTCCCGGTAGCGCTTGTCGTATCCCTTGTCCCCCAGTTCCGCGGCGCGATCCAGAGCCGCCTCCACCGTGCCGAATCGCAAGATCAGGTCCCGCGCCCCCTTGTCGCCGATCCCGGGCGCGCCGGGGATGTTGTCGACGGCATCGCCCTTCAGCGCCAGAAGATCCGCCACCTGCCCCGGGGCCACCCCCATCTTCTCCGCGACCTTGGCCCGGTCGTACCACAGGTCTTCCTGAGCCGGGTTGTACACGGCGACGCGCTCGTCCACCAGTTGCAGCAGGTCCTTGTCGCTGGAGACGATCACCACGTCCATGCCCGCTGCTTCGGCCCGCCGGGCGATAGCGCCGATCACGTCGTCAGCCTCGAAGCCCGCGTACTCGAGCACCGGAACCCGCATAGCTTCCAGCAACCGCCGGATGCTTCCGATCTGCTGGATCAACTCGGGGGGCGTCTCGGCGCGATTGGCCTTGTACTCGGCGAACTCCTGCTCGCGAAACGTGGGCACGGCGCTTTCGAACACCGCCGCGATATGCTCGGGCTGGTGCGCCGCAGTCAGCTTCCGGAGCATGTTGGTGAAGATAAAGACCGCCTCGGTCGGCTGTCCGGTCGAGGTGCGCATGGGGGGCGCGGACGTGCGAGCCCGGGCGTGATACGCGCGGAAGATGAACCCGAAGGTGTCGATCAGGAAGATCCGCGGGCGGGGCATAAAACCTCATTCTAGCCCTTAGGCCTGTGGCATGTGGCTTGTGGCCTGTGGATCTGAGCCGCGGCGCCCTCCGCCTCGCGGCCACCTGAACTGGCGGGCTAGGTGGCGCGCCTCAGTGGATCTACAGGCCACAAGCCACATGCCACAGGCCTCTTTGCCACACTCCACCCGACAAAGTGTGGCGTATTGGACACACCTAATCTCTCTCTGCTACACGTTTTCAATAAGTTACAGTTGGGGCTGCGAATTGCTACGCTAAGGCATTCCGCTGCCTCACATGACCCTTCTCGAGGAGAGCAGTTCCTTACGCTTTGAAACTACGTTGCAGCGCCCGATCGAAGCCGCCGGAGTCGGTCTTCATAGTGGAGTCCCGGTCAGAATCCGAGTTCTTCCCGCCCCGCCCTCTACTGGCATCGTCTTCGTGCGGACCGACCTGGAGCGGTTCCAGGTCCCCGCCAGTTGGCGCCACGTGGCGCGCGTGAGTTACGCGACCAGCTTGATGCGGCAAGGCGTCCTGATCTCTACCACCGAGCACTTGCTCAGCGTTTTCTATAGCATGGGTGTGGACAATGCCTATGTGGAGATCGATAACCTGGAGGTCCCCATTCTGGATGGCAGTGGCCTGCCTTACGTCCAACTGCTGAAGAGCGTGGGCCTGAAGACCTACCGGCGGTTCCGGCGGTACTTGCGCATTCGGCGACCGGTGAGTGTCGAGGACCGCGGCAAGCGCATCTCGATTCTGCCGGCCGAGGGCTTCCAGCTTACCTGCGAGGTCTTCTACAACCATCCGCTGGTGGGGCGGCAGTTGCTGGAGATGGATGTCACCCCGGACCACTACGCCGCCGACGTCGCGCCCGCTCGCACGTTCGGTTTCGCCAATGAACTGGATCAGATGCGCGACATGGGCCTCATCCGCGGCGCCTCTCTCGAGAACGCGGTCTGCTTCAACGGCAATGGCGTCATGAACCCGGAAGGACTGCGGTTCCCCGACGAGTGTTGCCGGCACAAGGCGCTCGACCTCATCGGGGATCTGGCACTGATCGGCAGGCCGCTGCTGGGACACGTGGTCGCGGAGCGCGCTGGCCACGCCATGCACACCGCCCTGGTCAGCCGCATCATGAGCGACCCGTCCCTGTACGAGATCCTCAGTTTCGACCAGCTTGCCAGCCGGGTCACGCACGCCTTGGTATCCTGATCGTTCGTGCGCTGGCTGAACATCCCCAATGCTCTCTCCCTGTCGCGCCTGGCGCTGACCCCGTTTTCCGTGCATGCCGTGCTCGCCGGAGAGTACCGCGCCGCCCTCGCTCTCTTCTTCATCGCCGCCGTGACCGATATCCTGGACGGACCTCTGGCCCGCCGGTTCGGCTGCACCACGCGCCTGGGCACGTACCTGGACCCGATCGCGGACAAAGCGATGCTGAGCGCCACCTATCTCGCCGCCGGCATCGCCGGACTGGTTCCGGGGTGGCTCGTAGCGCTCATCTTCGGCCGCGACTTCTTGATCCTCGCCCTGGTCGGCGCGGCGCTCCTGTTCACCCGCCACCGCGATTTCCCGCCCAGCGTCTGGGGCAAGCTCAGCACGGCGGTCCAGACTCTGGTGGGCGTCCTGGTGGTCCTCGGCCGCGCCTTCCCCGCCCTCCGGCTCCCGCCCGGTCCCCTGCTCGCGGCCGCCGCGGTCGCCACGGCCTGGAGCGGGCTCCACTACCTCTGGCGCGCTCTGCACATGCTCCGGCATCCCCGCCGCGCAAATTGACGGCGCGGCGATCGAGGCGTAGGCTTAGAAAGAGGGGAGGCCGCAAGGTGACTCGGTACGTACCTTCTCGCCATTATTTGGAGGCGGGCGTGGTTGCGCTCGCACTCGGGGCGTTCTCCGCCTGGTACGGCTTCGTCCGGTGGGCGCCAGCTTACGTGGCTGCCGTCCTGTTCCTGGCCACTGCGGGAGCTCTCTTGTATTTGGCATTCCGCCCCCCCATAGAGATCTGCGAGACCCACATCGCCATCGGCCGGCGGCATATCCCCTGGGCGGAGATTCGGCGCCTGGATCGTACCGGCTGGCTATCGCCGCTGATCGTCCATATCACGCTGTTCGACAACCGCCACGTTCTGCTGGTCTACCCTGGAGATCCCGATTCGGCGAACAGCCTGTTGCGCCACTTGCGGCGCTCCGCCCGCGAGGCGCTGATCGATGGGATCCCCTACCGCCAGTTTTGGGGCGAGCCCGTCCGCGGTTCCTCCGAGGCCCGGACGCTTCCCGCGCCCCAGTATCGCCTCCTGCGCCCGGAGGATGAGGCCGAAGTCGAGCGTCTGTACCAGCGCCTCAAGACTGTGCGCCATCTTGACCCCGACAATTCTACGGACGAACAATAGTTCGTGACGCTGCTCCGATCCCGCATCCTTCGCTGGCTTGCCGCCGTGGCCGTTCTGGCAGTCACCCTCTTCGTGACGCGCTCCCTCTGGCTTGCGGCGCTGGGCGGGTTGCTGGTCGAGTCCCAGGAGCCCTTCCAGGCCGAAATGGTGGTGGTGCTGGCAGGCGATGACACCGGCCACCGCATTCTGAAGGGCGGGGAGCTGGTCAAGCAAGGCTATGCGCCCAAGGTCCTGGTGAGTGGTCCGGAGTGTTGCTATGGCCGGTTCGAATCCGACCTGGCCATTCCCTTCGCCGTCCAGCACGGCTACCCCCAGGATTGGTTCATTCCTTTGCCGCTCTCGGCGCGCTCCACCTTCGAGGAAGCGCGCATTATTGTGGCCGAACTTGAGCGCCGCCACGTCCGCCGGTTCCTGCTGGTCACCAGCAACTTCCACACCCGCCGCGCCGCACGCGTCTATCGCCGCCTGGCGTCGCCCGGCAGTTTCCGCGTCGTCGCCGCTTTCGATCCCGATTTCAGCCCCGGCGGCTGGTGGCACAGCCGCGAGGGGCGGAAGGAGTTCCTCCTCGAATGGCTCAAGACCGTGGCTTACTGGTTCGGGATGTGATCGAAAAGACCATGTCTTGCGGAGTCTGCGGATTCTGCTCCCGGTGCTGCCAGTAGAGGCTCGCATAGCTGGCCGTGATGTAGTCGGTTGGTCCGAAACCCAGCTCGGCCGCCGTTCGATCGATCCACTTCGGCTCCCCTTCGAGTTCCAGGAAGCACCCGATGGGCGTTTCGTCGAGCGTCGCCAGGCCGTCGTCTCCGCGTCGCGCGTATTCGGTGCGGTATTTCTGGTATCGGAAACCGGGTTCGAGACCGAGCCGCGAGAGAATCCGGGTGAACGTCGCCGCTTCGGAGATCTCCAGTTCCAGTTCCTCGCGCGATTTGTGCTTGCCCTCTTGCACCCGCCCCTTAAACGTCAGCAGCACCCGCCGCCCGCATTGTCGCACCCGCAGCGCCAGCCCCGCCCGTTGCAGCTTCCGGTCTTCGGTGTCGAACAGCGTGTTGTCCTCGAACACCCTGCGCCTGACCACCCGGAACCCGGCTCGTTTCAGCAGGCGCCGTCCCTCGGCCGCCCCGCCCAGCCGCAGCTTGATCTCTGTTTCCTGGTTCGATTGGCCGGTCGACATCCGTTCCTTCAATCCTACGTCATCCCTGGTCCGAAAATTGGCGCCGCTCGGGTCAGAATGGTCGATTCTCTGGCACACACCATTCCTGGCATCCCGGGGCAGATCTTGCTTTTCAACAAGTTACGCGGCGGGAGTCCTTTGGCACGCTGCGTGCATCCCATCAGGGGTGGAGCAGGAGGGTGAGAAGATGTTCGAGCCATTCGCCATTGCGATCTACCGCCGCTTCCTGAGGGGCGAGACGGTACAACAGCTAGCCGTGAGTCTGGACATTCCCGCCGACCGCGTCGAAAAACGGATTCGCGCCGCCGCCCAGTACCTCGAAGGCCTGCACAAACGCGCGGCCTGACGCGCCTTCCCCCGAGACCCCCGAGTCCCGCGCCCCCTGTATAATAGTATCCGCACGCGCCCGTAGCTCAGGTGGATAGAGCGACTGGCTTCGAACCAGTAGGCCGGGGGTTCGAGTCCCTCCGGGCGCGCCAGAAATCTGGCCCGCCGATCGCGAGTTCAGCCCACGTCCTCTTTTCGTACCTACAGTACTGCCTCGTCGGGTACCAAGGGATTGAGGCTGTCGTTTGAGGGGGGTAGTGTACCGTGACTACACCGGTACCGCTGTGCGTTGACAAGCCGGCGGATTTGGGACTTACTAGAGTCTCTGGAGCCCGTTCCAACGGGTTCCAGATGCGAGGCGCAGGCAGAGAAAAGGGGAGACGAGGCGATGTTGGAACTCTTGGAAGAAAGACGGAACGTGAATGGCTGGCGCAGGCCAATCGACCCGATGGCCGAAAGGCGGCCGCTGACCTTCGAACTGCTTGTGAACCGCATTAGCTGCAATTCCGCCACTTTCTCGATCTATCGCGCGAAAATCCCCGGAGGGTGGCTCGTTGCCATGCGTCCCCATGACCAGTTGACCTTCATCCCGGATCCGCAGCACCAGTGGGATGGTGGTTCTCTGGCGTAGCCCTCCCTCGCTGGTTCGACTCTCTGGTCTCGCAGCGGTTCCCCCGTCGTTTTGCCCCAAGGTGTATATTGTTGATCTGCCGGCGAACCTCAGTCGCAGTCCCGGTCTGCTGGCAAGTCCAAACCCGATAGTGACACAGCGGTGCCTTCCATAACCGGTTTGACCTCTACCGAAGTTGCCGCAAGAGTCGCGGCTGGCCAGTACAACAGACCACCCGAGCCCGGGACCAGGAGTCTCCGCGCGATCGTCATCGGCAACCTTTTCTGCGTCTTCAATATCATCATCGGGTGCATCGTCCTGTTCCTTCTCTCCTTCTACCTTGGAACCAGGGACCAGCGGCTCCTGTGGGATTGTGTCGGCGTCTTCACGGTGGCCTTCTGCAACACCATCCTTGCCACGGCGCAGGAGATCCGTGCCAAGCGGGCCATGGACAAGGTCAACATGCTGATCGTGCGGGAAGTCACGGCGCTGCGAGACGGGGAACCCGTCCGGATCCCGCACGGCCAGATTGTGCTGGGTGACGTCATCGTCGTCAAGCGCGGGGATCAGGCGGTGGTCGATGGGTCCGTCCTGGAGTCCAACCGCATGGAGATGGACGAGTCTCTTCTAACGGGCGAATCCGAGCCCATCGAGAAGAAAGAGGGCGACACGGTACTGTCGGGCAGTTTCTGTCTGTCGGGGAACGGCTGTTATGTGGTCGAACGCCTGAGCGACACCAGTTATGCCTCGGGGATCACACGCATGGCCCAGCGTTTGAAAACGGAGGTCAGCCCTCTGCAGAAGCAGATCAACCGCATCGTGGAGCTGCTGTTCGGCGTCGCGGTGTGCCTGGTCATCCTGCAAGGCTCGCTGGGCATTCTCCGTCACCAGCTCGACGTGGATTTCGTCCGGAAGCTGGCCACCGTCATGATCGGGCTGGTCCCGCAGGGTCTGGTGCTGACCTCCTCGGTGATCTTCGCCATCGGCATCTACCGCATCAGCCGGGTCGGGGCGGTGGTACAGACCTTCAACGCCATCGAGTCGTTCGCCGGCGTCCGGGTGATCTGCATGGACAAGACCGGGACCCTCACGCAGAACAAGATGTCCGTTCGCAAGGTCACTCTCCTCGCGCCTGGTCTCACGGCCGAGGCGGCGGAAGGGCTGCTCGGCGCCTATGCGCGTCTTTCCTCGGAGAAGAACGCCACCATCCGCGCCCTGGAGGCATTCCCGGGAGACGGCGAAGCCGCGCGGGTAAGCGAGTTTCCTTTCAGCTCTCAGAGAAAAATGAGCACGTTGACGGTGGCGCGGGACGGCCAGGAAACCACTTACGTGCTCGGCGCCTTCGAATTGCTGGTGGAGCAATGCCACGCCAGCGGCGCCGCTGTGTCCCCGGATGTGGTCGCGGCCGAGGGCCTGGAGGTGTACCGAAACCTGTTGTTCGGCGAGGTGATCGATCGCGACAAGATCGAGCCGCGCCCGGACAGCCTGGGATCTTTCCGTGTTCGGCCACTCTGCATCGTGTCGATCAGCGATCTGGTTCGTCCGGATGCGCGCGAGGTGATTCTGCAGTTCGCCCGGGACGGAATTACCTTCAAGATCCTCTCCGGAGATTCCGCCCCCTCGATCCTGGCGACCTGTCGCGACATCGGATGGACCGTCGATCCGGCCGACGTAGTTACCGGCGCGGAACTCGACGCCCTCGAGGGGGAGCGGTTCGAGGCGGCCGTCGAGAATAGCGTGGTCTTTGCCAGGCTGAGGCCCGAGCAGAAGGTGAAGATCGTCAAGGCGCTCCGTGCCCGCAAGATTCATACGGCGATGATCGGGGACGGCGTCAACGATGTTCCGGCTATTAAAGAGGCCGATCTAGGCATCGCCATGGACGAGGGCGCCGCCATCAGCAAGGAGGTGGCGGACATCATCCTGCGGATGAACCGGTTCACCTTGCTGCCAGCGGTCTTCGAGGAAGGCAAGAAGATCATCAACACCGTCGGAACCGTCGCCAGGCTGTTCCTGACCAAGAACTTCATGGTGATCTACCTGAGCCTGGCCTCGGCGTTGCTGCTGTGGGAGTTCCCCTTGACGCCACGGCGGCTGGGGCTGTTCAACACCATCGCCATAGGGATGCCGGCGATACTGATCGCCTTCACCAATGCCAGCACGGAGCGGCAGAAACGCCTGGTCCTGAATCTGCTCACCTTCGTTGCAGTTTCGGCCCTGATCATGGTCTCCTTCGGACAGATCGGCTTCTCCCTCGCCCAGAGCCGCGCGCTGGGCGAGAAACCCATTCCGAGCATGGTGATGCTGGCGGTGATGGTGGTGACTTCGGTGGCCAACTTCCTGCTGATCGTTTCGCGCCACAAGAACCGGGGCGCCTACGCCCTTTTCGGCGGCTTCCTGCTGCTGCTTTTCGTGCCGGTGGTCACCCTGCCCGCCTCCAACTGGCTGCTCAGATTCCTGAACAAGTTCTATGAGACCTCGGCCCTCAATTGGGCGGCGTGGCGGATTGTGCTGATGGTGTGCGCGGGCAGTTGGGCGGCTCTGTTCGTGGCTCAGAAGCTGCGCGCGGCTCTGGTGAATCGGGGCGCTTGATCCGAAACCATAGACCCGCTGGACTTGGCCGTCCAGATGTCCTAAAATCGGCGGTAATCTCATGAAGAGGAAAATGGCTCCCTGCCCATGCCAGGGGAAGCCCGATTCCTGGCGTACTATTTGGAGGATTCCGGGCGGCGACCCGGACCTCTACATCGTTCGCGAGCCCGACCAGCGCGCCTGCGAGGAGCCACTCGACCCGGCGGTCGCGTATCCCATCCTGGATCGCTGGGCGGCCAATCGGGATGGCCGCCGCGAGCTTCTCGAGATCTACTACGCGTTGCGCGTGCCGTACCTGGGACACAACCCCGTCGACTCAATAGTTCAGCAGACCGTCCAGCCCCGCCTGCGAGACGCCTTCAAGCGCGGGGAGCTGCTGCTCATCCGCATACCTCCTATGGGGATCGGCGCTGCCGCCGTCGATGCTTTGCTCGCTCCGGCTCAGGCGCGCGCTCCCGCGCCCCCGCCGCGCCAGACCGCCAAGACCTGGGTCGAGGTCCACCTGGTTGACATGGAGGGCAATCCCGTCGGTGGCAAGCACTACCTCATCAAGACTCCCAGCGGCTCAGTCGAGGAAGGGAATCTGGATTCCAGCGGGCGGGTTCGTCTGAACAATATCGATCCTGGGACTTGCATGATATCGTTCCCGGACATCGATCGCGACGCCTGGGAACGCGTCAGCTAGCGCACTCGGAGGGGCAACGTTTATGCCGGTGCATGTTGTGAAGCAGGGCGATTGTATGAGCTCCATCGCCGACCAGTACGGCTTCTTCTGGGAGACCCTCTGGAACCACGAGCGAAACGCCCAGCTCAAGGAGCGCCGCAAGAACCCCAATGTGCTCATGGCCGGTGACCCGGCAGTGTTGCATCTGCAAATCTGGTAGGGTGGCGCTGTGAGCTCTTGCCGGCCACCGCTCTTCCGGAACCGCCAGTTCGAACCCACTGTGATCGTAACCTGCGTCGGGTGGTATCGCCGATTCTCGCTCAGTCTTCGTGATATCGAGGAACTCATGGCCGAGCGAGGCTTGTCGGTGGATCACACAACCATCTGGCGCTGGAGGCAGTCGCATGGCCCCGAGGTGTACCGTCGGCTCGGGCGCGAAGTAAAGCGGAAATCCTCAACCTGGCACATGGACGAAACGTTCGTGCGCATCGCCGGCCGGTGGATGTTCCTGTTCCGCGCCGTTGACAGCGGCGGCCGGACACGTGTTCGCCAGAGATGGCCTGCGAAGCTATCCAGCGGCTATTCGAGAGTTGCAGGGAGAGGGTCAGTTACGCCACACCTGTCGGCAGCGCACGGGACGCTACTGCAATAACCGGCTCGAATCCGATCATCGCTGCGTCAAACGGCGCCTGCGAGCGATGCAAGGACCGCCGACGATGGAAACAGCGTGGGCGGTGATTCAGGGGATTGAGGCGGCACAGATGATTCGCAAAGGGCAGGCACTTGGGATTACGCGGCGAAACCTGCACGGGCAAGCGTGGGTGTTCGGCGCTCTCCTGGACCTTCGCTAGCCCGCTTCTCTCACACGGGGATTGCGGGGACGCTGTGACACGATCACGGCCTGCGTTCGGGCGATTTTGACGGAGCACTGGCACGCCGATAGTCGCCGTCGTACGCTGGAAGGGGCCG
>JBEKMO010000126.1:0-10553 GCA_050008465.1 Bryobacteraceae bacterium
TCGAGGGCGTGAGCTTCCACGTGGGCAGCCAGTGCACCAACTTCGAGAACTTCGTGCAGGCCCTGAACATGTCGGCGGCCGTGATGCGCGAAGCCCAGGCGCGCGGCCACCAGATCAAGATCGTGGATATCGGCGGAGGGTTCCCGGTCCGTTACAACCGCCACGTCCCTCCCATCGGCGTGCTGGCCAAGAAGATCAACGCCGAGATCGGGCGGTTGTTCCCCGCCGACATTGAGATCCTGGCCGAGCCCGGCCGGTTTCTGGTGGCCACGGCGGCCATCTCGGTGGCGCGGATTATCGGCAAGGCCGTCCGCGACGGCAAGACCTGCTACTACATCGACGACAGCGTTTACAACACCTTCTCCGGCATCATCTTCGACCACTGCCAGTACCACATCAAAGCCTTCAAGAAGGGCGCGACCGAAATTTGCGCCGTTTTCGGCCAGACCTGTGACGGGCTGGACACCATCTCCCAATCCGAGGAGCTGCCCGACCTGGAGATCGAGGACTTGGTCTACTCCGACAACATCGGCGCCTACAGCAACGCCTCGGCCACCTGGTTCAACGGCTTCCCGCCGGCCAGGGTGGTGCATGTGAACGAGTAGGATAAGGCTCCAGCCTTGTCCAGGTTGCCTCCGATCCACAGCCAGGACAAGGCTGGAGCCTTATCCTACTGAGGTATTGATCGTACGTGCGGTATATAGCGTACGTACGTGTGGTAACCTGATGGTGAGGGACAGCCCATGCAGATCACCGCCTCCAAACTGCGCGAGAACATCTACCGGATTCTGGACGAGGCCATCGCCACCGGAGCGCCCGTCGAGGTCGTCCGAAAGGGAACCGTCCTGAGAATCGTCCCCGAGAAGCGCGCCTCGAAGTTGGGCCGGCTGAAGAAAAGAACGGGGTTCGACGGCGACCCCGACGACATCATCGGGATGGACTGGCTCAAAGAGTGGACGGAGCTCGGATGATCTACCTGGACACGCACGTGCTCGTCCGGCTCTACCTCGGCGAGGCCGAGAAACTCGGTGCGGCCGCACGGTCAGCCATCGAGGAGCACGACCTCCTGGCATCCCCGGCGGCGATTCTGGAGCTGGAGCTGCTTCACGAGATCGGCAGGCTGAAGCCGACCGCGTCCCGGGTGGTGAGTGCGTTGAGCCAGGACCTCGGGCTCCGCATCTGCGATCTGCCCTTCCGGATCGTCGTGGACCATGCTCTGAAAGAGGGCTGGGTGCGGGATCCCTTCGACCGCATGATCGTAGCCAACGCCCGGGCCAGCGACGCACCCCTGATCACCAAGGACGAGAGAATCCACCAGCACTATCCACGCGCTGTCTGGTAGCGGAGGGCCCGTGCCTCGCCACCCCACCGCGCGGAAAGCGCCGGTTGGTTTTATACTGGAAGGGCTGTCCTTGGACAGCCCATGAGAACTCTGACCATCCTCGGTTCCACCGGGTCCATAGGGTGCAGCACCCTGGACGTCCTCCGCAGCCGCCGCGACGAATTCAAGGTGTTCGCTTTGGTGGCCGGCCGTAATGTCGACCTGCTGGCGGCACAGATCGTCGAATTCAGGCCGCGCCTCGCGGTTGTTGCAGCGGAGTCGGCCCGGGCGAATCTAATGAAGAGGTTAGGCGAGACGGGATTGCCCGCATCCGCGTGGCCGGAACTGCGCTCGGGTCCTCAGGCCCGGGTGGAGGCGGCCGCCACGCCGGAGGTGGATTTCGTGATGTCGGCCATTGTCGGGGTCGCCGGTCTGGAAGCGACCTACGCGGCGGCGCGGCTGGGGAAAACGATCGGCCTGGCAAACAAAGAGGTGCTGGTGGCAAGCGGAAAGCTGGTGACGGAGGCGGCGCGGGCGGCCGGCTCCGAGCTGATTCCCGTGGATAGCGAGCATAACGGCGTGCACCAGTGTCTCCGGGCCGGCCAGCGCAGTGAGGTTACCCGCATCATCCTGACCGCTTCGGGCGGCCCATTTCGCGGGACGCCCAAGAAGGAACTGGCCTCGGTGACGCCCGAGCAGGCGCTCAATCACCCCACCTGGAAGATGGGAAAGCGGATCACCATCGACTCGGCTACCATGATGAACAAGGGGTTTGAGGTGATCGAGGCCTGCTGGCTGTTCGGAGTCGCCCCATCCGAGGTCGAGGTGGTCATCCATCCGCAATCCTCGGTTCACGCCATGGTGGAGTTCAAAGACGGCAGCGTGCTGGCGCAGATATCGGCTACCGACATGCGCATGCCCATTCAATATGCCTTGACTTACCCGGCCAGAGCCTCGGCGCCGGTGCCCCGCCTGGATTGGCAGGCCGCGCGTCACTGGGACTTCGCACCGCCCGACCTCGACAAGTTCCGCCTGCTGGCGCTCGCCTACCGCGCACAGGAGTCGGGAGGTTCGGCCACCTGCACGCTGAACGCGGCCGATGAGGTTGCTGTGGAGGCTTTTCTGGAAGAGCGGATCTCGTTCCCGGGCATCTCCGAGGTGGTCGAGGAGACGCTGGAGAAGGTGCCGGTGCGGCAGCCACGATCGGTGGGGGAAGTGCTCGAGATCGATGAGGAATCGCGCGCGGTGGCACGCGGCCTGATACGCAGCCTGGGTGCGTCTTCGAGGACCCGGTCCGTCGCGAGAGTCTGACTATGCCTGCCTTTCAAGACATTGTGTCGTTGTTGGTATTGATCGGGGTCATGATCCTGATCCATGAGCTCGGTCACTACTGGGCCGCGCGCTGGTTCGACGTGCAGATCGACGTTTTCAGCTTTGGTTTTGGCCCGCGCCTGTTCGGGTTCAAGAAAGGGGAAACCGATTTCCGGGTTTCGGCCATACCTTTCGGCGGCTACGTGAAGATGGCGGGCGAGCAGCCTGGCGAGGAGAATGCCGACGCCCCCCGGGCGATTCTGGCCAAACCGCGCTGGCAACGTCTCGTGATCGCCTTCTCCGGTCCGGCGATGAACATCGTTCTGGCGGTGGGGCTGCTTACCGGGCTGTACATGGTGAAGTTTCCCAAGGTGCCGGCCTCCGGGCTGGAAGGCGTCATCGGGTACCTCGCCCCAGGTTCCGCCGCCGCCAAGGCGGGCCTTCGCGAAGGCGATCGCATTCTCACCATCGACAACCTCAAGAACCCCAGTTGGGAGGACATCTACATCAAGGAGGTGTCCAACGCCAACCGCCCGCTCGATGTGCGGATTTCGCGAGGCGGGAAGGAATCCTGGTTCACCGTGACGCCCGTTATGGACCAGCACAGCGGGCTGGGCGTGGCGGGCTGGCAACAGGAGGGCGAGGTGCAGGTGGCCGCCGTTTCGCACAGGATGCCGGCGGAGAAGGCGGGGCTGAAGAAGGGCGATGTGCTGCGCAGCGCCAACGGCAACCCGCTTCGCTCGGTGCACGGCTTGCACGAGGTCATCAGCGCCAGCGAGGGCAAGCCCGTCGAGTTCTCCTACCTCCGGGATGGGGCGGAACGCCGAGTCTCGATCCAGCCGGTCTTTACACAGGATCCGCCGAATTCTCCAGCCCGGTGGATGATCGGCGTGTTGCCGCAGCCGCGGGTGATTATGACGCAGCTTTCCTTCGCGGAGGCTTTTCGCGAGTCCGTCGGGCAGAACCTGAAGAACGCGACGCTGATCTACCAGTTCCTCAGGGGAATCGCCGAGCGGCGGATGTCGGCCAAGTCGATCGAGGGCCCCATCGGCATCGCGCGGATGTCGGGCGATGCGGCCCGCGAGGGCGCCGTGGCGTTCTTCGCCCTGATGGCCGTCGTCAGCTTGAACCTGGCGGTCTTCAACCTCCTGCCCATCCCCATCCTGGACGGTGGCGTGATCGTGCTGCTGTTTGTGGAGATGCTGATGCGCCGCGACCTCAGCCTGCGCGTGAAGGAAACCGTGTTCAAGCTGGGGTTCGTCTTCCTGATGGCCGTGATGGCCTTCGTGCTCTACAACGACATCTCCAAGATGCTGCCCGGCTAGCGGGAAGCCTGGGTCAGCGGATCGCAGCCGGCCGGCCCTTGCCCAGCATCTTGGCGCCGAGCGCGCCGCCGGCGACGGGAAGCATCGCGAACACCACGAACAGGATGACCAGACTGAAGAGGATGCTCGAGGCCAGGTAGACGGGATTGCTGAAGATCTGCTGCACCTGCTCCGGCGTCATGTGAAAGACCGGGTTGTCTTTGGCGTGCTTGAGGTATTCGCCGCTCTGGACCTGGGAGACCACGATGAGCGTGAACAGCATGGCGATGATGATGAAACTGAACAGGCCGGTGATCCAGCCGATCTTGGCCCCATCGCGGACCGTGAGTGCTTCCCCGGTGCGGCGCTGGTAGACGTAGACGCAGAAAAAGCCCGCCGCGCCCAGCCACAACGGGCAGGCAATAAACAGCAACACATTGAAGAAACTCGCCAGCAAGGCGGTCATGAAGCCGACCCGGACGGCAAGCGCGTTGCGAAAATCGATGGACCCCGCGACGAGTGGGACGAGGGGAGCGGCCGGGGGTGGCGGCGGCTCAACCTCGGCGATGAGCGGCTCATCTCGCTGGGGCTTGGCGCACTTGTGACAGAAGCGGGCGTCCGGGGGCAACTCCGCGCCGCAAGTGCAGAATTCAGGCACGTCTTCAGTGTGGCGCAGCGCGCTCCGGCGACGCAAGCGCGGCCGTCGCCCCTAATGCGCCTCGCAAAATACGGCGGCTGACCTGGCTGTCCCAAGGCGCGTCTTCCGCGCCGCGTGGAAAGTGCTGTCTGTCACCGCATTTTGCGAGGCTCTGTAGGTGATTCCAGCGCGCCTCTTCCCCTATAGTAGATTCTTGGGGCCTCAGAAATCTCGCACGTTGCTCGTGCTGGCGCGGCCGACGGACCGCCACCTGGCGATGCTCGAACGCCTGCCCGAGGATACCCGCATGGTGACGGGGGACTGCCCGGAGGCGTTTGGATCGGCGGCCGGCGAAGCGGATGCCATTCTCGCCTGGTTCACGGGGCGCGAACTGCTCGAGCAGGTCTTGAGAATGGCGCCGCGCGTCGGCTGGGTACACGTGAGCTCGGCCGGTGTCGATACGCTGTTGTTCCCCGCCCTGGTGGAGAGCCCGGCGGTGCTGACGAATGCCCGCGGGGCGTTCAGTTGGGCGCTGGGCGAGTTCGCGCTCGCGGCGATTCTCTTCTTCGCAAAAGGCCTGCGGCGCCTGGTGCGCTCCCAGGCGCAGGGGATCTGGGACCAGTTCGACGTCGAGGGCGTGCGCGGCAAGACTCTGGGTATCGTCGGGTACGGCGATATCGGCCGGGCCGTGGCCGAGCGCGCACGCCCGCTCGGTATGCGGATTCTCGCCGTCCGCCGCCGGCCCGAGCTCTCGGTGGGCGATCCGCTGCTGGAGAGGGTGCTTCCATGCGAGTGCCGGCAGGAACTGCTGGCGGCCTCGGACTACGTCTTGGTGGCCGCGCCGCTGACGGCCCAGACGCGCGGGTTGATCGGGGATGCCGAGATCGGAGCGATGAAACCGACGGGGGTGCTGATCAACGTCGGCCGCGGGCCGGTGGTTGACGAGCGCGCGCTCCTCCGGTCGCTCGAGGAGCAGCGAATCCGCGGCGCCGCCCTGGACGTATTCGAGCAGGAGCCGCTGCCCGCCGGGCACCCGTTCTACCGTCTGGAAAACCTGCTGCTGTCGCCGCACAGCGCCGATCACACCGAGGGCTGGATGGCGCAATCGATGGAGGTCTTCCTCGACAACTTCGCGCGCTTCCGGCAGGGCTCTCCGTTGCGCAGTGTCGTGGACAAGCGGAGCGGGTACTGAGCGCTCTTGGCGAGGGCGGAGGCGCGGCTGGAGAAGGCCGGCAGGTGTACACTAGGCGGGGTGGGCGACGAAGAGTTCATGCGCGCGGCGCTGGAGCTGGCGCGGGAGGCGCAGCGGGCTGGTGAACTGCCCGTGGGCGCCGTGGTCGCCGCCGGCGGCCGGGTCATCGGCCGGGGCCGCAACTCGCCCATTGCCAGGACGGATCCCACTGCCCATGCCGAGATCCTGGCCCTGCGCGAGGCGGCTGCCGAGATCGGGAACTACCGCCTGGAGGGCGCGACCGTGTACGTCACCCTCGAGCCCTGCGCGATGTGCGCGGGCGCGCTGGTCGAGGCCCGCGTGCGCAGGCTGGTTTTTGGAGCCCGCCATCTGCGCTTCGGCGGTGTGCGCAGCAAGTTCCGGATCGCCGATTCCGAGCTTCTCAACCACCGCGTAGAGGTCGTCGAGGGCGTGCTCGACGTGGACTGCCTGGAACTCCTCCAGGAGTTCTTCCGCGAACGGCGGAGCGGGCCGGCAGGGCTTGACCGGCCCTGAAACAGGGGAAACGCTTGCGGATCATGCCGGCGTAGGCAGCCCGGGACCGAGGCTCCGGCTCAGGAGCGCAGGCTGAAAGCGAGGCAGGAGCGAAAGCCGGCTGGTCTTGACCGGGGCGGTCCGGACGGACCCGTAGAAATACTCATCCAATGGGAAGAGGCTGTACGGCTCCACTTCCCTGTAAACTCGACCGAGTTCCTGCTGAACACGGTAGACAGCGTGAAAGAATGTACCGCGGTCGATGCCCATCCTTCGGCAGCACAGCTTCCAATCCGCTCCGAGCAGGAAGTGAAACCTGAAGATCTTGTAATCAAATTCGGATAAGGTGCGTCGGCCCAGCAGGATGAAGTCGGCCATGTATTCCTCGTCCTTGCGGCCCCAACTGAAATTGCGCTCCCGGCCGGGAATGAATTCGAGTGAAATCCGGCTCATGTACTTTTCCTTGGTCGCGCAGTGGCGGAAACGGGAGAAACATGCGCGGAAGATAGCCCGCAGCACGCAGTTGCAGGGGTTCATCCGTCCCTTCCGGCCGGGACGCAACCCCAGTCCATGGCACTGTGTACACGTG
Organism: Bryobacteraceae bacterium; assembly: GCA_050008465.1. Classification (GTDB taxonomy): domain Bacteria; phylum Acidobacteriota; class Terriglobia; order Bryobacterales; family Bryobacteraceae; genus Fen-330. The sequence goes on from JBEKMO010000126.1 coordinate 6,868, forward strand.
TTGTTGGCAAGCGCGATTGTGTCTGATCGGGTCCATTCCATTGTCGATGTCCTCAAATGGCCTCCCGAGTCCTCGGGGGAGGTCTCTCAAAAACCTGGCTTCAAGCGTACCGATCCTGGGAAAAGGGTCAACCGCTGCGACCTCCGCCGTGACGCAAGCCACCCCTTCCCGCAAGATTAACAGTGTTTAATATTCCATACGCAGGTACTTAGGGACGGGCTGGGGGTTTGGAGATAAATATTAAAAACTGTTCATGAACGGAGATCCTCCGCCGCCCGGCGGCACCTATTTCAGAGTGAAATAGGCCTCCGACCGAGGCAGCATGTACTTCGAGACCTTGCAGGAGCGGTTGCTGGACTACGTCAAGTGGAGGGTCCGGAACGGCGAACTGACCGAGCGCAGGCTGGCCGGGCTGATTGGCGTCTCCCAACCCCATATGCACAACGTACTCAATGGGATCCGTACGCTGTCTCCTGGTATAGCGGACCGGATTCTGAAGGCGATGGAGATGTCCGTGCTGGACTTGGTGCCTACGGAGGACACCCCGCTGGGGGGAATGCCGATTCCCCGTGGGCCGACGCCGCAGAACGGTTCTGGGGGTATGCGGGACGACTTCGCTCCCCGAACCGGGCCCGGGCTCAAGGGTTCGGGCGCGACTGGGCCACTTCCTGGTAGATCTCCAGGACCTGGCGGGCAGTCTGAGCCCAACTGAAGCGCCGGGTCTGCTGATAGCCTCTGCGGATGAGATCGGCCCGCAAGTTCTCGTCCAGCAGCACCTCACGAATGCCCCGTGCGATATCGAACACATTCTCGGGGTTCACCAGGACGGCGGCGTCGTTCACCACCTCGGGCAGCGAGCTCACGTTCGAGGTAACCACCGGCGTTCCGCATGCCATGGCCTCCAAGGGCGGCAATCCGAAGCCCTCGTAGAGCGAAGGGAAGACGAATGCCGATGCCGCCTCGAAGAACACGCGCAGCGTCTGGACAGGCACAAAGCCCAGGAACCGCACCACGTCCTCGACGCGGGTCTTGATGACCGCGCGGCGGACCGAGGGATACCGGGAGATCTCGTCGCCGATGATGATCAGCCGGAGGTCCTTGTAGATCGGGTGGTTCTCCAGGTCGCCGCGCAGGACCGCGAAGGCTTCCACCAGCCGGGGGATGTTCTTCTGCGGGCGAACGGCCCCGGCGTAGAGTACGAACGGGTAGTTGACCTGGTACCGCTCGAGGGTACGCTGCCGGTCGGCCGCGGCAGCCTCGGCTGCCCCAGCCGCTTCGCCACCCGCGTCTGGGCGCAGGAACCGGGGGTCGGGGGCCTCATAGATCTGCCGAATCCGCTGCGCGGGGATGCCCAGCAGGTTTTCGACATCGCGCCGAGTGGCGGCCGAAACCGCAATCACGCGCTCGGCGCGCAGCAGTCCGCGCCGGAACAGAAACAACCGGAAGTCGCGGCGCATCTGCCAGCGCTGGCTGAACAGCAGACTGCTCATGTCGTGGATGGTGACCACGTAGGGGCGGGGCATGAGGAGGGGCACCACGTTGAGGGGAACATGAATCAGATCGGGCGCAAGTTTCTTCAGGAACAAGTAGAAGGCGAACTGGTTCACCCAATCGGTGTCGGACCGCCCGTAGACTGCGGTTTCGAAGTTGGGCGGCAACCCGCCAAGCTCCGGCTCGTCGGCCCGCGGAGCGACCAGCACGTAACTGTTCTGCCGGTCCAGGCTGGCCAAACCATGCAGCAGGTTCCGGATGTAGGTGCCGACACCGAAATCACCGATCCGCCGGACGTCGATAACGATTCGAAGAGGCATGAGTCGCCTCGAAGTTCTCCCCCGGCAGGCGAAACCGCCTGCCCCACGTCAATCCATCTTCCAGGCGTACAGCGGGAACCGCTGGGTCAGGACCTCGACGCGGCTGCGCACGGCGGCGCGCGTCTCCTCCGAAGCGATGTCCCGGAGTACCACGGCGATCAACGAGGCGACTTCCCTCATCTCCTCCTCGCCGAATCCGCGCGTGGTGACGGCGGGGCTGCCCAGCCGGATGCCGCTCGGGTTCAACGGCGGGTTGACGTCGAACGGGATGGTGTTCTTGTTCACCGTGATAAACGCATCGTCGAGGGCCTTCTCCGCCTCCCTTCCCCGGATGCCCTTGGAGAAGACGTCCACCAGCAGCAGATGGGTATCCGTGCCGCCGGACACCACCCGGAACCCGTCCTCGGTCAGGCCCGCGGCCAGTGCCTTCGCGTTCGCCAGCACCTGCTTCTGATAGTGCACGAACTCCGGCTGCATCGCCTCGAGCAGGCACACCGCCTTGGCCGCAATGACGTGCACCAGCGGCCCACCCTGTATTCCAGGAAACACCGACTTGTCGATGGCGGCGCCGTACTTCTCCCGGCACAGGATGATCCCGGAGCGCGGCCCGCGCAGGGTCTTGTGGGTGGTCGAGGTGACGATCTCGGCGTACTCACAGGGGTTGGGGTGCAGACCGGCCGCGACCAGCCCGGAAAAGTGGGCCATGTCCACCAGCAGGATCGCACCGGCCGCATCGGCGATCTCGCGGAAGCGCCGGAAATCGATGATGCGGGGATAGGCGCTGCCGCCGGCGACGATCAGCTTGGGCTTGTGTTCGTCGGCCAGCCGCGCCAGCTCGTCGTAGTCGATCACCTCGTCCTCGCGACGCACGCCGTACGGGACCACTTTGTAGGTCTTGCCGGAGAAGTTCAGGTGGTGGCCGTGAGTGAGATGTCCGCCGTGGGAGAGGTTCATGCCAAGCATGGTGTCGCCGGGCTGGAGCACGGCTGCGTAGGCGGCCATGTTGGCCTGGGCGCCGGAGTGCGGCTGCACGTTGGCATGTTCGGCCCGGAACAACGTCTTGGCGCGCTCGCGGGCCAGCGTTTCCACCACGTCCACGTGCTCGCAACCGCCGTAGTAGCGCTTGCCCGGATAGCCTTCCGCGTACTTATTGGTGAACACGCTGGCGGTCGCCTCGAACACCGCCTCGGAGGTGAAGTTCTCGCTGGCGATCAGTTCCAGCCGCGAGTTCTGGCGGCCGAGCTCGTTGCGGATGGCCTGGTAGACGTCGGGATCCACCTCGGCCAGGCGCCGGGACATGAGTTCCTGTTCGGTCATGACGTAACTCTCCTCGGTCGGCGCGCCGTCTTGCGACTCCAGCGCGGCAACTTTGGCCAGCCGCCGGCTGTGGCGTCCGCCCTCGAAATCGGTATTCAGAAAGGCGTGCACGAAAGTCTCCGCGGCCCGTTCATCGGTGTATCTGGCGCCGAGCGTCAGAATGTTGGCATCGTTGTGCGAGCGGATCAGGAACACTTCCTCGACCGAAGTGCCAAGAGCCGCCCGGACGCCCGGCACCTTGTTGGCGGCGATGGACATGCCCACTCCGGTCGAGCAGACCAGGATGCCGCGGTCCACGCGGCCGTCGGCCACCGCGCGGGCGACAGCCTGCGCATAGTCCGGGTAGTCGCAGGAGGCCGGCGAGTGCGTTCCCTCGTCGACGACCTGGTAGCCCTTGTTCTCCAGCACCTGGCGGAGTTGTTCTTTCAGGAGGAATCCGGCGTGATCGGCGCCGATGGCGATCTTCATAGGAGGAATAGCCATTCTAACATGCTAAGATTTAAGACTCAGTCCCATTCCCCCTGTTTGGACACTGTCAATGCGTTGGAGTCAACTATT
>JBEKMO010000127.1:0-10460 GCA_050008465.1 Bryobacteraceae bacterium
AACATCCCGTAGCCGCGGTTGCTCATGAAGAACGGGATGGGCTTGTACATGCGGTACGTCTCGGGGCCTTGCGCGTCGTTGGTCATCAGGATGATCTTCTGGCTGCGCTTGTCGAGCCCGGTGAACGATTCGCCGCAGCCGAACAGCTTCTCTCCCGCCGCAAGCGAGAACACCGCCGCCACGCTGCGCGAATAGTCCGACGGCCGGCGAATGAAGGAGAAGGGCAGCACCGGAACCTGCGTCGCATGGTTGTCCGATTCGTGGTTGGTCCGGGTCAGCAGGCGGCCCTCGGCGTCGCGGAACTCGATGTGCCAGGGTTTTTCGAGAATCGTCACCGAGCCGGCCGCGCTGGTGTAGCGGTAGCCGCCCTCGATCTTGCTCGTCCGCCAGGAATTGTCGCGAGGCGGCTCGCCCACCAGCATGAGTTCCTCGGCCGGCGGCTTCGCATCCACTCCGGTCTTCACGCGGATGCGGACCGTCCGCGGCGAGACGAACTGAATCGAAAAGGGCAGCGTGGGATTGACCGCATACTCGACCTCCGGGAACGTGAGGCCGCCAAATGGTCTCAGTATCCCCTCCATGGTGTTGAAGGCGATGCGGGGGTACAGGTGATTCCGCTGCCAGGCGATACTGCCGGCGCCGGTGGCCGGGTCGAAGCCGGTCAGGCTGTCGGCCAGGAAGTAGGTGTTCTTGAAGTCGTGGAAATCGCCGCTGACATCCACCGGGTCGCTGAGCATCACCGGAGGCTGGTCGGCCGGCGCGCCGGTCAGAATGGGACACCACGCGACACAGAGCACAAGCAGCAAGTAGCTGGGTTTCGAGGCCATACGGTATCTCCCTTTCAAGACAGCGCCGCGACCCACCACTTTAGCGCAACGTCGCCGGCACCGGCCCAATTCGAACCGAACTTCCACGCCGTGAATTCCGTTACCTCAAAGGAGGAATCGCGTGTCCATTCCCCTGCCGGCACACAGCCCGAACCCTCCGCTTCAGCGCATACCAGGCGCTTTCTTCCCGGTGGCGGCAGTCCTGCTGCTGGTCTTCATGGGGGTACTGGCGGGTGGCGCTGCCTGGCGGGAATCGGTCACCTTCGATGAAACGGCTCACATTGGCGCCGGGGTAAGTTACTTGCAGAAGTTCGACCTGCGCCTGAATGAGGAACACCCGCCGCTCGCTAAGGTGCTGGCTGCGTTGCCGCTGGTGATCCGCGGGACGCGCGCCGACTACTCCAACGCCTCCTGGTCGGTCAGCCGGGAGTTCTTCCCCGCCTACATGGGACAGTGGGGTTTCGGCGAACGGCTTCTGACGCGCTGGAACGACCCGGTAAGCACGCTGGCCTGGGCCCGGCTGTCCATGCTGCTTCTCACGCTGGCGCTGGGCTGGGTCATCTACGCCTGCGCGCGCCGCCTGGGGGGCGACTGGGCCGGGTTGCTCTGCCTGAGCGTTTACGTCGCTTCGCCGGTCTTTCTGGCCTTTGGCCCCCTCGTACATACCGACCTGGCGGTGACGCTGTTTTCCCTGCTGGCGTTGTGGACGTTTGCCGAACTCCGGCAGGACCCCAGCCGTAAGAACGTACTGCTGTTTGCCCTGAGCCTAGCGGGCGCACTGCTGTCGAAGTTCACCGCGGGCATTCTCCTCGTCGCCTTCCCCGCCGTCGCGCTGAGTACGCGTTGGCGCGCCGTCCCCGGCCAGCCCGCCGCCAAACCCGAGGCGCGCGCCTGGCGCAGGCTCCGCTGGCGCGCCACTCTGAAAGGCATTCTCTGGGCCGCCGTTTTCGTCTACGCGTTCTACTTCATCTTTTCCTGGAATCAGCCCACGGACGCCCTGGACCGGCTCGGCCATGGCCCGGCCTGGGATCCTCTGCGCCGCCTCCTCATGCCGGCCTGGCTCTATCTGCGCGGGCTGCTGGTGGTGCTGGTGACCTCAATCCGCCCGACGTTCATCCTCGGCCACGCGTATTCCCATGGGGTCTGGTTCTATTTCCCTGTTCTCCTGCTCCTGAAATCGCCCCTGGGCTTTCTCGGCTTGCTGGCGCTGGCCCTGGTTATCGCTCTGAACCGAAGGCGAGGCGACCGGGGGAATCTTCCAGCAATCCCCGAGGACCTGCGCGGGCATTGGCGCGTTCTGTGGGTCTCTCTGCTGGTCTTTGGCGCCGTTTGCCTGCTGAGCCAGTTGGACATCAGTTTCCGCCATTTCAGTGTCCCCTTGATTCTGTTGATTCTCCTGTTGGCTCCTCTGCCCCGCATGTTGGGACGCCTCCGGGCGTCGTTTCCCATCGCCGCGAGCCTGGCGATGGCGCTCACCGTGCTGCTGGCGCTCAACTGCCTAGTCACGGCCCTGCGGGCGTATCCCTACTACTTCCCTTACATCAACGCATTCTCATTCGGGCGTCCCGCCTACGCTCTGGTGAACGATTCCAACGTCGACTGGAATGCGTCGCTCCCCGAAGTGAAACGGTTCGCCGAGCGGAACGGCCTGCGGAAGATCAACCTGGATGCCTATGGGATGAACGATGCCACGGCCGTCGTGCCGCAGGCCGAACTCTGGGATTGCCAGAAGCCCGCCGCGGCGGATGCGGGCCAGTGGGCTGTGACCTCGGCAAACATGATTCTGGATGGCCACAACTGCCGCTGGCTCTTGCAGTATCCGCATGAACCGCTGGCGGGCGGCAGCATGTACGCCATTCGTCTCCCGGCGCCTATCCCCGCAGCGGGCTCGGGCGGCGGCCCTCCGCTGCCCTCCCAGTGCCGCAACCTCTGGGGGATGCCAGGCGGGGACCCGCGGGCCATGTTCCAGGAACTCATCCACCATCCGGAAAAGATTCCGGAGGCCATCGCCAAGATGCAGGCCGAATGGACTCGCGCCCAGGAGTCGCAGAAGCACTCTCCCGGCAACCGGTAGGAGGGTACACAGGGCCGCGTGGGACATGCTTCAGCTTGTCCTCTTCGAGCTTCCTCTTTTTGGGAGCGCTTGTTGTGCGCACCATCCAAGCCCGTTCCGGGCAAGCCGAACCGCAGGAAGAGCTATGATGGCAGGTATGGAGCGCGAAGTCGTTCATCTCAGCCACACGGAAGCCATCCGCGACATCGCCGCAATCCTGGAACGGGTCGAGCGAGGAGCCGAGGTGATCGTCGAGAAGGACCGGCGTCCCGTGGCGGTCATCCAACCCGCTCCCCGGGCTGGCCGCTTGTTATCGGAGTGCATCACTCTGGCTGAATCCCACGGCTCGGAAGTGACGCTGGATGAGGACTTCGGCAGGGACCTGGAGGAGATCATCGACTGCCGCCGGGAACCATTGGACGGCTCCCGATGGGACTGATCTTCGACTCCAGCGTCCTGATCGCAGCGGAGCGCAGAGGCAACACCGTCGCGCAGTTCCTCAAACAGGTCATGGCCGTCGCGGGAAACCAGGACACTGCGCTTTCCGCCGTCGCGCTGGTCGAGTTGGTGCATGGGATTTATCGTGCGAACACACCCCCCATCCGCGCGCGGCGCGAAGCGTTCATCCAGGAACTCCTGGCCGACGTTCCAGTCTATCCGCTCACCCAGCAGATCGCATTTCTGGCCGGGCGGATCGACGCCGAACAGCAGAGCCGGGGAGTCAAGATCCCTTTTCAGGACCTGCTGATCGGCGCCACCGGGGTCGATTTGGGATACGCGGTTGTGACTGGGAATCCGCGCCACTTCCGATTGATACCCCGCCTCGCACTCTTGGAACTGTGAGCCGATCCGATTTCCGGACACCTTCACCGCCAGCCCGTCAGGGGGAGGTGGACGGCCGAACGGGCAGCGCCGAAACTCGCGGCGTGCTGGCGGCGTCTCTTGACTGAAGGAGAAAGCATGTCGCTCCGGCGGGTCCTGGTCTGCGTCTGCCTGGCGACGGCGTGCTTTGGCGCGCCAACGTCGAGCCAGGAGCCGGCTCTCAGCACCACCGTCCGGCTGGTGATCGCCCCGACGACGGTCATCGCCGCCGACGGCCGCTACGTCGACGGGCTCACCCAAAAGGACTTCCTGCTCTACGACAACGGCCGGCCGCAACGGATTCAGTCGGACGTGACGTTCGTTCCGATTTCTCTGGTCATCGCCGTCCAGGCAAACACGCTGGCCGCCGAGGCGCTGAACAAGGTACACCGGATCGGCCCGATGATCGAACCCTTGATCATCGGCGAGCGCGGCGAGGCCGCGGTGCTGTCCTACGACGACCAGCTCAGCGTGTTCCAGCAGTTCACCTCAAACGCCGGCCGGCTCGCGACGGCTTTCAAGCGGATTCCGCCCTCCGGCGATCAGGCCCGCATGATCGATGCGGCGGCCGAGGGGATCCGGATGCTCGCCGCCAGGCCCGCGAACCGCCGCCGGGTGCTGCTGCTGATCGGCGAGACGCGCGACCGCGCGAGCAAAACCAAGCTACAGGACGCCGTCACGCTGGCCCAGCAAGAGAACGTCACCGTCTACACCCTCAGCTTTTCTGCGTTCCGCGAGCGCTTCACGGAAGGACCAGGCGCGATCCCCAGTTTGGTCTCGTTCGATCCGGTCGCGGTGTTCCGCGAGATCGCGCGCCTCGCCAAGACCAACGCCGCCGAGGCGTTTTCGAAGTACACCGGCGGCAGCCACCTCTCGTTCCTCAAGCAGAAGGGGCTCGAGCGGGCCATCTCGCGCATCGGCGAAGAACTGCACAGCCAGTACCTGTTGAGCTTCACCTCCAGCGCCCAGCCGGGAGACCAGTTTCACTCGATCGAGGTAAGGGTGAAGAACCGGCCGGACGTGGTCGTGCGGACGCGCCCCGGATACTGGCTGTCGGCCCCGGGCCAGAATTGACTTGGGCGGCCGATTCCGCGATGATAAGGCGAAGACTGAAGCGTCAGATTCGGAGTGCGTAAGCGTAACCTTTCCGCCTGCTTTTCCGACCTGCCTCTTCAGCCGGTGGTGCCTGGCGGGATTCCCTCCGGGCGGAAGGAGAGGACGTGAAACTATACGTGGGCAATGTCCCGTACCAGGCCACGGACGAGGATCTGCAAAACATGTTCACCCAGGCCGGGGCGACCGTAGACAGTGTGAACATCGTGCGCGACCGCTTCTCGGGCGAGCCGCGCGGGTTTGCATTCGTTGAGATCGGCAATGACGAAGAGGCCCAAAAAGCCATCCGCGCCTGCAACGGCAAGGACCTGCTGGGGCGCACGCTGGTGGTCAACGAGGCCCGGCCACCGCGCGAGGGCGGCGGCCGCGGCGGCCCAGGCGGCGGCGGCCGGGGCCGAGGGGGCGGCGGCGGCCGGGGCCGCTGGTAGCCTATTCCGCTTCGGAGCCGGGTTCGGCCTCGGGCTCCGGTTTGGTCTCGTGGCCGTACTTGGAGTAGTAGTAGGTGTACTTGCTGTATGGCTCCCCGGCGCGCGCTCCGTTCACGATAATTCCCAGCACGTGGTTCTCGCACAGCGACTGCATGGCGCGCTGCGCCATGTCGATGATGGTGGCGCCGGGGGTGCGCTCGATCTGGAACAGGTTGTGGAGGACGGAGCGGCGGAAGTCGAAGTCCACCAGGAGCGTCGGGTTGCCGGCCGGGTGCGACTCGGAGATCGCCAGGTTGGCGGCGGCGAAGGACTTCCCCTCGGCGGGCGAGGGGCTGGTGGCCACCACGGTGTGAATGGGTTGCAGCGTCTGCAAGTGGTTGAGCCGGGTGCGCAAGCTGCGGAACTCCTCGCTGGGCGCCTCCTGAGGACGGCTGTGGTCCATCAGCAGGGCTTCGGAAGCGGGAGTGATGGGTACTTCCCGAACCTCTCTATCGGCTGCCCAGGTCCCCTTCCACATCATCGGACAACAACTTTGTCGCCGTTCTCCAGCGAGACATTCCGACTCAGGTTCTTACCTTTCACGGCGTCGTTGTAGTCGAACCGCAGCCGCTGGGAACCACGGATGATGATGATGTTCTTCTTGTTAGCGAAGTCGCGAAACCCGCCGGCCAGCGTGATGGCCTCGAACACCGTGGTCGGCGCCGCCAGCGGATAGGCGCCGGGCCGGATGATTTCTCCGCTGATCAAGTATCGCGTGCTGCGCACCGCCAGTTGCCCGGACAGGTCCGCCTCACGCCAGACGCGAACCAGGATGACGTCTTCCGGGCCGAGGCTGAACGTCTTGGGATCGACATTGACCGTAGGCGGAGTCGTCTTGGCCGGTTCCGCCGTCTTCGGCTTGGCTGGTTCCTGGGGCGGCGTTTCTGGCGGTTTCTGCGGGGTGTTTTGAACGGCCAGCCAGACGGAGCCTGCCAGAAGACCCAGGGCCAGCTTGGCGCCCACGATGGTGAATCCTCTCATTCCGCTCTCTTTCCGGTACTGTTGGATCGACTGCGAGGCCGGGAGCAGACAAAGCATTCCCGCGCACTTCATCCGCTTACTACACAGCACGTTGCTAGTGTTCTGACCGTGTGATGATGTGCTTTCGCGGGGAACCACTCCCTTACGCTCGTGGCTTCGGTTCCGAGCCGCGAGCGCCAGCGAGCGGTTTCGCAGTAGCGCCAAATCTAGCGGTCATGGACCTAGTCCAGAGCCCCGAGCGCGAGGAGGTGGCGGCAGACCCTGGCGATGGGGAGGCCGACGACATTGAAGTAGCAGCCCTCGACCCGATCGATGAATCGCGATGCCAGCCCCTGGATGGCGTAGGCACCGGCCTTGTCCAGGGGCTCGCCGCTGGCCACGTACGCGCCGATCTCGCGGGGCGAGAGCGGGACGAAGCGCACGCGGGTGGCTTCCAGGTCCTCGATTACACCGGAGGAGGCGCGCAGGCAGATGCCCGTCATCACGATATGCTCGCGCCCGGAAAGGCGGCCGAGCATGCGCGCGGCATCGGCAGCGTCGGCGGGCTTGCCGAGGATTTCCTCATCGACGACCACCACCGTGTCGGCCCCCAGAACGATGTCGCCCGGCGCCGCCTCGACGGCCTCGGCCTTCTGCCGGGCCAGGCGCTTGACGTAGCCGCGGGCATCCTCGCCCGACTGGAGCGCCTCGTCAACCTGGACCGGCCGGACCACGAAGGGGATGCCCGCCCGCGCCAGGATCTCCTGACGCCGCGGGGAGCGGGAGGCCAAAACCAACATAGCTCAATGGTATTATTTCTTTGTATGCGCTACTTCATGGTGTTCCTTCTTGCCATTTCGGTGCTCTGCATGCTGAGCGTGTCCGCCGAGGAGGTCAAGGCGCCCGCAAAGCTCGTGTTCGAGACCAAGATGGGGAACGTGACCTACGATCACACGGCCCACGTCAAGCGTGCGAAGGGCGACTGCAAGATTTGCCACGACAAGCTCTTCCAGCAGTCGGCCAAGGCTCCGCTGAACTACAAACCGGCGATGCACAAGACCGCGGAAGCCAACAAGACCGCCTGCGCGGCGTGCCATCACGCGGGCGGCATGGCGTTCGCGACTGCTGGCAACTGCGCCAAGTGCCATGTGAAGGCGGTGAAGCCGGGGGCCTGAGAGAGCCGGACGGACGCCTGCCGTATAGCCAGGGTGACGCCCGGGGAGCTGGTCGCCTCTCCCACCCTAACGAGCACGGGGACCGCGTCGCCGGGCCTCACGCCCCGGGGGCAGCCTCACGTTTACCTGCATGACGCCGGCCACCGGCGTGGGGGCTCCGTCTGGCCCTCACCGGTGACATAAAGCACGACGATGGAGCCGGGGGGCGCCGGCGCGGCCGCCGGGCAGGATCTGGCAATCGCCAGGATGCATCGCGCACCAATCCTCGCACTGCTCGCCGCACCAGAACCACATGGAGAAGTTGAACAGGCCGGTGTCCGCCACGGCGCGGGTGCCCTGGATGCCGTCCGCGTCGCTCCAGTAGAGTTCGGGCGTGATGTAGGTCTCATCGGACTGGCCATCGTAGATGCGTAAAGCCCCCTGCGGGGCGGGCAGGCTCTGCGGCTGGCCGGAGTACACCGTGTAGTCGAACTTGGGATTCTCGCGCCGGAGCGCTTCCAGGCCCGAGATGATCTGGGAACCGTGCGAAGTGCGCGCGTAGTGAAAGGTCGGCGCCTTGGCGCGCTCGATGCGTCCGCACGAAAGGGTCCGGCCAGGGGGGAGAACGCGGTCGTGGCGGTCCGACCCACAACGATCTGTTAGAATGGCAGACACCCAGATGGAGCGCGCAGGGAAGGTCATACGCGGGCTGAAGATCGCCGGTGAGTGCCTGCCGGCGGAGGACCTCGCGCGGGCGGCCTGGCCGCAGGCGGTCGGACCGCGTATTGCATCGCACACGAGGCCGGTGGCGTTTCACGAGTCGCGGTTGGTGGTCGAAGTCGAGGACCTGGTCTGGCAGAGCCAGCTCCGGACCATGAGCGGCCAGATTCTGGGGCGGTTGAAAGAGATCACCGGAGGCGATAGCGTCCGGGGCGTCGAGTTCCGCCTGGGCGTGCCGCGCCGCATGCCGCAACGGGCTGGGGAGGCACGAGCAACGCGGGACGAGGCGGACGGCATCGAAGATCCGGTTCTCCGGCGGCTCTACAAGGCGTCCAGGAAAAGGTCCGCGGGATGATTCTCAGCGAAGCCGAAGTCCGGTACGTAGCCGATCTGGCCAACCTCCGATTGACCGAGGATGAGGTGCACAGAATGGCGGCGGACCTGGGCGAGGTGCTCACCCACATGGAGAAGCTGAACGAGCTGGATACGAGCGCGGTCGAGCCGATGGCCCAGGTGCTTTACGAGGCGGAGGAGACCGCTACGTGGCGCGAGGACCGGGAGCGCGCGGGATTGGGCTCCGCAACGGCGCTCGAGAACGCGCCGCTCGCCGGGGCCGGATTCTTCAAGGTCCCCAAGGTGATCGAGCGGTGACCGCACGCTGCCAGATTCCCTCGCTCACCATCGCGCAGGTCCGGGAGGGCCTGGCCAAACGCCAGTTCAGCGCCGAGGAGTTGGCGCGCGAGGCGCTGAGTTTCGCCGCGGCGGAGAACCCGAAGACCAACGCCTATCTGCACTTCTCGCCGGAGCGGGCCATCGCAGCGGCCCGCCGGGTGGATGAGAAGCTGGCGCGCGGCGAGGACCCGGGTCCGCTGGCCGGCGTGCCGGTGGCGGTCAAAGACGTCATCATCACCAAGGGAGTGCGCACCACGGCCGGATCGAAGCTGCTGGCCAACTACGTCCCGCCGTACGACGCGACCGCGGTGATCCGGCTGGAGCAGGAGGGAGGCGTGATCCTGGGCAAGGCCAATTGCGACGAGTTCGCGATGGGCTCCTCGAACGAGAACTCGGCGTTTGGGCCGGTGCGCAACCCGGTGGACCTCGAGCGGGTGCCGGGCGGCTCGAGCGGCGGGCCGGGCGCGGCGGTGGCGCAGGGGACGGCGGTGGTGGCGCTGGGCTCCGACACGGGCGGCTCGATCCGCCAGCCGGCATCGTTCTGCGGCGTGGTGGGGGTGACGCCAACCTACGGGCGGGTGTCGCGGTACGGCTTGATCGCCTTCGCCAGCTCGCTGGACCACATCGGGCCGTTCGCGCGCAACGTGCGCGACGCGGCCACGCTGCTCGAGGCAATCGCCGGCCGCGACGAACTGGATTCCACCTCTGCGTTCGCGCCGGTGCCGGACTACGCGGCGCTGCTGGACGGCGAGGTGCGCGGCGCCAAGATCGGCCTGCCGCGCGAGTATTTCAAGGGCCTGGCGAGCGAGACGGGCGACCTGGTGACGCGGGGGGTCGAGGTGTTGAAGCGGCTGGGCTGCGAGGTGCGCGAGATCAGCCTGCCGCACACCGACTACGCCATCGGGGCGTACTACATCATCTGCACAGCAGAGGCCAGCTCGAACCTGGCGCGGTTCGACGGCGTGCGCTACACTTTCCGCTCGGCGGAGTCGGCGACGCTCAGCGACATGTACCGCAACACACGGGGCGAGGGCTTCGGAGCGGAGTGCAAGCGGCGCATCATGCTGGGGACCTACGTGCTCTCGGCCGGCTACTACGATGCCTACTACCTGAAGGCCCAGAAGGTGCGCCACCTGATCGCCCGGGATTTCTCGGAGGCCTTCCGCGAGGTGGACGCCATCGTCACCCCGGTCTCTCCCTTTCCGGCCTTCAAGCTGGGAGAGAAGCTCGACGACCCGCTGGAGATGTATCTCTCCGACATCTACACCATCACCGGAGACTTGGCGGGAATCCCCTGCATGAGCGTGCCCTGCGGGAAGACGGCGGGGGGCTTGCCGGTGGGCATGCAGATCTTGACCAGGCACTTCGACGAGCCGGGGATGTTCCGGCTGGCGGAGGCGTTCGAGAAGGCCGGGGGATTCGGGGGCTGAACCGGCCGCATCCTTAGGCTGGATGGCGTCATCACATGGGTGGAGGGGTGTGATGACACACAAACTGGAAGCCAGGAAGTACGATTCCATCATGCGGGACCTGGACGGGATCTCCGCCCGGACCATGACCGAGCACTACAAGCTGTACCAGGGTTACGTCAACAAATACAACGAGATCATGGGCAAGATCGAGGCCGTGGACC
>JBEKMO010000128.1:0-10435 GCA_050008465.1 Bryobacteraceae bacterium
GACGTCACCAGCAACCTGGCCATCCAGACGCCGCAGGTGAACGTCACGATCGACCGCGACAAGTCCGCCGCCATGCAGGTGAACGCGCAGCAAATCGAGAACGCGCTCTACGACGCCTACGGGACGCGCTGGGTGTCCACCATCTACGCTGCCACCAACGAGTACAAGGTGCTGCTCGAACTGCTGCCCGAGTACCAGGCCGACCCGCGGGCACTCTCGCTGCTGTACTTCAAGTCCAGCGCCAACCAGCTCATTCCGCTCGACACGCTGGCGCGGATCACCTCCGAATCCGGGCCGCAGACTATCAATCACTTCGGCCAGTTGCCCGCCGTGACCATCTCGTTCAATCTCAAGCCCGGGGTCTCGCTCGGCTCGACCGTCACCAGCATTAATGAGATTGCCCGCCGCTCCCTGCCGGACACCATCAGCACTACCTTCCAGGGGGCCGCCAAGGCCTTCGAGAGCTCGCTCACCAATCTCTGGCTGCTGCTGGTGGTCGCCATCCTGGTGGTCTACATCGTCCTGGGCATTCTCTACGAGAGCTACGTCCACCCGCTGACGATTCTTTCGGGGCTGCCCTCGGCCGGCTTCGGCGCCCTGCTGACGCTGCTGGTCTTCCGCATGGACCTGAACATCTACGCCTTTGTCGGCCTCATCATGCTGATCGGCATCGTCGAGAAGAACGCCATCATGCAGATCGACTTCGCCCTGGACGCCGAGCGCAACCAGGGCATGCCGCCGCTCAAAGCCATCTACCAGGGCTGCCTGATCCGCTTCCGCCCGATCATGATGACCACCATGGCGGCCCTGCTGGGCGCGGTGCCCATCGCCCTGGGCTACGGCGCCGGCGGCGAAGCCCGCCAGCCGCTAGGCCTGGCCGTGGTAGGCGGCCTCCTGTTCTCCCAAACCGTGACCCTCTACCTGACCCCCGTCATCTACACCTACATGGCCGCCGCCCTGGACTGGCTCCGCGCCCGCAAACACCCCAAGCCCGGCCCCGAGCCGGTGACGGCGTAGGAGTGCGCCTTCGTCCGACCGGGCACGCAGAATTCTGTTGATTTCGCTTTTCTTTCGCCGTACAATCTCCTGTAGAATTAAGAACTGCCGATATAGGATGGCTAGAGTGTCGGGAAAGCACAGACCGGTCGGCGTCGACCTGTTCGCGGGCGCGGGCGGAATGAGCCTAGGGTTCGAGCAGGCTGGGTTCGACGTCGCGGCGGCTGTGGAGTACGATCCAGTCCACTGCGCCACGCACGAGTTCAACTTCCCCAACTGCGCTACCATCTGCCGGAGCGTGGCCGACATCGACGCCACCTACATCCGCGGTGCCTCCCGAATTGGCGACGCAGGCGTAGACGCAGTGTTCGGTGGCGCGCCTTGCCAAGGGTTCAGCCTGATCGGAAAGCGCGCGCTGGACGACGCCCGGAACGCGCTCGTCTACCATTTTGTCCGGCTGGTTGTCGAACTCCGGGCGAAGTACTTCGTTTTCGAAAACGTCCGAGGCCTTACGATTGGCGAGCACCGGCGGTTCCTCGAAGAGATCATCGCGGAGTTCCGCGGAAACGGCTACCGGGTCGTGGAGGACTACTGTGTGCTGAACGCCGCTCATTACGGCGTGCCGCAGGATCGGCATCGGCTGTTTCTACTCGGCGCGCGCAAGGGTTGTCGGCTGCCCGAGTATCCGGAGCGCACCCATCGCGCGCCTTCCGCCGACGGTCCCGAGCCGGGCGACCTGTTCTTGCGGGAAACACCCACGGTGTGGGACGCATTGCTCGATCTTCCCGAAGCGGACGACTACGACGAACTGCTGGAACGCGATCATGTTCGTGTGCGCTTCAAGTCCCCATCGGACTACGCGACGCCGCTACGGGGTATCGAGCGCGATTCCGCCGACCTCTCCATTCCGCGCCTGTTCGACGCCAACCTGCTTACTTCCAGTCTGCGCACCATCCATACGGAATTGTCGAGACAGCGGTTCGCCCGCACCAGGCACGGCGAGACGGAACCGGTCAGCCGGTTCCGCAAACTCGACCCCAAGGGCATCTGCAACACGCTTCGCGCCGGTACGGCGAGCGATCGAGGGGCGTTCACGTCGCCGCGGCCGATTCATCCGTTTTCGCCTCGTTGCATCACCGTTCGCGAGGCGGCGCGCCTGCACTCCTATCCCGACTGGTTCCGCTTCCACGTCACGAAGTGGCACGGGTTCCGGCAGATCGGCAACTCCGTTCCGCCGCTACTTGCCCGTGCTGTCGCGGGGAAGATCGTGGAAACTCTTGGATGCGCGCCGGGCAAGCCGCAACGCCCGATCCAACTCGGCGACCAGGCATTCCTTGGGCTGGACATGTCCGAAGCTGCGGCCAAGTACGGCGTTCCGGCCGACGTCGTTCCGAAACGTATCCGTTTGGCGCCGGAGGCTCGCGCGAATGCCTGACATCGGCACCGGCGGCACAAAGGGAAAAAAGCCCAATCGCTACGCGGCGATCGTCAAGACTGTCTTCGACCGTCATTATCGCTCTGAGGACACCGAGTTCGAGTTCACGCGCGAAGAGTTCGTCGCCACCGCGAAACGATTGAGGATCGTCCTTCCGAAGAACCTCGGGGATCTGCCGTACACCTTCCGGTTCCGGTCGGAACTCCCGTCGGAGATCGTGGCAACCGCGCCTCCTCGAATGGAGTGGATCATCGAACTGGCCGGTCGCGGTCGTTACCGTTTTAAGCTGGCTACCATCAACAGGATCGTTCCACGCCCCGACCTCCTCGCCATCAAGATCCCCGACGCTACGCCAGAGATCGTCGCCAGCTACGCTCTCGGCGACGAGCAGGCCCTTCTTGCCAAGGTCCGTTACAACCGCCTGATCGACATCTTCCTTGGGATCGCCACCTACTCCCTGCAAAACCACTTGCGCACAACGGTCAAGGGCATGGGCCAAATCGAGATCGATGAGATCTACGTAGGCGTGAACCGCAACGGGCAGCAGTTCGTGATTCCGGTACAGGCCAAGGGAGGCGCCGACCAGCTCGGGGTGACCCAGACCAGGCAGGACGTGGCCTGCTGCCACCAGAAGTTTCCGCGGTTGACCTGCCGGCCCGTTTCAGCGCAGTTCATCTCCGACGACGTGATCGCGTTATTCGAGCTCATCGTCGAGGGAGATGAGGTAAAGGTCGTAGAGGAAAAGCATTACCGGCTAGTGCCATCCGACCAGATCGCAGAAGGCGATCTGAAGCTATACGCCACCAGGTAACACCGGGGAGAATCGGCATGGTGGACCACGTCTCGAAAGAGGTGCGCTCGAAGATCATGGCCTCGGTCCGCTCGAAAGGGAACCGTACTACCGAGGTTGTGCTCGGGCGGCTGCTCTGGACGGCGGGTATGCGCGGCTACCGGAAGCATTGGCCGGAGGACGGGCGTCCGGATTTCGCCTGGCCGGGGCTGAAAGTCGCAGTATTCGTGGACGGCTGTTTTTGGCACGGTTGCACCCGCTGCAAGTACCTCCCCCGCAGTCGCGTGAAGTTCTGGCGCAACAAGATCGAAACTAATAAGAGGCGCGACCGTCGTGTGTCGAACCGGCTCCGACGCAGAGGCTGGACCGTGATCCGCGTCCGCGAATGCGGCGTTCGCCGTGAATCCACTTTGCGGAAGATCGTGCGCGTCGTCAAGAAGGCTCGCCGGGCGTCTAAGAATCGTTGAACACCGTCCTCCTCCGGCCGACCCCCGGCGGGCTTCGCCGGCCTGCTGTTCTCCCAAACCGTGACCCTCTACCTGACCCCAGTCATCTACACCTACATGGCCGCCGCCCTGGACTGGCTGCGCGCCCGCAAACAGCCCAAACCGGGCCCCACCCCTGCCACATGGCGCGGATTATCGCCACTTATTCCGAGGAAATTCGGCGGCGTGCCGCTAAGGCCTTCGAGCCAAAAAGGCCCGGACGGACTCAGACCTGCTCTCGCCCTGCCGGGAGACCACTTCCAGGCGGAAACTCACGTCGCTGGTGATCGGCACGTAGACAACCGATCCGCCTCGCAACTGGCCCAGATCCACAGGCACTTCTTCCGTGTGGTCGCCGTCGGCGATGGTGAGGGTCGCTTGTTGCGCGTCCCGCACCACATCGGCTTCCCTGTTCCACTTCAACACCAGCCGGCCGTCGGAGCGTTCCGCCTTGAGTTCCAGCGCAGTGCTCGCCGGTGAAGAAAGGGGAGGCCCAGACCACGTTCCAACGCACGCCCACAGGCCGGCGACTATCGCGATCAATGCCAGCCAAAACACTGCCGTCCTGACGTTGGTGGTGAGTCCCAGGCTCTCTTCGCGAACCGGGGGATGTTGGGGATCCCGGTCGAGCCCCATCTTTTCGGCGTCGGGTTTATGGCCGGCCATAGCCTGCTCCGCCCAGAGGCGGCAAGCCGCGCGGTCAGCGTCTCAGAACATGTACAACGGTTTTCCCGCGGCGGCTTCGCCTTCGGCCCCCACGGTGACTTCTTCGCCTTCCTTGCTTTCCTTCACCGGGCGGCAGTAGATCCCCGCGTCGTTCAGGAACACCTCCAGCTCCGACGGGCGCGGCAGCGAGCCCTGGATCGGCGCTTCCGAAAGCGGGTCCTCGATGTACTTCTGCAAGGCCCGCCGCAGCGGCCGCGCGCCGAAGCTGCGGTCGTTGCAGGTCTTCTCCAGAATGTACCGGGCCGCGTCGTCCATCAGCCGGATCGTGATCTGCTTGGCCACCAGGTTCTGGTTGATCTGGCCCACCATCAGCCCGATGATCTTGATCAGGTCCTCGTCGGTGAGCGACTAGAACAGGATCACCTCGTCCAGGCGGTTGAGGAACTCGGGCTTGACTTCGCATGGGCAATGAAGTAATAAGGAGTGTGACTTGCAGCGCGCTTTGGGTATGTTGCTTGTTCCACTGGCAACGCGTGAGTGCCAGGAGAATTGAGGAACCAGACGAATGCCAATTGACCTACAGCAGTACTGGAGTGCGGTTCAGCCGGTCAACCTCTTGGGTCTCATCGGCGAAGATGCGCTCCTGCACCTGTTGAATGGCTTCAGCTACGCGATTGGCGCCGGCGTGTCGGTCCTCTTCCCGAAAAGCCTGCCCGCGACCGTCGACAACATCGAACGTGGCGACGCCCGAGGCCACTTGGGAGAGCGCCAGTTCTTTCATCCATTTTGCCGGGCTTACCGTAACGAATCGAAGTATGATGCTCTCTGCAAGCGTTTCGACGCCGGCTGTGCGATAAAGTACTACGGCAATGAATTGGTTCATCCTGCGCTGTACCGCTGTTACATGCAATTGTGGGAAATGACCTACCCGCTGAGGGTTGGCGGGAGGCTGCTCGGCGTCTTA
Organism: Bryobacteraceae bacterium; assembly: GCA_050008465.1. GTDB lineage: Bacteria > Acidobacteriota > Terriglobia > Bryobacterales > Bryobacteraceae > Fen-330. The sequence continues at coordinate 5,337 of JBEKMO010000128.1, forward strand.
CTCGGCGGCCAGATTGTCGTGAAGGACGCGAACGTCTCGTGGGGGGAGTGTCTGAAGGCGGAGCACGTGACCGTGCGGTGGGATACTTTCGACCCCCGGAGTGGGAACCAGATCGCGGACATCTGCTCCGTTCTCGAGCAGGAGGTTCAGCAGCCGCTTAAGAGCGAGCTCGAGGGAATTCTTCGCGAAGATCAGGACGGGAAGAACACGGACGTGCCGACTCTGCGGGATCGGTGGGACAGGTTTTGCCGGTTTGGACGGATGATGGAATCGCTCCTCACGCAACTTTACGCGCGCACTGTGAGTGGAGCGCAGGACAGAATCCTCAGCCAAATCGGCGACGCGCTCCTTCCCGGCACTGCGCGCCAGGATGCCTGGTGGTGGGCCGTGGCTGGTGTGACTCGCGCACTCGATGCCGTTGCCGACGTGAACCAAGTCGACATCTACTCACGCGCAGGCCCTCGCTACGTGCAGCAGGTCTGTGCGGGCGAACTGGTTGAGTTGTCTGCGGCGCGCCGCGTGCCCGTCAAGATCTGCGTCTCTATCCCGACAGAAGAACTGACCCCTATTCAGGACCTTTCTTGTGCTTCCGAAGCCCGCGAAGCCTTCGGGATACCTGAGGGCGGATACATCTACAAGTGCGACTACAAGGGCCTGGAGAGCCGGAGCATCTCGACGATTCTGCTTCTACGCGGCAATCTCGGCTCCGAGGAAATCCGGAAATTCGTTGCCGACTTTTGTCATGTCGTGGGCCTGCGCGCCGACATGCGCGAGCTTCTGTTTCAGATCGACGCCGACCGCAGGAGCTTCGCAGATCAGGCACGACGCGCCGCCCACGCCAGTAGGACCCCTCTCCAGATTGCGTTGTCAGACATCGAGCTGGCGGAATTGCGGGGCGCGAGCGGCGATGATCCGGACTATGCGGCCCTGATGGAGCGGGTCAAGGATAGGATTTCCGATTCGGAAAGCGAGATTTCAGAAATCCTCGCCAGAGTCCCTCGGCCGCGGCGCATCCTGGACATCAGGGAGATCGCAAAACGGCTGGCGGAGGAGATGAAGCCCCTTGCTGAGCATCAGAAGTGCAAGATCGCCGTGGACTTGCCCACCTTCGAGGTTCTCTGTAGGGTCTCAGAACCGGAGATTCGGATTGCGCTGCGACACCTGCTCGACAACGCCATCAAGTACAGTTTCAGGGACCATACGGTTTGGGTGCGGATGAGCGTGGTGCACGCAAGCGCGGTGATCGTCTTTGACAATTTTGGCGTTGGCATCCCCGAGAAAAAGCTCAGAGCAATTCGGGAGATAGGGGAGAGGGGCGAAGTGGTTGACCGGAGGCGCGAAAGGCGTGGATTCGGAGTGGGGCTCTCCATCGCGATCCATGATGTCGAGGCACATGGCGGCTCGCTGGATATCGAAAGCTATCGAGCGGATCCGGATCCGCGGGGTCCCAGCCTTCGTTTCGCGACCAGGGTCACGGTCACTCTGCCACTCGCCTAGGGACGGAAGAACGATGAGCGACAACGAATTCACGATACTGCTGATTGAAAACGATAAGGAGCTGACTGCGCTGCTCGAGAAGCTGCTTCCCTGGGAACTCAGGCCGCGCAAGGTCGCGACCATCGTGAAGCATCACGTGGCGGAAGCGACAGAGGTGTTACAGACGAGGTTTCTGGACCTCCGGGGCTTGATCGTTGACATCATGCTCCCGAGGAACGAGGAGGAACTGGGGACACTCGAGGATCTCGAGAAAAGCAGGCGCGAGATGCTAGGGGAGCTGAAGGAGTGCAGGACCCAGACTGGAACTGAAGCCGAAGAGCGAATCAGGGGCTTCCGCCTCGAGATTGACGAACTGGACGCGCAAATTGAGCGCGCCCAGGATCTCGAAGGCGGTGTAAATCTCTTGGCGGCGGTCTTGAACGAGCGGCACGAAGAGTTCATAACGATCCCCACGGTCTTCTTTACGGCGAGGGCACTTCCCCATCTTAGAGCGCGGGCAGAGAAGCTCGTCAAGCCTGGCGTTTTCACATGGATCCAGAAACCTGCGCCGGCAAGCGCAATAGTCGGGGCGCTCCTGAGGGGCTGGGAGGGACGATGAGCTCCGCTGCGGGGGACTATGGCCAGACCTTCCTGGAGATCGTGCGTGGCGAGCGATGGTGCATTCACGACTTCTTGGGATCGCTTTTGGTTGTGGCCGAAGCCGATTCTGTCGGACTCGTGGACCTCGCGGGACAGAAGGCTACAATTGAGTGCGAGAGCACAGATAAGGCAGCTTCCCTATCGGCAGGCAAACTGCTGAGCGACAGCGGGTTTCAGGAGTTGCTGCGTGAGGAGCAAGAGCCAGGACGACCCAACTTTTACGTCTATGGTCCCGCGGAAAGCACCGGGAGGCTGGTTGGAGTCCTGGCCTTTGACGTCTGGCACCGCCAAGCCGAACCGAATGTACTCAAATCCTATCGACTGGTTCTGGTCTCGCCCCGAGTGCTCTCAAGCCGTGCTCTGATCGAGGATGGTCTGGAATCTATGTTTGCGATTCCGGCCCTCGCGCATCTCTGGTTCACATGGGCGAGTTACCAGCGTGAGAAGGGCAAGGGGTTATGCGACGCCCTTCGAGTCAAAGCGGGGGCGCCGAGAGGCGAGCTTGATCGCGACCGCCAGGCGTTGCTTGATTGCATCGTCTGGCCTATGCCGTTCGAATCGATCATCGAATTCATCGAGGCACACATTGGCTTGCCGGAGAAGGTAAGGGACGAGGATGCACCATGGCCGGATCGGGTTCGGAGGCGTCTTCACTTCCCTGCGGACGGTGCGCTGTGTCCGGTTCGCATAAGGGGAACTATCCCACCCTGTCGCACTTCCGGGGAGCCTGGATTACGGGAGCGGTTTGAGAGCCTGGCGAAGCTCATTGAGTGGCGCTCGGCGTGGGTGCGGCACGGAGAGGCGGTGCCCAGGGAGCCGCTGGAAGCAGACTATCGCGCCTTGGACGACATCAAGAGTCTCTTTCTTCCGAGGGCACAACCGGACCGGTTGAACAAGAGATCCCTGGCCTGCTACTTCGCACATGATTTCTGGCGGGAATGGGCCATAGGGAAGAAGCGCGGGCAACAACTCCGGTCACCCAACTGCGGCCCGGCGGAACGCCTGCGCCACTTTCGTTACTGTACCCATGTGGCTCACTACGTACTGACCGACATGCCAGCGGACGATGAAGCAATCGAAGCGATGGTGTGGGCGGTGTCGCAGTATGGCCACGATGTTCTCGGCATCGAACCGCGGCTGGATTTGCGGGCGCACCTCCTCCATGCGGCGCGAAACGAACCTGCCCTGCACGCGCTGAAGCCCTTCTACCGGGACCACTTCTTCCACGCGATCGAAGTTTGTTTTCTGGGCCACCTGCTGCTTGAGACCCGGGTTGAGGAAGGGCTCCCGCTCTACGCCCTCGTCCGGGATCTGCTCGGCTTCAAGACCCGGGAAGAAGTGCTGCGGGAGTGGTACGTCGCGGCGCTGCTGCATGACATCGGTTACTCCGTGGAGGTGCTCAGGGGCGCGCGAGAAGCGCTGGGTTTTTACGAGCGATCAGAGAACATCGCGCGTCTTGGTGCGGACATCGACGAAGCACTGAAACGCCTGAGCGCGAACCTGGCCGCTGGAGGCATTGCCGCCGTCCAGGTTCCCGGGCTGGATCACGGCCCTTTGGGCGAAGAACTCTTGCGAGGTCTGCTCCAGCGCATCTCAAAGCACGGTCAGAGCGTGCGCGGCTACGAGGCCGCGAGACGAGCCATCGCCGTTCACAGCCAGCTCACGGAGGTAGTGGAGTTCCGAAAGGAGCCTTTGACCTTTCTGTTGATTCTGTGCGACGCGATCCAGGAATGGAACCGATTGCACCTCTGGTTCTCTGCCGGGCGTTCGGGGATCTTGTCGTCTTTGATGCGTGGTACCCGGTCCGGCAACGAGACCGATCTGACGGGACCGCTGGACGTCGTGGCGCTCAATTTGAAGCTGCAGGGAGACCATTTCAGGCTGCGGAAGACTTCGTCGCTCGAGCTCACGATGACCTACGGCGACCGGGTGAACCGCAACTCTTCTGTGTTCAACCTCTGGATCGGCAGTTCCTTGAATCTCCAGCGGTTGCGGTTGGATGGGCTGCCGTCCAGTTTCAATATCGTCACCCGTTACAAGACGCCCGCATTCATCAATGATCTTGGGCGCACCGAGTGGCAGATGGATCGTCTCAAGTCAGCCGCAGAGGAGACGAACATGAAGTTTCTGGAGCGTTGGTTTCCCTCGGGCGAGGGAAATCGAGCGGTCCGCTACGAGCAGCGAGACAGGCGATACGAGATCGTCACTTTGGATCTCCGGGAACTCACGCGCGAAGAGCGGATCACTGAGCCCCTTGATGTTTTTCGCGACCGTCTGGCTCTCTGGCGGAACTACAACGAGGATCGGGACTTCCCGGGTGCCTCCGCTCGGATCATGCCCGTGTGATCAGGGCGGTGAGGCCACCGCAGGCTTCAGGTTACTCGCCGACGGGCGGCGCGGACTCCCCGTTCAAAACATATACAGCGGCGTGCTCGCGGCAGCTTCGCCTTCGGCGCCTACGGTGACTTCTTCGCCTTCCTTGCTTTCCTTCACCGGGCGGCAGTAGATCCCCGCGTCGTTCAGGAAAATCTCCAGCTCCGCCGGGCGCGGCAGCGAGCCCTGGATCAGCGCTTCCGAGAGCGGGTCCTCGATGTATTTCTGCAAGGCCCGCCGCAACGGCCGCGCGCCGAAGCTGCGGTCGTTGCAGGTCTTTTCCAGAATGTACTTGGCCGCGTCCTCCATCAGCCGGATCGTGATCTGCTTGGCCACCAGGTTCTGGTTGATCTGGCCCACCATCAGCCCGATGATCTGGATCAGGTCCTCGTCGGTGAGCGACTGGAACAGGATCACCTCGTCCAGGCGGTTGAGGAACTCGGGGTTGAACGCCCGCTTCACCTCGGCCATCACCATGTCCTCGACCTTCTGCGCAATGCCCTGGCCCACCGGCGCCGAAAAGCCCATGCCGGACTTCTTCTCCAGGAACCGCGCGCCCAGGTTCGAGGTCATGATGACGATGGTGTTCT
>JBEKMO010000129.1:0-10928 GCA_050008465.1 Bryobacteraceae bacterium
AATACGGCCATGTTCAGTGTCGAGAATGGCTTCCACCGCCCGTTGCCCGTGCGAGCCCCGGAGCAGATCGTGGTCCTGGCCACCGAGAGCAAGGGGGACGCGCTCGGACTCGAAGGGATCGAGTACCGATTCTCGTATCCGGCGCTGGCGGATTTCCGGAAACAGGCGGAAGCGTTCTCGAATCTGTTCGCCTACAACATGGGCCTGGGCGGACTGAGCGCTGGCGGCAAGGCCAGCCAGTTCTTCTACAGCTACGTCACCGGAAACTACTTTTCGGTTCTCGGGATCAAACCGGCTGCCGGGCGGTTCTTCCTGCCGGGCGAGGGCGAGCAGCCGGGGGCGGAGATCGTGCTGGTCCTGGGGTACTCGTGCTGGCAGAAGAGATTCGGCGGCGACGCCGGGGTGATCGGCAGGCGGGTGCGCGTGGATGGGAAAGCGGCCACGGTGGTGGGTGTCGCGCCCAAGGCGTTCCGGGGTGTGTATTCGAACACCGAGATGGATGGCTATGTGCCGCTGAACTACATGACCCAGCAAGAGAGCTGGGACCTGGGCGGGATGTTCAGCGATCGCCACCTGCGGCTGTTGACCGTGCTGGGGAGGCTGAAGCCCGGGGTGAGCCTGGCGCAGGCGCAGAGCTCGGTGGATGTCATTGCCCGGCGGGTGGCGGAGGAGAACCCGGCCACGGACAAGGGCATCACCGTCCGGGTGCTGCCCGAGAAATGGGCCCGGCCCCTGCCTCTGCCCCGGCTGGCCGAGAGGATGCCCTTCATCGCGGGTTTGTTCCTGATTCTGGCGGGGCTGGTCCTGCTGCTGGCCTGCACGAACGTGGCGAACATCCTGCTGGTGCGGGCGATGGGGCGGCAGCGGGAGATGGCCATCCGGGCGGCGCGGGGTGATTCTGGGGGCCTGGGCCAGCGACGCCGTGAGCGCGATCCCGGTGGAAACGAACATCCCCGTGCTGCTGGACTTCAGTTTCGACTGGAGGGTTTTTGCGTACGCTCTGGCGGCCGCGCTGGCGACCGGCATCGCCGTGGGCGTATGGCCCGCGTTGCGCGCGTCCCGCGCGGATGTGAGCGCGGTGCTGCATGAGAGCGGGCGGAGCGATTCCGGCGGCACGGAGCGCGGGAGTTAGAAAGTGTGGGGGATGGAGATTCATCCACGCCAAGCCTGCGGTTTGGCGCAACGCGGGATGAGAAGGCCGCACCCCTCGGACAGTTTGGCGTCGGCAAGGCGTCAGAAGTGCAGGCCATTGGCGCGGTTGATGGGCCTCGGTGGCGCCTACGAAGGGTACCCGCCGCCGGCTGTCAGACCGGCGGTACTACAAGGCCCGACGTGACCCTTGCTGGCAGTGGGTCCTCCTTTGGTGCGTAGGCACCCTCAGCTTTGGCTATGGTTTTCGGAGAGCCCGCCGACGGGAGATAAACTACTGCGATCTGAATTTCCGCATAGTCATGCGGCCCCTGGACAGGATCGAGCCGGTTACGAGCTGACCTTTGAGCACTTCCACCTGCCTTGTCGGCAAACCGGCAAGCCTCCCACGCCCACGCAAACCATCGGTACGCGGAGCCTGCCACGAATTCGCGCCGTCGATCCCCTTATGGAGAATTTCAGAATGGCGGGGCAGCCAGATTTGAACTGGCGACCCCCTGCGCCCAAGGCGGGGGTACGTTGATTTCCACCATTTCCATAACATCCACTGAATCAATAAGTCACGGCCAAGTTCTCTACACTCACAATGGTGGTCTGCAGACGATTTCGTAGCTGTCGAAAACCTCAAGATTCAACAAGCAAGATTCCAGCCCGTCCGTAAAGCGCGCGCCTCACAAACAGGCGAACCCCTTCCCCGGGGGCTCTACGCGGTACTGGCGAAAACGTCGGCAACGGCTGGGCGCGGCTCTCCGTGGAGGCAGTCTTCCTGCCAGTGCCCGCTTCAATGTGGCAGTAGTGGAGTCCGAAGGGTCGCACTAGTTTCGCAGAACAGGATAGTGACGTCGGTTCGAACCTGAAGAAGGCGGGGGCACCGCCGAGCAGCAGATTGCTTGTGAGAAGGGGATTTGTACTAACCAGCTTCGCGGGAGTAGCATGAAGAACGATGCTCGTCCTTCACCGCTCGGCCCCCAACGAACCGATCAACTCCTTTTGATACATCAGGTTACGATTGAATTCCCATAGCGGGTTCAGTACAAATCGCCGCATCGGCAATACTCCGGCGCCGCCGAGTTGCGCAGTCCTGAGCATCTTCTCGCCGGAGCACTGCCGATACAGCCCTAATGATTTCCCAGCAGCAATCGGCGGAATAGGGTCCCTGGCAGCAACAGGCGAGCGAAGATAATCCGCAACGCCCGGCTTGGGAACCCGCTCCTGGATTGAAAATACAAAACTCAGGCCGGAACATGGCGAGCCCGGCAAACCAGGCGGCGGACGCAGTGAAGCATCTACCGATCCCGTGCTGTCCAAGCGCAATGGCCGCGGTCTGCGCCGGCGCCCCCGCTAGCAGGAAGCGGGCGAAGCCTCGGGTCTGCAACACCGGCGCGATGGCAACACCCAGCAGTACGAGAATCAGTGCGCCAAGGATTCCCAGTGCCAAGTAGAACAGCAGCGGCGAGAAGTTGAAGAGAAAAATGCCTCCGAAGACGAGGATCAGCAGGGCGCAGCCACCGCTATCGTTGCGCGCTCCCGCACTCCTGTGGCTATGTTATCAGACTGAGGAGGACCGGCTAAGTTGGAGTAAACTGGAAGAACGCGCCGTTCCAACTTGATGAACCAGACCGGGAACTCCGCCCATTTATGGCTTCACGCGAATCGCGAATTGTGTTTCAATAGATCGACGAGAAGCGCATTCCGATGATCACGGCGTTCCTTTCGTACGCTCGCGCCGACGGAGGCGACCGGGCGCTGCGGTTACTGGCCGCCCTCCGCGACGCCCGTCGTGAGCCTTGGCTCGATTCCGAGGAGATGGTCGCCGGCACCGACTGGATGAAGAGCGTCAAACAGGCGATTCGCGATTCCGAAGCGCTCATTCTCCTGGTGACGCCCGCATCCATGGTTTCCGCGCCGGTCGCCATGGAGATTGACGAGGCCCTCCGGCTGCGTAAGACTCTCATCCCGGTCTTCGGTCCGGAGACCGGGGCGGCGCAGTTGCCGGCGGCGCTGGGGACCCTTCACCGCGTCGACTTCCGGCAGGATGAGACGCGTGCCTTCGCACAGATTCTGACCGGGCTAGACCAGGGTTGGGATGACGTCGATGCCGCGATCGCCAGGCTGGTGGACGCGAACCTGCCGGCGCACTATGAGCCGCTGGTCACCAAGCTCCAGCAATATGCCGCCGCTCGCGCCCGGTTGAACCGGCCCCCGGAGCTGTATCTCGCAATCGCATCCCTGGTGGAGGCGGTGGCGGAGGAGGAGCGCAACGGCCGCGGCCCGGTGCATACTCTGGCCGCCGGCCTCCTCGCCGGCCGCTTCCCCAATTCGACGAGCGCGTGGAAGGATGTGCTCGAAGCGCACCAGCCGTTCGTCTCGCAGATCATTGCGGATTGGAACCGGAAGCTGCCGCAGGCAGTTGCCGGCGTTCCGGTCCCCATAGTCCTCGTGGTCATGACGCGGCAACAAGCCAGCCAGCTTGAGGATGGGTCCGCGTTTCCGGCCCCCGACGAATTGTCCGCCCTGTTCACCCGGATTCGCCAGAATGTCCTCGTGACCCCGGGCTGGGTGGACCGCTACGGTCCGAGCCGCGAGTCCTGGCAGCCGCTGGGCATGGCCACCACCCTGGACCAGTTGGTGCGCACCGAACTTCAACAATTGGGCACTGTTCCCCGGCCACTGGTTCCGGAATTCATCGACATCCTGCAACTCACCGATGCCCAGGCCCGGAAGCAACTCGTCGCCCTCCGGCGCGAGGGTTGCGTGGTCATCATGGACGTCATCTCCATGTGCCACCCGGCGCTCTTCGATGCCTACCGCCGTTCGCTGCTCGATGCGTATCCCCGCTCATTCCTGGTGAAGATCACGTCGGGCCTGGAATTCAAGGACGAACTGACATTCCGCATCCGCCAGCGCGTCGATTGCGAATTCTCCTACCGGTACGAAAACGACTTCGACGAACTCTGTAAACTCATCACCACGCCCATCGAACTGCAACGTTATGTGAGAAGCACCTTGTGGAAAGTCCTGCCAGACAACGCCTGGCCCGAGGGATCCCGGGCGTTCCGGCATCTCGGCGATTAGAGGCCGCCAGCTTGTGATCTACACGTTCTACTCTTACAAGGGCGGAGTCGGGCGCTCCATGGCCCTGGCCAACATCGCCGAGATCCTGTTCGGCCGCGGGCTGCGCGTCCTGGTAGTGGACTTCGACCTCGAAGCTCCGGGGCTCGAGAAGTTCTTTGACGGCACCCGCGAAGGCTTCCGCGCCGATGCCGCCATGGAAGCGCGCGGCGTGGTCGACCTGCTGTACAGCTACATGGAACTGCGGACGCTCGCGGCATCCGTATCCTTCGGGACAGAAACGGAGCCCCCGCCGGGCGAGACCGCAGAACTGCGGGCGCCGGCCTCTCTTCAATCCGCGGCCGTTCTGCAGAGCGGCGCCGGCATATCTCTCGAGCAGAGGATCGCCCGGCTACCCGTGGAACCGCTCGAGCGCTTCGCCGTTCCTATTTACAGCAACCGCTCGGGCGGCTCTTTGCGGATCATCCCCGCGGGCAAACGCGCCGGCGGGGCATTTCGCGAATATGCGCACAAGGTCCTGTCCTTCGATTGGGAGGACTTCTACCGGCGTTATGACGGCGAGACCTTCTTCGAATGGTTCCGCCAGCAGGCCGACGAATCGGCCGACGTCGTCCTGATCGACAGCCGCACCGGCGTCACGGAAATGAGCGGAGTCTGTACCTACCACCTCGCCGACGTCGTCGTCAGCTTCGTTGCGGCCAACGAACAAAACATCCAGGGCTCACTCCGCATGGGCAGGAGCCTCGCCGACCGCGACCTGATCGAGAAAGGACGCCAGAGCAGGGAACTGCACCAAGTCTTTGTACCCAGCCGCATCGAGAATGCCGAGGACGACAAGCTCAAGGCCTTCGCCAGCCGCTTCAACTCGGTATTCGGTCCACTCTGTCCGTCCGCCTTTACCTGGCACGATTCTCCGTTCGGCGACCTGGTTGTGCCTTACGTGCCCGCCTATGCTTACGGCGAGCGTGTGGCGGTGCGCGATCGCTCCGATCAGCCCTTGTGGAAGACGATGGTCGCGGCACTCAACCGGCTGGCGGATCTCATGACCCAGCTCGCTCCGGTGACGAGCCCCATGTACCAGACCATCGCGTCCGATCCGAGCGCCATTGCCGCGGCGGCGGATCGTGCGTTCCTGGAACTGGACGAATACCGTCGTGGACCTGCCATGCGGTTGCTCCTGCGCCTGGTCCGGGTCGGAGAGCCCGGCCTGTCACCCGACTCCATCGTGAAGGTGAACTGCTCGGACCTGCCGGCGGACGACGAATTGCTCACCAAGCTCGCCGGCCTGCGGCTCATCACCCTGAATCGGGATGAGAAAGGTTCCGGTGATTCTGTTGCCCTCGCCGATCCGGCGTTGCTCACCCACTGGGAACGGTTCAAGACCGAACTAGGCGCATCGCGGGCGTTCCTCGCCTGGCGCCAACGCGTAGCCCCTAACCTCGCCGATTGGAGGCGCACGCGGGATCCCGATGATCTGCTTTCCGGCCAGCCTTTGAGCGAGGCCGAAGAGTGGTCGAAATCGCGCGCGGAAGATCTCACGCCGGAAGAGACGGAGTTCATACGCGAGAGCCGGAGGTATAAACAGCGCAGGGAATCGAGCAAGAGCCGCTCGCTCATCCCATGGCTGGCCGCGGGGGCGACCCTCGTGGTTGTCGTCGTTCTGACCTTTTGGATGCTCCTCTCATTGCCGGTGCGGCAAGCGGTCCTGATCAAGGTGGGCTGGTGGCCGGAGCCAGCCACCTCTCGCGGTCTTTTTGAGTTCCGGTTCGACGGGGATAAGTGGTCGAACCGCGACGAGTGGAACGCGCCACCGGAGTGGACCGGTCCAGTGTACCTGCAAAGCGATCCGGGAATCCTCGTGAAGGGGAATCGAATCGGAGTCCCGCGCAATGCGGGCAGGTATTACAATTTCGCGGCGACATTCTCCGTGCAGTTATATCAGGGGCTGCGGGCTGCCTGGTGTGTGCGGGTCCAGCCGGACCTGGAGAGCGGGTATCGCTTCGATCTGCGAGAAGCGCCGGGAGGCGTCTTCCTGGAGTTCTATCGCCTCAGGCAGGGCCGCCAGGAACAGACTCACCGCGAGCACATCTTCGACCGGAGCTGTCAATCGGGCGTCTACACGGTGGAGGTCCGCGGCGTGGGCAGCCGCATCGCCCACGACATAACCTGCGTGTCCGATGCGCGGAGGTTCAGCAGCGTCTTCACGTATCCGGAAGGGGAGTTTCCCTTCGGGTCCATCGGCTTCGTGGGTTTCGGAGATTCATCGGCTGTTTATGGATTTCTACGGGTGGAACCGGATGCCAAGATCGAGTAGTATTGCTTCCGTCGCGGGTGCGGCCGTGCTTTGCCTGGCCGGATCCTTCCTCGTTCATGCGCAATCGCCGTCGGGTGAAGGTGGGGTGGTCGGACGAGTGTCCGGGAAAGGCGGCTTCGCCTCCGGCGTCACCATCACCTTGTCCGGCAGGTTCGATCTTCGTACCATCCGGGTCATGGACCCCTCCGGCGGCTTCGCGATCTCCGGCATCGTACCCGGCAACTACACGGTGAAAGCGGCGTCGGACGGCTACTGTCCGAACGTCGTCTATGTTAGTGTCCGCGGCGGCGATCCGACTCCCGTAATGATCGAGCTCATCCCTCCAGGGCCCGACGGTTCGTGCGAACCGCAGGGCCGCGTAGATCCAAAAAGAGCCGTTGGTATCCAGGCTCCGCCATTCCAGGCCCTCCGGCAGAACCTGCAAGACCTGCTGAACAGGTCCAATGTTGGAGGACGCAGCGGGATCGGTCTGTACAACAGCCTCAATGATCCGGTAAAGGCATCGCTGTTGAACGTGTACGCAAAGATGAGCGCGACGATGCTCCCCCAATGGACAGCTTTCAACTACGTTCGCAGGGTGCTTGCGCTCGCGGACTCCGGTGCGGTCTTCGAGATGGATCCCGCCATCCGCGATCAGCTCAACCGCGCCGGGGCCCAGGGTAGGTTTCGTCCTGTTCCGCTCACACTGGTCAAGTCGCCAACCTGCGATCCGACGGGCAGCTTCAAATCCCAGGACAAAGTCGCGGTTCTGCACATCACCCTGTGCGGATCTCCGGCGGAATCACAAACCGCCGAAGTCCACATCGACTCCGGGTCGGGGATTTCGGAATCCTTCCGGGTGATCGGCCGGGTGCTGTCGGGATCGCCGCAGAGTCCCTACGCCATTCACAACCTGCTCGAAGATGTGAACATCCCGACCGGGTACCGCTTGCGAATATCCCCTTGATTCCGATTGGTCGGGGCGGTCGGATTTGAACCAACGACCCCCTGCGCCCAAGGCGGTTTTGGGCCTCTTCCGAAAATGCCCTATTTTCAACTGCTTACGTTTCAAGCAGATACGGGCGGCCGGTTGAAACCAGTTGAACCCTGTTGAGCCCGGAAGCAGCGGGCAACTACAAAACTATCCATGGTGCTCTTTCGCCGCCTGATACCGTCAATGTGGTTCCCGAGCGTGAATCCGCTCGGTGATGCCTGCGCGGAAACGAGCACGAGAAGGGGTAGTGCTCCCAGACTTCGCACGAACTCGTCGGCAGCGGCCAATACGCTCGCGTTATCCGCAGTGATTTGCTGCTTGGAGACCAGCCTGCGGCAGCGGCTGGTGAAGACGGGTGGCCGATTGATTGGAAGCATGGTGTGGCGGATCGCCACGCTGCCCTTGCCGGCCGGATAGAGCGCGGCGGCGGGCAAGCGAACAAATCGAGGGAACGAGGGACACGGAGGGGTGTATAAAGAATCGCTTGGAATGAGGCACTTCCGTGTTTTTCGGTACTTCATGGTGAAAAAATACAACATAATGATAAAAAATAGAAAATAAAAAGGGGCACCAGCGGAGTCAATTGGGTGTATACTGACTGCAACCTGGGTTCCAAAACGGAAATCCATGCTTAGAACGGGATTGGCGGCCGTCTGCCATGGCGGATCCAGTCCTCTTTCACGCGGTAAAAAAGGAGGTCAATATGAACGAACCAGTTGAACGTCAAGACGTGATCACCAGTCTTACCAAAGCTGGCCAAGCGGTCGGTCTCGTAGCCCAAGAGGAGACGATATTCCGGGCCGCAGTCGATGCATTCCGGGCGGCCGATGCGGAGTCTTTTCAGCGTCTCCTCGCCAACCTCAAAATCACCGACTGCGATCTGGTGTGTTTCTGGCTCCGCAGCAAGGAGTGCGTTCTTGAATGCATCGAACTCTGCGGGCCGCCAAAAGAACCCCTCACCGTTGAGGACGTTCCCAAGTTCGCCGATCTTGTCGCCAGGATTACCGGGGACGAGGAGCTGATCGAACGTCTCGCCACCACGGTTCTGGATCGCGATGCCAGAGGCTTCTCCAGCCTGGTCAAAGAACTTAAAGCCCAGCGGTATTGCCATTTTCTGTGCCACTGGGCCTGTGTCATTCGCTGGCGGCTGGTGTGCGAGGTCGTCTGCGCACCGCCGCGGGGTCCCATCCGGGAATTCGTTAGCGAACTGGCCACGGCCGGTGCGGCAGTTCGCGCCCTGCTTCGGGACAGCGCCAAGCTCGCTACTGTGATCAGTGCGGCCGTGGCCCAGGATTGCCGAACGATTACAGACATTTTTGGGCAAGACGGTAACTGCTTCTACATCTGCGAGTGGATCTGCAGTTGGCACTGCATCCTGGTCTGCCTGCCGCTCTGCCGTGCTCTCCCGCTTCTGGCCGACACCTCCATCGAAGAGATGCGCGCCTTTGCCCGGAGTGCGTCACAACTGGCGGCCAAGGAAGGCGTTATCGCGCGCTTCGTGGATGCGGTGCGCGCACAGGACGCCGACACCTTTGCGTCGCTCCTCAAGGAGTTCCAGGTCGAGCGCTTCTGTCTGCAGCTCTGTCACTGGATCTGCTTCAGCATCTGCCGGCGCTTCTGCATTTGCGTATGCCCGCCGAGCCTCTTTCCCCAGTTCACCTCGATCGGAGGTTATGACTACCTGACCAACATCGACAGCGTGTTGGGCGGGAACGGACTCACAATCGGGGACAACCGCGCCTTCTTCAATACGGTGCGGCTGAACGGCATCGTTACCCAGACTCTCGGTGGCCTGCCGATGGAGTACCGTTTCGAGACGGCTGCGACGGATGCCGCCGGCAACCTGACCGGCCCCTGGACCGCCGTTCTGCCGGCGCAGATCGGCAAGACCTTGCTCGGCCATTGGGAACATCACATATTTGTCCCTCCCGGCATCGAAACGAAGAAGTACATTGTCAACGGGCCCCCGTTGCCGGACGAGGTTGCGGCGACCATCAGCGTCGACGGTTGGATCCAGGTGCCGCAAGAGAACAACTGGCTGTCGCCCGCGGGCGCCTTCGTCTCGAACGGCAACATGATTGAGCTCATCACGCAGTCGCTTGCTCCGTTCACCTCCGACGACGAGACAGGTGTGATCGCGGGCAGCCCCGCGGCGCACCCGCTCGTGCAAGACGTCTATTTCGGGATACGCATGCGCGTCCGCCAACAGGGCGTACCGGGATCAGAGACCGACGGCGGTACCTGCGTACACATTGCAATCGACGACACGTTGTACCACAACATCACGCTCCACACCGACTGGGACGGTGGGCTGCAAACCCCGGATCAGCTTGCGGTCCGCATGCTCGATATTGCAGAACTGAAGGCCCATCCCTGCTCCCAAATCGGCGACACGCTGACCGTTCTGTTCACAGCAGCGCACCCCAACCTCGATTCGGTCAGCATCGTCATGACGGGTCCCGGAGGACCCTACAACTTTACGCTGCCTGCCATACCCGAGGTCGGCGACTATTTCGGGACGGCCACTCCCTCGGGTTTTACGGTGTCCAAGCTGAAACCGTGTGCATACCTAGTGACGCTCACGATCACGCTGCTACTGACCGACGGAGACAACGTCCCGGATCCGCTCTACGACCAGATCGCCTTCTGCAAGAGTTAAGGTGAATGAGCCGATTGACCCGCTGATTTACGAGCACTATAGCAAGCGGCGCGGCAAGACAGGACGTTAGAAAGACCATTCGGGCATGACTGTATTCTTGGGGGCGGCTGGCGCCGCCCCGCCATTTCCGGCCGCTGGATCGGCGCTCCGGTCGCATCCCTGCGTTGCCGAATCCTCCTCCCAGATGGGATCAGTATAGACACAGATACCCCGCTTCTGCAGAAGGTTGCATCGGCTGGGAGGCGAGGCGCGCGGGGGGCCAACGACGAGCGGGCGGGCCGCCGGGATTTGAACCCGGGACCTCTTGCACCCTAAGCGAGCGCGCTGCCAGGCTGCGCCACGGGCCGAGACTCTCTGTTCTGCCGCGATTCACTCCCCCGGGTTTGTCCTCCGATGGGGCATGGGCTGTCCGATTTCGGACAGGGATTCCCGGATGTGGGCAGGTTGCGTCCCGCGCCGGGGATGCGGCCCCTTGTTGTTGCATGCAGTTGGGCATACCGTGGTGTGGTGATGGAGATGCACTGAGGGATCCCCATGCGGATCTTGCTCGAAGATCTTGGGTACGCGGTCCGGCAGTTGCGGAAAAGCCCCGGAATCACCTGCCTGGTGGTTCTGACCCTGGCGCTGGGGATTGGCGCGAATACGGCCATGTTCAGTGTCGAGAATGGCTTCCACCGCCCGTTGCCCGTGCGAGCCCCGGAGCAGATCGTGGTCCTGGCCACCGAGAGCAAGGGGGACGCGCTCGGACTCGAAGGGATCGA
>JBEKMO010000013.1:0-76376 GCA_050008465.1 Bryobacteraceae bacterium
GCGACTTTGGCTTTGCCCTCGGGAGTTTTGGGGCCGGTGGAGCGCTGGGCGTTGCGGCGATTGGCTTCGATTTGTCGTTCAGATGACATAAGTGACCTCGGAGGGGCGGGTTCTTCTGGGATTCGCCCCTATAGGAGGTTAGGCATGGGTCTGGCGAGCGGCGGGTCGTTCAGGGGGGCAAGTGATTGAGGGGGTGGGAGATGGAGTTGGGGAATGGCGGGGACCGAGGGGAACTTTGGGCTATGCTCCAGACGATGGGCAGGAGCTCGTGGCAAAAGTCCCAGAGAGGCCTGGCGCACAGGCTGAATGCCTGTGCCACTTCACCGCTCGGGGCGGGATGAGTACCAACTGAGCCAGGCAGACGGATTATCCGGGAGGTTCTGCTGGGTGATCTCCCGGAGCGCTTGCAAGACCCATTTCCTGGTGGTCTGGTCCAGTTCCGGGTCCTGGAGAAAGGCGATGAGTTCGGGCACGGCCTTCTGGCGGAGATCGCGGGAGAGCATTCCGGAATCGGCCAGATTGCAGGCGGCACGCTCCCGCAGATCGCTGGACGAATCGTGGCGGAAGATGTCCAGCAGAACGGGGATGGTGCCCTCGGTTCCGAGAAGCCCCAGGCCGTTGATGGCAGCCGCGCGCGCCGGACCGGTTGGGTCATGCGCATAGTAAGTGAGCGTCTGCAATACTTTCTCAGGCTCGACGCCGCGGTTGCCGAGGATACCCAACGTGGAAAGGCGGAAATACCTGCGCTCGGTGGTGGCGGCCGCCTCGAGGATCAAATCGTCCACCTGCTGCGGCGTCTTGCGGATGCCGTCCCGGACCAGCCAGAGTTCGAGGGCGGCGGCGCGGACGCGGAGGTCACTGGAAAAGTAGGCCGTGTCCGTCAAATGTTCCAGTTCGGGCGTGGAGTGGATCTTGCCGCTCCAGCTTTCGAGGCGCCGGGCGAGTTCGTCACCAGCGCCGGCGTAGTGATTGATGGTTCTCTCGAGGAGCCGCTCGGCCTGTTGCTGCGGCGGCATGGAGTTCAGCTCTTCCAACTCGTGCTCGGAAAGCGTGGCGGAGGACGCCGGCACGGGAGCGCCCGAAAGTTGGAGAAGCACGCCAATCGAGGATGCAATGCGCTTCAGGCGGGGCAAGCGGATGGCCCAGCCCAAAGCGGCGGAGAACAAGAGCAGGATCGCCGCGGAGGTCAGGAGGCGCCGCACCATGGGGGAATTGTAGCAGCAGGAGGGGGCTGCATGGTCTAAACTGGGCACATGGCGACGGAAGACCCGTTTGATCGGATTACGGTTGAGCCGGGGAAATGCGGTGGGAAACCTTGCATCCGAGGGATGCGGATCACGGTTCGTCGCGTTCTCGAACTGCTGGCGATTCATCCCGACCGCGCCACACTGCTCGCCGAGTACCCCTTCCTCGAACCCGAGGACCTCCAGCAGGCCCTGCGCTACGCAGCAGCGACTGTCGACGACGAGCGACTAAGCGTCGATCGCGTGGCGTGACATGAATCGGATTCTGTTGGACCAGGGGCTCGCTCCGCGAGCGGCGGCGATCCTTCGTCAGGCTGGGCTAGACACGGTTCATGTCTCCGAAATCGGAATGGAACGCGCCGAGGACATCCAGATTCTGGAAAAGGCCCGGAACGACGGAAGGGTGTGCGTGACTTTGGACCACGATTTCCACGCGCACCTTGCAGTGAGCGGACATGGGCGTCCTTCGGTGGTGTTGCTGCGTGTCCAAGGCTTGGATGCGCAAGGCCAGGCCGACTTGATCCGATCGGTCTGCCTGCATTGCGAGACCGCGCTCTCCAGCGGCGCCGCCGTCTCGGCGGATCGCGAAAGCATCCGTATCCGGCGCCTGCCACTCAGGTAGCAACGGGGGGACGGTTAACCGCGCACCTTAAGGCGGCTCATCGGCTATGTGGGAAACGGCCAGCCCACTGGCGCGGCTCGTGGCCGGATCACGGCGCGCTCGGAAGTTGGGCGGACGGTTCTTACCCGGACTGCGTATTCCGATGAAGGCGATCGCCATTCCGGGAACGCGCCGATCAGCATTCCGGGGCAAAACCGATCACTTCGCGAGCAGAGAGTTCTCTCTTCTCAGATGCCTATTCTTCTTAGTCTTCTTTTCTCTGCCTCGTCCCTGCTGCAGGGGCCTCACCTACATCGCCGATCATCGGAACGGTGGTCGGCAGGGCCCGGAATCGTGATCGGTAGCGCCCGGAATACGCACCCGGACGGAACACGCCCCTCCCGGCTTCTTGACCGCACCAGGTTGAGAGGGGCGCCAGAAGGAATTATAGGCGACTCGTCCAAGCGGATTGAGGGACGAAAGGACGTTTATCGTTCCTAATCGTCGACGGCTGTCGATCACAGCCCTGAAAAGAGGGCGCGGCCCTATTCCGTCCCAGATCATTATTTTCATGACTTCCGGCCTTCCTTCCCCCTCTTCATTCCACTCCGGAGTGGAACGATTCGCCTCAATGCGGGGTGATAGGCACCCTCAAGACCGCCTGATCTACCTTCGGGTGACCTTCGATTCACGTCCCCAGACTCGCGAAGTGTCCGCCCTAGCGGTGCGAGTACCGTTCCGCCTGCCGAAGGTCAATCGGCGGATTGCAGGCGGAACGCCTAAATCTCCTTGATGGCCTTGAACGCGTCCCTCATTGCTTCGACCTCGCTCCGCAGCTTGCGACCTTCAACGTCGCCAGAGTCGCCTTTATCGATCACCACGCCCCATGGCAGGAGGTGGGTCGTCATTCCGCGCCTGTGCAGTTCCCCTCTCATCTCATACATGGCTTCGCGGTGCCCTTTCTGAACGACTTCATGCTCCCTAAGGCTGTAGACAAGCTCACGAAGCTTGTCTGGACCAAACCCGTTCACACCATGCGGCGTTCTGTGGACCAATGAATCAAGAACGCCGGAGAAGACCCCAGCGTCGTTCCGCATCACCGATGTAATAAGGTGAGACCAGAGGTCGGCGGCCTGTACGGCGACACATTCTTTCTTCTTCACGGCCGCGAACCGCCCAACGCGCATGCAGGAACTCCGCATTCGTATTTCGATGTCATCACCTTCATACGGCCGACCCTCGCCCACCATGTCCGGCCACTGAACCGGCTCGGTTGCTTGCTTATAATCGGCGACCGATCGGAGTGCAGCTTTGATGTTTTTGTGACCCTCCTCGAAAAAAACGTTCACTCTCTCCGTCGTACCCAAATGCGCTGAAAACGTCGGCAACAAGTTCTGGACGCAGACTTCGTAGGCACCTCCCCATCTCGCGCGTTCAGCTTTGGTCGTCATTTGTTCCCAGTCGTTCGGACGCAGGTAGACTCCAAAACCAGCCTCAACGTGCGCCAACATCAGAAGCCGCCGCCAATAGACGGCTGCGTGATGCCAAATCCAGATGCCTGCAAAGGCGCTTTTCCGGATAGCGCAGATCCGTTGAATGAAAGTACGGAAGCGAGAAGGCGTCGAGCACGTTCTTCTGCCATTCGCTAGTGAAAGCCGACCAGGCCTCGTCCGACCCCACGTAACCGGCGACAACAATGATGTGGCCTCCGAGCACCTCTCCTGCACTTTCGTCAAGGTAAATACTCCGCACACACCCTCCGCACCAGCAATATAGCAACGGGAACCGCGCTACAGCAATAGATCACGGCGCAAAGACGGCCGCATCCAGCGAATCTTTCGACGGGACGTTCTGTTCTGCGAAGATCCTCAATCGCACTCGACGGTCGCGCCCGTCTTCGTAGGTCCTTTCGACCATCTCGGGGCAACGGCTTCAACCGCCTGGGAGGAGTCGTCGGCCAAGCCGCATGTGCGTGGGGGACAGCCGGCCGACCGTCTCGAACCGGCGCCGGTACTCGCCCACGTGCCACTCCCATGCCTCCTGGATGGTGTAACCACGGTCGTACAAGATCCAGATCAGCTTATCCCAATCGTAGTTGTTCGCCTTGCCGACCAGCGTCACGAACGACCCTGGTCGGCCGCTCGGCCGGTTAGCTTTCACTTGGTAGCGGCATCCCCGGTGTGTGAAGTCGCAGCCCCGGGTAACGGCCGTCCGGCTGTTGCAGTCTGAGCAGTACTCGTCCTCTGACATGCCGACCAGCAGCGCAGCGTCGAGTTCGGACAGGGCGCTTGTGATAGCTGGCGCAACGCCGAACCGCTCCTGCCACGAGAGGGCGACCTCCACGAGGCGGGAGCGGAGCTCGGCAGCCCGTTCCCATTCACTCATCGTTGGTGCCAGGATCGCACGCGCCGCGGGATCCCGCAACTCCGTCTACCTTGGGCATGGTGGCCTGCGCCAACCCGCTGCAATACCGTCAACCTGGAGCACCATCTCCCGTGCCATCGGTTGCTCGCGACAAGTCGGCATCGCTACTGGATCCTGTTCGGGGCTCGGCTGTCGACGGCCCCAATGGGACGGGAAAACAGGTCGGGACAACGGGGCACGTGTGAACTGTGTCGACACTCGAGAATTCGTAGTTCAGGCGGACGCGTCCTGCCCGACGCGTTTTGCTCGTGTCAAGGCGGGCCCACCACTTCAGAACAGTCTGCGATTCCATCTGCTACATTAGGCCTAGCATGGATGTCGACCTTCTTGAGCGCTTGTTGTACGAGGAGGAATCGGAGACCCTAGATTTCAAAGTGCAGCAATATCCGTTTGACGGCGCTACGGACGATCAGAAAAGCGAGTTGCTGAAGGATATCCTCGCGTTCGCGAACGCCTGGCGACGAACGGACGCATACATCCTCATTGGAGTAGAGGAGGTTCGCGCGGGTCGGAGCATCGTACGTGGAGTATCGAGTCAACTCCTGAACCAGAATTTGCAGCAGTTCATCGCTAGCAAGACCAATCGCCCCGTCCTGTTTTCGTACACGCCCGTGGTGTTCGAAGGGCTCCCTATTGGGGTCATCACGATACCATTGCAGGACCGACCGGTCTACCTGCTGAATCGCTACGGGAAGCTCGAGCCACAGATCGTCTATATCCGGCGTGGGGACACGACGGCGCACGCCTCGCCCGATGAGATCGCGCGGATGGGTAGAGCGTTTGATTCACAGAGCGCCTTACCTATACTCGAATTGGATATTTACGATCCGAACGACCGCATCAGGCTGGGCCAATCCGTGGAACTAAGTGTCAGGGCGTTCGAGGTGCCCGCCAAAGAGTCGATCCCAGACTACGGGCAGGTGGCTCACCCGATCTTCAGCACGGCGTTTGACCTTCTCAGTAACCCGGACTTTTATCGAGAGTTGGCGGCTTATTTGCGCAATGCCGCGTGTCTTGTGCCCCTTGGTCTGGCCGTTGCCAATTCGTCGGCGACGGTCGCGCGGGGAGTGCTCCTGACAATGGAATTCGACGCCAGTTCCGGGATTCTGGTACTCGGCGATTCCGAGAAGCCGCCAATGCCAAGCAAACAACGAGGATTCGCCGCCGTAAGGCCGAGCACAACAGCACGCGATCGCGAGATCGAAGTCGGGCATCACGGCGGCGTTATTGAGGTTCGGATGGAATTCGAAGCGATCCAACCAGGAATCACTGCATGGTCAAGCAACGTTTTCCATGTCGGCGCGCAGAAGAGCGCTTCCGTGCAAGCGCGGGCCAGCATCTCTGCCCACAATCTTCCGAGCCCCTTGTCTTTCGACATCAACGTCAGCGTGTGCGCGGAGATTCGCCGAATTGGACTGAGGGAGTTATGCTCCGCTCCATAAACGCCGATTCCAGTCGCGGGTGCGGTTGGTCACGAATCTGAAAATTTCCGCCGACTCAGCCGCTGGGAGGATTCCTCCCGAGAAGTCGGCTTGCGACAGCCCAACTTCCGGTTTGCGCGTGATCCGGCCAGAATCGACGGCGACAAGCCGACTTGCCGTTCCGGGCAACATCCGCGAACACCGTAGCCGGGGAGACTGCGATGACCGCGGAGTTCCACGTACGGCAGTTTGTGTTTCAGCTTGTGATGTGGGTTAATTACCATGAAGACAAAAGGTGCTGACGGTTGCGAACAGAATCCATGGATGTTCTGAAACAGCTCTTTGAGCGGCATTTTCGCCTTCCTGTAGAGCGAGTGCAGCCCTTGCAGGGCGGACTGGGAGGGTCAGGGCGCAATATCCTTCGGCTCGCCCACCAGGATCTGAGCGCGGTGGGTATCCTGTATGACGTGCGCGAGGAGAACGTCGCTTTCCTGGACTTCTCGCGGCATTTCCGCAGCCGTGGCCTGCCTGTGCCGGAGATTTACGGATCAGAACTGGATGCGGGCGCTTACCTGGAAGAAGACCTGGGCGACGTTACGCTGTTTCAGTTTCTCTCGAACAACAGGGCAGGAGAAGACGTCGCACCGGAGGTGGTGGAGGCCTACTGTAAGGTGGTGGCGCACCTGCCGCGGTTCCAGATCGAGGCTTCGCGGGACCTGAACTACAAAGTCTGTTATCCACGCTCCAGCTTTGACGGCCAGTCGATTGCGTGGGACTTGAACTACTTTAAGTATTACTTTCTCAAGCTGGCGGGGATTCCCTTCAACGAGCAGGAGCTGGAAACTGATTTTGGCCGCCTGACCAGGTTTCTTCTGACCGCCCGCCGCGACTATTTTCTGTATCGCGACTTCCAGTCGCGCAACGTGATGCTGCGGGACGGCCAGCCATTCTTTTTGGACTATCAGGGTGGGCGCAAAGGCGCGTTGCACTACGATATTGCTTCCCTGCTCTATGACGCCAAGGCCGACCTGCCTCCCGCGCTGCGCCAGCATCTGCTGGAGCACTACCTCACATTTCTCGCGCGGTTCGTCAAGCTGACGCAGGAAGAGTTCATGCGCCATTACTACGCTTTTGTCTATGTGCGCATTATGCAGGCGCTGGGGGCGTATGGATTCCGCGGCTTTTATGGGCGAAAACCACATTTCCTGCAGAGTGTGCCCTTCGCGCTGAAAAATCTGCGCTGGCTGCTCGAGCACATAACGCTGCCCATCGCACTGCCCACGCTGCTGGGCGCGTTTGAGCACATAATCGCGTCAGAGAAGCTACAGCACTTGATCACGCCGGCGGATGCGGCCGGGAAGCAAGACATTGCGAACTCTGTTCCGGCGCCTGCCTCGCGGGGCGCCAACCTGGCGTTGAGGATTTTCAGCTTTTCATTTCACCAGAGCGCCCCCCCGAAAGACGAGAGCGGGCATGGCGGCGGATTCATTTTTGATGCCCGCGCGCTGCCGAATCCAGGCCGCGAAGAGCGCTTCAAATCTCTCACCGGCAAAGACGCGGCGGTAGTCGATTATCTGAGCGCACAGGCGAGCGTGCGCGAGTTTCTGGCCAGCGCCACGTCGATGGTGGAAGCGACCGTGAAAAACTACCAGGAGCGCGGCTTCAATAGCTTGATGGTGGGGTTTGGCTGCACCGGTGGCCGGCACCGCTCGGTGTACCTAGCAGAGGCGCTGGCCCGGCATTTCCGCGGTCGGCAGGGCCTGGACGTGTTGGTGCGGCACGTTGAAATGGAGAAGCCGGTCAAATGAAAGCAATGATTCTGGCCGCCGGGCTGGGCACGCGGTTGCGTCCTCTAACCAACGACCGGCCCAAGGCGCTGGTTGAGGTGGCCGGACGCACGCTGCTGGAGATCGCCATCGCACGCCTGCGGGAAGTTGGAGTCCGTGAAGTCATAGTCAATGTGCACCATTTTGCCGGAATGGTCACTGAATATCTGCGCGGGAAGAACAACTTCGGAATGCGGATCGAGATATCCGAAGAGGGCAGCTTGCTGGATACCGGCGGCGGCTTGAAAAAGGCGGCGTGGTTCTTTCGCGAAGAAGATCCGGCGGCGCCGTTCATCCTGCACAATGTTGACGTGATCAGCACCATCGATCTGCGGCAAATGCTCGACTTCCACACGCAGAACCAGGCACTGGCTACACTGGCAGTGCAGCAGCGCCAGACTTCCCGATATCTATTGTTCGACGAGCAAATGCGGCTTTGCGGGCGGCGTCTGGTCAAAGAGCAGAAAACTGAACTGGTGAGGCCGTCACCGCAGTTGCAGGAACTGGCGTTCTCTGGAATTCACGTGATCTCGCCACGCCTCCTGTGGATGATGAGCGAAGAAGGGACGTTCTCCATTGTCCAGTCTTATCTGCGGCTGGCAGGCGAAGGAAAGAGGATTGTGGCTTATCGCGCTGACGGCGATTACTGGCGCGACCTGGGCAAGCCGGAAAGCGTCGCACGTGCCACCGAGGATATGAAGAAACAGGCCATGCTTCGGGGAGGGGGGTGATCTGCAGCAGGAGAACGGACTGTCCAACGCGATGCAAGCTTGATACGAATCATGAGGGTGAAGTTGCATGCCCGATGCTGGTTGATCTATGGCGCGCCCGGAAGGAAACGCCCCATCATGCTGCACCCTCCGAGCGGGTTGTCGGCCAACCGGAAGTTGAAGGCCCCAGTTCGGATAGGGACCGATAAGTCGGCATCGCAACCGTGAGTTTCGGACTGGCGGATCTGGTATGCTGACGTTTGCGTCTGAAGATCGCCGCAATCGCTGTTCTGGCGGCTGCGGTGCTATACGTTCTGATAGAACGAAGTGTTGGCCCGTCGGTTGAGCTTTTGCCAGCGGCATTGCCGCACATCGTGCGGCGGCCCCCGCCTGTGGGCGCAAGTTGGGATTCGGCCAAAACCTTTGTCAATCCAACCGAAGAAGTGCGGCGCCTCCATGCGCAGGGCATCACCGGGCGGCACATTGGCGTTGCGGTGACCGATTCCTTCCTATTGACCGAACATCAGGAGTATCGCGACCGGTTGCGCTGGTATGACGAGGTAGACGGCCGGCCGGACGATCCCGCGGGCTGGCATGGCACCGCGGTGGCTTCCATCGCGATTGGCCAGACAGTAGGCGTGGCCCCGGAAGCCGAACTCTACTTCATCGGTCTCGGGCTGAACTGGGCGCGCCAACCGCTCGGGAACTGGTTCGTAGCCGCTCGGCGTGCTGTGCACGCCGGGCAGCACCAGGCTATCGCAATCCGGCGCATTCTGGAGATCAACCGGCGGCTGGAGCCGGACCGCAAAATTCGGGTGATCTCGATGTCGATCGGTTGGGGACCATCCTGGCTCAGCCAGACCGCGGCGGCGGTGGAGGAAGCGCGCCGGGCCGGGATCTTCGTGGCGTCTCTGGATCTTGGCGCCGCACCCTTCGGCCCCGTTAAGATTGCCAGCGCGGCGGCATCGGACCGCTACATCACCGTGGGACCGGCCGGAAGTTGGTCCATAGCGTATTGGGCGGGGCGCTATGCCCTGGCGTGCCAGCAGGACCAGTCCATTACTCCCGAGCGGTTTCGGAGAACCGTATTCGACAGAGCTGCGCGGTGAGGGTACTCCCGCTTGGACGACCGACGCAGGCGGAACCGCCTGCGCCACAAGCCGCCGGGTTGTTAGCGCACTACCCGCAGGCCGAGATGCTTGGCGAACGGATCGAAATCCCGGTCGTTGTGCAGCAGGTCAAACCCGCTCTCGATGCATCGGGTGGCAATCACCGTGTCGATGGTTTTGCGAGCGGTCACGCCCAGCCTGCGCAGCGCGCGGAAGTTCTTCGCCGCTCGAATGGCGACTTGCTGTCCGCCCAACTCCACTACTATCAGCGAAGTCAGCAGGTTCCGGACAGCATTGAAGTCCCGTTCGTTGTCGAAGCCTTGGAGGACCTCAGTCAGAATCAAGTCGCCGATGGCCACAGGCTCGCGGCCCAGCAGCGCGTCGAGTCTCTCGGTCTGCGCAGTGATGGTTCCCTTGAAGTAATCGATCCACACGCTGGAGTCGACCAGGATCACGTGTCGCTCCTCATCGCGTTCAGATCGCCCTGCCAGTCCAGTTTTCCGCGGAGCCGACGGATCTCCCCCTGTTTTTTCAGGCGCAGGAGGGTCCGCAGCGCCTCATCCACGGCCTCGCGCTTGGTCTTCAGACCGGTTGCGCGAAGCGTGTCCCGCATGAGCTGATCGTCGATCACGATGTTGGTTCGCATCGATGTGTATCCTTATTGCCAATTATACACATTTCAGGGCTGCGGAGGCGGCATTGCGGAGTGGTGGCGAGGGACGCGGAGATCGGGCTGGAGCCAATACTGTTCACTTAGGCTCGTGGGACTGGCTTCAGCCTCGAGCCGGGCTCTGGCCAGATGGCGGGACTGAAGTCCCGCGCGGACTGAAGTCCGCCCCACATCACATGATGGCCGTGGGGGGCGCGGGCTCGTCCGGGCGGCCGGCGTTGGCCAGCGGAGTCTTGACCATGAGGACCGCCAACGCCAACATCACTACGCCCGCCAGGAGAACCGGGACCAGCGAGCCCTCCGGCAGCACCGTCGGCATTTTCCAGTCCTTGACGCCCGCGTAGCGGAATCGGTAGGCGGCAATCAGCAGTCCGGCCATGGCTTCTCCCGCGATCAGGCCCGAGGCCGTCAGCACTCCCGCATTCTCGACGCGGGCTTTCTGCGCGTCGTTGAAGTTGCGGCGATCCCGGAGCTGGTCGGTCGCCCAGCGCAGGGTTCCACCGATGAAGATCGCGAAGGTGGTCTCCAGCGGCAGGTACATTCCCACCGCGAACAGCATGGGGCTGCGGACCTGCAACATGATCAGCGCCAACCCCATCAACACGCCCACGCCGATCAGCGGCCAGGCCATGTCGCCGCCCACGATGCCCTTCGCCAGAGCGGCCATCAGGCCGGCCTGCGGCGCCGGGATGGCTGAGCTGCCGAATCCGCCGAATCCCTTGTGCAAAACCAGCAGCGGGAAATACAGCGCGGCGCTGGCCACGACGATCCCCAGGATGTCGCCGATCTGCATGCTGCGCGGGGTACCCCCCAGAATGTGCCCGACTTTGAGGTCCTGGAGCATCTCGCCGGCTACTGCCGAAGAGACGCACACCACCGCCGCCACCCCCAGCACCGCGGCCACGCCGCCCGCCCCGGATACGCCGATGGCCACCATCAGCAGCGCCGCGATCACCAGCGTGGCCAGCGTCAAGCCCGAAACCGGGTTGTTGGAGGAGCCGATCAGGCCCACCAGGTTGCCGGAAACCGCGGCGAAGAAGAAGCCCAGAACGATCATCACCAGCGCCGCCACCAGGCCTCCCGGCAGCGTCCCCGAGAAGTAGGAATACAGCAGGACCATGCACAGGAAGGTCGCAAACAGCCCGGAGAACACGGTCCGCGCGCTGAGGTCGCGATCCAGGCGGCTGCTGGCCGCACTTTGCGAGCTGGCCTTGCGGAGGTCCGACAGGGCGCGGCCCATCCCCTTGGCGAGGCTCTTGCGCATGCGGAACAGGGTGTAGCAGGCGCCCACCAGCATCCCGCCCACCGCGATCGGTTTCACAATCGACTTCCAGATGGCATCGTTCGCCGCCGCCCAATCCAGATCCTTGGCCGGCAGATGCGGCCCCAGGAAGTAGGCTAGGAGCGGCACGAGCAAGCCCCACGCCACCACGCCGCCGGAGAAGTTCAGCGCCGCCAGACGCGGTCCGATGATGTAGCCCACGCCCAGGTAGGCCGGGCTGACCGCCGGCGCGAACGCCACGGTCACGCCACCCACGCCGGCTTCCCCCGAGTAGCCTTTGCCCACCAGCTTCACCACGCTCTTACCGATCTCCCCGATGCGCAGCAGCCACGAGTTGCTCGCCGAGAAGATATTGAACGCGCCCAGGAGGTAGAACGCGGCGCCGGCTCCCATGTTGTAGAACAGGATTCTGGCGGCCTGCGATCCGCGCTGGCCCGCGATGTGGATTTGCGAGGCGGCCACCGATTCCGGGAATACGAGCTCCGGGTCTTCCACCATGACCCGCCGGAGCAGCGTGACGAACAGAATCCCCAGAATGCCGCCGACCAGCATCAGCGCCGTCGATTTCCAGTACGCCTCCGGAGAATCGAATTTCGTCCAGGCTCCCGAGATCACGAAGGCGGGAATCGTGAAGATCGCGCCCGCGGCCACCGACTCGCCGATCGAGCCCACGGTTCGGGCGATGTTCTCCTCCAGAATCGAGCCCTTGCGGAGCCGCAGCATGGCCATGCCGATTACGGCGGCCGGGTACGTGGCGGCAATGGTCATGCCGGCGCGCAAGCCGAGGTAGGCGTTGGCGGCGCCCAGGATCACCGTCATCACCAGGCCCAGCAGTACAGCCCGGAAGGTGAATTCCCGCATGTCCGTCTTCTCAGAGACGTAGGAACGATACTTGGTATCCATAGGGAGGCAGTCCTCGCAACGGACACATGATAGCAAAGGGGACCCCGGGTAGGATAAGGCCGACGTGGACGTCGGCCCGCGGACCGGAGGTCCGCCCCACGTGCTCTTAGCCCAGGGTTCGGCCGCCCGCGGCTTACTGCTCTTGGCCTATGGCGTCATCGACGATCCGCCGGCTTGTCTCCAGCGAGTTGGGCTGGTAGCGCCGAGCCCTGTAGTCTGCCGCCAGCTTCTCCAACCGTGCCGCCCGTTGTGGGGATTCCGCGTTCAGGCACTCCAGAAGCCGGCCCGAGAGTTCCGAAAGCTGTACGCGGTCCGAGTCCTGCCCCGGCTGTGCCACGCCGCCCTTTTTCAGCTCGCCCGGTGTGACCGCTTCCGCCTCGCGCGATTTGCCGATCTGCGACGCGGCCGCCTGGTTTAAGGAGCTTTCGTGGACTTTCACGGTAGACCTCCGCTCGAACTATTATCGGCTGGGGAGAGGGGAAGCATTAGCGAACCGGCGCGCAGCCGCCGCCGGGGCCGATGGCGTCGGGAACTAGGTGGACAACTCACGCAGAATCAATGGCTTGGACAGCTTGAATCAACGGTTTATGAGCTTCCCGCGCTGACGGCTTGAAAGTAGGCCAGCAGCTTGGTCTCCTCAAACCCAATCTCGCGGGCGTACTGGCGAAGATAGCTCGTGGTGTAGATTCCGCCGGGCAGTTGCTGGAAATCCCCCTGTTCGATGGCCTGCAGAAACCGGATACTGATCTTGGTGCTGTCGGCAATCTCCCTCAGAGAGACCCCCCGGTGCTGGCGCAACGCGGGCAGGTCAAGCGGCTCGGCAACCGTGGTCTTCACGCTGTGTTTTCTCATGCTGACTTCCACTCGGCCTCTGGGACGTTCCACGCGGAAAGCTCATCCTATCACAAACGCCGTGGAAGCGAGATGAAAATGCCTTCAGCTTCGGGCCAGACCGTGAGCCGGGACCAGTTCTCCAACCACAGTCGCCTCGTCCGTGTTATTCTCGGGTGGTAATTATTCGGACCCAGTGCTCTTGACCGGGGCGTCACCGGGCAGGCGCGGTGTTGTCGTGTCCGCCGGCGGGGAGCGCGGCCGACTGAGGCTCCCCCGTGGGCTCCAGGCATTGGGAGGCAGGCACTATGTCGGTCCCTCAAAAGCTAAAAGGCCGTTACGAGATTAGAGAGATTCTGGGCCAGGGCGGAATGGGCCTGGTCTTCCGCGCGTACGACACCGCAGTCAAACGAGACGTCGCTCTCAAGACTCTGCGCGATGCCCCGAATCGAGCCGCGCTGCAACTGTTCTACAAAGAGTGCGAGGTACTGGCGGCCCTCAGCCACCCCAACATCATCGAGATCTTCGACATCGGAGAGTATTACGAGGGCGAGGGCGCGGCCAAGCCATACTTCGTCATGCCGCTGCTGCCGGGCGCCACGCTGGACAAGCTCATCCGCGACTCCAGCCACCGCCTCACACCCGAGCGGGTGGTGGAGATGATGTGCCAGGCTTGCCGCGGCCTGCAGGCCGCCCACGAGCGCGGCCTCATCCATCGCGACATCAAGCCCAGCAACCTGTTCGTGATGGACGACGACTCGGTGAAGATCATCGATTTCGGCGTCGCCCACATGGCCGAGGCCGGGCTCTCGGTCGGAGTCAAGGGAACGCTGTTGTACATGGCGCCCGAGCAGCTTCAGATGAAGCCGGCCTCGCCGGCCTCCGACATCTATTCCCTGGGCGTGGTGTGCTACGAGGCGCTGACCCGGCGCCGCGCCTTCGACGCCCCCACCCAGAACGAGATCGTGGACGCGGTGTTGCGCCGCATCCCGCCCCCCGCCTGCGACCTGAACCCCGCCATCAGCCAGTCCATCAGCCGCGTGGTGCACAAGGCCATGGCCAAGCAGCCCTGGAACCGCTACGCCAGCGCCCGCGAGTTCTCCGACACGCTCCAGAGGGGGCTGCGGAACGAGCCGATCGAGGCCTTCAACCCGGCCCGCATCCAGCCGCGGATCGAGCGCGCCTCCAAGGCCTACGAGCAGGGTGACGCCCAGTTCGCCCTCGAGATCCTGGGCGAGCTGGAGGCCGAAGGACACATCGATCCGGCCATCGCCGCGCTGCGCCACAGAATCGAGATCGCCACCAAGCAGGTGACCGTCGGCCAGTTGCTCGAGAGCGCACGCATGCGCTTCGAGCACGAGGAGTACCCACTGGCTCTCCAGAAGATCCAGGAGATCCTGGAAGTGGAGCCCGGCAACGCCCAGGCGCTCGGGCTCAAGATGAGCATCGAGAACAAGCTGACCAACCAGAAGGTGGACGAGTGGTTCCGCCTGGCCCAGCAGCACATCGACAACCAGGCCTTCGGGCATGCCCGCGAAGCGCTGCGCAACGTCCTCGAGCTCAGGCCGGGGGAAACCCGGGCCACGCAGATGCTCGCGGAAGTGGACCGGCTGGAGCAGGACTACCTCCGCGCCCGCGCCCAGAAGGAAGAGCTGTTCCACTCCGCCCAGGAGTGCTGGAACTCGGGCGAGGTGACTTCGGCGCTCACCAAGCTGGAGCGCATTCTCGAATTGGACCGGGGCTCCCCGGACAAGTCCTCCCCCGACCGCAGCGCAACCTACCAGACCTTCTACAACAAGATCCGCTCCGAGCACGAGACCCTCAAGAATTCCTATGCCGAGGCGCGCAAGCACCTGGCGGACCGCAACTTCGCACAGGCGCTGGCCATCGCCAACGAGTGCCTGGCCAAGTACCCCGGCCACGCTCTCTTCCAGGCGTTGAAGTTCGATATCGAGGAGCAGCAGCGGCAGGAGCTTTCCGCCCGGATCGCCGGGATCGACCGCGAGTTGGATGCCGAGCCGGATCTCGACCGCCGCGTGCACATCCTGGAGCAGGCGATGACGACCTATCCCGGCGAGCCACATTTCGACCGCCAGCTCCGGCCCACGCGGGAGAAGCGCGACCTGGTGAATTCGATCGTCGCCAAGGCGCGCTACCACGAAGAGCGCGGGCAGTTCGCCGAGGCGCTGGCGCAGTGGGAGATCCTGGGCACGATTTACGGCCAGTATCCCGGCTTGAAGTTCGAGAACGAACGGGTGGTGAAGCGGCGGGATCAGCAGGTGCGTACGGAAGGCAAGACGCGCTGGCTGGAGCAGATCGACCGCGCTATGCAATCGGGCGATTACGCGCGCGCCGCGGACCTGGTGGTGAGCGCCGAGGCGGAGTTCCCCGCCGACACCGAGCTCGTTGGGATCCAGCAGAAGGTGAGCCAAGCCGCTGCCAACGCCGTCGAGGCGCAGCAACTGCTCGCGCAGGGGCAGTCCCTGCTGGGCCAGCAGTCCTTTGACGAAGGGATCGCCGCGGTGCGGCGGGCGCACGAACTCGACCCGCGCAATGCCGCCGTTCGCGCCGCTTTGGCCGATGCGCTGGTAGAGCGGGCGCGAGCGCTGATCGATACCGACCTGCCCGCCGCCGAGCCCCTGATCCAGCAGGCGCTCGAGATCGATCCCAACCACCCTCTGGCCAAGAGCTTGCGCACGCGCGTGTTGGACAGCAAGCGGGATCAGGCCGTGATCCGCTGCTTCATGCAAGCCCGTCAGTACCGGGCTAGTGGAGAGCCCGAGAAGGCGCTGGCCGAGACCGAGCAGTGCCTGGCCGCCTATTCTCTCGATCCCCGGCTGCTGCAACTGCGCGACATCCTCAGTAAGGAGGTCGAGGAGAACCGGCGGAGCAAAACCCGGCCGGCGGACCTGGCAGCCCTGCGCCAGCTCGAGCAGGACGCGCTGGCGGCGGGCGAGTGGGCCGACATCAAGGCCGTGGTCGAGCGCGCCCGCGCCATCGCCTCTGGGTATCCGGACGACCCTGAGTTTCAGACCATTGTAGCCAGCCTCGAGCAACAGCTAACGGCCGTGGGCGGAGAGCGTAAGGGCCTGCTCGACAGCGGGATGGTGGCCAGCTTCACCCAGGCCGGATCGTCGGCCGTCCCGCCGCAACCACCCGGACAGGAACCTACGCCGTTCCCGACGGCCCCCTCCGCCGTTCCGCCTCCTTCGCCTTTTCCCGAGGCGGTCCCCGCGCCGCTGGCGCCCGCTGCTGCCCCCGATGCGTTGGCCGGGGGGGCTCCTGGCTTCCTGGCGACCGCGGGCGTTCCGTCTCCGTGCCCCTCCTGTGGCGCGGTCTATGGGCCCGGGGTCAAGTTCTGCACGGTTTGTGGAACGAATCTGGCTGCGCCGCCAGCAGCCGCACCGGTGGCGGCATCGGTGCCCGCACCAGCACTCGCGACTCCTGAGCCTCCGCCGCCCCAGCCCGGCGAAAGGCGGGGGTTCCCGCCCCGTCTGGCCATCCTCGGAGGGCTCGGCGCAGTCGTCGTGATCGCCTTGGTGATCGTCGGCGCTCTCGCTCTCCGGAAGAAGCCGGCCCCGGCGGTTCCGACGATCAGTGTCGAAATCCGCACCACGCCGTCCGGCGCGGTGGTGCGCGTCAACGGCAAGATCCGCGGCACCTCGAACTTCCGGCTCGAGGAAGCGCCCGGAGTCTACCAGGTCGAAGCGACCCTGGACGGATACCTGCCCGCCTCCGCCTCGGTGACCCTGGCAAAGGGCGCCGCCAGTCCTATTGAGCTCACGCTCCAGCTCATGTCCCAAACCCTCCGGCTGTTCAGCGACCTCACTGATGGCAAGGTCTTTCTCGACAATCAGCCGCCGCGCGATCTTCAGGACGGCCAGTTGACGCTCGACTCAGTCGCACCGGGCAAACACACGGTGAAGGTTGCCAGCCGCTCGGGCGAAGCTTCGTTCGCTTTCGAGCTGATCCCGGGGGGCGTGCCCGTGGTGAGTGGCGCGCCGGTTGCCAAGAACCTTGCGGCCCTGGTGGTGAGCAGTTTCGGGAACCGCGCGCGCATTTATGGCAGCCTGGCGTCGGCGAAGGTCGAGGTGGACAACCAGCCCGCCGGCGATCTCCGCCCGGAGGGGCTCGAGTTGAACAGCTTGGCCCCCGGCCCGCATGACCTCGCGGTAACCGACGGCAAGGAGCAGCTCAAGAAGGTGATCGAGGTCAACCCGGCGCCGGTGCTGACTGCGTTCCTCCAGTCCGACCAGAACGTCGGCGTGCTCGTCGTCCTCGCGGGTGAGGATGGCGCCGACGTCTTCCTGAACGGCGTCAAGTACCGGCGGCAGACCTCCCGCGGCGGCCAGTTGCGGATCCCCCACGAGCCCAAGGAGTACCGCGTGCGAGTTGCCAAGAACGGGTTCCAGGAGCTGCCTGAGCAGACGGTGTTGCTCGCCAAGGGCGAAGAGAAGAAAGTCGTCTTCAAGATGACGGCGCTGCCCACCACCGCGCATCTGGCCCTCCAGGGCGCCACTCCTGGCGCGCAAGTGTTCATCGATCAGAATCCCGCTGGCGCCGTGCAGCCCGACGGGTCTTTCCAGATGCAGACCGTCAGCCCGGGCGAGCACGTCATCGAGCTGCGCAAGGACGCGGCCCGGTCGCGGCCCGTGCGCAAGAGTTTCGTCGCCGGCCAGACCGTGCGATTAGCGGAAGGCGAAGCCGCGCTCAGGACGGCGACCGGAACCTTGCGGCTCAACATCCTGCCCCCTGGCGCCCAGGTAACCGTGGCCCGCTCGGGCGGAGGCCAGCAACCAGCGAGTGGAAACAGCATGGAACTGGAGGAGGGTTCCTACACGGTGACCGCCCGCGCGCAAGGCTACCTCGAGCGCACCGAACGCGTGCAGGTGGTGGCCGGGCAGACCGCATCCGTGAATCTCACGCTGGCGCGTGAGCAGCAGCGCAGGCCCACAATAGTGACCCGGGGCATGGAGGGCTGGGACGCCAGCGCCTGGACCGCCGAAGGCCAGTGGTATGTTCGCCGCGGCGGCGGACCCGTTTTCTACAAGCCCACCGGGAGCGCCGGCACCTATTCGTTCCACCTCATGCTGGCCGCGGGCGGCGGGGTCTTCCGTGGCAAGAGCCTGGAGTGGGCCCTGGATGTCAAGGACGACCGCAACTACATACTCTTCCGCCTGGATAAGAACGATTTCCGCCGCATCCAGCGCCTGAACGGCAAGAATACCGATATGGTGAAGAAGCCTCACGGCTTGAATATGGGCGACGCTCTGGCGGCCACGCTCCAGGTCGAAGTCACACCGGGCGGCATCGTCAGCAAGGCGCGCAGCGGCGACCAGTGGGTGATACTCGATTCCTGGGCCGCGCCCGACCGCAACTTCACTCAGGGCCGCTTCGGCATCTTCGTCTCCGGCAAGGATGAAGTTCGCATGTCGAGCTTCAGCTTCACTCCGAGGGAATGACCTTATCGCGGAGAGACTTCCTGGAGACCGCGGCCGGCGTTCTCTGGATCGCGCCCGCAACCGAGCGGCCCGAGTGGTTCGATCGCCCCATGCGCTGGGCGCAGTTGACCCTGGTGGAGAACGATCCCGGCCGCTACGATCCGCGCTTCTGGCTGGATTACTTCCGCCGCACTCACTCGGATGCCGCCTGCCTGAGCGCCGGCGGCTGCGTGGCCTACTATCCCACCAAGATCCCGCTGCACTACCGCACGCCGTGGATGGGCGCGACGGACCCTTTCGGCGAATTGGTGGCGGGCTGCCGCAAGCTGGGCATGGTGGTGCTGGCCCGCACCGATCCGCACGCGGCGCACCAGGATCTCTGCGACGCTCACCCGGAGTGGATCGCCGTGGACGCGCAAGGCCGCAAGCGCCACCATTGGGCCAGCCCCGACCTCTGGGTGACCTGCGCTCTCGGCCCCTACAATTTCGACTTCATGACCCAGGTCACCCGCGAGATCGTCTCGCTGTATCACGTGGACGGTATCTTCTCCAACCGCTGGGCGGGCAGCGGCATGTGCTACTGCGAGCACTGCACCACCAGTTTCCGCGCCGCCTGCCAGATGGACCTGCCGCGCACCGACGATCCGCGCGACCCGGCGCGCCGCAACTATATCCTGTGGCGCGAGCGGCGGCTGTTCGAACTCTGGCGGCTGTGGGATGCCGCTATCCGCCAGATCAATCCCGACGCGCGGTTCATCGCCAACGCCGGGGGCGGCGCGCTCAGCAGCCTGGACATGAAGACCCTCGGAGAGCTCGCCCCCACGCTCGCCGCCGATCGCCAGGCGCGGCGCGGGCTGATGCCCCCGTGGGCCAACGGCAAGAACGCCAAGGAATACCGCGCCACCCTGGGGCGAAAAGCCATCATCGGCATCTTCAGCGTCGGGCTGGAGGAGCCGTATCGCTGGAAGGATTCCGTCCAGACTCCCGAGGAGATCCGCGTCTGGGTGGCCGACGGCATCGCCAATGGCCTGCGCCCCTGGTTCACCAAGTTCTCCGGCACCCTGTATGACCGCCGCTGGCTGAAGGTGGTTGAGGACATCTACGGCTGGCACTACCGCGCCGAGCGCTATCTGCGCAACGAGGCGCCCTTGGCGCGGGTGGCGATGGTGTACTCGCAGCAGACCGCCACTTTCTACGGCGGCGAACACGCCCCCCAGAAGGTTGAGGACCACACGCTGGGCATGTACCACGCGCTGGTGGAGGCGCGCATCCCGTTCGAAATGGTGCACGACCGCCTGCTCGACGCCGCGCACGTGGACCGCTTCAAGCTGCTCATCCTGCCCAACATCGCCGCGCTTTCCGCCGCCCAATGCGCCGAGCTTCGCCAGTACGTGGCGCGAGGCGGCAGCCTGCTCGCCACTTACGAGACCTCGCTGTACGACGAATGGGGCGCGCCGCGAGCCGACTTCGGCCTCGCTGACGTTTTCGGCGTCGCCTACAACGGCCGCCTCGAAGGGCCGATGCAGAACTCCTATCTCAACCTCGAGCGCGACCCCGTCACGGGCAGGCATCATCCGCTCCTGGCGGGCCTGGAAGATGCCGGGCGCATCGTCAATGGCGTGTGGCGCGTGGATGTGGCCGCGCGAGAGAAGTTCCCGAACCCGCCGCTCACGCTCATCCCCTCGTATCCCGACCTGCCGATGGAGGAGGTCTACCCGCGCGCGCCGGGGACCGATACCCCCGGGGTCTATCTGCGTGAAGCCGGACCGAGCCGCATGGTCTATTTCCCATGGGACATCGACCGCACTTTCTGGGAGGTGATGGACGCCGACCACGGCAGGCTGCTGCGCAACGCCGTGGAATGGGCCGTCAACGAGGCGCCCCCGGCCACCGTCACCGGACCGGGCCTGCTCGACATCGCCGTGTGGCGCCAGAAGGAGTCCCTCACCGTTCACCTGGTCAACCTCACCAACCCGATGATGATGAAAGGGCCGTTCCGCGAGATCGTCCCGGTGGGCGAGCAGACGGTCGAGGTACGGCTGCCCGAAGGCGCGAAGCCGCGCAAGGTGCAACTGCTGGTCGGCAGCCGCACGCCGCGCGTCGAGGAATCGCCGGGGCGCGTGAGGGTCGTGGTGCCGTCCATCGAGGTGCACGAAGTGGTGGCCATCGATGTTTGAGCGAAACGGCCGGCACCCGTTTCGCGTACTAATGGCATGCGCCTGTTCGCGCTGATCGCGCTCTCGACCGCTCTCTCGTTCGCGCAAGATGCCCGTCAGATCGTGCTCCGCTCCCTCGAACTCGATAGCCGCAACGAGCGCATCGCGCGCAACTCCACCTTCGTGGAGCGCAACGAGTCCCGCGAGGTCGACGGGCAGGGCCGCCTCAAGCAACACCGCGTGCTCACCCACGACGTGACGCTGCTCGAGGGCTCGCCCTACACCCGCCTGATCGCGCGCGACGACAAGCCGCTCTCCCCGGCGGAAGAGCGAAAAGAGGAGGAGAAACTCCGCAAGAGCATCGAACAGCGGCGGAAGGAGACCCCGGACCAGCGCGCCCGGCGGCTCGCCGATTGGGAAAAGAAACGGCGCGAGGACCACGAGCCCCTGCTCGAAATCCCCGAAGCCTTCGAACTTCGCATCGCCGGCGAGGAGCGCGTGGGCGGCAAGGATGCCTGGATCATCGAGGCGACGCCCCGCCCCGGCTTCCGGCCCAAATCCCGCCTGGCCCGCCTGTTCCCGAAGCTCAAGGGCCGGCTATGGATCGACAAGCAGGATTCCGTTTGGGTGAAGCTGGAGGCCGAGGCGCTGGACAACATCTCCTTCGGCCTGTTCCTGGTTCGCCTTCAAAAGGGCGCCCGCATGACCTTCGAGCAGACGCGGGTCAACGACGAGGTCTGGCTGCCCAAGCGCGCCACCATCGTCCTGGCCGCCCGAGTCATGTTGCTGAAGAGCATCCGCGCCGAGGTGGAGGCCACCTTCCAGAACTACCGCAAGTTCCAGTCCGAGTCCCGTTTGGTTGGGTTTGAGCCGCCCAAGTAGCACCCCAACTCGTCTGTGGCCGGGTCCCATCGGGCCGCGGGAGACTCCGCGGTGAACTCCACCTCCACCGGAGCGCCGTTGCGCTGGATTTCCACGCACTCCCGGAAGCCGTTCTGAAGAAAGTACACGCCGCGAAGGCTGCCCGGAAACGGCCCCACCGTCAGCTTGTTGGATGGCCCCATGCACTGTGCGGCGGTGACGCAGGAGGACTTCGCCTTCCCCGACGCGTACTGCCAGGCATCCAGATTGTGCTCGAGCATAACCAGGCTGGCGCACAGAATGGCGCCGGGCACGATCCACCGGAGCCGCCCCGCCAATCCTTCCACCGCCACCGCCAGCATCAGGCAGAACCCGATGGAGGGAAGGTACAGCAGGCGGGATTTCTGCAAGTCCGGCCCGATCAGCAACTGAAAGAGCGGCGGCAGAGCCGACACCAGCACGAAGCCGATCGCGAAGAGCAATTGCGCCCGCCTGGCGCGGCTCGTGGCCAGCAAGCCCAGCGACACGATCAGAACGACGATCGCGAGCGCTTGGAACCCGCCGGGTTCGACACTCCAGTTGATTGGGAAAAACAGGGCCGCCCACAATCGCAGCGTCAGCGCCTTCAACGCCGCGATGAATCCCAGCGCGTCGGCCCGGTACCCGCCCATCCCGCCGAACAGACTCCAGCGGTAGACGAAAAGCGCCGCCGCCAGCGCGAAGAACGGGACCACCGCGCGAACCCCGCGACGGGCTGGGATCGCGAGCAGAAGCACCAAGAACGGAAACACGTAAGCCGATTCCTTGCTGAGCATCGCCAGCGTCATCGACACCAGCGCAGCCAGCAGGTTCCAGCGCCCGCTCCGGAGGAAGAACAGCAGCCCGGCAAGCACGAAGAATGTCGCCAGCAGATCGAACCGGCCCGCGACCCAGACCACCGCCTCGGGCCGGGTTCCGTGAATGGCGAACAGGCCAGCGGCAAACCACGCTGCCCGCCGCGAACCGATGAGTCGCAATGCCACCAGGAAAACCAGAACGCAATTGGCCGCGTGCAGAGCGAGGCCGCACGCGTGCCAAAGCGCCGGGTTTAAGCCCGCCCATGTCGAGGTCGCCGCCAGAGAAACGTATCCCAGCGGACGGAAGAAGCCGTCCCCACCGCCGGTAGTGAACAACGGGAGCCAACCGGAGCGGAGCCCTTGGGCCAGTTTCAGCAGAACAAAATCGTCCGAAAGGAAGTAGAAGCCGAGCGCCCGCCAGAATGCGGCGACCGCGAAGCAGATGAGGCCCGCCACCAGCGCGACCTCTGCCGGCCTGAAGGAAAGCTCCCGGCGCTCGGAAGAGTTCGTGGCCCCCAGGCAGAGCGCGAGGACCAGGCAAATTCCAAAGCCGGCCTCGGCATTCAGTGGCGAATGCACCGCGATGGGAACCGCCAGCGGCCCCAAGACCGCCCGTGCCGCGACGACCAGCCCGGATAGAGCCATCCCGCCCGCCAGAGCGTACCGTAATCGGGACACCGGCTTACGAAATGCGCGGGACCGGCGGGCGCCTGCGGTGCCAGTCGGTGCGTTTCTGGAACTCGTGGCCGAGCGCCAGCAGCGTGTTCTCGGAAAATGGCCGCCCGACGAGTTGAATGGAAATCGGCAGGCCGTCCGCAAAACCACAAGGGAGCGCCAGCGCGGGCAGGCCGGCGAGATTCCCCGCCGCGCCGAGGTCTGCCAGGCCGCGCTGTTTCGGCGCGGGGCGCTCCCCGGAGTGGCGGTCGAGCGGCTCCTCGATCTTCGAGGCCGGGCCGAAGCGGCTGGCGGAAACCAGCACGTCGTAATCCATGAACAGCCTGCGCAGCGCGTCCTGGACCAGCCGGCGCACGCGCATCGCCTTCAGGTAGTCCTTCGCCGCAATCTCCAGGCCCGCTCTCAAACCCGCGATCTGCTTCTGGTCCGCCAACTCGTCGACTTTGCCGCCCTCGACCAGCGGCTCGAACACGGACGAACCTTCCGCGTCGATGATCAAACCAGCCATCGTGGGGTAGGGGAAGTCCGGGAGGCTCGCCTCCTTCATCTGCACGCCGATCTCGCGGACTGTCTGGAGGGCCTTCAGAAAATCGGGGCGCGCGGCGGGCTCGGCGCGTTCCTCGAAATCGGCCGGCGCGAACCCCACCCGGATATTCTTGAACTCGGGGACGTACTGCGGAGCGTAGTAGAAGCTCTTGCCGGCCGATCCGGGGTCCTTCGAATCGCCGCCCGCGATCACGCTCAACACGAACCCGCAGTCCTCCGCCGACCGGCACATGGGGCCGATCTTGTCCATGCTCCAGGAGAGCGTCATGGCGCCGTAGCGGCTCACCAGGCCGTAGGTGGGGCGGAGGCCGGTGACGCCGCAGTATGCGGCAGGCGTCAGGATCGAACCCCAGGTCTCCGAGCCGAGCGCGAACGGAACCAGCCCGGCGGCCACCGCGCTCGCAGAGCCGCTCGAGGACCCGCCGGACCAGCGCGCCGGATCCCAGGGGTTCAGCCCCGGACCGAACATCGAGGCGGCGGCGTAGCGATAGCCGCCGCCGCCCGCCAACTCCACCATGGCCAGCTTGGCGATGAGCGGCGCGCCCACGCGATCGAGTTTCTCCAGCGCCGTCGCGGTGTAGTCGAATACCTGCCCCGCGTAAGGCCGCGCTCCCCAGGTGGTGGGCTTGCCCGCCACCGAGAGCAGGTCCTTGGCCCCGTACGGAATGCCTTGCAGCGGCCCGCGCAACCGCCCGCGCTTGATCTCCGAATCCATGTCCCGCGCCCGCTTCAGCGCGGACTCGCGCAGCGGCAGAGCCAGTGCGTTGTAACGCGGCCCCAGTTTCTCCAGGCGTTCCGCGAAAGCGCGAATCAGGTCCGCCGAGGAGAGCTCGCGCGCCTTGAGCTTCGCGCTCAGCTCGCCGATGGTCGCAAAGAAGATCTCGTCGCCGAAGTCGCGCACGGCTACTGTGCCTTGAAAAGGAACGCCGGTTCCGTCGTCATGGGAATCGGGATCTTGGCCAGGGCGCCCGCGTTGCGCCGCAAGCGCTCTCCGGCCGCTTTCCTCAGTTCTTCGGGCGTCTCGGCTTTCTCCTGAATGCCCGCCGCTGCACCGGCCGCGCCCGCGGCCAGCGCGCCTACCCACTCTCTGCGCGTGATTTTCATTTGGAACCCTTCATCGCCGAATCGGAGTGCGCGGCCAGCGCTTCCATCGCGGCCTTCTCCATCACCGGGCGCGGCGCCGTTTCCCCGGTCCAGATCTCGAACTGCCGGGCCGCCTGTTCCAGGAACATCTCGGTTCCCCGGATGACCGTCCGGCCCTGCTCCCGCGCCCGGCGCAGCAACGCCGTCTCAATCGGATTGTAGACCATGTCGAAGACCACGTCGGCCGGGATGTGATTGGCGAAGAAGCACTCGTTGAGGTTGGGAGTCATCCCCAGCGGCGTAGCATGCACCAGCGCATCGAAGTGGCGCGCCTCGGCCTGCTCGCGCAGCAGCGGCTCGGCTCCGCAAGCCTTAGCCAGCGCCCGCACGCGATCCGGACTGCGGCCCACGATGGAGACCTTGGCCCCCGCGTCGGCCAGCGCGAAGGCCGCACCACGCGCCGCGCCGCCGTTCCCCACCAGAAGCACCGACGACTTCGCCAGCCGCAGGCGGCGTCCCAGCGGCGTCCGCACACCCTCGGCATCGGTGTTCGTCCCGCGCCACTTCCCCGCCTTGCGCCACACCGTGTTCACCGCCCCGATGCGCCGCGCCAGCGGATCGATGACGTCCAGGTAGCGCATGATTCTCTGCTTATGCGGGATGGTGACGCTGAAGCCGGCCACCGGCAGATCCCCGGCCGCCGTCATGTAGTCTCTCAATTGCGCCGGCTGCACCAGAAACGGCACATAGACTGCCTCGATGCGGCGCGCCTGGAAGGCACGGTTGAGCACCGCCGGGGAGATCGAGTGCCGGACCGGATCGGCGATCACCGCGTAGATCTTCGCCGCGCGCCCCAGTTTCTCGATCCGATAGAGCTGGCGCAATTGCCGCGCGCACACCTGCCCGGCCGCGGTGCCTTCCGCGCTCTTCGGCGCCGCGTAGGTGAACAGCCCCCCAAACACGGTCGAGAGCACCCGAGAGGGGAAGCCGGCCTCGCCCATCCCCAGCAGCACCAACGGCATTCGTGGGTGCAGCCGGGCCAGCGAGAGCATGCGCGAATTGTCCGATGGCTTGCGCGCCGTGGTCACCAGTTTGTAGGCGTCCGCCGGGATCCGGGTCAGCCGCCGCAGCACCGCCTCCATACCGGGCGTGCCCTCGTAGTTGTGATACGAGAGCACCAGCATCGCGCGGTCCCGCAGAACCTCCAGCCGTGCGCCGGCGCTCTCCGCGGTTTCAATCTCGACATCCACCGCGCGCGCGCCGGCCTCCACCGCAGCGTTCAGGATCCGGATCTGCTCCTCCACGCTGCCGTTGAACCGGCCGTGATTCTGACGCCGGCGGCAGGTGGCGACAACCGAGCAATCCGCGGATTCACCGAGAAGGGTCCGGATTGCCTGGACGCCCTGCTCCGGGCCGGCCAGGTAGTCGAGCCGGAACTCGAGGAAGGTCTCGCCTGCCTCAACTTCGCTCCGGGCGTGCTCCAGGAGACGGTCGGCGCTGGAGAACCCCAGCGCGACGCAGATGCGGGACATGGAACCAAGGGGCTGCATCAGTCGGGCGTCATTAGAATATCACGGGCTTGTGGCTTGTGGCTTGTGGCCTGTGGATTCCGCGGCGGCTCCCGGCGCTCCGCGACCGGCCGTAGAGCCAGTTGCGCCGCTGGTGGGAAGCGGGTGTGCCGTTGCGGGATCAACAGGCCACGAGCCACAGGCCACAAGCCATCCGGTCAGCTCTTCTCCGCCAACCGCGCTTTCCAAGTCTCCAGGATGGCCACCGTCGCCGTGGCGCCGAAGCGGGCGCAGCCCGCCTCGTAAACCTCGATTGCCTTCTCCAGTGTGCGGACGCCGCCGGCGGCCTTGACCTGCACGTCCGGCCCGGAGTGGGCCCGCATCAGCCGCAGGTCCTCGAGCGTCGCCCCGGTGGGCGCGAAGCCGGTCGAAGTCTTCACGAAATCGCAGCCTGTGTTGGTCGCGATCTTGCAGGCCACGATCTTCAGCTCGTCGGTGAGGTAGGCGTTTTCGAAGATGACCTTCAGGATCGCGCCCGAGTCGTGGCAGGCTTCGGCCATCTGCGCCAGTTCCACCTCGACGTACTGAAACTGGCGCGACACCAGCTTGCCGATGTTGAGCACCATATCGATTTCGCGCGCGCCCCGGCGCAACAGGTCCCGCGCCTCATAGAGCTTCGCCGCGGTGGTCTGGGATCCATGCGGGAAACCCGCCACACTGCCTACTGGCACGCCGCCGCTCGGGCTCATCCAGCGCACTGCCGCATCGACGTCGCTAGGCCGCACCGTTACGC
Organism: Bryobacteraceae bacterium; assembly: GCA_050008465.1. Classification (GTDB taxonomy): domain Bacteria; phylum Acidobacteriota; class Terriglobia; order Bryobacterales; family Bryobacteraceae; genus Fen-330. The sequence goes on from JBEKMO010000013.1 coordinate 26,921, forward strand.
TCGCCACGTTGTACCGATTGGCAACCCGGCACCCTTCCAGCACCTGCTCGTCGGTCAACTCGGGCCGCAGCAGCGAGTGGTCGATCATCTTGGCGAGAGCTTCGTAAGAGGATAGTGGAGGTCTTGCCGCGGGATCCATGGCGTCCCCCTGCGTGGGGCAGACCATCGCCTTTTGTGGTCTGCCATCGGCTGCGGCAGACGGCGAAAACCGATCGTCTGCCCCACCGAGTCAACGGGCCTTGCGGGCGCCCTTCTTGCCGACCGACGCGGTGCCCAGACTGGCCAGTTGCGCTTTGGCCTTGGCGGCCAGATCCGAATTCGGAGCGCGCTTGATTACGGCGCGAAACTCGGCGATGGCTCCGGACTTGTCGCCCATCAGCATCAGCGTGCGGCCCTTCATGAACATGGCGTCGAGCAGCTTGGTGTTCTTGCTCTCGGGAAACTGTTCGAGCACCGCGTCGAAAGCCTTCAAAGCGCCGTCATAGTCTTTGCGGTTGTAGCTGATCTCGCCGAGGTAGTACTGGGCGTTGGGCGCAGTGTCGGTGTCGCGGTAGTATTTCAGGTAGTCGGCGAACTCCTGAAGCGCCACGTCGGCATTGCCGCCATCCTTGTCCCGCATCGCGTTCGCGTAGAGGGTCTCGGCCGACAATCCTTGCGGCGGGCCGGAGGTGGAGCCCCCGCCCGCGGGCGGGGGCGGAGTCGGCGGCGTCGTGATCACCTTGATGACGTTCCCCAGATCCACCAGGCCCCGCTCCAACTTGCCGAGTCGCGCACTCAAGTCCTCGACCGACACCCGGACCGCCTGGAACTCCGACGACATCTGCTCCACCTTGGCGCCCACCGCCGTAAGCGGCGCGGACAGCTTGCTCTCCCGTTCCCGCAGGGAGGAGTCCAGCACCGCCATCGCCGTGTTCAACTTGTTGATGCTATCGGTGCTTTGCTGTACCAGGGTGGTGACGCTGCCCATCTTCTCATTGAAGGAGCGCTCCAGGCTGCGAACCTGATCCTGCAAGGTCGCCACGTCCCGTTGCAGTTCGACGTATTCCCGCTTCTGTCCGAAGGACACCGGCGAGAGTAGAAAAGCGACAAAAGCAACCCGCAACCAGTTCATTTCATTCTCCTACACCACGATCGCGGCGCCCGGCGGTCCGCGCACCGCGACCCGTCTTCCAGACTGGCGAGGGGCGCAGCTCAAGTTCGGGCCGCGCCCTCCGATCCTCTTCCTTCCCCGTTACTGGGCCGGCACGAAGTGCACGTGGCGGTTCTTCTGCCAGCACTCTTCGTTAGACTCGGTGCACACCGGCCGTTCCTTGCCGTAGCTGCGGGTTTGCAGCTTGTCGGCCGGAACTCCCAATTGCGTCAGGAACTCCTTGGCTGCCGTGGCCCGCCGGTCGCCCAGGCCCAGGTTGTACTCGGCCGAACCACGCTCGTCGCAGTGGCCCTCGACGACTACCACGGCCTCGGGAATCTCCGCAAAGACCCGCTTCAGCCCTTCGGCATCCTGGGTGAGCGTGGCCCGGGCATCCTCGCGAATGTCGCTCTTGTCGTAATCGAAGTAAGCGTCCTGGACCTCGGTGGCCAGCAGTTCGCTCAAGGTCTTCTTGGGCGGCGGTGGCGGCGGCGGCGGCGGCGGTGGCGGTACGGTTACCGTTACGGTCACGGTGGCCGACTCGGCGCCTCCCGGCCCCTTGGCCGTCAAGGTGTAGGTCGTCGTGTCGCTCGGGAACACCTGGCGGCTGCCCCGCGCGGAGACTGTGCCCATGCCCGGTGCGATGTCGATGTCCGTCGCATCGCTCACACTCCAGTTCAGAGTGGCCGACTGGCCGCGCTCGATCGTGGCTGGCTCAGCCGTGAACCGAACCGTGGGCTTCGGCGGCGGCGGTGGCGGCGTCACGACTGGCGGCGGTGGTGGTGGTGGCGGCGGAGCTGGCACCGGTTTCTTACAGCCCGTCGCAATCAAAAACAGAGACAGCGCCAACAGCACGAGACTGACATTTCGCTTGTTCATCCTCAACTTCGCCTCCTGAGATTTCAACCTGTCGTTATTCTCTCTACTTGCTCCACACCGGCATCGAATTCTGCCCCTGTGTGGTGAGTTGTTGGAGCTGGGTCCCGTCCGCCAGCATCGTCCAAATCTGCGTCGAGCGGCTGCGATTCGACGAGAAGACGATGTGAAGGCCATCCGGCGCCCAACTCGGGTTTTCGTTGCGTCCGGCACCATGCGTCAACTGATTGACCTGCCGTGTCGCAACATCCATTACGAAAATGTTGTAGTTGCCTGGCGCGAAGCCCCGCGTCCAGGCAAACGCGATATGTTGTCCGTCGGGACGCCACGCGGGATTCACCGCGTCCCCCTCCCCCGTGGTCAGGCGCTGCACATCCGCGCCCTCCATGTTCATCCGATAGATCTGCGGGGTTCCGGAGCGGCCCGAGACGAACACCATCTCGGCCCCGGTCTTCGGGTTCACTTTCGGCTCCACCTCGGTCGCGGAGGCATAGCTGATCCGCCGCAAGCCGCTCCCGTCGGGGTTGGCGCTGAAAACCTGGGTCCATCCGCCGATCGCGGACGCGAACAGGATGTGCTGCCCCTCCGGAGTGAACTCCGGCGTCGTAGTCACCGAAGAAACCGGGCTGTAAAAGGGCAACCGCCTTCCTGTCTCCAAGGAGAATACAAATATAGCAGGATTGCCCGGCTGGAAGGTAGTGAAGGCAAGTCGCGTGCCATCGGGCGACACCGCCGGGGTGAACGAGATGGAACCGTAGCGCGTGATCTGCTTCTGGTTCGCCCCGTCGGGGTCCATGGACCAGATCTCTTTGACGCCGCGGCCGCCGCGCGTCGAAACAAAGTAGATCTTCGAACCCACCAGGCTGATCCCGCCGAACTGCTTCAGGATGTCGGCCGCGAAGTCGTGGGCCACCTTGCGCGCGCCCTCCTCGCCCATGGGAGCCAGGTAGACCTTGCCGAGGACCTGCGCGTTGGCGAGATCCGCCTGCGCAACGTTGTACAGCCAGCCGCGCAGGACCATCTGGTCGCCCTGGGGGGCCGTGTAGCCGAACGCCAGATAGTTGGCCTTCACCGGCGGCCCGGACCAGTCGGTCAGCCAGGGGCCTTGCGAGACGGGCTGCGGCGGCGGCGCCCCCCGGCGCGCCGGCCGGGAAGGCACGACCGGCGGACGGAAGTCCTCTGGCCGTTGCGGCGTCCGGAGCGGGTACATGCTCTTGGAAGCCATGGTGTACAGCCCCGAGCCCTCCAGGTCCCCCCAGAGCGTCTGGTTGAAAACGTTCATGTATTGCTGGGCGTCGCCGGTCCCGCGGAAGTCCGGGACCGCCAGGACCGCCCGTTCGCCCGAGGTAAGCTTGATCACGCTATCCTGCGCGGCCAGAAAGAGCACGGCCGCCGCCAGGCACAACCCGATCCACACAGTTCGCTTGGTCATCGCTTTAGTTGAAACCAGAATTCGATCTGCGCACTGTCGCGCTCAAAGCCCGGGGGCAGTTGCGGGAACGGGGCCGCATCGCAAACGGCCCGTTGCGCGGAATAGTCCAGCACCCGGTTCCCGCTGGCCTGCAAGATCCGCACGTTGCGAATCTGGCCGCTTCTGAGGATGTCGAAAGTGACGATCACGGGCGGCGCGGTCTGCACCCGCGGGTCCACGTCGTCGGTGCGCCACTTCTGGGCGACCCGCTGCTCCAGCAGATCGCGGTACCAGCCGAACCGCTGGCCGAACGACCCACGCGGCCCCACGCCCACCTTGCCCCCCAGGGTGCCGGCCTGGGAGCCGTACATGCTGGAGCTGAGGGCTTGCCCGACGCTGCTGTAAAGCTGGTTCGGCCGGTCCGGCTGAGTCCGGTACTGCTGTGTCTGCGGCACGCGCGACGCCCGCTCGCGCGCATGGCGGCCCCGGATCGGGATGGCCTCGGGCACGGGCGCCCGCACCGCCCTGGGCTGCGGTTTGGGCGGCTCAGGCACCCTGGATTCGGTATCGTTCGCCACCGGATTCGCTGCTCCCGAGCGCGCCCGGAGCGGGATCTGCTTCACCGCGGTGACGCCCACCGAGCCTCCGCCTAGCGCCCCCGGATCGCCCCACAGCGCCCCCCGCCCGCCCATCGACGTCGACAGCAGCACCGCGGTAAACACCATCGCGTGCATTCCCACGGAAGCCAGCACAGAGATCCGCACCGGGTCCCGCTGTTCCAGGACGTCGATGTGGCTGGACATCTGCACTGCCATTCCAACCCCCGCGCCTCAGCGGCGCTGCTTGTCTGCCTCGTCTTCCGGCTGGGTCACCATGTTGATCCCCAGTTTCGCTTCGCTCAGCGCGCTGACCACCTGGGCGACCACGTCCCAGATGGCGTCCTTATCCGCCCGAACGTACACGGACGAAGCCCCTCGGAACTTCTGCCGCACCAACGGGCCCAAATCGTTGATGTTGATCATCTGGTCGTTCAGGTACAGCGCGCCATCCTTGGCGATGGTGATTACCGGCAGCTCCTGCGCCGTGTCTTTCACCTGCTTGACCTTGGGCACGTCCACTTCCATGCCGAATTCCATCACGTGCGCGGTCAGCATGAAGATCACCAGCAGCACCATCACCACATCGACCAGCGGAACGATGTTGATGTCCGCCAGCGTCCGCGTTCCCCGGAACCGGCTCCGGCCGCCCCCTCCCCCGCCGCCCATCGAGAACGCCATAGCGCTACTCCTCGAAGTGCCTCTCGGAGACGTTCAGAAACTCGAGGACGAAATCCTCCATCCGGGCGCCGATCTCCCGGATGACATGCCCGTAATGGTTGTAGAAGATGGCGGCCGGGATGGCAGCGGCCAGGCCCGCCGCCGTGGCCACCAGAGCCTCGGAAATCCCCGGCGCCACCGCGCGCAGGCTGGCGCTGCCCGCCTGCCCCAGCCCCTGGAACGATCCGATGATGCCCCAGACGGTTCCGAACAAGCCGATGAACGGAGTCACCGTCGCGGTCGTGGCCAGCCAGTTCATGTTCCGCTCCAACTTGGCGATCTCCTCGCTGATCCCCAGTTGGAGCGTGCGCTCGAGCGCCGTCATGTTGGCCACCGTGCCGCGCACCTTGATTTGCCGCGTGACCTCCTCGTAGCCGAAGTCGAACACCGTAGCCAGCGGGCAGGGCCGGAACCGCTCCACCACTACCGCCACCGCCTCCAGCCCGTTCGACTTGCGGAAGGCCCGCAGGAAACGCGAGTTGGAAGCACGGGCGTGGCGCAGCGCCAGCCACTTGGAGAAAATGATCGCCCAGGAGGTGATCGAGAACAGCAGCAAGATCAGCAGGACGGCGAGCGGCAAGGGCTTGGACTGGCTCACCATGTCCCATACGCTGTTGTACTGCTGCAGCAGCAGGTTGGCCGGATGAAAGTGGTTCAATACGTTTCCCCCACGAGTCCTATCATAAACGAGCCTAATGAGCCTCGCAAAATACGGTGGCTGACTTCGCTGTCCCAAGGCGCGTTTTCCGCGCCGCGTGGACAGTGCTGTCTGTCACCGCATTTTGCGAGGCTCTGTAAGCTCTTTCGACTCCCCCGGGTAGCAAAAAGACGGTGTCACACCGCAAAAACCCGGGGTCACTACGAGTATAATTGCCTCGGATGCTCCTGGAGTTGGTGGTTCAGAACTACGCCGTCATCGAGCGCCTCAGGGTGCGCTTCCATCCGGGGCTGAACCTGCTGACCGGCGAAACCGGCAGCGGCAAGTCGATCGTGGTGGACGCCCTGGCCCTGCTGTTCGGCGACCGGGCTTCCCAGGAGTCGGTCCGCTCCGGCGCCGCCCGGGCGCGCATCTCCGGAGTTTTCGAGCTTCCCCGGGACCCCGCCCTCTTACGGCTGCTTGAAGCGGCAGGCATCGAAAGCGAGGAAGGCGAGCTGCTGCTCGAGCGGGAGGTCTCCTCCGAGGGAAAATCGCGCGCCTTTGCGGGCAGCCGCCCCATTACCGTCGGCCTGCTCCGGGACCTTGCGCCCTTCCTGGGCGACATCCACGGGCAGCATGACCAGCAGATGCTGTTCGCGCCGGAATCGCAACTGGAGATGCTGGACGCCTTCGCCGGCGCCGGCGACCTGGTGGGCGAAATCGGCGAGTTCTACGGCCGCTGGCGCGGCGTTACCCGGGAGATCGAGGAGCTCGAGCGCACCGAGCAGGAGAAGCTCCGCCTGCTCGACCTCTGGAGCTTCCAGTGCAAGGAGATCCAGGGGGTGGCCCCGAAACCCGGCGAAGATGCCGCGCTCGAGCAGGAGCGCCGCGTGCTCCAGAACTCGGCCCGTCTCGAAGAGGCCGCCAACGCTGCTTACGCCGCCCTTTACGATTCCCCCGACTCCGCGCTGGCCAGGTTGCGCATGGCCACTCGCCGCTTGGAAGAGCTCTGCCGCATCGATCCGCGGCTGGACGCGGTTCGGGAAAGCCTCGCCCCCGCCGCGATCGCTGTCGAGGAGGCTTCCTTCGCCGTCCGGGACTACCTTTCGCGCCTGGAAGCCAACCCGGCCCGCCTCGAAGAGATCGAGTCCCGCCTGGCGGCTCTCGACCGCCTCAAGCGCAAGTACGGCCGCGGAGCCGAAGAGATCCTGGCCTTCCTGGAAGAGGTCCGGGCGCAGATTGCGGCAGTGGAGACCGCCGGAGAGCGCAAGGCGGAGCTCGACCGGCAGCGCAAGGAGCTGGCCGGCGCTTACGAGTCGGCGGCCCAGGCGCTGTCGGCCCGTAGAGAGGAGGCCGCGCGCCGGCTCGAGAAACGCGTCGAGGCGGAGTTGGCGACCCTGGCCATGGAGCGCACCCGGTTCCAGGTCCTGCTCGGCCCGGCGGCCTGGTCCGAGCGCGGCGCCGACGCCCTCCGCTTCCTGGTTTCTCCGAACCTAGGCGAGGAGCCGCGGCCGCTCGAGAAGGTCGCCTCCGGCGGCGAGATCTCGCGCATCGCCCTGGCGCTCAAAACCTGCATCGCGGCGCCCAAACGCCCCGGCCGGGTCTCCGCGCCGCGCACCCTGGTCTTCGACGAGGTCGACGCGGGCATTGGCGGACGCGCCGCCGAGACCGTCGGCCGCCGCCTCAAGCAACTCGCCGCCTCCTGCCAGGTCCTCTGCGTCACGCACCTGCCGCAAATCGCCGGTTTCGCCGACCATCACTTCTTCGTCGAAAAAAAGGAATCCGGCGGCCGCACGGTAGCCGTGATCGAGGAACTGGAGGGCGAGGCCCGCACCCGCGAAATCGGCCGTATGCTCTCGGGCGAGCGTCTCACGCGCGAGGCCCTCAAGCACGCCGAGCAGTTGCTCAAAACCGGGGCGGAGTAGCGCCGGCGGCCTTGCGTAGCGCCGGCGGTCTTGCCGCCGGTGTCTTCCCCGGTCTTGCCCAAGACGCGGTTGGGCGAACAAAGAATACGCCCGGCGAACCCTCTCTCCATACGCCAGGGCCTCCGCGGCCACCGTGGCGATGCGCGGATCTTGCAGGAGGAATCTACCCGGATGGAGCCGGCGGCAAGACCGCCGGCGCTACCGCGGGGAGGGCGCGGCGCAGCGCCTGGCACTGCTGTTGCGCAGTCCGGTGACTCTGATTGGGAGCCGCGAGTTGCTGGATGCGGCGCTCCGTTTGTCGCTGGACCTGGGCCGCCCGGTCGATCACTGCGTCTACGTGGCCTTGGCGATCCGCGACGGGATGCCGCTGCTGACGGCGGATCGCCGGCTGTCGAATGCCGTCGGCAAGCGCAAGAAAGCAGCCTCGCACATCCGCCTGCTCGCCGAGATCCCGCTCCCGTGAAGGATCCTGCGCTCCGACAAGGCACACCGGGCACCTGCTCAAAACCGGCGCCGAATAGCAGCTCCGCCGCAGAGCCGCCGGTGGGGTATACTTGACTCAACGCCTGCCCGTCGTGGAAGTGTTGGGTGTCCACGCGTCGCTGGGTAGTTACACACGGAGAGGTGAATATGAGAACCAGAGTGCGCACGTTGTCCACGGTTTTGCTGACGGTTGGCTGCGTATGGGCACAAACTCCCACCGAGCCGCCGGCGGTCCTTCGCATCACCCGGGAAGTAGTGAAACCCGGCAAGGGAGCCGCTCACGAAAAAACGGAGCTCATGTTCGTGCGCGCGGCAACCAAGGCCAAGTACCCGTCTCACTATATCGCGATGGACGCCATCGCGGGTCCCAACGAAGTCTGGTTCCTCGAGGCCAACGCCTCGTTTGCGGCAATGGAGAACGCTGACAAGGTCCTGGAGGCCGAACCCTTCAAGACCGAGTGGCAGCAGGCTGCCAGCGCCGATGGCGAGCTGCTCTCGGGCCAGAGCAGCGTGATTGCCGTCTACCGCAAGGACTTAAGCTACCGGGCGGACACCGGCATGGCCATGCTGCCCAAGGCGCGCTACGTCAGCGTCCAGCAGGTTCGCATGCGCCCGAACTCCGAAAAACGGCTGGCTGAGGCCATTAAGGGGCTGTTCACGGCTTACCAGGCGGCCAACTTCGAGCAGCCGATCTCCATCTATCAGGTGATGGCCGGCGCGCCCTCGGGAACTTATCTCATCCTGGAGCCCATGGCGTCGCTGAGCGAATGGGACAAGTGGCCGGTGGTCATGAAGTCCACCCGAGAGGCCATGGGGGAGAGCGCCTTCGAGCAGATGGGCAAGACGTTCGCCGAGATCGTCGAAGGAAGCGTCCGCATGTTGTTTTCGGTCAGCCCCAAGATGAGCTACGTCTCCAAGGAATTCGCCTCCGGCGATCCCGACTTCTGGATTCCGAAACCGCCGCCGGCCCCCAAGAAAGCCGCCGCGAAGTAGCGCACGGTCAGGGCCGGGCGGAGCCGATTCTGCTAAAATTGAGGTGCTCGGACCGCAACAACGACCACCCCGCGGTGAGGTGCGAGAGCGGTTGAATCGGGCGGTCTCGAAAACCGTTGACCCCGTGAGGGGTCCGTGGGTTCGAATCCCACCCTCACCGCCATGTTATTGATATAATTGCACTTAACTTGCAGGAAGCCAGGTACTTCCCTCCTTTGTGCCACTGTATCTATTTGAGAAACAGTTGGTCACAGTGAGGGTGGCAGAGGGACCCTCACCGCAAGGGCAGTACCCTCTTTCTCAATAACTTACGGGGTGATCGTAATTCCGATCGCAATGAGAAGCTGACCGTGCTCAGACCGGGTCACGAATCTCAGCCCTGACGGCGTCCGGGACCCGGACGGCATCGCCCGCAGGGTGCTTGGCAATCTTGTTGATCTGCTGACAGTCACCAAAGATTCCGTCGCACTCCCGCTGCCGAGCTACAGCCTCAAAGTCGTCGAACAGTACATCGGGTTCAGACGGACGCAGCACGAGTGCGGCGGCGACTGGTCTATCGCGAAGTTCATTGAGGCGACCGAAACCGACGACGCGAGGACGCGACGAGAGCTGATGAACGAGATCCTCACGCACAACCACGAGGATCTGGAGGCGACCTGGGCCGTGCTGACTTGGCTGAAGGGGATCGGGCGGCAGTGAGGCTCCCGGAAGTGCCAATGGGCCGGCCGCAGCCCTCACTGGCGACACTGGACTGAGGCGCGATGCTTCCATTTGTATGGTTCGTGCCTTGGCTCCCGGTGAGTGGCTGTTCGAAGGCAGCCACGGGGAAACGGAACAGCGGCTAGCGAAGCTCCTACGTGATCCGGCTTCTCGGCCATCAACAATTGACGCGCTGCTCGTGGAGACGATACAGTGCCGACGGCCAGACGGAGAGCTGCAAGTGTAAGGCGGTCGCGGAGTTGTTTGGGGTCACGGGGCGTCAAGTTCGGCAGCGGACTTGGAAGTGGTACCTGTGGACGGAACACGGACGAGTTCCCTTAGGATCGCTGGCCTTGTTTGTGAAGGAGTTCGGTGATTTGCTGCCGCCCCAAACGGCTGCCGGCTCTGGAGAAGTGGCGTGGCGAGTTGGTGGAACGAATCCCGTTAGGGGACTTGCGCGAGTCGCAGAAAGAGGTCGCGGCCAGATTGGGCGTGACCAAGGGAACCGTGCGGCAGTGGCTTCGGCACGGGTGGCTGCAGCGGTCGGGCAAGAGAGTGACCTGGGGAGTGATCGCACGGTTTCTCCAGGAGCACCCTGAAGAGATCCAGTACAGCGCTCTCCGGCCGCACTTCGTTCCGGCCGCCAGCCAACCGCGAAGGGATCACGTCGAGAATATTCCCGATGCGCTCACATGCCCAAGTGCCCGCCAATCGGGCATTCCTGCAAATTCTCGCTCAAAGCCGAAAAAATCAGTTGACGTAAGCGGGTTTTGTGTGCATGCTAATGCTAATGGGATGCTGAGTTCTGGCAGGTCCCATCCAGAGCAGAGATTTCTATCAGGAGGATCCTCGAAGTGCCTATCGCGCCCACGTATCCAGGTGTTTACATCGAAGAGTTATCGAGCGGCGTCCGCACAATTACAGGGGTAGCGACGTCGATCACGGCGTTTGTCGGCTACACCGCGCGCGGTCTCGACAATCGCGCCCAGCGCATCTTCAGCTTCGCCGATTACGAGCGGTCGTTCGGCGGCCTGGCCTCCAACAGCGAGGTCAGCTACACCGTACAGCAGTTTTTCGATAACGGAGGTTCGGAGGCCTACGTTGTGCGCGTTCCCAAGAGCGACGGCGTGGCGGCGACCATTACCTCGCTCGACGCTGCGGGCGGCGCGGGCAAGCAGGCGCTTGCATTTACGGCACTGAGCAAGGGCGCCTGGGCCAATAACCTGATCATAGACGTAGACTACAACGGAATCTCCGACATTAAGACCTTTAACCTGACCATTACGGACCAGGCGACGAACGCCGTGGAGACGTTCGGGCCGGTAACCATGGATACTTCTCAGAGCAACTATGTGGTCTCCGTGGTGAACGATCCGGACAACGGGTCGCAAATGGTCTCGGTGGCCGTGCCCGATCCGACCGCTGGCCGTCCGGTGCAGACGGGTGTGGTGGGCGGCGATATTACGCTCACCGACATCAAGAACGACAAGGAGTATTCCCTGAAGTTCACGTTCGACACTCCTGCGGGGATTGCCGCTGTGCAAGTGACCTTCATCGGAGCCAGCGATTCGGTTCCGGGATCGATTGCCGGCGTTTGCCGGCTGCTCGAACGCAAGGCCAACGCGGTGCTGTCGCAAACCGTGCTGGGAGCGGGGATTCACTGTGTTCCCAGCGCCTCGGGCAAAGGCATCCGCATTCTGGCGGACAACTCACCCACGCTGTTGACCAGCTCGCAGGACGCCAAGATCACGGTGGCGGACGGTTCGCCCAACTCGGCTCTCACGATGCTGAAGCTGTCGGCGCCGGGAGTGAATGTGGGGCATTACCGGATGGGAACCGGGCGGACCCTGCTGGCCCAGAGCGGCGCGGTGGCGGGCGCCGATGGGAGCCAGCTTCCGCAGACGGCCGACCTGATCGGCGATCCGGCCAAGTTCACCGGCATCTATGCGTTGGACAAAGTCGACCTGTTCAACCTGCTGTCGATTCCGGACGCCACGCGCGCCTCGGCGAGCGATCCAAACAGGCTGGACAGCACGGTGGACCCGAATTCGATCTACGCGGCGGCCATGGCGTATTGCCAGACGCGGCGCGCGTTCCTGTTGATCGATGCGCCGCCCAACGTCAACACCCCGGATAAAGCGGTGGACTGGAAGTCGTCCGGGCTGACCGTGCACGACAGCTACGCAGCCGCCTATTTCCCCAGGGTGAGGGTGCCGGATCCGCTGAACAACTTTCAACTGCGCACGTTCGCGCCCAGCGGCGTGGTGGCGGGCCTATACGCGCGCACGGATTCCTCGCGCGGCGTGTGGAAGGCCCCAGCGGGCGTGGATGCGTCCCTGGTAGACGTGCAATCGCTGGTCTACAAAATGAACGATTCCGAAAACGGCGCGATCAATCCGCTGGGTTTGAACTGCCTGCGCACCTTCCCGGTCTATGGTTCGGTTTGCTGGGGCGGGCGGACGCTGGTCGGCTCCGACCAGGAAGGCAGCCAGTGGAAGTACGTCCCGGTGCGGCGGCTGGCGCTGTACATCGAGGAGAGCCTGTTCCGCGGCACGCAGTGGGTGGTCTTCGAGCCCAACGATGAGCCGCTCTGGGCGCAGATCCGCTTGAATCTGACGGCCTTCATGCAGGGATTGTTCCGCCAGGGCGCATTCCAGGGCGCGACGCCCAAGGACGCCTACCTGGTGAAGTGCGACCACGATACCACGACTCAGGACGATGTGAATCGGGGCGTGGTGAACATCCTGGTGGGATTCGCGCCGCTCAAGCCGGCGGAGTTCGTATACATCCAGATCCAGCAGTTGGCCGGGCAACTGGCGGCCTAGGGGCTTGCGGAAGGAGCTTATCAATGGCTGAGTTTACGGTAAACGCACAGCGGTTCGATCCATACAAGAACTTCAAGTTCCGCCTGCGCTGGGATGGGCGGTATGTGGCCGGTGTCAGCAAAGTGAGCGCGCTCAAGCGGACGACCGAGGTGGTCAAGCATCGCGAAGGAGGCGACCCGAGCAGCAGCCGCAAATCGCCGGGGCGCACCGAATTTGAAGCGGTGACGCTGGAACGCGGCGTCACCCACGACACCGAATTCGAAAAGTGGGCCAACAAGGTATGGAGCCTGGGGAACGCCTTGGGCAGCGAAGTGTCGCTCAAGGACTTCCGCAAGGACATCATCCTCGAGATGTACAACGAGGCGGGACAGTTGGCCATAGCCTACAAAATCTACCGGTGCTGGGTGTCGGAGTACCAGGCGCTGCCGGACCTGGATGCCAATGCCAACGCGGTTGCCATCCAACATCTGAAACTGGAGAACGAGGGCTGGGAGCGCGACGAAAACGTCAAGGAGCCCAGCGAACCCAGCTTCACCAACCCCGCAGTCTAGCGCCAGCAAGAGACGGGATCGGTTATGCGGCCCATCAGTGCGGTCGAGATGTTGGACGCTTGGGATCGCGCCTCTGCCCTGGGACCGGCACGGCGGGCGCTGGAGTTGCTGCGCGCGGCTTCCCCGGAAGAGCCGCCAGAGGCGCTGGCGGCGTTAAGCATCGGCACGCGCGACGCACGGCTATTGACCCTGCGGGAATGGTTCTTTGGACCTCGAATCGAGGGTCAGATCCGCTGCAGGCAGTGCTCGGAAAACATCGAGGCTTCGTTTCCCATCGCCCACATCCGGACGCGCGCTCAGGAACCGGCGTCCGGGTTCGAAATGACGGCCGGCGGGACGCCGATCCGCTTCCGCCTGCCGGACAGCACAGACCTGGACTGGCTGGAGCGGAGGCAGGATGAATTACGCAGCGATCCCGAGCGCGCGCGACACCTGCTGCTGGAGCGCTGCATTCTGGCGGGCCCCCGGGAATTGAGCGAGCGGGCGGAGTCGGAACTCGTGGCGCGGATGGGCGAGCTCGATCCGCAGGCCGAGACGCGTCTGGCGATCGAGTGTCCGGCCTGTCACCACCGCGGGAACGTGCTGTTCGATGTGGGCGGGTTCCTGTGGCAGGAGATCCACGCCTGGGCGCGCCGAATGCTGCGCGAGGTGCACGCCTTGGCGTCGGCCTATGGCTGGAGCGAGCGAGAGATCGTGTCGATGAGCGCGGCGCGGCGGGCGGCGTACCTGGAGATGGTGGGATCGTGAGCGACTATTTGAGCGGCGTCGTGGCGAGGGCCTGGCATCTGGAGCCGGCGGTGCGCCCGGTCATACCGTCGATGTTCGAGAGTCCGGCCGCCGGTGGACTGGTGGAAGCCGAGGTTGTAACGGAAGCCCCAAGTTTGCGCGCGGCGAGCCGGCAGCCGATGTCCGCCGAGCGCGACGAGCATCGGAGTGTCGAGAATGCAGCTCCGGAGGTTTCGCCGGCCTCGATTCAAGAAGTACGCGTGGAGCATGAGACGGTGCGCGAGCTGCGCGTGGAAGGCGCGCGAAGCGATTCGCCGGGCCCGGAAATCAGGCGCGAGATCGTCGAGCACGCGACGCATTCGGTGACGGAGCGGCTGACGCGGGAACTGCGGGAAACCGAGTTGCGCGAGTTGGTGATCGAGGCTCCGGCGCCTCCGGGCGCGCCCGTGCCGCGCGAAAGCCGGGAAACGGCGGGTATGGCCACGCCGGCGGCGCCGCGTACGCCCGCACCCGCTCCCGGCCATGTTCCGGCCACCCGGCCGGCCAGTCTGCCGCGCCGGGAAGAGCCGGTGGAGCAGGAAGCGGCGGTACAAGTCACCATCGGGCGGGTGGAGGTGCGGGCGGTGTTTCCACCAGCCCCTCCGGCCGCGCCCCCGAAGCCGCGCCCCGCGCCGGTGATGCCGCTTGAAGAGTACCTGAAACAGGGCAATCGGAGAGGGCGATGAGCAACGGCCTCGGAATCGCGGCGGTGACGGCCGTGTTGAAGAACATTCTGAATAACGGTATCACGGAAGCGAATCTCGCCGCGATTGTGGGCAGCAACGTGACCATCAGCTCGCTGCCGCCGGATCGCGTTCCGCTGACGGGCGCGACAGACCCCAATCAGCTCAACATGTTCCTGTACCAGACCAGCTACAACCAGGGTTGGAGGAATGCCGCGCTGCCTTCGTTCAACGCGCCGGGGGACCGCATCTCGAATCCGCCGCTGGCGCTGGACTTGCACTACATCCTGAGCGCCTACGGGGCGCAGGATTTCTATCCGGAGATCATTCTGGGCTACGGAATGCAGGCGCTGCACGAGAATGCGGTGCTGACGCGCGGCGGAATCGCGGCCGCGCTCTCGCCGCCTCTACCTCCGGGGCAGCCGAAGGAGTTGCTGAATTCGAAGCTGGCGGAGCAGGTGGAGCAGATCACGGTTACGCCGGAATCGTTGACCACGGAGGAAATCTCGCGGCTGTGGACGGCGTTGGGGGCGCACTACCGGCCGTCGGCGGCATACAAAGTGACGGTTGTGCTGGTGCAGCCGACCCGGTCCACTACCGGGGCGCTTCCGGTGGCCGCGCGGACGCTTGCATCGATGCCGTTCCCTCAAATTGTGATCGAGAAGATTATCGCGGATACGGGCGACGGCACTCCCATCCTGCCCACCAGCACACTGCTGATCCAGGGGCAGAATCTGCGCGATACCGACACGCGGCTATCGATTGGGGGGATGGAGTTTATTCCCGATCCGAAGAAGGTCACGGCGACCCAGATCACGTTCCCTTTGCCGGGCCCGCTGCCGGCCGGGTTTTACGCCGGAATTCTGGGCGTGCAGGTGGTGCACGACGTGCCAATGGGGTCGCCCGCGGCGGCGCACGCGATCTTCAAGTCCGCCGCGTTTGCCATGGTGTTGCGCCCGGCGATTACGGCGACGGCGGAGAACGTGGTGAGCACCGTGATCGACGGCGTAACGTATCAAAGCGGCGACATCAAAGTGACCTTTACTCCGAACGTGGGTCGCTCGCAGGATGCGCTGCTGTTGCTCAACGAATACAATCCGCCGTCGAACCGGACGGCGCGCGCCCATACCTTCCCCGCGCCGCCTGACAACGGCATTGCGGCGCCGGGAACGCCCGATACCGCGACGATTCAGTTTCCGTTCAAGAACGTCGTGCCCGGGACGTACCTGGTGCGGGTGCAGATCGATGGCGCGGAGAGCGCGATCACGATGGCGGCGGGCATCTACACGAATCCGCAAGTAACGATATGAAGCGGCATTGGGCGGACGACAATCAACGGTATCTGGCGGCGTCGCTGCAGAACTTGCGCGCGGGGCTGGAGGGGACCGCCGCCGTCGAGGACGCCGCCGCGCTCGAAGCCCGGATGGAATATCCGCCGGCGCTGCGGACGCTGGTGGAATGCTTCGGCCTTTCCCCGTTTGAGCGGGACATTCTGCTGCTGTGCGCCGGGTTGGAGCTGGACGCCGGGTTTGCCGCGCTGTGTCCCAAGCCGACTTTCAGCTTCGCGTTGGCGAAGTTGAAAGATCCGCATTGGAGCGCCGTGGCGCCCAACGGTCCCTTGCGCCGCTGGCGGATGCTGGAGCTGAGCCCGGGCGCCGGCACGACGACGAGTGCCCTGCGGATCGACGAGCGCATTCTGCATTACCTGACGGGCCTCTCCTATCTGGACGAGCGCCTGCAGCCGTATTTCAAGATGGCGGCGCCTGGAAGCGAACTTCCGGCATCGCATTGCGAGGTGGCGGCCAAGGTGGCGAAGGGCTTGCGCGCGGGCCGGGTCCTGATTCAAATCGTCGGCAACGACGAAGAGGCCCAGGCGGCGGTGGCGCGGCACGCCTGCGGAGAGCTGGGCCTCGAACTGCACACCATGCGCAGCGGCGAGATCCCGCCCGGCGTCGTGGAGCGGGAAACGCTGGCCAGGCTCTGGGAGCGCGAGGCCCTGCTGCATCGCGGAGCGCTGCTGGTGCGCTACGATGCCGCGGATGCGCGCGCAGCCGCGCCGTTCCTGGAAACTCTCGGCGGCCTGGTGATGGTGGCGTGCGCCGAGCCGGTGCGTTTGCGGGGCGTGCGTCCGCGAACGTTCGAAGTAAACCGGCCGGCGGCTTCGGAGCAGCACCAGGCATGGGTGCGGGCGCTGGGGCCGCTGGCGGATCGGGTGGACGGGCACCTGGAAAGCGTGGTCAGCCAGTTCGACTTCGGCTGGCCGGCGATTCACACCGCAGGCAACGAACTGGATGCCGTGGAAGGGAGCGAGAATCCGGGCGAAGCGCTGTGGGAGATCTGCCGGCGCCAATCGCGCGGGCGCCTGGACGATCTGGCGCAGCGTCTCACGGGGTCGGCGGAGTGGGAGGACCTGGTGCTGCCGGACGAGCAACTGGCGGTGCTTCGCAACATCGCGGCGCACGTGCGCCACCGGTTCCAGGTTTACGAGACGTGGGGCTTCCGGAAGAAGGGTTCGCGCGGGTTGGGCATCAGCGTCGTATTTGCCGGAGCCAGCGGCACCGGCAAGACCATGGCCGCCGAGGTGCTGGCCGCCCGGCTCAAGCTGGATCTGTATCGCATCGACCTGAGCGCGGTTTCCAGCAAATACATTGGCGAGACGGAGAAGAATCTGCGGCGGGTCTTCGATGCCGCCGAGGATGGGGGCGCGGTGCTGTTGTTCGACGAAGCCGACGCCCTGTTCGGCAAACGCAGCGAGGTGAAGGACAGCCACGACCGCTATGCCAACGTCGAAGTGAGTTACCTGCTGCAGAAAATGGAAGCGTACCGGGGCCTGGCGATTCTGACCACCAATATGAGGAGCGCCATCGACCAGGCGTTTCTCCGCCGCATCCGCTTCGTGGTGCAGTTCCCGTTTCCCGACGCCGCGCAGCGGACCGAAATCTGGCGGAGGATCCTGCCGGCCGGCACGCCGACCGAGCGGCTGGACTACGGCAAGCTGGCACAACTGAGCGTCAGCGGGGGGAGCATCCGCAACATCGCCATGAACGCGGCGTTTCTGGCCGCGGACCAGGGTGTGCCGGTAGGCATGCGGCTTCTGCTGGAGGCGGCGCGGCAGGAATACGCCAAGCTGGAGAAACCCATGGCGGCGTCCGAAACCGGAGGATGGATGGCGTGAAGCGCATTCAACTCCATGTCGGCGAGCTGGTGCTGCACGGGTTTCCGGCGAGCGAGCGGTATCGCATCGCGGAGTCGATGGCGGCCGAGCTGGGCCGGCTGCTGAGCGAGCGGGGATCGCCCGCGGGAGCCCGGTCGCGCGAGGAGATTCGCGCCGGACAGTTTGAGGCTCGCACGGGGGATGTCGGCGCGCAAGTGGCGCGAGCCGTCTACAGAGGCTTGGAGAATGGCTGAGCGCTCCGCTATCCTGGCCGTGCCGGACAACGCCGCCGAGCCGGGGCGCCAGGCACCCCCTCAGCCCGAGGTGGACGAGGAGCGGGCGGCTCCGGAACAATTCGAGGTCGCGCGCGTGCCGTTGTTCGGCGGCGCCGGCGTCGATGACGACGATGCGGAACGAGCCCGGCAAACCGCCCGCCTGATTCGCGAGATCGGGCCCGCACTGGGCCTGGACCCGCACAAACTGCGCATCGTGGTGAACGATGCGGCGGCGGCGGCGACTGGCACGCGAAGGGCGGCGGGTCTCGAGTTGCACGGCGTCATTCAGCTTTATCCCCGGTTCGATCCGAAGACAGTGGAGGGACGCTATCTCCTGGGGCACGAACTGGCGCACGCCGCGCAACGGGGATTGACGGGCGCCGATGCGGATGTGGATCTCACGGAGCTCGAAGCGGAAGAGGTGGGCCGGGCGGTAGCGCGCGGAGAGGAATTCGAAGCGCCCGCGATGCGGCTGGGAGGAGGGGAGCCGGCTGCCGCCGACACCGACGTCAAGGGGTCGCTGGAAGACACCGTCAAGGTAACCAGGAAGCGCGAGATCGACCGAATCAAGAAGGCGCTGAAGCATATCTTCTGGATATCGGACGCCGACATCGACAAAGCCCTGCTGACGCTGACGGAGATGGACTTCTTCACGGCGCGCGCGGTGGTGCGAAGCCTGGAGCCCAAAGAACGCTACTGGCTGGTGGACAACATCGATTCCCACCACTATAAGCGCTTCCGGGCGGAGATTTTCGCCTGCTATGCGGCGCTTACGCCCGCCGAGCTCGGCAAGTTCGATGAACGCCTGCTGATCAAGATGGATCTGCACGAGCTCACGCCGGAAGAGCATTTCGCGGCGTTGTACGTCGTGCAGCACCTGAAGGCGGAGGCCCTCGCCAAACTGCAGGATTCCCCGAACGGGCCGGCCATCAAGGCGGTCGTCGCGAACAAGCCGGAGTTGGAGGACCTGGAGAAGCAGCGCGAAGCCAAGGCCCAGAAGGAGGAAGAGCAGAAGCAACAGGCGGAAGGCCAGGACAAGGCGGCGATCGAAGGCGACCAGCAGCTCCAGGAGGATATTCAGGCGATCAAGGATCGCATGAGCGATTTCTTCATCTCCGACGCCAAGGCGCTGGCGGCGCTCGACCGGGCGGCGAAGTACAACCGGCAACCGGATAAGATGCAGGCGCTGGCGCACGCGCTGGACGACGGAGCTCTCGACACGCTCATCAACGAGCTGCCCGTTAAAGCGCTGTTTGAAGAGATCCACAAGGAGACGGACAAGGCCGGAAAGCCGCAGCCGGAAGTCCCCCGGCGCAAAGCGTTCCTGATGCTGCTCAGCAACCGGCCGGCCTACAAAAACGTGGAGAAGGCCGAGGAGTTGACCAGCCTCGGGCTGCTTGACTGGGCCGTTACGGACGAAGACGCGTACCTGGCGTTCCAGCTCATCAAGTCGGTTCCGCCAAAGAGCCGGGAATCGTTCATGCTCGCCGACGACGGAGAACGCTGGAAGAAGACCCTCAGCGAAATGACACCGGAAATGCGCCATTCCGAATCGCTGAACTTCTACGGCGGCGGCAAAGGGAAGATGGACAAAGCGTCCATCGAAGCCCCACTGTTGGATGGAAGCTTGTGGGTGGCGGAGCGGCTTTCCGAGCTGGACGGACGCATCCGCATGGCGATCGCGGCCGGCGATCATGAGTTCGTCTTTGAGGAATCCCGCAGGAAGAAGGCGCATAAGGAACCCGGCCTGAAGCCGGTGGTCGATAAGTACCGGCTTTACGATCCCGCGGCTCTCGGCCCGGACGGGAAGCCCGCGCCCAGAACCGAATACAGCGGGGAGTTGCTGAAGGGCACGTCGTTCTGGGAAGAAGGCCCGTTTGCCACGGCGGCTACCATCGGGCGGGGACTCAGCCTGGCAGGAACACTCACTAAGACGTACTCCGGGGGCGGGGCCAAGCACCTGAGCGTGGGACGAATCCAGGAGCTCATGGGCGGCGACGTGGTCGGCGCGCGCTTCAAGAGCGACGAAGAGGTGCAGGCAGAGGAGAAGAAGACCGGCAAGTCGCTTGGCGGCGGCAACTTCCTGGACAAAGTCGAGATCGATTTGTCCGCCGGCCTGATCAAGCTGGAAGCCAAGGTTCTCTCGCTGGCATCGCTTCGGTACTTCTTCGGGGACACGCTGATCCAATCGGGCGAAGGGCGGCTGGAAGACGTCAGCGTGCGAGCGGGATATCCGAAGTCGGGCGCCAAGGCGTACTTCATGCAGGTGAGGGTGGGGAATATCACGCTGAAGGATATTCTCTTGACGTCCACGGACTCCATCACCGCCGTGAACGCGGCGGCGATCGAAGACGCGCGGCTCTATTCCGCCTCCGAGCACGTCGACACCGACAAACAGAACGAGCAAAACACGGACAACTGGTTTGAGTGGATCCTGGCCCGTACGCCCATTTTCAGCCGGCTGCTGGGGCTGGTGCGGCTGGGCGTCAACTACTTCAACGACGATCTGACGAAGGCGTTTTCGCAAACGGCCGAGTTTGGGGTTTCGGCGAAATCGATCGTGCTCACCGGCGTGACGATGAGCAACGGGGAGCATATCGAATCGATCGAGCTGGGGCGCGCCAGAATCGGCAAGGGCGAGCAGATCGACGGTTACCGGAGCGCGCTGGAGGCGTCGCTCGCAACCTTCCCGAACCGGATCAAGGCCGAGGAGGCGGCGGTGGCACAGGCGACCGTACCGGAGGACAAGGCGGCGCATCAGAGGTCTCTGGAGCGGCTCAACGAGCAAAAGGCCAGGGTCGAGAAGGAACTGGCCCAGGTCAAAGCGGATCAGGCCCGCATCGCCAAACTGGAAGCGCGGAAGAAAGCCGGCACGCTCACGGGCGACGAGGAGAGAGAGCTTGCCAATCTGAAGCGCGGCGGCACCGCGCTCGATATTGAGACGGTCACGCTGAAAGGGATCAGCGGGCGCGCCGCGGCGGGCGATCTGAGTTTGAGAAATGTCCACGGGCAAGGCAGGCTGTCGCAGTTCGTGGAGGGCTCCGATGCCCGCCCGTTCCTCAAGTCGCAGGAAGCCGCCAGCACGCTTTCGGTAGATATCGGCGACATTAAGGCGAAGGACCTGGCGCTGAAGAAATCGCCGCCATCCGCGGAGACGCTGGAGCGGAAGATCAAAAGCATCCAGGACAAGCTCGGCGATCATGCCCCGGACTTCCGTACCGCGGAGAAACTCGCCAAGCTGAAGCAACTGCTCCAGGACGTCACGGACTACGAGAAGTTCGCGAAGCGGGGCGCCGCGAACCTGGAACCAGACGAACGGGACCGATTCGCCGAACTTCGCAAGAAGCTCTACGAAGAAACTGCGCGGGCGGTCGGCGAAATCGATATCGAAGGCGCCAGCATCGACCTCGATTTCACGGGCGGGCTGAGCTCGCTGGCCGATTTGCGGAAGACGTTGAAGAGCGCCAGCCTGAGCGGGAAGTCGGTCAATCTGAAGGATGTCACGATCCCCGGCACGGGATTCCACGCGGACGCGGTTTCCGCGACCGGGCCGAGGCTGACCATCACGCCCGGAGACGAAACCAAGGTTGGGTTCAGCGCCGCGGAGATTATCGCGACGGGGCTGCGGTTGCAGAGAACCCGCGAGGATTTAGAGGAACAAGTCCGGCAGTTGAGTGACCAGACGCTCTCACCTGCCAAGCAGCAGCGGCTGGCCAAGATTCAGGACGCGTTGGCGGATCTGGATCGGCTGACGGCCCGGGCGGAAGAGGACGAACGCGCGCTCAAGGCGGCCAAGGGAACGCTCGGTGAAGCCAAGGCACAGCAGAAAGTCGATGCCGATAAGCAGGCGTTTTTGAAGTGGCAGGACCGGCTGGTGGCGCAGCGCGTCTCCGTGAAGTCGTTGGACGTCAGCGCCAAGGTCGTCGGGAATCTGCTCTCCGACGAATTCGACAGCGACGATCTGTCGGCCGGCATCACCGGGAAGTTCGCGGAGGCGGAGGTGACCGGAGCCGAAGCCGGACCGGTTTCCGCCAAGGCAGCGAAGATCACGGGAGCCGAAGGGACGGTCCAATATCAGCCCGACAAGATCGAGATTACCGACTTCAGGGTGGCTGCGGTGGAGGTCACCGGGCTGAGGTATTCGGGCGGTCTGAAGGAGATCGCTTCGAGCGAGGTGACAACCCTCACGGGGATCCGGGCCAAGGCCACGATTGCGTATGAGAAGGGTCCCAGCGGTGATGTTCTCGCCACTACGGCCAGCATCGAAAGCCTGAGGATCGACTCGATCGCGGCGCAAAATCTGCACTACGAGGATTCGTCCGGCAAACAAAAGCTGACGGTGGACGTGCCCTCGGGCTCGCTCCATGGCGTGGCGCTCACGGATTTCAGCGTCACCATCCCGGACGATCCGGATGGCGAGATGGCCTACACCGGCAAGCTGGATGTGAAGGCCGTCGAGAAATTCAAAATTCTGGCCCAGGTGCAGGGCGGGCTCATGGCCAAGGGGACCATCGATGCATCCAACCTCAAAGTCGATTTCCTCAAGGATGGCGAGCAGACCATCAACATCGGCGAGTTGGACGTAAGCGAGGGCGAGGTTCAAAAGGACGGCACACGAGCCAAGTTCAAGGTCACCAAGCTATCCGGGGAGGTGAAGCGCAAGAAAGACGGCACCACGGAATTTGCGATTCCCATTGAGAATCCCATTGAGAAGATTGAAGTGGCTTCGCTGAGGTGGAAATCGGCCGACCGCTCGATCGTCGCCAACCAGCCTGTGGTGCTGTCCGGCATTTCCGTCACCGGGTCGATGCACCAAAACCAAGCGACCAAGGACAAGGAAGTCGATCAGGTCCAGATCACGAAACTGCACGTCAACAGTGTGACAGGCAACGATCTGACCTACACCGATGGCGATACGACTTTCAGAATCACCAAGGACGACCCGGCGCAAAAAGATCCGGCCACGGCGCTGCGGATCGACGGCATCGACCTGGTGGGGCTGACCTGGAAGCCGCACCAGAAGATCACCATCGAAAACCTGGACGTGCCTCACATGGCGGCGTCCTTCGCCGCGGAGGTGAAGAGCTCCGGCATCACGGCGGGCGGAGTGGTCAAGGCCGATGGCATCCACCTGAAGCTGCTCAGGGGCGGCAAGCTGGTAGCCAAGGTAGACGACCTGAACGCCCAGATTCACGGGAAGGCGGGCGGCGCCGACTTTAAGGCATCGGTGGCGCACATGAAGACGGCGGTGTCGGCGGATGGCGACACAGTAACGCTGGATCCGCTCACGATCCAATCGATTTCCGTGACCCACTTCGCGTTTTCCACGCCGGACGTTGAAATCGACTTGCCAGAGGGCGCCGGCGACGTGACCTTCCACGACCTGGACGCCAAGATCACAGTCAACCTGAATCCGACGCCGAAGCCGGGCTCGGTCCCGCCGGGAACGTCCAAACCGCCGCTGGTGAAGAGCATCGTGGTCGACAGCCTGGTCATCCCGACCACCACGGGCACCGGCTTCACCATCACGCTGCCGTCGCTCGGCGGGTTGAAGCTGAGCGTGGCCAAAGGCACCGATTTCAAGCTCGGCAAGCTCGAGCTGCTGGGGCCAACGAAAGGCGGCCCGTTCACGATCGAGAACAAGTCCGGGGTCTGGAACACGCTGGGCAAGGTCGTGCTCACCGATGCCGACATTCAGAAGTTAGGGTTCGAGGTCGCGGGGTCGGTCAAGGGCAGCGGAAAGTTGCATGCGGAAGGCGGGTCCCTGGAGTTTACGGCGGCGGGCAAGAAGATCGACGTCAACCGGGTGACAGTGGAGGAATTGGAGGCGGTTGCCGGCTCCGGTACGTTCAAGATTACTCGCGGAACGGGCGCTTCGGCATTCCCGGGGGCCGCGGCGGGGGCGGGCGCGGAACTGAAGGGGATTCACGTCAGCGAAAAGGGCGACGTGGCGGTGGACGAGGTAAGCGCGACCGGGCTGACCTACGACGATCCGTCCTCCGGGCTGCATCTGGACTTCCACAAGATCACGCTGCCGAAGGGCGTCAAGAAGGAATCCGGCAAGCCGGTGCACATCCCTCACGTGGATCTGAACGAGGCGACCTTCAGCCTGGATGTCGCCAAACTGAGCGGCGGCGGGAGCGGAAGCAGCGGGACTTCCCTCGCACCGTCCGATTACGACTTCTTAGACAAGCTTACTGGTCACGTCAACTCGCACGTCGTGGTCGATTTGGTTAATGTTCCGATTTACGGCACGCTGCATCGGGACATTCCCTTCCTGGTGGACATTAATCGCGGGGCGATCAATTATGAGCGGATTCAGAGCAATTTCCCATTCCCGATCAGCAGCAAGCTGAAATTCGACTTTGACAAGGGTACCGGAGTCTGGCAGGTCCGACAGAGCGGTGAGGCCACGTTTGAGACCACCGTTCCAGCGGCGGAACGAGAGGCGGCGAAGAAGCAGAAGACCATTCGGCTGGCTGTCCTGGTGAACGGACATTCCGTGACGCCTCCCGTGACAACCGGCGGTCCCATCCTCACCGATCTTGTAATCCAGGATGTGGATGTTCTCTTGAGGATGGATGCTCCCGCCGACATCAAGCTCGGGTCGGGCGGCGCGAGCGGCACGATCAATCTGCACTCGGTGGGGAAGAAGGGGGCTCTGGAATTCACGGCACGGGCGCCGGGCCGCATTTCAGACGCTGCCGGTATTGCCTTGCACCTGAGCAACCTGGAAGCTTCGGTCAGCAAGCTCAAGCTGGGCGGGGCAAAGCTCGATGCCGCCTCGATCGCGATCGACGAAGTGACGGACACGCAGATGCACTTCACGCAAACCTCGCGGACTGAAGCCGCCCCCGGAATTTTGAGTGGAAGAATCGTACAGGGAAGCGCGGATAACATCGATCTCGATTTAGGCGGCGGCGCGGGAACTCCGACGCCCACTCCGGGTCCAAAGAAAGGCACGCCATGATGCCCGCGAGATCCAGCATTCCGTCGCCCACGCTTGCGCCGCAGGTGAATCCGGAGCTTGCCCCGCGGACTCTGGAACGCGAGGCGGATCGCGCCGCGTCGGATGTCTTGCGCGGGCGGGGGGCGCAGGTCAGCCAGCGCGCCGCGGCCGGCGGCGGCCTGGATTTGTCGCAGAGTAGCGGCAGGCCGCTGGATCCCGGGCAGCGCGAGTTTTACGAAGCGCAATTCGGCCACGATTTCCGCGACCTGCGGATCCACGCGGACGCGCGGGCCGCAGAGCAGGCGCGCGACGCCGGCGCTCGCGCGATGACCGCCGGAAACGATATCGCGTTCGCGGCAGGGGAGTACGATCCGCAAAGCGAATCCGGACAGGAACTGCTGGCCCACGAGATAGCGCACACGGTACAGCAGTCCCAGGGCCGGCCCGCCGTCCAGCACAAGCCCGCCGAAGGAAAGAAAGAGGGCATCGGCCAGAAGCCCCCCGAGGAGCTGTTCACCACCGCGTCGGGCAAGGGCGACGAGGAGGAACATTTTCTGTTTGCGCAGGACAGCGCGGATCTAGCCGCCGATGTTGCGAAGAAGCTGGAGACGTTGCTCGCTCAACGCACCGGGACGCTCATCGTCGATATTCATGGCTATGCCAGCACCGAAGGCGATGCGGCGTACAACACGAACCTTGCGGCGCATCGGGCGGCCGCCGTCGAGCGGGTGCTGCTTCCGATGCTGCCTAAGGGATCGCAAGCCGAGTTGTATTCGCATGGAGCAACGGGAGTATGGGGCGATGCGGCGAATAACCGGCGCGCCGGTGTGCACATCTGGGAGAATCCACCCCTCGGACAGATGGGATACCGCTTCAAGCCGATCGTTCCCTCGCTCCACTTAAACGTGCCGCCGCTCGAACTGCACCCGCCGGATGTGGACGAATTAGGCCTGCCGAAGAAGAAAGTCGATCTCAACTTCCATCCGGAAATCAAGCTTTCGGATCCGAAGCAGCCGGCGTACAACCCGTTCCAACTTCCGCCGCTCATGCGGCCACCCGGCGTCATCGACTGGAGCGCCATGAGGGAGCCGTTCACCAGCCGGGGAATCCGGCTGAACGACAACGACATCAACTCGGTGGAACAGAATTGGAATAACGCGTATCTTTGGGTGCTCGGTATCGGCTTGGATCCCTCTACCGCCGCGACTGCGGCTAACAAACTCACCTCGATTGCGTATGACATTCAGCTCGGCAAAGAGTTCCCGAACTTCTGGGACAAGGTGGACCAGGAGGACAAGAAACTGGGGATCACGAAATCGCCGATCATCCCGATCGTCACGCCGGAAACGCTGAGGTTTCTGAGCAAGAAGATCTTCCACCGCGATCTCGACTTGAGGTTTTCTCTTCCATGAGCAGCTTTCCCGGTTCTCCACGATTGATCAAGGGCGGTCTGGTACTGCTCGACCCGGTGACCTCGGCGGTGCAGCGCGTCATTACGCTGCAGTACAACCCCGACCAGTTGAGCCGCAGTCTGCAGATTCAGGGGCAGACCGGGGAAGGGGACCGGCTGGAGGCGCTGCGGCTGAAAGGGCCGCCCATCGAGACCATCAAGCTGGAAGCGGAGATCGACGCTACCGATCAACTGGAATTCCCCGACCAGAATCCGGACGCCGTGCAGTTGGGCATCGCGCCGCAGTTGGCGGCCATCGAGACCATCATTTATCCGGACAGCTCGCAGTTGCAGAATGCGGACCAATTCGCATCGTCGGGAGCGTTTGAGATTTTCCCTCTGCCCGCGCCGTTGACGTTATTCGTGGCGGGAAAGAATCGCATCGTGCCGGTGCGCGTGACCGAGTTTTCGGTGACGGAGGAAGCTTTCGATCCTTCGCTCAATCCGCTGCGCGCCAAGGTGAGCCTGGGGATGCGGGTGCTGAGCGTGAACGATCTCGATTTCGCCAGCAAGGGAAACAGTCTCTACATGATCTATCAGCAGACCAAAGAGAGGATGGCCCGGTCGGCGAGCGGTAACAATCTGTCGACCCTGGGCGTTGGAGGGATGCTATGAGTTCACCGGTTGTCAGTCCGCTGCCGCAGGGGGTGCCGACGTCACCCTCGTTTCCGCCGAGCAGCCGCTATTACGCGATTGAGGTCACGACGCTCGTCACCAAGGACGGCCGCACCATCACGTACTTAAAGCGGCGTTTCCTGCCGCAGCCGGAGAACTTTCAGGTATTGCAGGAATACATCGTGCGGGATGGCGACCGTCTGGACAACATCACGGCGCAGTTCCTCAACGATCCAGAGCAATTCTGGCGGATCTGCGACGCCAACAACGCCATGGAACCGGAGGAACTGACCGATAACCCGGGCGACACGATCCTGATCGCGCTGCCGGAGGGTGTGCCGGTGATCGCTCCACAAAGCTGAGATGAACCTTTTGCAATGAACCAGGGATTCTACTTATCGTTGATGATCGGCGGCATCGTGCCGGACCCCGCGCCCAAGGTCCTGATCGACGCGCTGACGAAGGCGCAGATCACCACGACGGCGGGCCAGCGCAGCGGTTTTCAACTGACCTTTCAGGCGGGGAAGAATTCGCCCATCCTGCAGGATCTGCTGCCGTCGGGATTCTTCGATCCGCCGAGCCGGGTGATCCTGGTGCTGACCATGAACGGCCGGCCGACCACGTTGATGGACGGCGTCATCACGCGGCACGAATTCACGGCCTCCAACGAACCGGGGCAGAGCACGCTAACGCTAACCGGTGTCGACGTGAGCCAGATGATGGACCTGATCGACCTGAGCGGGTTTCCGTGGTGGGCCATGTCGGCCGAGGTCCAGGTGCTGGCGATTCTGGCGCGTTATGCGATGTACGGAATCATTCCCAAGATCATCCCGAGTCCGCTGCTGTACGTGCCGAATCCGCTGGAGAAGCTGCCCACGCAGCGGGGAACCGATTATGCCCACATCCGTAAGCTGGCCGACGATACGGGCTATGTGTTCTACGTCGAGCCGGGCGATGTCCCCGGAACCAACTACGCGTATTGGGGACCGGAGATCAAGTTCGGAGAGGTCCAGCCGGCGTTGAGCGTCAACATGGACGCGGCTACCAACGTCGAGTCGTTGAGCTTCAGCTTCGACGGCCTGGGCAAGACGGTCTTCATTCTGTTCGTGGAGGAGCCCATCAGCAAGGTGGCGATTCCGATTCCCATACCGGATATCACCCCATTGAATCCGCCCTTGGGAATTCGTCCGCCGATTCCCCTTTCGGTCACGTTCCTCAACCGGCCGCAAGAGCTGGAGGACGACACCTCGAAATACGAAATCGTGCAGGCGGCGGCGCGCGGCTTATCGCGGGCATCGCAGGCGAGCGACGTGATTTCCGCCTCCGGCACGCTCGACGTGCTGAGGTATGGCGGCATTCTGAAGGCGCGCAGCCTGGTGGGAGTGCGCGGGGCGGGAAAGAACTACGACGGCGAGTATTTCGTGAAATCGGTGACGCACAACATCAAGCGGGGCGAGTACAAACAAAGTTTCACGTTATCGAGGAACGCGTTTTCACCCATGACATCGACGGTATCGCCATGAGTCAGGACTTAACACCCAAGAAGTTTTACGGCAAATATCGCGGCACGGTCCTGAGCGTGTTGGACCCGCAAATGATCGGACGCATTCAGGTGATGGTGCCGGATGTGCTTGGGCCGGTGCCCTCCAGTTGGGCGATGCCGTGCTTTCCGGTGGGCGGGAAGCAGTACGGCTTCTTCGCGCTGCCGCAGGTGGGCGCGGGGGTGTGGGTGGAGTTCGAGCAGGGCGACCCGGACTATCCCATCTGGTCGGGATGCTGGTTCGGCGTGTCGGGCGAGCCTCCGGCGGCCGCGCTGCTGATTCCTCCCCTGATCCCCGGCATGGTGATGCAGACCACCGGGCAGAACACGATCATGGTGAGCGACACGCCGGGGCCGACCGGCGGCGTCCTCATCAAAACCACCACGGGCGCGCTGATTTCGGTCAACGACACGGTTGGCATCACCATCTCGAATGGCAAGGGCGCGTCCATTCTACTGTCCGGTCCGTCGGTGATTATCAACGCCGGCGCGCTGGTGGTCACCTAAGGAGGAAAGCATGCCCGGACCTCTCTTGCACGTAGCGGCGGTCGGGATGTGCCCTCACGGGGGGCAGATTCAAATCATCTCCAGCGATGCCCGCGTCATGGTGAACGGGATGTCGGTGGCGACCATGGCCGACCAGTTTTTGATCGTCGGATGCGCGTTCACCGTGCCGCCCGGCAAGCCCCAGCCGTGCATGCGGGTGCAATGGATGGTTCCGGCCGCGCGTGTCCTGGCCAATTCCCAGCCCGCCATCCTGCAGACCAGCGTGGGCATCTGCATGAGCGCGGATGGGATTCCGGCCGGCCCGCCCGTGTTCACCACGGTGCAGCCGAGGGCCATTGGGAGCTGACGATGGACATTCGATACCCATACCAGGTGGATGCGCGGGGACGCACGGCAACCGCGGCCTCCAACGAAGATCACCTGCGCGACTTGATCGAACAACTGCTGTTCACCGCGCCCGGCGAGCGCGTCAACCGGCCTACGTTCGGCAGCGGCCTGTTGCAGCTCGTGTTCACGCCGAATAACCAGGCGCTGGTGGCGGCCCTGCAAATGACCGTGCAGAGCGCCCTGCAGCAATGGTTGGGCGACCTGATCGAGGTGCAGAATCTGGACATCGCTTCGCAGGATGCCACGCTATCGGTGGCCGTGCAGTACCGCAACCGCCGCACGGGACAACAGCAGATTGCGCAGTTTGCCAGGAGCGTCTGATGGACACGCAATACTGCTGCAACAAACCGGGCCGTCGCGAAGCCGTGCTGGCTGCCAAGAAGCTGAACGGCATCGACTACCTGGAGGTCGCCTCGCCCGACGAGAAGACGCTGCAGGTCCATTTTCTGTTTCCCATCCCGGGTGAAGTGGACCCGCCGCCTCCGCCGTCGGCGCTGACCCTGGACAACCTCCTCATCGAGGGCGGCGTCCGGGTCCGCAACATTCACATCACCGCCATCAGCGCCCCGGACAATGTGCTGACCATCACGACCGATCAGGCGGGCGACTACTCCACCTACACCCTGCGCCTGGTGCAATCGCAGACGGTGACGGATGTGCCGCCGGCGAATTTCGACTCGCAGTTGAGCGCCGTGGACTTTTCCTTCAAGGCGGGATGCCCGAGCCCATTCGATTGCGAGCAAGCGGCGACGTGCGCGCAGGCGCCGCTGCCCGAGCCCGAGATCAGTTACCTGGCGAAGGATTATTCCAGCTTCCGGCGGCTGATGCTCGACCGCATGAGCACCATCATGCCGCAGTGGCAGGAGCGGCACGCGGCGGATCTGGAAGTGGCGCTGGTCGAGTTGATGGCCTACGTGGGCGATCATCTGAGCTATTCTCAGGACGCCGTAGCCACGGAAGCGTACCTCGGCACCGCGCGGCGGCGCATTTCCGTGCGCCGGCACGCGCGCCTGTTGAATTACTTCCTGAACGACGGATGCAATGCCCGCACCTGGGTGCAGTTTCAGGTGAAGGCGGGCTCGGCCGCGGACGGCGCCACGCTGCCAGCCGGATCGAAATTGCTGACGCGCGGAACGCCCGATTCCGCCGCGGTGCCGACCGCGGCTCTGCGGCAGGCGTTGATGGAGCAGCCGGTGGTGTTCGAGACCATGCACAACCTGGCGCTGTTCTCCGGCAACAACGCGATGTCGTTCTACACCTGGAGCGATTCGCAGTGCTGTCTGCCTAAGGGCGCGACGAAGGCCACGCTGCTGGCCCAACCGGGAAATCCGCCGATCTCGCTGGCGCCCGGCGACCTGCTGCTGTTGGAGGAGATCGCGGGGCCCGACAGCGGCAATCCGGCTGATGCCGATCCCACGCATCGGCACGTGGTGCGCTTGCAGCACGTCCAGAACTCCGCGGATCCGCTCAACGGCACGGCGGTGGTCGAAGTGGAATGGTTTGCCGCCGACGCGCTGCCCTTTCCCCTGTGCCTTACGGCGCTGGTGAGTGTGTCCGGCGGGGCGCCGCAGGTCACCGAAATCAGCGCCGCGCGCGGCAATTTGGCGCTGGCGGACCATGGACTGCAGATCGCCGGCGAGCCTCTGATTCCCGCCATGCCGTCCAGCGGACTGTACCGGCCGGTCCTGGCGCGGACGAGCGTTACGTT
This sequence comes from Bryobacteraceae bacterium, assembly GCA_050008465.1. GTDB lineage: Bacteria > Acidobacteriota > Terriglobia > Bryobacterales > Bryobacteraceae > Fen-330. Next base: position 57,799 of record JBEKMO010000013.1, read on the forward strand.
CCAGGCGCCCTATGACGATCTCACGGCGCGGCAGCGGGAGGCGGCGGCGGCCATCGCGCAGGATTCGCACGCAGCGCTTCCCGTGGTCGCGCTGAACGACGGGAGCCAGGATTGGACCGTCCGCCGGGATCTGCTCGAAAGCGGACGGTTCGCCACGGATTTTGTGGTTGAGGTGGAGCGCGATGCGACCGGCCATCTGCGCTTCGGCGACGACATTCTGGGCGCCAAACCCGTCATTGGGACCACTTTCACGGCCACCTACCGGGTGGGGAACGGCACACCCGGAAACATCGGCGCGGAGGCGTTGCGGCGCGTGGTTTCCGACCTGTCGGGGATCAGCCTGGTGCGGAATCCCATGGCGGCCACGGGCGGAACGGACCCGGAATCGTTGGATCAAGTGCGGCAGTTCGCGCCCCAGAAGTTCCGCATTCAACAGCGAGCCGTAACCGCGGCCGACTACGCCGCGGTGGCGGAGCGCCATCCACAAGTACAGAAGGCCGCCGCGCAATTCCGCTGGACCGGGAGCTGGTACACCGTCTTCGTCACCGTCGAGCGAAGCGGGGGCCTGGACGTATCGGGTGACGAGGCGTTCAAACAAGAAATGGCGGACTGGATCGACCGCTTCCGCATGGCGGGTTACGACGTGGAGATCGACGGCCCGGTGTACGTGCCGCTCGATATTTCGCTGGATGTTTGCGTGAAGCCCGGCTACTTCCAGGCCGACGTGCTGCAGCGGCTGCTTAGCGCGTTCGGCACCGCCGCGGATGGTCTCTTCTACCCCGGCAATTTCACCTTCGGGCAGCCGGTATACCTCAGCAAGGTCTACCAGGCCGCGATGGCCGTCGACGGCGTTGCTTCGGTTTCGGCGGAGGTGTTCCAGCGGTTCGGGCGCCCAGCAGACCAGGAATTGACGAACGGCCTGATCCCGATGGCGGCGCTGGAGGTCGCGCGGCTTTCCAACGACAAGAATTTCCCCGAGAACGGGCAGATCCAGTTCTCGATGGGCGGAGGATTATGAGCGCGGATAACGGAACCACCGGAGACGCGACTCTGGATACTTGCGGTTGCTGTCAGGGGTTGCAGCCGCTGACGCCCGTGGCGATCGACAACGCGCCGGGCCTCTCCGCAATCGCCTACCGCGTGGGCATGCACGGAAGCTTCAAGGAGACGATGCTTGCCGCCATTTCGCGGGAACCCGGCCTGGCCGGCCTTTCGGCTCGCGACGACGACGATCCGGCCGTCGCCCTGATGGACGGCTGGGCCACCGTGCTGGACGTGCTGACGTTCTACCAGGAGCGCATCGCCAACGAAGGCTATCTGCGCACCGCGGTGGAACTGCGGTCGGTGATGGAACTTGCCAACAGCATCGGCTACGAGCTGAATCCGGGCGTGGCGGCCAGCGTGTATCTGGCCTTCGCCATGGATACCGCGCCAGGCGGGAGCTCCTCGGTGGTGCTCGACATCGGCACCAAGGCGCAGAGCCTGCCGAAGCAGAACCAGCTTCCGCAAACGTTCGAGACCGTCGAGGCGATCACGGCTTATCGCGACTGGAGCGCGTTGAAGGCGCGCAGCACGCATTTATTGGAGCCGGTGGCGGGACAGACGGAGTTCTATCTGAAGGGGACTTCGACGGATCTGAAGCCGGGCGACGCGGCGCTGATTATCGGTGATGAACGCATCGCCGATCCGAAAAACAACAATTGGGATTTTCGCCGGGTGGTATCGGCTGTCGCCGACGCCGTGAACCAGTGGACCATTGTGACGCTGGACCGCGGCGTCGGCAGCCGGTATGCCCAGCCCGCCGGGAAGAACGCGAAGTTCTACGCCTTGCGCCAGAGAGCCAATCTGTTCGGATACAGCGCGCCCGATTGGCGCGCCATGTCGCAGAACATTCAGGACGCCTATCTGGGGCTCCCCGCGGAAACTCCCGTGCCGTTGTGGGCCACCGAATGGCCCGGCTTCCGCCTGTCGGATATCTCGGATGCGCCTCCCGGCAGTGTGGCGGGGACGGGGCTCGAGGGCGCCTACTTTAACGACGGCTCTTTTAGTAAGCAGGTGCTCACGCGAACCGATGCGACGGTCAACTTCAATTTCGGCACGGCCAAGCCCGATCCGTCCGTGACGAGCGGCGTCTACACCATCCGCTGGGACGGCTGGGTCTATGCGCCGGCGGCGGGCACGTACACGTTTTACACCTTGTCGCCGAATGGCGTGCGGCTCTGGGTCAACGGCGTCCTGCTCATCAACAACTGGGTGATGCCGCCCAATCCCGTGGAGCAGCAGGGTTCCATTCAGTTGGGATCCACCTTCGCTCCGGCCACCAAGTTCGACATCAAGCTGGAATTCCAGAACGCCGGCGGAACAGGTTCGATTCAGCTTTGGTGGCTCGGACCGGGAATTCCCAAGCAGATCATCCCCGCGTCCCGTTTGTATCCGCGGGATGTCTACACGGTCCACCTGGACGCGGCCTATCCGAAAATCCTGGCGCAGCCGGATAGTTGGCTGGTGCTGGAAAGCCCGGATTACGTGGAGGTCTATCACGTGGATGGCGCGGCGGCGGATGCGCGCGTCAACTTTACGCTGACAGCCAAGACCACGCGGCTCACTCTCTCCGGCCAGAATCTGAAAGAACAGTTCGATACCCGCATGCGCCAAACGGTAGCTTTCGGCCAGAGCGAATACCTGGAATTCGCGGAGCAGCCCATCACCAAGCCCATCACGGGCACGCTGATTCCGCTGGCTGCCGATCCGGGCCCCATGGACAAGGGCCGCAAGCTGCTGGCGGCGGGGACCAGCGCGGTGGATGGGTCGAGGGTGAGTGAGACCGCCACGCTCGACAGCCAGGCCACCTTCGTCGGGATTCCGTATCTACACCTGGTGAATCAATTGCAGAATTCCTACGTGCCGTCGAGCGTATCGATCAACGCGAACCTGGTTCTGGCGACCCACGGCGAAACCAAGACGGAGATTCTGGGCAGCAGCAACGGCTCCAAGAACTTCCAGAAATTCACGCTGAAGCAGAAGCCGTTGACCTACGTGTCCGCGGCCACGGCCAGCGGGGCGGAGAGCACTCTGGAAGTGCGCGTCAACGGCCTGTTATGGAATGAGGTGCCGTCGCTCTTCAATGCACAGGCGGACGACCGCGTGTACGTCACCTCCATATCGAGCAAAGGCGAGGTCACCGTGCAGTTCGGCGACGGAGTCACCGGGGCGCGTCCCCCCAGCGGCAGCAGCAACGTGACCGCGAAGTATCGGGTCGGTACGGGCCTGGCGGGCGTGCTCGACGCCGGACAGCTCAGTCTGCTGATGTCCCGGCCGCTGGGTTTGAAGAGCGTCATCAATCCTCTCGCGCCCGGCGGCGCGGGCGACCCGGAGACCGTGGATCACGCCCGGGAGAACGCGCCGCTGACGGTACTCACGCTGGACCGCATCGTGTCGCTCGAAGACTACGAGGATTTCACGCGGGCATTCGCGGGTATCGGGAAAGCCAGGGCGGATTGGCTGTGGGAGGGCGAGCACACGGTGGTGTACCTGACGGTCGCTTCGGCCACCGGTGACGCCGTACCCGATGGTTCCACCCTGATGACGAACCTGAAGGACGCCATCGATCAATCGCGCGACCTCGCGCCGAGGGTGCACATCGCGTCGTTCGAGGAACTGAGCTTCACGGTGACGGCGGAAGTGCTGGTGGATTCGCCCACCTACATCGCGGCGGATGTGCTGGCGGCGGTGCTCGAAGCGGTCCAGGGCAGGTTCTCGTTTGCGCAGCGGGAATTCGCGCAGCCGGTCGCGGCTAGTGAGGTGATCGCATGCATGCAGAATGTCGCCGGGGTCGTCGCAGTCCGGCTGGATCTTCTCTACATCGAAGGCCAGCCACAAGCGCTGAACCCCGCGCTGGGGGCTAAGCCGGCCCGCTGGGAAACGGATCTGAATGGGAATCGCGTCATGAAACCGGCGCAGTTGCTGACGGTGGATGCCAACCGAATTCTATTGAGCGAGATGACACAGTCGTGAACTACACAGCCGAGGCGTTGATGAAGCTATTGCCGGCGGTCTATCGCATCCGCGACGACGCCCAGGGTGGGTCGCTGGCGGGCCTGATGGACATTCTGGCGGGGCAGGCGCAGGTGGTCGACGGCGACATCGCGCAGCTCTATGAGAACTGGTTTATTGAGACCTGCCAGGAATGGGTGGTGCCCTATATTGGCGATCTGCTGGGCGTCAAAGGCCTGCATTCCATCGGCGACGCGTTCTCGCAGCGAGCGCGGGTGGCCAATACCCTGCTCTACCGCCAGCGCAAAGGCACGGCCGCCATGCTCGAACAACTGGCGCGCGACACCACGCTGTGGCCCGCGAAAGTGCTGGAGTTCTTCCGCGATCTCGAGACCACTCAATTCGTGAATCACCGGCGTTTGGGCAACCTCCGCACGCCCGACCTGCGGAACGTGGACACGCTCGAGCTGCTCGATTCACCTTTCGATTCGATTGCGCACACCGCCGATGTGCGGCACATTTACGACAATCGCGGCCGTTACAACATCCCCAACATCGGCGTGTTCCTGTGGCGCTTGCAGAGCTACTTCGTGCCGCGCAGCCGCGCGCGGGCGGCCGCTGCGGTCGACGACGGCCGCTATTTCTTCAATCCCCTGCGCGCGAATACTCCCCTGTTCAACCGCCCGCAGACGGAAACCGACGTGGTGGCCTTGGCGGTGGAAATCGACGTTCCCGGAATGCTGCGGCGGCGCCCCCTGTACGAAGAACTGGAGGCGCGGCGGCAGACGCTGGCCGGCGGCGGCGTTCCTTCAGGGACGTACTTCGGCGAAACGCCGGTCGTACGAGTCTGGCTGAATGGCGCCGAAGTCTTGCCGGAGGAGATCGCGATCTGCGATTTGAGCGATCCGAATCCGGCAATTCCCGACGGCTGGCCGCGTCCCCCCGCGCAGAAATCGTACGGCGGCGTGCCGCGCAATATCAAGATCGGTGTGGACCCGAGCCTGGGGCGCCTGGCGCTGCCCCAGGGCGTGGCGCCTACGCCGGTCGAGGTCGGATATGCCTGCGGATTCAGCGGCGATGTGGGCGCCGGGCCGTACGATCGCAGTAACTTGTTGAACGCCTGGATGGCTCAGGGCGGGCGCACCGTCAGTTGGCAAATGGGCGTGACGAAAAATGCGGCGTTGATTGCCGGCGCGCCCAACCCGGGCCAGCTGACCACCACGCTCGCCGACGCAATCGTGAAATGGAAAACGTTCGCCAACGCCACGCCGAACGCGTTCGGCTTGATCACGATTCTCGACAGCGATACGTATGTGGAAGATCTCACGGGCGCCAACAGCGTCGATGTGCCGGCCACGTGCGCACTCGCTATCGTGGCGGCGGATTGGCCGGTGTTGAAGGATGCCAGCAACGTGCCGTACCAGCGCACCGGCGATTTTGTGCCGACCGGCCTGCGTCCCGCTTTGTTGGGCAGCATTTCGGTGCGAGGCCTGGCCGGCGCGGCGAAGGGCGAATTGACCATCGACGGCCTCATCGTGAATGGCAACATCACCGTGTTGACGGGCGATCTGGGGACGCTGCGGCTGGGGCACATGTCCCTGGTTCCCTCGGGCAGCTTCCAGGTGAACTCGTCGGTGGTGCCGGCCACGCAGAACACGGAGCTGGCCATCCTCATCCAGCGCTCGATTTGCGGTCCCGTCACGCTGCCCGATAGCGTGCCCGCCTTGACCGTCATCGATAGCATCGTAGCCAGTGCGTTGACCGGCACGCCGGATAAGGCAGCCATCACAGCCAAGGGATCGGATGTCAATATCCAGACGTCCACCGTTCTGGGGACTACCGATGCGCGCACGCTCGAAGCCGGCAACTCCATTCTGCTGGGGGTGGTCACCGCCGTGCGGCGGCAGACCGGATGCGTGCGCTTCAGCTACGTTCCGGACAGCTCCCAAACGGGACGGCGCTATCGTTGCCAGCCGGACCTGGCGCTGGCCGCGGAGACCGATCAAACGCTTTATCCCGGTATTCGACTCAGACTGCAACCGGTACTTACGTCGGTAACCTTTGGAGACCCGGGCTACGCCCAACTGGCGTTGAATTGCGCCACGGAGATTCGATCCGGCGCTGAAGATGGCGCCGAGATGGGCGTGTTCGACTACCTGAAGCAGCCCCAAAGAGAGACAAATCTTCGATCGAGCCTCGACGAATATCTCCGGTTCGGTCTGGAAGCGGGCATCTTTTTTGTGAATTGATCTGTGAATTTGACGCGACAACATTGAGGAGACAAGCATGAAAGGCGATTTCTCTCGTTCCAGCTTCGATGCCAGGAAGCATTACGGTTCGGTGCTCATGCAACAAGGCCGCGTGCAAATGGACGCGGACTGGAACGAACAACTTCGCATCGACCAGCATGTGGAGAGAACCACCGCGCAAGACATCATCGGGGCCGATGGAGCCCGGATGTACGGCGGTGGCTTTCGCATCGACGTGAAGGCCGACAACAGCGACCTGACCATATCGGCCGGCCGCATGTATGTGGATGGCATCCTGTGCGAGAACGAAGCGGCCATCGCGTATCTCGATCAATTCTCCGCGGACTATCCGGACAATACCAGCGTGGCGACGATCCTCAAGAGTTCGCCGGTCGGCATCGCTTACCTGGATGTGTGGGAGCGTCACATCACGGCGCTGGAGGATCCGCACATTCGCGAGGTGGCTTTGGGCGGTCCCGACACGGCCACCCGCGCCAAGATCGTCTGGCAGGTGAAGGTGCTGCCCTTGCCGGGTGTGTCGATCGGCATTACGCCGGCGCTGACGGCCCTCTTAGGCAAACGGACGGCTCTGGGTGCTGCCCTGGTGGCGGCCGAACAAGCCGGCAACGCCGCGAACGCCGCCCAGCTCCGCAAGGAACTGGCGGCGTTGGATGGCCAGATCTCCCAGTTGATCGCGCCTTCGGGCATCCAATGTCTGATGTCCGCCGCGCCTTGGAACGCTTTGGCTGTGCTGCTAAACGGGCAGGTGACCGCTCGCGTCCATCCCGGCCAGACGCCCGCCAATGCGTGTGAGGTGCTGCCGCTCGGTGGATATCAGCGCCTGGAGAACCAGCTCTATCGGGTCGAGATTCACGATTCCGGAGCGATGGGGACGGCCACGTTCAAGTGGTCGCGCGAGAACGGCTCGGTCGTGACATCGTGGCTGAGCCAGGACAATCTGAATCTGAAGGTCGCCAGCACCGGTCGCGATGCGCCGCTGGGCTTTGCCTCGGGCCAATGGGTGGAGCTGACCGACGATACCCACGACCTGCTCGCGAAGCCCGGCATGATGGTGCAGATCGACAAGGTGGAAGGCGACATCCTGACGATGAAGGCGCCTGTTTCCGGCGCCATCAAGATTACGGACTATCCGCGCAACCCGAAAATCCGCCGCTGGGATCAGCCCGACGCGGTGGAGAAGGTGCAGGTGCCCGGGAGCAACGGGGGCTACATTCCGCTGGAAGGCGGTGTGGAGATTCTGTTCTCCGGAGATCAATTCAAGACTGGAGATTATTGGCTGATTCCCGCGCGCACCGCCATCGCGGATACCGAAATCGGCGGCATCGAATGGCCGCAAGACGCCGGCGGCAACCCGCTCGCGCAGAGCCCCGCCGGGATTCGCCATCACTACGCGAGATTGGCGCTGGTATGCCTCGCGCCCACGCTCAGCGTCCTTTCCGACTGCCGCGATCCGTTCCCAACCCTCACCGAGCTCACCGAGCTCTTTTACCTGGGCGGCGACGGGCAGGAAGCCCAGCCGGGCGCGGCTTTGGCGGAACCCCTGCGCGCCGGTGTCTCGCTCGGCGAATTCCCCGTGACCGGGGCCAGAGTCCGCTTTCAGTGCGTCGCCGGCGCGGGTTTGCTCAACGGCAAGGGGGGCGTGCCGGTGGATGTTCTCACCGATACGCTGGGCGTGGCGCATTGCCAATGGACGCTCGATGCCACCACGCCCGTGCAGGTGGTCGAAGCCCAGCTTGTGGCCGCCGATGGAATCGCGGAACACCTCCCCATCCGCTACACGGCGACCTTGCAGGAGCAGAAGCCAACCCTGTGGATCAAGGACCTGGCGATGGCCGATGCTTTCCCCCTGCGCAACGGCTCGCAGGTCATTCCCGAAGAGATGTATCGAGGGATTCGGATCCTGTGCAACGCTCCCGTCATGGGCGCTTCGCTTTCGCGGTCCATGTCCTGCTTCGTCACCCTCTTGATTCCCTATCCGCTGGGAGGCAACGTCTTCGATTTCCCGGCGGCCTCTCTGGGGTACGAGCCCGTAGTCGTCAGAGGCGAAGTGTTCGTGGAACCAGAAGATCCGACGGTGATCCACTGGATGCCGCTAGGCGAAGCAGAGAAATGGGTGCTGTATTTCTTTGGGCGGCTTGCGAATTACAGTATCCAAGCCGTGCCGGCCCTGCTGACGATTAAGGGCAACTTCATTCTGCCGGCGCAGCCGCCTTTTGTGCCGCTGGATGCCGATGGCTTCATCGACCCGAACACGGGCTTGCTGCATCTGCCGACCGGCGACGGCCGCGCAGGCGGGGATCTGGAGCTGTATTTCTGGTTCGTGCAACAGCGCACCGCTTACTACTATTCGGGCAACTCCGCTCCGTTCACCCACATCAATTTCTCCGGCATCGGATCGGAGCTGATCTAGCGTGCGGGCGGTCTGGTCATTTTGGAGCAAGCCGTATCTGGCACAGCGTTCGAGCACCTGGGCCACGCCGGCCCAGCATTGGCTGTCCTGGATTCTGTCGCTGGAAACGGCCAGGCGCCATCTTCCCGACACGGCGTTGTACACCGATAGCGCGGGCGCGAACCTGCTGGTCGACAGGCTGGGGCTGGAGTTCCGGGAGGTATCCACCGCGCTCGACGACTTAGCGGATCAGGACCCCGGATGGTGGGCCCTCGGCAAACTGCGCGCTTATGAATTGCAGACCGCCCCCTTCGCCCATATCGACAGCGACGTGTTCCTGTGGAAGGCTCTGCCGGATCGCATGCTGCGGGCGGACGTCTTTGCGCAGAATCCCGAGTATGTGGAGCACTACTACCATCCGCAATGCCTGGAAGACTCTCTGGCCGCCGGCAAAGGCACCTGGCTGCCCATTGAATGGCGATGGTTCCGCGAGCAAGGCCCCGGACAATATGCGCCTTGCTGTGGCATTGTGGGTGGGCGGAACGTAGCCTTCCTGCGGGACTACGCGCGCAAGGCAATCAAGATGGTGGAACATCGCTCGAATCGACGCGCGCTCGGGCGCTTCGAAGACAAGCCAGGCCACATGATTCTGATCGAACAGTATTTCCTGTCGGCGTGCCTCGGTTACCGCCGCGAGTCGGCCGAATATCTGTTCGAATCCTGGGATCAAGCCACCAATCCGTTTCATGCGGCGCAATTGGGATTCACGCACCTGATCGGTTCCGCCAAGAAGGACGAATGGATCGCACGCCGCGTGGAGGCCCGCGTAAAAAAGGAATACCCCGGACTATTCGCACGTGTACCGAGGGTTTTAGCTGCGCTTACCCGTGGGGCCGAAATACCCAGCCGAGCCCCGGTGCAGAGCTGAAACACCCCGGAGATGCAGAGTTGTCCATGATGGCCGTTTCCGATGCGTGACAGTTTCCATTGGGCCCGTCTGCTGGCCTTTGTGACCGGCCTCGTGAATCAAGAGTTGTTGCCGAAGAACGAGTACCTGGCAGCCGAGAACCGCATCCTCCGAGCGCACCTGCCGACCCGACTGCGGTTCTCCGATCCGGCGCGGTGCACGCTCGCCGAGATCGGGAGACGACTCGGCCGGAAGAAACTGAAGGACGTAGCGTGCACCGCGAAGCCAGACACCGTTCTGGCCTGGTACCGCCGGCTGATCGCTCGCAAGTTCGACGGTTCTCGACATCGTAGCTATCCAGGCGGCCCCCGCACGGAAGCCGAGGTGGAAGCGCTGGTGGTTCGTTTCGCGCGCGAGAATCCGAGCTGGGGATACGACCGAATTGTGGGAACGCACCTGGAATGGCGGTACCGCAAGGATCTGTGACCAGTCTGTTCCCAGTTGTTCCTGGTCTGTTCCCGGTTGAAAATATCGATCGCTGTGTGGAGTGCACTCCGTATCCACGGCGAATTGCTGAAGCTGGCCGGCCTTCGGCATCCCTTGCTCTGTACCAGCCGGCCTGAGTGTGTACGGCGAGACTCATTGCACTACCTCCGTTAAAGTCGAATCGCCCACCGGCCGGCCAACAGGCAGAGCGCCACTTCGTCAAGGTGCCCCGGCATCTGACGAGGTTTGGCTGTTGCCGCAGCGTAGAGCCGCTCGCGCGCCTCTTCGTCGCCTCGCACGACCGCGAGCATCAGGTCAAGCGCCCGCCCGCAGAAGGGATGAGTCGGCGTTCGACGTCTTCAAGCCGCCTTGATAGCGAGTGCATTGCGTTTCTCCTTCGTCGCCCGCACTGCGACGAGATAGCTTAACGCTAGATTGCGGGCCTTTGGGTCCGCGCCGCAAATTTGCGCGAGAGCATCGTTGTCATGCGCGGCAGTGGCCAACACCACCAACTCCAACGTCTTGCCGCCATCGCCGGCGTACAATGCGCGCAGCTTTTTCAAACGCCCTTTACGATTCATGTTTTCCCTTTGCCGCTCGTGCGGACACTGCCTGTCTCACTGCCATTCTGAAAATTGCGCCTCGGATAGAAGGCGCCCCCACGGTTACCGACTGCCCGTGCTCATGTAGCGTCAAAACGCATCTGTTTTTCGTCCGCCGGCCGATGGGTACGCGCTGTACCAGCAGTTCGCATGGGTTGGCCTCCAGCCAGGCGAGGGCGCCCGCGGAAGCTCGCGCCTGCCTGGAGAACGGGCAAATCACGAAGCGCGAGACCGGGCCTAATGGCGCGCATCACGCCAAGGGGGACGGAGAGTGCCAGCATGGGGGAGCCGAGGGCCACTCTCATGGAGGCATCCTGGCGGCTCTGACGGGCTGCGATATGGTCCTGTGCGGCGGCATGGGCTGGCGGGCGGCGGAAGCGCTCAAAGCCGGCGGCATCTCTCCGGTCCCAGTCTCCGCTTCCGGCTCAGCGGAGGAGCTTGTCGCAGCATACGCCGCCGGTTCGCTCATCACATCTAACGGCAGCTTCTGCCGCTGCAGTCATTAGTGCAGAGTTAGCGCTTTTTGGGTCCCTGGAATCGCCCGGGCCACCGGCCCCAATGGAGCGGCTGAATGTATAATCGATGCTGGCCAGGATGGCAAAGACGGAAATCGCGCGGACCCTTGTCCGTGGGCTAGGTTCCGTGCATTCTCAGCAGGGTGGCGATGCGATCGTGCTCGCCCTCCTTGCAGGGCTTCTCGGTCTGGCCGCGCAGGCTCTGCCACGCGGAGTACAGCAGCACCAGGCCGAAGATGACACCGATCCACTTGGGGGATATGACGCCCGCCAGATAAGCGCCGAACAGCCCGCCGCAGCTCGTGGCGATCTCGAGGAACATAGCGATGCGAATGTCTGAGTAGCCTTCGCGCACATGGGCCGCGGCGGAGCCCGAGGGGGTGGTGATCACGGAGACCAGCGAGGCGCCGGCCGCAACCGGATATCCGAGCGACCTATATGAAGACGTCTATAGCGGCTGGCGCAGGGTCGAAGGCGCCTCACTCGCTGACGGGAAGTATCAAGCGAACCACTGGTGCGGTCAGCGAGGCTGAGATGAGGGGACACTTGAGCGCGAACGGTATGGCTGCACAAGAAATCGATTCGAAGATTGAGCACGCTCGCCAGAATCCCAATTGAGTTTTCTCTAAGCTCGGACCTGCTCCGAACCTGTGTGTCCGGCGTCAACTAGTTTTCCCGGCAGGGAATTCTAATTGTCGCCGAACACATCTCCCCGGAAATAGCCGCGCAGCACAGCCGCCAGCACTTGGCGATGTGTGGGGAATCGCGGTAGAGCTTCACGGCCTGTCCTGCTCAAGCATTGGGCCGCCGTCGGTCTTCACTTGGGGCAAATGAGCCGCCCCCGCACTACCGCCGCACCGGGAGATACGCGTCGACCTTCGTCGAGCGCCCGCCCACGGTGGCAGCTACCAGGTGGTCGCCATCGGGCAAGTCCGGCACGACGACGTTGAGCTGGTACACGCCGGCCATGGTCATGCCGGCATACTGGACGACGGCCGGCACGCCGCCGATGGTCACTTTGAGGCCACCCGGATCGGCCGCCGGCAGGGGCGCGGAAAGCAGCAGGCCCGCCGCAATCGGCGGCCAGGTCTGGCCGAAGCCGGAGCCCCATAGAATGACCGCTTCGCGCGGCCCGGCGGGCGTGGCGGGCGGCGGACCCGGCGCTAACTCCGGCAGGCACACCCTCGAATAGTCCGTATGCTGCGCTGTAACCCAGTTGCGCCCGCCGAGAACCTGGGCGAAGAACTCGGGCTGAGCTTCCTCGATCGTGGCGCGCATGGGCCGGCTGGCTCCCGCCGGGGTGATCACCTGCACGACCCCGTCGCCGATGTTCACGCGATCGGGCACCTGGAAATTCACCTGGGTCGGCATCACGAAGGAGATTGCGGCGTCGATGCCGTTGACTTGCACGCGCGTGCCGTCGAGCGAAGTAGGCGCTACGGCGCCGCGGAAATCCGAGAGAATCCAACTCCGCGTGGTGGTGGCCAGGTTGCGGCCGAAAACCGCGCCCCACGAGCCGCGGAGCAGCGGCTGTGTGTAGCCGGCCGCGTCCACCGCTCCGCCTTCGTCAAGCGCGGGGACGTTCGAGCCGGCAGCAGCGAACCGGAACCAGTTCAGGTTGAACAGCCCGTTCCCGCCGCCGCGGAAGCGGAGGAACAGATCGTGCAGGCCACTCGCCTGAACGTTCGGGCAGGTGATGGTGGTCCACGCGTACCAATCCCCGGTGGCCGGAACCGCGCACACGCCCGCCGTTGGGCCGTCCCGCCAGTCGAGATGCACTTCGATGGTTCCGCCTCCGCCGCCACTCGAGACGCGGGCTTCCATCTCACTCGCACCGGCGTCGAAATCCACCTCGCGGAAGGCCAGCCAGTCGCCGTCGTGTAGGTAGCCCGTGGCCTGAGTGCCGTCGCCGGCGCGGGTCAGCAGAACCCCCGAGTAATCGTCGTAATTCTCGGCACGCAGCACCTCGAACGCGTTGCGAGGCGCGAGGACCTCGCCATCGATCCGCACGTCCCCGCGCAGCCGTATATCGCGGGACGAGCTGCCAACGTGGATCTCCAGCGTGCCGCTTTCAACGGTAAACCTGCTGCGCCGCACATCCCAGAAGGCGGTTTCGGAGACCGGCACCGTGAAGCTGAGCGAACGCGTTTCGCCGGGCTGGAGCGTGACGCGCTGGAAGCGCTTCAATTCCCGAATCGGCCGCTGCACCTTCGAATCGCGCGCGTGGGTGTAAAGCTGAACGACCTCGTCGCCGGCCCGGGCGCCGGTATTCTGCACGTCCAGGCTCACCGTGATCGCGTCGGCCGGTCCGACCGCCCCCGGCGTGATCGCCAGATTCCGGTAGTCGAAGGTCGTGTAGCTCAACCCATATCCGAACGGGTACAGCGGCTGGCCCTGGAAATACCAGTAGGTGCGCCCCTTGCGAATGTCGAAATCCTCGATCGGCGGGAGATCGGCGGCGGACTGAAACCAAGTCATCGCCAGACGGCCGGCCGGGTTGTAGTCGCCGAACAGCACGTCGGCGAGGAAGTTGCCGAGCTCCTGCCCGCCGTGGGAGGTGTAAAGGATGGCGGGCACGTTCTGGTCCTCCCAATTCATAGCGTTCGGGTAACTGGATACCAGCACGACCACGGTGTTCGGGTTGGCCTGGTGAACCGCCCGGATGAGATCGTCCTGAGGGGGAGGCAGGATGATATCGGGCCGGTCCACGGCCTCCTTGCCGTTGATCGTGGTGTTGTTGCCGACGACGACCACGGCCACGTCTGCCTGAGCCGCCAGCGCCGCCGCGCGCTCGACGCCGTTCTCCAGCACGACAACATCGAAGGCCTGCTGCGAGTTGGCCGCGGAGTTGGTCAGGCAGACGGGGCTCGAGTTATAGCTTCCGACAGTGAGGTAGTAGTTGAGCCAGTTGATCGCGGTGCCGCCGGGGCCGGGAACGAAGTAGAAGCAGAAACTGTTGAACCACCCGTAGGCGTTTTCTTCCGAGGCGTAGAGCTGGCCCTGGTTATTGGCGGTCACGTACCGCCCGTTCGCGGCCGACCGCAGAGTGGTGCATCCCCAACCCAAGTCCTCCGCGATGAAGGTCTCCGCGGGGCCGGCGGTGAGGGAGATGGCGGTCAGCATGGCGGTTCCAGCGACACCGGCATTGACATAGCGGTTGTTGCCGTGAGCCTTGAGCGCGATCTTCGAGGTCCCTTCGTGGAACAGAACCTGCGCGCCCGAGCCGAGCCGCTGCTGGATGCCGTCGAGCGGCGTCACCTTGTAGGGCAGGTAGCCGGCGTACCAGTCCCTCTCGACTTCGTTGGCGCGCGGACCGATGACGGCGACGGTCTTCAACTTCGCCGGGTCGAGCGGCAGCAGCCGCTTGCTGTCGTTCTTGAGCAGCACGACGGACTCCTGGCCGGCGCGGCGGGCAAGAGCTGCGTGCTCCGGGCTCATCAAGGCGGAATTCGGGATGGCGTTGAAGGGTACCATCTCGGGAGGATCGAACTCGCCCATGAGGAAGCGGACTCGGAAGTTCCGTCGCAGGGCCAGGTCCAGGTCGGATTCCGTGAGCAGCCCCTGGCCGACGGCGGCCTGCACGGCCGCGATCGCCTGGTCGTCGGTGATGCTGTCCATGCCAGCTTTGACGATGGCGGCCGCCGCTTGGGCGATGGTGCTGACATAGTGGTGACCATCGATCAGCCCCGTCAGATCGCCGGCATCGGTGACAATCAGCCCGTTAAATCCCCATTCGGCTCGCGCCAAGTCCCGGATGAGGTTGGTGGCGGCGCAGGGCAGGTCGTTGATGGCGTTGTAGGCCACCATGTAGGACTGCACCTGCTGTTCGCGGGTGATCCTCTCGAACGGCTTCAGGTAATACTCGCGCAGGTTGCGCGGATCGACGTTCGAGCTGGAACTCCCCCGGTTGTTCTCCATGCTGTTGGCCGCGAAATGCTTCAGGGTCGGAATGGTCTTGTAGTAACGCGAATCGTCGCCCTGCATGCCGCGCACAAACGCGCCGCCGATGACGCTCGAGAGGTACGGGTCCTCGCCGTAGACCTCCTCGGTGCGGCCCCAGCGTGGGTCGCGCGCCAGGTCCACCACGGGACTCCAGAACTGCAGGCCCGCTTTGACGTTCGGGTCGTTGTGGTATACGCGCGCTTCGTCACCGATGGCCGATCCGACCGTGCGGATCAGTTCCGGATCCCAGGTGTGCGCCAGCCCGGTTGCCTGGGGGAACACGGTTGCGTTCCTGTATGCGACCCCGTGCAGCGCCTCGCTGCCGACATTTCGCGCCTCGATCCCCAGCCGCGGGACCGCGGGCTGGTAACTCGCCATGAGCGAGATCTTCTCCTGGAGGGTGAGGCGGGATACAAGCTCGGCCACGCGGATGTCGAGGGGCAAGGAGGGATCACGGAAGTCGCCTGCCGCCAGAGCGGGGATTCCGGTGGCGAGAAGAGCAAGGACAGAATAGAAAGAAGCCATCTCCTGTAGCCTACTCCGCCGGTTGCTGCTGGGTCAGGCAGTGCAGCGTGCCTAAGCCCAGCACCAGATCGACGGCGTGAATGCCGACCACCGGCCGGTCCCGGAAGAGTTCGCCCAGGATGCCCAAGGCGACGCGGTCGTTCGGGTCGTTGAAGGTCGGCACGATCACCGCCGCGTTCGAGATGTAAAAGTTGGCGTAGCTCGCCGGCAGGCGGTCGCCATGGAAGTACAGCGGCCCCGGCATGGGCAGCGCCACCACCTCGGGCTTCGATCCGTCCTCAAGCCGGAGGTCCCCGATCCGCTCCCAGTTCTCAGACAGCGGGCGGTAGTTGATGTCCGTCGGATCGTCCTCCTTGATGAACACCACCGTCTTCGGATTCACGAACCGGCAGATGTCGTCGACGTGCCCGTGCGTGTCGTCGCCCGCCACGCCGCCGCCCAGCCAGAAGATGTTCGTCGCGCCGAGGTATTCCTTCAGCGTCGTCTCAAAATCCTCCCGGCCCAGGCCCGGGTTGCGAACCTGCGTCGTCGGGTCGAGGTAGCACTCCTCCGTCGTTAGCAGCGTGCCGCGGCCGTTGACCTCGATGCCGCCTCCTTCCAGCACAAATGGGCGCCCGTTGCACTCGGCGTGGAACAGCCGCTTTCCCAGCCGCTTGGCCGCGATCTCCGGCACGCGGCGGTCCTTTCGCCAGTCGGGGTACTTGGCCCAGGCGTTGAAGTGGAAGTGAACGATGGCGGTTTCCGCTCCCCGCTTCACGAACACCGGCCCCATGTCGCGAGTCCAGCCGCGGTTGGTGGGGCGCAAGATGCCCTCAACACACCCCACATCGAGGCCCGCGCGCCCCACGCGCTCGGCCATCTCCATATCCGCGGTCCAGGAGTTGACCAACATGCAAACGAGCTCTCCCGGCGCAATCTTGCGCACGATCTCGGTGTACACCCAGCGAATGGTGTCGATCTTGCCCGGCCAATCGGTGGGGTTGTGCGGCCAGGCGAGCCAGGTGGCTTCGTGCCGCTCCCATTCCGCCGGCATCGAGAAGCCGAGGGCGCGCGGCGTTTGCCCGGTCGCGGTGCGTGATTCTGCCATAATCGTATTCTGAACCATGGCAAGGACTGACGACACCCCCCGCCGCTACCGCGAAGACCTGTCGGAAGCGCCGGACTGGCTCAAAAAGAAGAAGTGCCCGCAACGGGACAAGTACATGTCCGGCAAGCGCATCCTGCCCAAGAACCTCACCGGCAAGGAAAAGCTCGCCGACATCGTCGACCACACGTTTCTCGCGTACAACTCGGCGCGGCTCAAGGAAGGCTGCCAGCTTTTCGTCGAGAAGATGCTCAAGCCCGACGTGACCATCGGCATGAGCCTCTCGGGCGCGCTCACGCCGGCGGGCCTGGGCTGCTCCTCCATCGTCCCGCTCATCCAGGCCGGTTTCGTCGATTGGATCGTGGCCACCGGCGCGAACCTCTACCACGACCTCCACTTCGCCCTGAACTACCCGGTGCGCGTCGGTAGCTTCAAGATGGACGACACCGAGCTGCGCAACAACGACATCGTCCGCATCTACGACGTGCTGCTCGGCTACAGCGACTGCCTCATGGCCACCGACGAGATCCTGCGCACCATCCTCGTCCAGCCGGAATTCCAGAAGGAGATGGGCACCGCCGAACTGCACTACCTGCTCGGCAGGTACGCCGCCGAGTGGGAGCGGCAAGCCGGCGTCAAGGACGTTTCGGTGCTGGCCGCGGCCTATCGCGCGGGGGTGCCCTGCTACACCTCGTCGCCGGGCGATTCGACCATCGGCATGAACGTGGCCGGCGTCGAATTGCGAGGCAACAAGCTGCGCCTCAATCCCTCCATCGACGTCAACGAAACCACCGCCTTCGTGCTGGCGGCCAAGCGTTCGGGCGGCAAGAGCGCCGTGGTCCTGTGGGGCGGGGGCAGCCCCAAGAACTTCATGCTCCAGACCGAGCCGCAGATTCAGGAAGTGCTGCGCATCAAGGAATTCGGTCAGGACTATTTCCTGCAAGTGACCGACGCGCGCCCGGACACCGGCGGCCTCAGCGGCGCCACGCCGAGCGAAGCCGTGAGCTGGGGCAAGGTGGACCCCGACCGCCTGCCCGACGCCGTGGTCTGCTACACCGACACCACCATCGCCATGCCCATCCTCACGCATTACGCGCTGGCCAAACACAAACCGCGCAAGCTGCGGCGGCTCTACGATCAACGCGCCAAGATGATGAAGGCGCTGACCAAGGAGTACTTCCTCCACAACAAGGTGAAGATGGTAGACGGTTCGGACCCGGTCCTCGAATGACTGCCAGACAACTGCAAGCCATCGCCCGGCAGCACGGCACTCCCGTGGTGGTGATCGACCACGACCTGATCCGAGGCAATTACGCGGCCTTCAGGAAGCACCTCCCCAAGGTGCAGGCGTATTACGCCGTGAAGGCCAACCCCGCCCCCGAAATTGTCCGCACGCTCTTCCGGGCTGGCGCCAGTTTCGATGTCGCGTCGCTGCCCGAGTTCATGCTGGTGTACGAGAACATCAAGCACCTCCCCGCCCAGGAGCGCCAGGACTTCATCTGGGACAAGATCGTCTACGCCAACCCCATCAAGCCCAAGGAAACGCTCGAGGCCCTGGACCAGTACAAGCCGCTGGTCACCTTCGATAACCTCGAAGAGCTGCGCAAGGTCCGGCGCTACGCCCCGCACGCCGGCCTGGCGCTGCGGCTGCGCGTGCCCAATACCGGCTCGATGGTCGAGCTCTCCTCGAAGTTCGGATGCGACCCGGGCCAGGCCGTGGACCTGATCTCGGAGGCCTTCCGCATCGGGCTGGTGGTCGAGGGCGTGAGCTTCCACGTGGGCAGCCAGTGCACCAACTTCGAGAACTTCGTGCAGGCCCTGAACATGTCGGCGGCCGTGATGCGCGAAGCCCAGGCGCGCGGCCA
>JBEKMO010000130.1:0-9977 GCA_050008465.1 Bryobacteraceae bacterium
TGGAACGGCGTGGTCGAATTCGACTGCCGTCCGCCTCGCACCACCACGTCCTGCCAGGGACTGACCGGTTTTCTCAACGGCGCCGTCGGCTACTGGCGGATGCTTGAGGACAAGGTCGCCGCCTACTTCGCAGACGCGCAGATCGCCGACCTGGAAGGCGCGCTGATGGCTGATGAAGACAGCACCGTGGGTAGCCTCCTGGCTGCGTCAAGTGTAACCAAGGGCGTAGGTCAGCTGCGCGCCAACTTCAAGGGCTTTGCCGCCGCGGCCGACGTGAACACCGACGTCATCGAGGCCTACCAGCGGCGGGTGATGAGCATTATCACCGGCACGGCAAAGTAGCCGGCGACCAGCAGCGGTAAGATCGAGCCAGCTTGTGTTTCGTGGGGCAGGCGCTTGCGTCTGCCCCTGTTTTTGCGTAACGCGCGATTGTCCCATAAAAAAGTACTCATCCGGCTTGATTCATCAGCCGCCAGGTGCTGGTCTTGCTCAAGCGAATTCCGAATCGCTCGTCGATCAGCCACCGAACCAAGTCCAGAGTCCACAGCGCGAATTCAAATTGAAATGGGAGAAAGTCCACCCTGACCCGGGCCGTTACGATTTCGATCTGCCCGACAAGTACGTCGCGTTCGGCGAGAAGAGCCACATGTTCATCGTCGGCCACACGCTGGTGTGGCATCACCAGACGCCCAAGTGGGTTTTCGAAGACGCCAAAGGCAATCCGGGCGAGCGCGATACGCTGCTGGCGCGGATGGCTGACGAGCTGGCCGAGCGCCGCAAGAAGTACGCGTCCTAACTAGTGTAGGGCGGCTCCCCTGAGCCGCAACCCGACCCCCAGGTCGGGTCTGGCCGGGTCAGGGGACCCGGCGCGATCCAGGGGGATCGCCCCACATAACCGTGCTACTTCTTCTCCGGTGCTGGAGGCAGCGGCGCCGAGAAGTGCTCGTGCACCACGAGCCACTTGTCGCCGCGTTTCTCCCAGATCACCGTCCAGCGGCCTTCCAGGTTCTCTGTCTTGCCTTCCTTGGGCACCACCTCCGCCTGCCAGGTGGCCGTGCCCCAGGCCACGTTGCCGCGACGATGGGCCTGGATGTCCTTCGCCAGCGTGATCTTCAGGGAGGTTAGCCCGGCGAACATCTGCTGGCTGCCATCGGCGTACTCCTTCCAGCCGGTGTACTTCAGTGGAGCAAGGTCATAGAAGACATGTTTGCCTTCCGTCTCGTAGTATGGCGCGGCCTTGGATGTGTCCAGCGTGCACCATGCGTCCGTGATCGTCTGCATCAGCGTCTTCAGTTCATCGGTAACTTGTGCGCCTGGGGTGTCGGTTTGCGCTTGTACCGGCGTCAGGCCCGCGGCCAACGCCAGTGCGAGCAGGAGAATCAGCGTGCGAATCTTCATTTGTTGCCTCCTCTTGGATTTGAGTTTACAGGAGTCGGGTGAGAAACGGTCAGAAGCGCGGCATCAGGGCGCCGGGAAGCATCGGGAAGGCGGGTTCGTCTTCTTCGCCCTCGAGGAAAACTTCAAAGAGCTGGATCAGAAGTCCGTGGCGCTTGGCAAGCTGGCGGCGCTGGCGGTCCAGGAACGCGAAGCGGAACGGCGAGTGGGTTTCGAGTTCCGCCAGGTAGCCGGCAGTGTACAGGTCGGGCGCCTCGCCGGCGGCGCGGATCAGCATGGATCGGGAACTGCGCTTGATCAGCTCTTTGAGCGCCCGGCAGTCCGGCCCGCCCAGGCCATCCATCCACTGCATTACCGTCTGCCCGAAATGCAGCGTGCGGTTGGTTGCCTCGTCTAGCGGCTTCCGTCCGGCGTACTCCGAGAAGACGGTGAGCATCCCGTCCTGGCGGTCCTGGCGAACGTCTTGCAGATCGTCGGCTAACTGCAGGAGCACTCCCCAACCAAAGATGAACCGAGCCTGCTCCGGAGAGAGCGATCCGGCAGCCAAGTACCCATCCGCCAGCACCGAGGCGCCCCCCTTGTCGAAGCTGAGCCTCACCACATCGATCCCTTGGCGGGAGAGACCGTGCCGCAGCAGGCGGATGCTGTTCTCCTGAGCGCGATGGATCTCGAGCAGGCTGGCGTAGACTTGGGGCCAGTCGGCGCGTGCGTACTCGTCCTCGATCAGGCCGATCAGCCGCCAAATGGCGTCCTCGCGATCGTTTACCGGGGCCACCGCCTCTCCCTCCAGCCGCCGCCCGAACCGGTCGCTGAAACCGAGCTTCGCCTCGCGGGAGATGGAGGGGGCGTCCAAGTAGTTGTCGGTGTAGGGATAGAGCATGCTGTAGGCGAAAATCGCCGGCGTCACGTGCATGGTCCGGTCCAGCAGCATTTGGAGACCACACGCGGTCCAAGCGTTCCGGCTGGCTTGCAGGATGTCGGCGGTGCTTACGACGGGATCGAAGCGCCGCGCGCGCCGCGCCAGCTCCGTGCCGATGGCCGAGAAGCCGCGGTTCAGCAGCAAATCCAGATGCCGGTCTTCGAGATCCAGACCCGTTCTGCCCAGACGTACGAAGGCTGAAGTAATACGCTCCCGCGCCGCGTCCCGCTCGGGCCGGGTGCGCGGCAAACTGCGCAGCTCGGCCTGAAGGCTCGCGAGAAACCGCTCCAGTTGGGTTTCCCGAGCCGCCTGTTCATCGGGCGTGAGGGTGCGCTCAAAGGAGGGCAACGAGACCGGGCTCTCCTGCCAGAGAGCGATCGACTCCTGAAGCAATTCGGTCACTTGCTCCTAGTGTAGTGCGCGAGGAGACGTGGGGCGGGCAATCTTGCGCACAGCCGGCCTTCCGGCCGGCTGGACCCGCTGGAAAGCGGGTCCGCAGGCTGTAAAGCCTGCCCCACTGTCCGGACGCACCGCACTAGGGCAGCGTCTCCATGGCCTCGGCGATCTCCGCGCCGGGATGCTCGTAGTCCTGCAACTTGCCGGAGAGATAGGCGTCGTAGGCGGCCAAATCAAAGTGGCCGTGCCCGCTGAGGCAGAACAGGATGGTCCGGGGGCGGCCTTCCTCGCGGGCCAAGGCTGCCTCGTCGAAGACGGCCCGGATGGCGTGCGCGGCTTCCGGCGCGGGGAGGATTCCTTCCACGCGCGCGAACTCGACCGCCGCCTGGAACACCGGGAGCTGCTTGTAGGCCCGCGCCTCTATGATCCCGTTCTTGAGCAGGTTGCTGGCCAGCGGCGAGGCGCCGTGATAACGCAGTCCGCCGGCGTGGATGCCGGGCGGCACGAAATCGTGGCCTAGCGTGTACATCTTGAGGAGCGGAGTCAGCTTGGCGAGGTCGCCGAAATCGTAGGCGTAAGCGCCGCGGGTCAGGCTGGGGCAGGCCGAAGGCTCCACCGCCATCAGCCGCACCCGCGATCCCTTCAGCTTGTCGGGGACGTAAGGCAGCGCGATGCCGCCGAAGTTACTGCCGCCGCCGAAACAGCCGATTACCACGTCGGCTTCGTCCCCGGCCAGCGCCATCTGCGCCCTGGCCTCCTGCCCGATCACGGTCTGGTGCAGCAGGACGTGGTTCAGCACGCTGCCCAGCGAGTAGTTCGTGTCGCCGTGCGTGGCGGCGTCCTCGACCGCTTCGCTGATGGCGATGCCCAGGCTGCCGGGGGAATCCGGATGCGCCGCCAGCACTGCCTGGCCGGATCGGGTGTGCGGGCTGGGGCTCGGGAAAACCTCCGCCCCCCAGGTGTTCATCATCATGCGCCGGTAAGGCTTCTGATCGTAGCTGATCCGCACCATGTAGACCGTGCACTCCATCCCGAACATCCGGCTGGCCAGCGCCAGCGCGCTGCCCCACTGGCCCGCGCCGGTCTCGGTGGCCAGCCGCTTGATGCCCGCCTGCTTGTTGTAATAGGCCTGCGCGACCGCGGTGTTGGGCTTGTGGCTGCCCGCCGGGCTCACGCCTTCGTACTTGTAATAAATGCGCGCCGGCGTGTCCAGCGCCTTCTCCAGCCTCCGCGCGCGATACAGCGGCGTCGGCCGCCACAACTTGTAGATGTCGAGTACTTCGCCGGGAATGTCGATGGCGGGATGGGGAGAGAACTCCTGCTCGATCAGCGCCATCGGGAAAATCGGTTGGAGCTCCTCGGGCCCGATCGGCTGGCGCGTGGCTGGGTTGAGCGGTGGATCGACCGGCTCCTTCAGATAAGGCAGAACGTTGATCCACGCTGGCGGGATCTGGTCGTCCTGAAGCACGTACTTGGTGGTTTCGGACACGGAACACACTCCTTGAAATGAAACCGTCCATTGTAACGCGTCGGCAGCCGGAGCGGGTTTCCAGCCCACCCGCGCCTATCCGCCGGAGGCGGGCAGCCGCGCGGTTAGCGCCGGCGGGTTATCCTGCGGAGATGAGCAGATCGTCGCGGCCTCAGCCCGGCACGGGCCGCCTGGCGTTCCTGGTGGCCACGGGCATCCTGCTCAGCCGCCTGGTCGGGCTGGTCCGCCAGCGCGTCTTCTCGCATTACTTTGGCCAGGTTTCGGACGCTGCCGACGCCTTCAACGCCGCCTTCCGCATTCCCAACTTTCTGCAAAACCTGTTCGGCGAAGGGGTGCTTTCGGCGTCGTTCATCCCCGTCTATTCCGGCCTGCTGGCGCGTCAGGACGACGAGGAGGCGGGCCACGTGGCGGGCGCCGTGGCCGCGATCCTCGCGCTGGTCACTTCGCTTCTGGTGCTGGCCGGAGTGCTCGCGACGCCTTACCTGATCGACGCCATCGCGCCCGGCTTCAGCGGCGCCAAGCGGGAGCTGACCATTCGGCTGGTGCGCATCCTGTTCCCCGGTGCCGGGCTGCTGGTGCTTTCGGCCTGGTGCCTGGGCATCCTCAACAGCCACCGGCGATTCTTCCTGTCCTATACCGCGCCGGTGATCTGGAACCTGGCGATGATCGGGACGCTGATCGCTTTCGGCGGGCGCATGGGGCAGTTCCCGCTGGCGGTGGCGCTGGCCTGGGGGTCGGTGGTGGGCAGCGCGCTGCAATTCGGCGTGCAGCTTCCCTGGGTACTGCTCCTCGCGCGCCGTCTACGATTCTCTCTCAGCCTGCGCTCCCAGAGCGTTCGCACGGTGCTGCGCAGCTTCGTTCCGGTCTTCATCAGCCGCGGGGTGGTGCAGATCAGCGCTTACGTGGATACGCTGCTGGCGAGCCTGCTGCCGACCGGCGCCGTGGCCGCGCTCTCCAACGCGCAGCTTCTCTACACCTTGCCGGTGAGCCTGTTCGGCATGTCCGTATCGGCGGCGGAGCTGCCCGCCATGTCGGGCGCGGTGGCGAGCCAGGCGGACGTGGCGGGCGACCTTCGGCGGCGGCTCGATGCGGGCCTCCGCCGGATCGCGTTCTTCATCGTGCCCGCCGCAATGGCGTTCCTGGCGCTCGGCGACGTCATTGCCGCGGCGCTCTTCCAGACCGGCCTGTTCCGCCACGCCGACGCGATTTACGTCTGGGGAATACTGGCCGGGTCCACCGTGGGCCTGCTCGCCACCACGCTGGGCCGGCTGTATTCCTCCACCTACTACGCGCTGATTGACACGCGCACCCCGCTGCGCTATGCGCTGGTGCGCGTCGCGCTGACGAGCGCGCTGGGGTACTTCTGCGCCCTGCCGCTGCCCGGCATCCTGGGCATCGAACAGCGCTGGGGAGTGGCCGGGCTGACCGCCTCGGCCGGAATCGCCGGCTGGGTCGAGTTCGCGCTGCTGCGCCGCACGCTGAACCGGCGCATCGGCAGAACCGGGCTCCCGTTCGGGTTCGTGGCGCGGCTGTGGCTCGCCGCGGGCGCCGCGGCTGCGGTCGGGTGGGCGATGAAACTGGCGATCGGGCCGCGGCACCCGGTCCTGGCCGCCGCGCTGATCCTCGGGCCATATGTTCTGGTGTACTTCGCCGTCGCCGCGCTGTTGAAGATCGCGGAAGTGCGCGCGGCGCTGCGGCGCCTACGCTAATCGCGCGAAGCGGCGATTCGAGTTAGGGAAGTCCACGCCCAGCGCGAGGGTTGTCAGCAAGCCGAACGCCGCCGCGGGCAGGAGCGGCTCCCAGCGGAACTGCGGAGCCGGCGGCGGCGCCGCGTGGGCCGCTGTTACCAGCGCGCCGGCTATCACCGTCGCGATCGCGATCCACTGATACAGCCGCAGGTGCGCGTACACCGGCGTTTGCGGCTCGCCCCGGTAGGCTTCCTCGACGAACCGGCCCAGCCCGGTCAGGATCAGGTACAGGCCCGCGATCAGGCTCAGCGAGGCCTGGAGCGACCAGAGCCGCATCATCGCCAGCGCGATGTACCCGTTCCACAGGATCGAGTACAGCGGCGTGGGATGCAGCGGCACGTCCTTCCACTCCGAGAGGCGGCAGACGCGCGACCTGGGGTGGAGGTAGCGGATTCCGATCTCCTCCGGCGCCGGCCGGCCGTGGCAGCAGCCTTGCACCAGGCAGCGCAGCCGGCCCAGCGATTGCACCCACGGTCCCGCCACCGAGTACGCCGCGAGCAGCAGCCAGGCGCTCGTCGCCAGCAGCGGACCGGCGAGCGCGCCCAGCGCGACTCCGATCACTCCCCCGTAGTAACCGTAAGGCCGCAACAGGCGGGGCGAGCCCTCGATGTACTGCGCCCAGAGCCCCGCACAAACGAGCGAGCATACACCCGTGAGCAGCACCGCAGCGCCGTGCCCCGGCCCCACCAGTTCTCCCACGATCGCCAGCGCCAGGAACGACCCCACCCCGGCGTAGGCGCCATGATTGATCACGCGCAACCCGCCCCACTGCCATTCTCGCCAGGAGTTCGCGATCCGCTCCGTCGCGCGCCGCAGCAACCCCCACACCTTCGAGCCCCACGCGACCAGCGCCACCACGGCGAATCCGCCGGCGATGTCCACGAGCGCGTGGTTTCCGGTAACGACGCAACTGGCCGACACCAGCACCGCCCAGCCGCGCCACAGCCACTTGAGGCGCGGCATGCGCCCAGCAAACACCTCGGCTGCCAGCAGTGCCCAGATGACGTGGAAAGAGGGGAACGCCGCGGCAGGCGTATCGATTGCGCGCTCCCACGCCAGCAGCGCGCCGAGCGGACCGTGCGGCGTGAACGGGCGCGGTGGCGCGATGAGTGGCACAGCCAGGTACAGAGGAAACACCACGGCCATCGACAGGAGGCCGCGGATCGAGAACCGGCGCAGGTCGCGCCCGCTGCCGGCGACCAACGGAGCGGCGCAGGCGATCGGGTAGATGCTGAAGTAGAAGATCTCGGTCCATTCCAGGACCGGGAGCCGCGCCTCGAATGGCAGGTGCGCAATCCGGGCGTCCGGAGGCGCCCCCAGCGCGCGCAGCGCTTCGTACACGATCACCCACGGGATCAGCACCAGCAGGTAACACGAGATGCGCTCGGAAACGCTGGGCGCGGTTGGTGCGTCCTCCGGCAGCCGAATCAGCGGTCTGGGCAAGTGGCCAAAGCGACGGAGGAGGTCGTCGCGCTCGTAGCCCAGAACCAACGCCGCGCAGCCGAGCATCACTGCCGCCGACACCAGCCAGAATCCGCTGCCCGACTGCATCGCGACGGCCACTCCAGCCACCAGCATCGAAAAGCCGATGTAGATCGGATGCGCGACCAAGCGATAGATCCCGCGCGTGACGTAGCGCGGCGGGGGATAGGCGTTCATCGGCAGCCCGCCGCCGTGCAACCACAGCGCCGCCGTGCCCGAAAGCATCAGAGCGAGACCGGCCGCGCTCGCCGCGAGCCCCACACCATCCGTAAACGGGGCCGTGAGCGGAATCGAGGTGGCCGTGGCGCGGGCCCACGCAACCAGCAGCACCGGAAGCGCCACCACGAACAGCGCGCCGTAGAGCGCTTTCTTTAGGGCCATTCCACCACCTCGTGAATCGCCCAGCCATCCGCGGCTCCCAGCGCGGCGCGACTGCGCCATTTCGCCTCGCGCAGGCCCAGAATGCGGGCGGGGAACAGCTTCCGGATGTTGGGAATGAAGGACAGCGCGGTCTCGATCAGCGGGCCCTCCCGCAGCACCTCGCGATCGCGAATCTCGAGCTCCAACTCTTCGCCGGCGCGAACGCCGTTGTGCCAGCGCAGGCGGGCGGGCTTGGGCCCCCGCCACTCGATCCAGACCAGGCCGTCGGTCTCGCTCAGGAACCGCCCCCAGCGCAGCTCTTCAATCCCCAGCCGCCACGGCGGCACACTCATCGTGAGGTGCTCCGCGTATCCCAGGCCGAGGAGCGAGACGTCCCGGATGTGCACCTCGGTACGGGCGCGTGGCACCAGGCAATGCCACTGGCAAGCGCCGTCCATCAGCGTTTCCTGGATGGGTGGATCGAGCGCCTCCCACCTGCCGGTCACGCCGAGTGCGGGCGCGTTCCATTCGAGCACCCCATCGCCGCGCCACACCGGCGCCGGGACCTCCCGCAGCGAACTCGAATGCCCGAGCACACTCGCATAGTGCAGGTGCAGCCCGCGCCAGCGCAGCTCGGCGCAGTAGGCGAGGAACACCTCACCTGGCCCGCTTACGCAGTCCAGGTACCACTTCGACAACTGAAACCGGTCACGAGCGGAGGAGCGCCGCAATTTCGTGGTCCTCCACCCTGGAAATGGCAAACTCGACCACGCCCCCGTTCTGTTGATGTGGCACGATGAACTGGCGGCGATTGAGTTCCATAGACGGCACCTCGCATGATAACAGGGTGGCGGTCCTCCCCGTAGATGAATGTGATAGACTAAAGATAGTTGATAGTAATACACTAATATCCGGAGCCGCACATGGACCTCAAGCGATTCACCGAAAAAGCCCAGGATGCCGTCCGCGAGGCTCAGACCAAGGCTGTCCGCTACGGCAACCAGCAGATCGATGTCGAGCACCTGCTGGTTACCCTACTCGAGCAGGAGGACGGCCTCGCCCCAGCCATTCTCAGCAAAACCGGCCTCAACCTCGAGGGGTTGCAGCGCCGCGCCGAGCAAGAACTCGAGCGCCTGCCCAAGGTCTCGGGACCCTCCGGCCCGCCCGACCAGGTCTACGTCACCGGCCGGCTCAACCGGCTGTTGACCCAGGCCCTGGACGAGGCCCACCGGCTCAAGGACGAATACGTGTCGATCGAGCACCTGCTGCTGGCGATGACCGAGGACGGCGGAGCAACCGGCCGCGTTTTCAAGGGGTTCGGCATCACCCGCGAGCGGCTGATGCGGGCCCTCCAGGAAGTCCGTGGCAACCAGCGGGTCACCTCGCCGAACCCCGAGACCACCTACCGGGCGCTGGAGCGCTACGGGCGCAACCTCACCGAACAGGCCGCCCAGGGCAAGCTCGACCCGGTGGTCGGGCGCGACGAGGAGATCCGCCGGGTCATTCAGGTGCTTTCCCGCCGTACCAAGAACAACCCGGTGCTGATCGGCGAGCCGGGTGTGGGCAAGACCGCGATCGTCGAGGGTCTGGCCCAGCGCATCGTCCGCGGCGACGTTCCCGAGGGGCTGAAAAGCAAGCGGGTGGTCACACTCGACATGGGCGCGCTCATCGCCGGCGCCAAGTACCGCGGCGAATTCGAGGAGCGTCTGAAGGCCGTGCTCAAGGAAGTCCAGTCCTCGGAAGGCGACGTCATCCTGTTCATCGACGAGCTGCACACGGTGGTGGGGGCCGGGCGTGTCGAGGGCGCCATGGACGCCGGCAACCTGCTCAAACCCATGCTGGCGCGGGGCGAGCTGCATTGCATCGGCGCCACCACGCTGGACGAATACCGCAAGCACGTCGAGAAGGACGCGGCGCTGGAGCGGCGCTTCCAGCCGGTTTTGGTGGACCAGCCCTCGGTCGAAGACACCATCTCGATCCTGCGCGGCCTGCGCGAGCGCTACGAGGTGCACCACGGCGTGCGCATCAAGGACGCGGCCCTGGTCTCGGCGGCCGTGCTGTCGAACCGTTACATCAGCGACCGCTTCCTGCCGGACAAGGCCATCGACCTGGTCGACGAAGCCGCGGCGCGCCTGCGCACCGAGATGGACTCCCGCCCCACCGAGCTCGACGAGCGCCTGCGGCGCAT
>JBEKMO010000131.1:0-9723 GCA_050008465.1 Bryobacteraceae bacterium
CCTCGCCCGTGCGCTTGTTCCAGAAGTAGCGCCCTCGCAGGTACTCCTGGTACGCTTCAGCGTCCTCGGTCGAGCGCCGGGCGAAGCCCGCTTTCTGTTCCGAGCTGAGCCTCAGATGAAGCCGGTCGGCGATCTCGCGCCCGATCTGTTCCTGCAAGGCCAGAATGTCGGAGAATCGGCGGCTGTACCGCTCCCCCCAAACCGCCGTGTTCTCGCGAACGTCGATGAGTTCCGTGGTCACCGTGAGGTCGTCGCCGCGCCGGGCGATCCTCCCGACCAGCACCGCGCGGACGTTCAGCCGGTCCCCGGCGGCGGCGGCATCCTGATTCGGGCCACGAAACCGGGTCACGGCCTGAAACGGCCGCACCTTCAGTCCGGGCAGCCGCGAGAGACTGCGGATGATGCTCTCCGCAATTCCATCCCCCAGGTACTCGTCGCCTGCCCCAGACTCCACCGCTGAAAAGGGAAGTACGGCGAGCGACGAGACTGGCTCCCGATTCCGCCCCCACTGCCAGTAGTAGAATGCCGCGGCACCCAGCAGCAGCATCAGTGCAGCAATGCCGGCTGCCCAGCGTGCGCGGTTTGGCCGCATTCCCGAATCGGTTTCCTGCCTGACCTCCTGCAGCGCAATCTTGACGTCGGCCATCGCCTGAAAACGCTGCGCCAGGTCCTTCCGCAGGCAACGAGCCACGATTCTGTCGAGCTCGCGCGGAACCTGCGGCGCGATCGCGCTCGGCGGCTTCGGCTCTTCGCGCAGGATCGCGGCGAGGGTCGAGATGAGCGACTCGCCTCGGAACGCACGCTCGCCCGTGACCATCTCGAATAGCACCGAGCCAAAGCTGAAAATGTCGCTGCGCGCGTCAACCGGCTTGCCTTCGGCCTGCTCGGGAGACATATACTCGACCGTGCCGGCGATGCTCCCCTCCTCGGTGTGCGGCGCCGCGGCGGTTTGCGTGCTCTCGCTCCCCGCCGCGGCGCCAGATGGGTCGGCCAGCTTGGCCAGCCCGAAGTCCAGCACCTTCACCAGGCCGTGCTCGTCCACCATGATGTTGGACGGCTTGACGTCCCGGTGGACGATTCCGGCGCGATGCGCGCGGGCCAGCGCGTCAGCAACCTGCACGCCGTAATTCAGCGCGTCGGCGAGCCGCAGCCCCTTCCGCCCAATCAACTGGTTGAGGGTCTTCCCCTGGACGTATTCCATCACGATGAAGTGCGCGCCATCCGCTTCGTCGATGTCGTGGATGGTAACGATGCTGGGATGGTGGAGCGCCGATGCAGCTCTGGCCTCCTGGATGAACCTCCGCCGCCGGTCCGCATCCGCAACCTTTTCCGCCGGCAGGAACTTCAACGCAACGACGCGGTCCAGGCGCGTGTCGCGCGCCTTGTACACCACGCCCATTCCTCCCTCGCCGAGCTTCTCGAGGATGGTGTAGTGCGCGATGGTCCGGCCGATCATTCCAGCTCGATTCCCCTGTCCGCCATTCTAGTCCCTGCTCCTGCGCAGGATCAGGCACGTGAGGTCATCGCGCTGGGGCGCGCCGCCAACGAATGCACCGACCGACGACATCAGACCCGCGAGAATGTCCGCGGCGGATCCCGTGGCGCTGGATTGGCAGAAGGCCAGCAGACGGGACTCCTCGTACTCCTCGCCCTGCGTATTCTCGGCCTCGACCACACCGTCGGTGTACACCACCAGCAGATCACCAGGCTCGAGCGTTACAGCGCCGCAATCGTAGTTGGCTCCGGCGCGGATCCCCAGCGGCAGCCCGCCTGCTTCCAGCCGCTCGATGGCTCCCGACGCCCGGCGGAGGATCGGAACGTCGTGGCCGGCGTTGATATAGGTGAGCGCTCCGGTCGCCGGATCGATGTCGGCCAGAAACGCCGTGGTGAACCGGCGGCCGTCCAGGCTATGCGCGCAGGCGTAGTGATTCAGCCCGGCGACCAGGCCGGTCAGCCCGGGGAGGGCTTCGGCCAGCGTGCGCAGGCTGGCGTGAAAGGTGGCCATCAGCAGAGCGGCCGGAACGCTCTTGCCAGCCACGTCGGCCACTACCACGTGAAGACGCTTCGATGCTTCGCCGACTACCTCGCGCAGGAACGCGTCGTAGTAGTCTCCCGAGACCGTGTTGGCCGGCCGCGTGGCGAAGGCGATGTCGAAGCCGGGGACTTCAGGCGGCGCGGCGGGCACCAGCCAGCGCTGGATGTCGCGCGCGATTTCCAGATCGCGTTTCATGACCACCCGGTCGCCGAGTTCGAGCGCCAGCAGCGCCAGCAGCGACCCGGCTGCCAGGAGGATGTGGATCTCCCGCGGCCCGCCAAGCGGCAGTGCACCAGACAGGGCCACCACAGTAAACAGCAGAGCGATCATCAGAAACACGCGGCGCGGCGGCGACAGCTTCATGAGCAGCGCCCAGAACAGCAAGCGCGCGATCCTCACTCCGCGCCGGACGCGCGACTCCTTCGGGAGGGATTCCCAGTCCACGTCGCGCGCATACAGGCTGTAGCTCGCGCGGGCGTCGGCCTGGAACTGCCGCCACAATTCGCTGATCTCGAGGCCGTCGCTGACGCGCTGCCAGAAGGCTCTCAGACGCGACGACAGTCGGCGGACGACTTCGGGTGGGCGGGGATCAGGGTTCGGCGAATTGGCCATCGAGGTGCATCTCCATGAATTTCAGGAACTGGTCCCAATCGGCCGGCATGGTTCCGTGTCCGCCGGCGTGCATATAGTAGCCGATCATGTTCAGGATCGGGGTCCCGGCCGGAGGCATCTGGCCGGCGCCCAGCCCCTGCTTGCCCAACAAGCGGTAGACCGGTTCGGCCGCCAACGCGGCCAGGAATTCGCCCCGCGGATCGGACCACCGATCCTGGTCCCCAGTTTGCAGCAACACCGGCCGGGGCGCAATCAGCGCCAAGAGCATGTGCGCATCCACGGGTAGTCGATCCACATGATCGCCGAACTTCCGGTAGTTGCCGCAGAACTGATAGGCGTACCGCGATGGGGCTGTCAGGTGCGCGATGGTTTCGCCGTAATTGCGCCGGCTCAATGACGCGCCCCCCTCGCCCGAGCAACTCGCGATCACCATCGCGAAGCGCGTATCCTGGGCGCCAGCCCAGAGCACGGTCTTCCCCAGGCGCGACACTCCCAGGATGGCGACCCGCTTCGCGTCCACGTCCTTGTCGGTCTCCAGGTAATCCATGGCCCGGCTCAAACCCCACGCCCAGGCCCCGATCGCGCCCCACTCGTCCGCCGCAGGCTCGGTCTGGCCGGGCTTGAGGAACAGCGCCCGCACACCGTACGGCACGCCACCCGGGAAATCCGGGTCGATGTCGCCGTAGTAGACGGTGGCTACGCCAAACCCCCGGGCCAGGAAGCTGTCGATGTTCAGCCGCCCGAACCGCATGCCCTGGCTGGCAGGGATTCTCTTCCTGTCCCGGCCCCAGACTTCGCCAACCTTGACTCCGGGGTCGTCCACCGCATTCGAATTCGCCGAGAAACTCAGATTCAGCAGCAGCGGCGCCGGCTTCCGCGCGCCCGCCGGCAGATACATCAGCAGATCCATCTTCGGCCCGGTTTTGTCCGCCGAGAAATAGACCGTCACCTGCCTGCGGAGGGCCTTCCCGCCCAGCGCCGGCGTTCCCTTGTCGAACACGTCGAAACTCATCCCCGCCGGCCGCCCCGGGCTGCGCCCGTACTGGTTCTCCTCAAACAGCCGCACAATCTCCGGCCGGCGCCTCTGGTACCAGGTCTTGGCATCGCGCACCGCTTTCCCGCTGGCAAGCAGCAGCGGATCGGGAAGGGTGTAGCTTCCGGCCAGCGCCTCATCGTAGTTGACTGGTATGCCCGCGACGATATCGGCGGGCGCCCTGGCAGCCGCTACCGAGACCATGGTCACGGCGCCGATCAGGCCGGATTCGGGCGGAGTGGTCTGCCGGTTGGTCCACTGGTTGGTGACCTTGATCTCGAATGGGTTCGCGCCGGGCTTGAGCACGCCGGTTGCGTCCACCTGGTACGGCGGTTTCCACAGCGTCCCCAGCGCCTGGCCGTTGACCGAGACCTCGGCGAGATCCTTCACCGTCCCGAGATCGAGCAGGACTCTGGCGCCCGGACGGAACCAGGCCGGCGGCGCATCCACCGAATGGGTGTAGGTGGCGGTTCCCGAGAAGTACTTGAGGCCTTCCTCCGGGCTCGCCGTCCACGACTCGAGCTGGGCCAATTGGATCTTCGCCGGCGCACCGGCGGTCGGCGGGAAACTCACGTCCCATGGCCCGGCGAGCGTCGCCAGGGGAGTAGTTGCCTGCCGCGGCAGCGTGCGCGACGGCGACCGCGCCGCCCGCCGGAAGACCACGAACACCGACTCCCGCTCCGCCAGGTGCAGCGGCATCCTCGTGCGGCCGTCCGCGATCGCATACTCCGCCGGTTCGATGGCGCCGGTATCGGGATGCCAGAGTTCCGCCTCCTTGCCGTTCACCCGGAAGCGCGCCTCGAGGTCCTGGAACCGGTCCGTCCGGTTGGCGACGAAGTAGATCTCGGCGTCGCCGGCCCGGCGATGGATCCAGGGCACATCCGCGTCCAGCACCCGGCTGCACTCGAAATCCTTCGGAACGCGCAGCGACTTGAGCACCTCCGCCAAGGGCAGGCCCCATACCACCTTTCCCTTCCCGTAGACGTGCTGCGTGCGGCTGACGCCGTCGAGGTCGCCCCACAGATCGCCGGCCAGCGCCTCGACTTCGCGGTCCGCATTCGGATATCCAGCCAGGCTTGGCGACTTCACGGGTTTCGGCCCCACCACCGTCGCGCCGCCCACCACCAGTTCGCGGATTTTGCGCGCGACCGGCGGCGTCATGCGGTCGATTTCCGGAAGCACCAGCGCGCGATAGCTCATGCCATCCGGCAGCAACAACCGGCCGTCCTCACCCACCGACATCCGGTTGAGCAGGACATCCGTGTTCACGTAGTCGTAATCGTACCCCTCGGGCGGCGCCGGCTTCAGTCCCGCTCCCCAGAAGGGCATGGTGGAGGGAGCGCCCTCGGGCAGGAGGTAGGCGAGGTCGGCCACGAAAAGCCCCTGTTGCAGCAGGAAGGAGTTCCGCGCCAGGTAGGTCATGAAGGGGGCGGCCTGTTCCGCCCAGGTGATGTTGCGGTGGATGTGCGTCCCGACCATCGTGTTGCCGGGCTTGGTGTCCAGCGGCTGGTGCGCCGAGGTATGGAAAACAATGCGGTTCACGCCTTGCGCAAACCAGTAGTCCCCGACCTTCTTCAGAGTGTACGGGGCCTCGTAACCACCGCCGGTGAACGACTCGGCGGCCACTAGCGTCTTGCCGTACGCGTGGGCCGCCGAAGCCGCCCCGCGAATGTCCACATAGTACATGAGCTCCGGGTGAAGCGTCCGCATCCAGAACTCGCCCATGGGGATGTCCACCTTGCTCTTGTTGAGCAGGGTGTCTTCGGGAATCTCGAGCGAGATCCCCGCCGCTTCCGCGTACGTTCCCATCCCGCGCCGGCGCAGCAACTCCGCCATCACGCCGTAGTGGTTATCGGCGAACATGTCGGCGAGCGTGCGGCGGAAGTCCCACAGGAAGCGGTCGCTCACCTCGGCGCTCTCGACCACGCGCCCGGCCAGGACCGGCAGGTAGGGAGTTGGGTCGTAGCCCCGCCGCTGGCGGAACTCGCTCACCATCTCGTCGGTCCAGTTCTCGGTTCCGGCTTCCCAGCTATCCAGCAGCATGTATCGCAGGCTCTTGCCGAGGAGCGGTCCCAGGGCTTGGGCGATGGGATCGGTGTAGCCGTGGAAGTAGGCTTCCATGTGCTTGCGGCTCAGCTTGTCCGCCTCGTACCCGAGGCCCGCCGGCGCGGCCGGGCGGTTCTTGGCCCCCGTCAGGGAGTAGCCCATGCGCAGAATCGTCCACCTGCCCGGCGGAACCTCCCAGTTGAGGCTGCCGTCTTGGGCCATCTTCGAGGTCAAATCGACGACGCCGGATCGCTGGATCGCCGCGGCCGGCGGAACCGCCGGAGTCGGCACGGATTCGTACTGGAACAGAAAGCCGAAGCCGGCCTTTTCTTCCCAGCGGTGCACGCGCCCGCCGGAGTGCAGCACCGCTTCCGAGAGCACGTACTCTTTGGCCGGCTGCGGCGGGGCTTCGTTCATCACCGTCGCGGGGGTCAGCGGCGCGCCACTCAGCTCCACGCGGTAGAATCTCGCGGTGGTCTCGGGAAACGCAAACGTCCGCACGGTGCCCCCGCGATAGAGTTGCGCGCCGGGCAGCGTCACCAGCGTCCGGAAGTTCGCGCCATCCTCGCTCGCGAGCACACGGCCGACCGGGATGCCGCCGCGACCGGCGAGGGAAATCGCACGCGCTTTGAACGGCCGCTCGAACTCGTACTGGATCCACGCCGGGCCGCCGCCTTCAGGCGCCGGGATGGTGACCGAGGTGTTCAGGTCGTCATCGAGCAGCGCCGCCGGGTCAATCGAGCCCGCGTTCGTCCTCGCCTTCGGCTCCAGGTCCGCCATGTTCACTTCTTCCGGCGGCGTGCGGTAGGCCACCACCACGCTATCGCCGTAGTAAGTGGGGTCCGGCGGAGGGGCCTGCGCTCGTCCGCCCCCAATCCGCAAATCCCGGATCGGCCCGTTGTTGGAGGGCGGCTGCGGCAGTTTCCCGGCGAAACTCCGCGGACCTTCCGCGAACGTTTCGCTCCACACCAGTTTCTTCATCGCCTGCTCGGGCTTCACCCACGGCCCGCCTGTCTCGCTCCATCCGGCCGAGCTGAAGATCGCCATCTCCAGCGCCAACCGCTCGGCCTCCGAGGCCGCGTGGCGCACTGCGTCCAGCCACTCCGGACTTCCGAACACGATCTTCTTGTCAACGCTCTGGCCGCGGCCGATGCTCACGTCAGCCAACTGGAAGCCGGCGATTCCCACGCGCTTCATCCATTCCAGGTCCTTGGTGATGCCCTCCTTGGCGATGTTGCCACCGGTCCAGTGCCACCACGTCCGTGGCCTGGCCGAATCCGGCGGATTCTTGAAGCCTTGTTCGAGAGCGTCCCCCGGCCCCTGAGCCAACCCCCACCCCGCCAGGGCGATGGCCACCCCTGAAATGATCGCCTTGCGCATTCCACTCATAACGCTAGTTGACCACACATCCGGCGGCGAAACGTCAGGGGAGCCGCGGAGCCCGGCGCCAGAGCTGGTGGACCCATGACAGTCTCCGAGTGGCCGACCATCCTGGAGTTGAACGACTTCGTTCTACACTACGGCGTCAGGAGCGATCTATCGATTGACCGGCCACATGGCCCCAATGGGCGATTCTCGGCCACGCGAGGGCCTGGACAGACACGCAGGGGAGTCTCGATTGACGAAACACTGCTCATCATCCGGGAACCGGGCCTGAGTTGTCGGTGTCTGAAGAAGTGTGATTCAATGCGGTAGTTTCATCGAACGTAAGGGACCGCAGAGGCTTGTTCCAAGGAGTGACTCTTGGCGTTGAGGCGGCCGTTGGGACAAAAGGCGATCAGTTGGCTCGTCGTGGCGCTGGGTCCGTTGCCTGGCCTTTACGGCCTTGTGATGTTAGCTCAGAGCTGGGTTCCTGAGAATCACACCCGACCTGACTGGTTCACGCTGTGGCTGCAAGCTGCCGGTGAGGCCGTTCTCGGGCTGGTCTTTCTCACCGCCTCTTTTGCTGCTCTCCGCCACAGGCGGCGTGCAGGGATTTCGTTCCTGCTTTCCGCGCCAATTGCGGTCTTCTGTTTCGCCTTTGAGGATCCGTATATTGGTGTGCCGTTTCGCGGTTTCGACTGGCGTTCGCCGAGCCTGCTGGTCGCCCTGATCTTTGTTTGCCTGTTCTTCATTCCGCTTTACGTGCCACTGGTCGCAACCCGAAACCGGAAGCGTGCCTCCTGTCTGTTCCTGATTCTGGCGCTCCTTTCAGGGCTCGCGTTCCGCCTCTCCCCGTGGAGCCCGGTGCTGCTTCCGCGGCTCGTGCCGCTCTCAGTTCTGTTCCTGGGGTTTGGGGCCTTCTGGCTGGGAACCGGCAAGCTTGGGTGGTCCGCTCTGGCAGCGACGCGGTCGAAGTCACAGCCAAAACGGCTGGCGGCCGGGTTCGCCGGATGTGTGCTTGTAGGGGTTCTGGTGGTTCTTGGAACGTTTGCGGTGAGTGCACTTGAATCAGACCCGTGGGGCTCGGACTGCGGAGGAAGGGTCCTATTTGCCCGGCCGTTGGAACCGGGACACGCTGTTTTTACGGCGCGAGTAGTTCGCGCGGGTCACACCACAAAGGTATCTGGCAGGTGGGCAGGCAGTTGGGCCATCGGCCGGGTCCAGAAGCGGTTCTGGGGGCTGCCATGGTGGTCCCCTCATTGGGTGCTTCTAACAAACTATGCCTTCTGGGAAGGCGAAACGTATTTTGTCGATGGAAGGCGCGACACACGCCTCTTGAATCGCTTTCTTCCGATTGTGGAAGCGGGGCATTGCACTCGCACCGGACCTCTTGCGGAAAGCGCCATCGAAATGCGCCTGTTGCAGGCCGCGCCAGGCACAAGCGAACTGGGTATCGCCGGACGGGTGCTGGATGAACGGGGGCCGGAAGAGCCCCGGTTGCCGCAGACGCACGCACAATTCAGGTGGGATGAGTTGTCTGAGGCCGAGATACAAGCCGTCGAAGAGCAATTGCGGTACCAGGTAGTGGCGCACCATGTGAGAGACGTACCCATCCCGAACGCAAGAGTCCGCATCGTTGGATCTTCTGGAGCGGCGCGGATTGTCAGCGCGGATCGGGATGGCCTCTATCAAGTGCTGGCTCTGCCCGCGGATGATTACAGGTTGGAATTGCTTGACTTGCCTGGTACTCAGCGCTCGGCCAGTCGCCCAGTGGGCAGGCAAGAGCTCCTTCAGGAAAGATTTGTCCGATCGGACGTCTACGTCCATTGGGACGGAGCCATAGAGGGCAGAATCAGAGGCTTATCGGGAGGTCCGGCAGAAGTCTGGCTGGAATTGGAGAACGCCGATGGGGCCCTTACAGGCAACTTCTCGCGGAACCAGCGAACTGACAAGAGTGGCGCATTTCGTTTCGCAATGCTGCCTCCCGGCCGCTACACCATCAGGATCAATTCGGACGGCCCGCGCGAGTATTCTCCATACGCTCCGCTGTACTATCCATCCTCGACGCGTCCCGAGGGCGCACGCGTTTTCGAAGTCGCAGAAGGCCAGCACATCCAGAATGTGGTTTTTGCCCTGAGGCGTCTCGCAAGCCGGATCCTCCGGGCCCGAGTCTCATGGCCAAATGGTCAACCAGCAGACGGCGCTGAAATCGGTATCGCATACGAGCATACAGAGGGGTACGAGCGCCCCAACTTGGCCTGTGGTGGGCTTACCGATCAAAGCGGTGTTGCGAATGTCGAAGTGTTTAGCGGCTCGCGCATTCGAGTCTGGGCAGAAGAGCATGTAGGCGAAGGGCGCTGGCACCCCGCAATACACTACAGCGCCGGGGTCGAGCTCGAAACTGACAAACTGCCACTCCGCTTGGATCTTGTGGTGTCTTCCCAGAAGCATCCCTTTCGCTGATCCGAGGAAGAAACCACGGCATCTCAGCCCCCGAACGCCTTTGCGGGAATCTTCCGACGGATCTTCCCTCTCGTGGTGAGCGGATTATGAGCCGGAAAGGGATTGTTCTGTTGGGCTTGCCGGAATGCGGGCGGGTCAGGGTTCTGCCTACGTTGTCTACTGCTCGGGAAGC
>JBEKMO010000132.1:0-9717 GCA_050008465.1 Bryobacteraceae bacterium
TGGCGCCGGCCCATCGCCTCCCTGAACTACCTGCTGACCTCGCACGTCTGGCGGCAGGATCAAAACGGGTTCAGCCATCAGGATCCCGGCTTCATCGACCACGTCGTCAACAAGAAGGCCGATGTCGTGCGCGTCTACTTGCCTCCGGACGCCAACTGCCTGCTCTC
This sequence comes from Bryobacteraceae bacterium, assembly GCA_050008465.1. Classification (GTDB taxonomy): domain Bacteria; phylum Acidobacteriota; class Terriglobia; order Bryobacterales; family Bryobacteraceae; genus Fen-330. The sequence continues at coordinate 168 of JBEKMO010000132.1, forward strand.
GGTGGCGGACCACTGCCTGCGCAGCCGGCATTACGTGAACGTGATCGTCGCGGGCAAGCAGCCGGCCCTGCAATGGCTGGATATGGAAGCGGCGATCCGGCACTGCACGGCGGGTGTCGGCATCTGGGATTGGGCCAGCAACGATCAGGGCGCCGAGCCCGACGTGGTGATGGCCTGCGCGGGCGATGTCCCCACCCTGGAGACGCTCGCCGCGGTCGATTTCCTCCGCCGGAACCTGCCGGAGCTGAGGATCCGCGTCGTCAATGTGGTGGATCTCATGACCCTTCAGCCCTCTTCCGAACACCCCCACGGATTGGCCGACAAGGAATTCGACTCGATCTTCACCACCGACAAGCCGACCGTGTTCGCCTTCCACGGCTACCCGTGGCTGATCCACCGGCTCACCTACCGCCGCCACAACCACGACAACCTGCACGTGCGCGGCTACAAGGAAGAGGGCACCACCACTACGCCGTTCGACATGACGGTCCTGAACGAGCTGGATCGATTCCACCTGGCGATGGACGTCATCGACCGCGTTCCGAAGCTGCAAGGGGCGGCGGCGCACCAGAAGCAGTTGCTGCGCAACCGGCTCATCGAGAGCAAGCTCTACATCTCCGAGCATGGAGACGACCTCCCGGAGATTCGGGACTGGCAGTGGCCGGGGTGATGGCACGCGAACCGGGGAGCGATCCGAGTTTGGAGCCGTAAGCTCTTCTGTGCTATGATTGCCCCGATCTAGATTTGGGTGAGTCTGCGCCGCCCGAGGCCCGTGCCGGGGCGGCCCATGACTTGAGGTGAGGGCTTCCTTGGGGAAGGGAGCCACGGGGACGTGATCGGTGTGCGGCATTGCGGGTTTTACCCACAGGAATCGTGTACCTGATCCCTATCGAATCAGGGAACTGACGCATTCACTGGCCCACCGCGGGCCGGATCGCGAAGGCGTCTATCAGTCGGCGGTGGTGTCCCTGGGCGCGGTCCGCCTGAGCATCATCGACGTCGCGGGCGGCGACCAGCCCATTACCAGCGACGACGGCGACTCGACCATCGTCTTCAACGGCGAGATCTACAACTTCGCGGAACTGCGGGAAGATCTGTGCCGCCGCGGCCACCGCTTCCATTCGCGATCCGACACCGAAGTGGTCCTGCACGCGTTCCTGGAGTGGGATACGGAGTGCTTTTCGCGGCTGCGCGGGATGTTTGCCGTCGCGCTGTGGAGCGAGTCGCGCCGGCGGCTTGTGCTGGCCCGGGACCGGCTGGGAATCAAGCCCCTGTACATCCACCGGCGCGGCCCCGACCTCTACTTCGGCTCCGAGCTGAAGGCCATCCTGGGGAACCCGGAAGTGGAGCGGAACCTGGACCTGGCCGGGCTCAACCATTACCTGTCGCTCAACTACGTGCCCGGCCCGAACACGCTGGTCGAGGGCATTCGCAAATTGCCTCCCGGCCACTGGCTCGAATGGCGCGACGGCGAGGTGTCCTGGGCCCCTTACTGGCGGCTCGAGATGCAGCCGCAGGCGCACTGGACCCTGGACTCGGCTAAAGAGGAGCTAGACCGGCTGCTGCGGGAATCTGTCCGCGAGCACCTCATCTCGGACGTGCCGCTGGGGATATGGGCCAGCGGAGGTCTGGACTCCTCGACGATCCTGCACTACGCCGCCGCGGCGAGCCCATCGCGCCTGAAGACGTTTTCGGTTTCGTTTGCGGGCCGCAGTTTCGATGAGAGCCGTTACTTCCGCGAGGTCGCCGCGTATTACGGCACCGATCACCACGAGTTCGACCTGAATCCCACCCAGGATCTTCCCGGGGCCCTCGAGCAACTGGTCTATTACTCGGATGAGCCCAGCGCGGATGCGGGCGCGTTGCCGGTCTGGTTCCTTTCCCGGCTCAGCCGCCAGCAGGTCACCGTGGCGCTGAGCGGCGAGGGCGCCGACGAGCTGTTCGGCGGTTACGTCACCTATCGCGCGGATTCCTTTGCGCGCTGGCTGGCGCACCTGCCCGCCGCGCCCCGCCGGGCCGCCGCCCGGCTGTGCGGCCTCTGGCCGGTCTCCGACGAGAAAATCGGTTTCGGGTACAAGCTGAAGCGGTTCCTGGAGGGTTCGCTGCTGGAGCCCGACGACGCCCACTGTTACTGGAACGGAGCTTTCTCTTCCGCCCAGAAGCGCAGGTTCTTCCTGGCTCCGGAGTGCGACGGCCTGGCCTCGCTGTTCGAGACGCTTCCCCTGGACCGGAACGCGGGGTTTCTCAACCGCTATCTGTGCTTCGATCAGTCCTACTACCTGCCCGACGACATTCTCTACAAATGCGATCGAATGAGCATGGCGCACAGCCTCGAGGTCCGGCCGCCGTTCCTGGACCACCGGATCGCCGAGTTCGCCGCTTCCCTGCCCGCGCGCCTGAAGATACGCGGCTCACGGCAGAAATACCTGCTGCGCGAGTTGATGCGCGACAAGCTCCCCACCTCCGTTCTCCATCGCAAGAAGGAGGGCTTCGACATTCCCGCGCACGAGTGGCTGCGGGGCGTGCTGCGGCCCATCCTGCTCGACACGCTCACCCCCGGCACAATCGCGCGCACGGGGATTTTCGACACCGGGCGAATCGAGGAAATGCTCCGCCAGCACCTCGAACGCCGTGTTAATCTCGGATTTCAACTATGGGGGTTGTTGATCCTGTTCCTCTGGATGAAGCGATGGAGCATCCAGACCGCGCCGGCCGAACTGGCGCCCGCCAGCGAGCGCGCGCTCAGCGCCGTTGCGAGCTGACCGTCGTCCTGGTTGCCGCCGCCATCTTCCTTACCGGAATCCTCAGTCCTCCCTCGCTGATGGACGACGTAGACTCCGTGCAGGCCCAGATTGCGCGGAACATGCTGCGCAGCGGCGATTGGGTGACCGCGCGCCTGGATGGCGTTCCGTACCTGGAGAAGGCGCCGGGCAAGTACTGGATGACGGCCGTGTCCTTCATGATCTTCGGAGTGCACGACTGGGCCGCCCGGATTCCCCTCGCCCTCTCGGCCATTCTGCTCTGCTGGCTGGTGTTCCGCTTCGGCATCTGGGCGTTCTCACTCCGGGCGGGTTTCTATGCCGGCTTGGCGCTGGCCACCTGCGTGGGCCTGTTTCTGTTCACGCGCGTTCTGATCCCGGACGTCGTCCTCACGCTGGCCATCGCGCTGGCGCTGTGGGCCTTGCTGCGCGCGCTCGACGACCGGGAGCCGCATCCCCGCCGGTGGGCGGGGATGATGGCCGCCAGCCTCGCCGCCGCCGTCCTGCTGAAAGGGCTGATCGGCATTCTGTTCCCCGCCGGCGCTGCATTCTTCTATCTGCTGTTCTCGCGCCAGTTGTTCGCGCGCCGTACCTGGCGGCGCATCCACCCCTTCGCGGGCCTGCTCGTCTTCCTGCTGATCGCCGCCCCCTGGCACGTGCTGGCCACGCTGCGCAATCCACCTTACTTCGACTTCACGATGCACTCCGAGCCAGGCAAGTATCGCGGGTTCTTCTGGTTCTACTTCATCAACGAGCACCTGCTCCGTTTCCTGAACCTGCGCTACCCGCGGGACTACAACACCGTGCCGCGGCTGTACTTCTGGCTGTTCCATCTGCTGTGGTTCTTCCCCTGGAGTGTGCATTTCCCGGCGCTGGTACGGATGAGTTACCGGCCCAGCGGCCGAGCCGGGCGGGCTCGCCTGCTGGCGCTCTGTTGGATCGGGTTTGTGCTGGTCTTCTTCAGCTTCTCGACCACGCAGGAGTATTATTCGATGCCCATCTACCCGGCCGTCGCGCTGCTCTTGGGCTGCGCCATCGCAGCCCGGGGCGGGTGGGTCCGGGCGGGCGTCCGGACCGCGGCCGCGATCGCTTCGGTTGCCGCCGTGGTCTCGGGCGCGCTGTTGATCCGGGTCTGGAACTTGCCCACGCCCGGCGACATCTCGGCCGCGCTGAACCGGAACCCCGATCTGTACACCCTGTCGCTAGGGCATGCGGCGGACCTGACTCTGAATTCGCTCGCCTATCTGCGCGCGCCTCTGGGCTGGGCCGCGCTGGCCTTCCTGGCGGGCGCGCTAGGCGCCTGGGCGCTGCGCGAGAAGCGTGCCGTATTCTCGCTGGCGCTGATGATGGTGATGTTCTTCCAGGCCGCGCGCCTGGCGCTGGTGGTCTTCGATCCGTATATGTCCTCGCGGCCGCTGGCCGAGGCGCTGAAGCGCGCTCCGCAAGGCCGCCTGATCTTGGGAGATCAGTACTACACCTTCTCATCGATGATCTTCTATACCAATTACGACGCGCTCCTGCTGAACGGCCGCGTCAACAACCTGGAGTACGGATCCTACGCGCCCAACGCCCCGCGGGTGTTCATCGGCGACGCGGACCTGGGGCGGCTCTGGCGCAGCCCCGCGACGTACTACCTGGTGGTCGAAGACCAGGCCATTCCGCGGATCGAGGCCCTGGTCGGCTGCGCCAGCCTGCACCTGGTGCGGGCCAGCGGCGGCAAGTCGCTGTTCTCGAATCGCGAGCCGGCGGTGGCGGCGCGCGCACGGCGGCCTTGAGCCATGCGCATCTCGATCGACGCCACTCCTCTGCTGCTGCGCAGCGCCGGAGTCAAGAACTACGTCTACCACTGGATTTCGCACCTGCGCGCGCTGGCTGGGAGCGACTCGATCGCCACCTTCCCTTTCTCCTCTTCGTTCGGCGGCTTGGACCACGAGCGCTCGGTTGCCGGCCTGGGAGCTACGGCCACGGGCCTGGCCGTCCTCCATTTTCTGAATCTCTCGCGCCTGCCCTGGTCCGCCCGCGCCGACGTTTTCCACGCCTCGCACATGTTGCGCAACCCTCCGCGCGGCGCGCTGCTTACCGCGACCATCTACGACATGACCTGCTGGCTCATGCCGGAGGTGCACACCCCCGCGAACGCCAAGGCGGTCCGGTGGTTCGGCGAGCGCATCATGACGCGCGCCACCGGCCTGATCGCCATTTCCGAGAGCAGCCGCCAGGACGCCATTCGGACCCTGCGCTTGCCGCCCGAGAGGATCGCCGTCATTTACCCCGGCATCCCCGATCCGTTCTTTCGCGTGCCTCCGCAAGCTGTGAGCGCCGCGCGGGGCAAGTACGGCCTGGCGCGCCCCTACGCGCTGTTCGTGGGCACAATCGAGCCCAGGAAAAACCTCGGCGCGCTGCTCGATGCCTGGGCCGGACTCGGCGCTTCGATGCGCCAGGAGTTCGACCTGGTGGTGGCGGGACCCGCCGGGTGGCGCAACCAGGCGACCCTGGATCGTCTTCGGTCCGGTTCTTCCAGCGTGCGCTATCTCGGCTACGTGGCCGAGGCGCACTTGCCCGGACTGACCGCGGGTGCGACGGTGTTCGTCTATCCTTCGCTTTACGAGGGCTTCGGGTTCCCGGTGGCCCAGGCCATGGCGGCGGGCGTGCCGGTGTTGACTTCCAACGTCTCCTCGTTGCCCGAGATCACCTCTGGCGCTGCGCTGCTCGTGGATCCGCGCAGCCTCGAGGAGATCCGCTCGGGCCTCGAGAAACTGCTTTCGTCGCCCACGCAGCGCGAGGATCTCGGCCGGATTGGAAGGACCCAGGCGGAGCGATACCGCTGGGAGGTATGCGCCAGGGAGTCGCTGGACTTCTTCCGCCGGCTGGCAGGCTGACCGCGGTTCGTAGGGCGGACCTCCGGTCCGCGGGCCGACGTCCACGTCGGCCCAGGCCGGACCAAAGGGCCCGGCGCGGTCCAGGGGGACCGCCCCACAGATTCGTCCGCCAGGCTATGCGCTGTCGATGCCCCCTCATGAACACCGCCTTGCCAGCCGATGGAATAGTGTCAAAGCGCGATGGCGCCACTGGTTCTCTGGGTTTGCCTCTGCGGGGCAGACCAGTCACAGGGCCTGCGAGTGGCATTGCGCCAAGGAGCATATCATGAGGCTCGGACAAGTTTTCTGCGTTCTTTCGGCGGCTGCCGCACTGGCATGCGCCGCTCCGGCGCCGACCGCCATCGGGCCGCTGCCGCGCGCCAGCTTCGAGCCGAATCTGGGACAGGCGGACCCCGCCGTCGTGTTTGTCGGCCGCGCCCCGGGGTACACGCTTCTGCTCGAGAAAGGCGGGGCCGCCACCTACGCCCTGGCATCCGCCAAAGCGAGCCAGGCGCAACCCCTCCACATGGAGTTGTTGGGTTCCCAGGCCTCCCGGCTTGGGGCGGCGGAGGAGCGCCTTGGTTCGATCGGCCGGGTGTATCGGGGAGCGGACCCAGCTCGTTGGTTGACGGAGATCCCCTTGTACGACCGCGTTCGCTACGCGGAGGTGTACCCCGGCATCGATTTGCTCTACCAGGGCCGGCAGGATCGCGAAATCGAGTTCTCGTTCGCACTGGCGCCGGGCGCCGATCCAGCCGCGATCCGGTTGCGTTTCGGCGGCGTGCGGCGGGTGTGGATCGATACGAGGGGCCGCCTGGCACTGGAGACCCCCTCCGGCACCCTGCGTTACCGCCGTCCGGTGGCCTATCAGGAGAGCGGCGGTTCACGGCGCTTGGTGGCTGCCTCCTACCGCTTGTCCGGTGGTGTCGTTGGATTCCGGCTCGGTCGCTACCGGCGGGGTGACCGGCTGGTGATCGATCCGGTGCTGAGCTTCTCATCGCTGCTGGGCGGGACGCAGTTCGACGCCATATACGCGGCGGCCGGCGACTCGGCCGGCAACACCTATCTGACCGGGACCACCTTCTCGTCCGGTTTCCCGCTCGGGCCGGGAGGGGTCAGGTCCTCTCGCAGCAACCGCGACGTCTTCATCACCAAGATCGCCTATAGCGCGAGCGGGGCCAGCGTGGTCTATACCACCATCTTGATGAGCAGCGGGAATGACGCCGGGAATGGAATCGCCGTGGACGCTGCCGGAAACGTGTTCGTCGCCGGCGTCGCGGGGGCCGGCTTCCCGGTCACCAGCGGGGCGGCGCAAAGGACCTTCGGAGGCCTGCAGGACGCGTTCATCGTCCGGCTGGACGCTTCGGGACGCCTGGCCTACTCGACGTACCTGGGTGGGGGCGGCTCCGACACGGCCACCGGGATCGCACTGGACTACGCCGGCAACGCCTATGTAAGCGGATACACGACCTCGTTGCAGTTTCCCACCACGGCGGGAGCGCCGCAAACCAGCTTCCACGGCGGCTCCGACGCGTTCCTGGCCAAATACAGCGCGGCGGGCGGCCTGCTCTACTCCACGCTGTTGGGAGGATCCGGAACCGACCTGGCGCGTGCGGTGGCCGTCACCCCTTCGGGCCGGCCCTGTATCGCCGGCTACACGGACTCGGCCGATCTGCCTGTCCAGAACGCGCTCCAACCGGTCAAAGCCGGTCAGGGAGACGCGCTGGTGGCCTGCCTGTCACCGGGCGGAAGCACGTGGGACTACGTCACCTATCTGGGCGGCCGCGGGCCCGACGACGCCTACGCGATCGCCGAGGACGCCGCGGGCAATGCCTACGTGACGGGCGCGACGTACTCCGACGATTTCCCCGTGACGGCGGGGGCCTTCCAGACGGTCAGGCGCGGCGACTATGACGCCTACGTCGTGAAACTCGCGCCAACGGGCAACGCGCGGGTATACTCCACGCTGGTGGGCGGCAGTGGCTCGGACACTGGCATGGCGCTGGCGGTGGATTTCGCCGGACAAGTCTGGGGCGCCGGCACGACCAGTTCGCTCGATCTGCCCGTGCTCAATGCCTGGCAGTCCGCCAGCCACGGCGGTTTCGACGGGTTCGTCTTCCGTTTGAGCGTCGATGGAAAGTCTCTCCTGGACCTGAGCTACCTGGGCGGCGCGGCCGACGATCAGGTCTCGGGCCTGGTGATTCAGGGGTTCGGCGCGGTGCTGGTGTGCGGCTCCGGCCTGTCCGCCGATTTCCCCGCCACCGCGGGCGCCCTGCCGGCCCCGACAGGCTCCTCCTACAACGGTTTCTTCACCCGGGTCACCTCTCCGGTGCCGGTGGCCGTTTACCGGACCTACAACAACGGGATTGTGGCATTGGCCTTCGACTCCGTCAACGCGTCGCGCGCTCTCGGAGTCACAGAGGGCGATCCGGCGGCGGCGCAGAACGCGGCCGGGGACACCTTCGTGGCCGCGCGCGATCCCCAGAACGGCTTGTGGATGAATGTGTATCTGTCCGCGGGCCAGCGCTGGAAAGGCTGGGTTTCGGCCGGTGCATCCAGTCCGGCCACGCCGGGGGTCGCTGCGGCGCCGGACGGTACGGCCTGGGTCGCAATCCGCGATTCCGCGGGCAGTTTCTGGCTGAGGAGTTACCGAACCGACACCGGCTTCGGCGGCTGGATTAACCTGGGCGGGGGGTTCAGCTCGGATCCCGCGGTCACGGTTGCGACCGATGGCTCCATCTACGTAGTCGGGGCCGGGCTGGCGCCCAACCAGGGCCAAGTCTCCTCTGGCCGCTACGTGCCGGGTTCGGGCTTTGGGGGATGGGTAGTGGGAACGACGACCGCGACGGGGCGGCCGGCCGTAGCGGCAGGCAGCGATGGTGCGGTGTACGTGGCGGTCCGCTACGCCGACGGCACCTGTGGGATGTCGCGCTTGTCGGGGAACACCTGGGGAACCTGGTATACGACCCCCAATGCCATGTCCACCGAGCCCCAACTCGCCGCGGCCGGCGGCAGGATCTATGCCGTGGGGATGGATGCGCAGAACCGCGTCTATGTCAACGCCTTCCAGGAAGGCTCCGGAAACGGATGGTTCGGCTGGCACGACACCTACGGATGGGTGACCACCGTTTCAATCGCCACCCTGCGCGGCGAGTTCTACATCGTGGGACGGGACTACAACAACGACATCTGGTGGTATCGCTCCGGAGTTGGGTGGTTCTACTACGGAAACCGCAAGCAGTCGGTCAGCAACTTCGCCGCTGCGCCGCGCTGACGGCGTCCGTGCGCGCGCCCCTTGGCAAGAAAACCCGTGACAGTACGCTGTCCCCTCGTGGACAGAGCGTACTGTCACGGGTTTTCTCGACGTGGTTTGGATGCAGAAGAAGTTGTGATACCATTGCCCATGTAAGCGATTACCTGCGGCACGGCCATTCGTGCGCGTATCGGTCTGGACCGTGGAGAAACGAATCATGAATCAGGCTCAAAACCAACGGAACACGCTGGGACTCATCATCGGCAACCGGGGCTTCTTTCCGGACCACCTCGCCAAGTCCGGGCGCGAGGAGATGCTCGCGGCCCTGGGGCGCGCTTCCATTGAGGTGGTCGCGCTGGGTTCCGAGGACACCAAGTACGGCGCGGTCGAGACCCGCGAGGAAGCCAAGAAGTGCGCCGCGCTGTTCGCCCGCAACCGCGACAAGATCGACGGAGTCGTCGTCTCGCTGCCCAACTTCGGAGACGAACGCGGCGTGGCCGAGACACTCCGCCTGGCCGGCTTGAATGTGCCGGTGCTGGTCCAAGCGACGCCGGACACCGCCGGGCGCATGACCATCGCCGACCGCCGCGACAGCTTCTGCGGCAAGATGTCGGCGTGCAACAACCTGAAGCAGTACGGCATCCCGTATTCGCTCACCACGCTGCACACCGAGGCCCCCG
>JBEKMO010000133.1:0-9147 GCA_050008465.1 Bryobacteraceae bacterium
CCGCCCGGTTCCCTTCTCCAGGGTTGGCCTGCTAAAGCCGCCATTCGGTCTTTCACACCGCGTTGGGCGTCCGGAAGTCCCGGATGCCCAGCGCCAGGCGATACTCCAGCTTTACCTCCCCGCCGATGCCGTAGTGTCTCCACGCACCCCATCCAGCCTTCGTCCACACCAGTGTCGTACTCTGAACAGAGCCATGCCTCCACCGAAACGCGCCGGCGAGCATCGGCCGCTCAAGACGCTCGAGCGCGTGCTGTCGAAGGCGGGTTTCGGTTCGCGCACCGAGGCGCGCAGTTGGATCGGCGCGGGCAGGGTCCGCGTGAACGGGAAGCTTATCCAGACGCCGGACCATTGGGTGGACCTGGAGCGCGACCGCGTCACGCTGGACGGCAAACCCGTCCGCGCCGGCCGCAAGGTCTATCTGCTGCTCTACAAGCCCAAAGGCTACCTGACCACCTACCGGGATCCCGAAGGCCGCCCCACCATCTACAACCTCATTCAGGACCTCGACCAGTGGGTGTTCCCAGTCGGGCGCCTGGACCTGGACACCAGCGGGCTGCTGCTTCTGACCAACGATACGCAGTTCGCCGAGCGCATCACGAATCCCTCCTACAAGGCGCCCAAGACCTACCTCGTGAAGACCGCCTCGCGGCTGGGTGACGGCGAGATCGAGCAATTGCGCCGCGGGGTGATGTTGAGCGATGGCGCGACGCAGCCGGCTGTCGTCGAGCGCCTGCGCGACTCGGGCAGCCACACCTTTCTCGAGCTGACCATCACCGAGGGCCGCAATCGCCAGGTCCGGCGGATGATCGAGGCGGCCGGCTCGGCCGTGCTCAAGCTGGTGCGAACCGCCATCGGTCCGATCCGTATCGGGGAGCTGGCGATAGGGAAGTACCGCGTGCTCGAGCCGGAAGAGGTGCGGCTGCTTACCAGCTCTTCCGCTTCGCGTCGAGGTTGAGCACGCGCAGGATCTCCGAGTAGAACTCCAGCGTCACCGCCGTGTCCGGGTGCTCCGGCCCGAGCACCTTCTCCAGAATGGCCAGCGAAAGTTCGAGCAGCTTCTTGGCATCGGTGAAGCGCGCCTGCTCGCGGTAGGTCTTGGCGAGCGCGCGGAGGTTCGCCGGGATCTCGGGGTGTTTGCGCCCGAGCGCGTTCCTCAGCATTCCCAAGGCGCTGGCGAACAGCAACTCCGCTTCGGGGAACTTGTGCTGGGCATTGTAGACCTGCGCCAAACGCTTCAGATCCTTGACCAGGCTGGGATCTTCCTTGCCCAGGATGCTCCGCTTGATCGCCAGGGCGCGTTGCAGCAGCGGTTCAGCTTCGTTGTACCTTCCCCCGCTCATGTAGAATTCGCCCAGCTTGACGAGCGTGACCGCGGTGCCCCAGTCCTTGGGCCCGAGCGCGTTCTCCTTGATCGCCAGAGCGCGCCGCAGGGCGTACAGCGCAGCCGCGCGCCGCCCCAGCGTGATGTACACTTCCCCAAGCATGTCCAGAATCAGCGCGACGTCCGGATTCAATCTCCCCAGCACCCGTTCGGAAATCGCCAGCGCATGCTCGTATTCCACGGCGGCGTCGTCGTACTTGTACTGGAGCTTGTAGGCGCCTCCCAGGTTGAAATGCGCCACGGCCACGTCGGGGTGCTCCGGTCCCAGAGCCTTCTCACAAATGACGATGGCCCTCTTGAAGGCGCGCTCCGCTCCGGCGCCGTTGCCGGCCTTGCAGTGCAGCACGCCCATCGCGTTTAGGGATCTGGCCAGACGGGGATCGCGGCGCCCCAACTCGCCCGCTGTTTCCACCGCCCGCGCAAGGTATTTCTGGCACGCTTCGGTGTCGCCCAGGCAGTGCAATCCTTCGGCCAGGTGCATGTAGAACTGCCAGGAGATCTCTTGCGACTCGGCGTAGAACTGGGAGAGCGCAGGCAGAGTGGAACGCTCGGGCCGCGGCTCGGGCAATTCGTGCGGCACACGGGCAGGCTTCATGCGCTGTCCTCTCTCAAACGCCTGGCCATTGCTGGGTTCAGTATAAAGGCACGGGAAAGCGCCTACAACCGGGGTGGTACCGATTTAGCGCCCGGCGGCAAGCACACAGTACCAAGGGTACCGGCACTCTCATACAGGTTCGCACAACTGGCACGCTGGCGCCAGCGCCGCTTCGTGGCGTCCGTGGATCAGGTATCCTTGTGCTGTTCAGGGCCAGGCGCCATGAAACCGATCGTTCTACTGCTGACTTGTTGCAGTGCCTTCGCGGCCGCTTCCGCGAAGGAGATCAAGGTGGATCAGGCCGGCTACCTGCCGGGTGCGCCCAAGGTGGCGCTGGTGGTTTCGGGCGACCCTGCGACGGATTTCGCCGTGCGGCGCGCTGCCGATGGTTCCGTGGCTTTCCGGGGCAAGCTGGGGGCGCCGGTGGAAGACGCCGACACCGGTGACCGCGTTCAGGCGGCCGATTTCACGAAGCTCGCCCGCCGCGGAACGTATTACCTGGATGTTGCCGGCCTCGGCAGAAGCTGGGATTTCGCCATTGGCCCGGACGTGTTTTCACGCGCCTGGTACCTGGCGATGCGGTCGTTCTACGGGCAGCGCTGCGGCACGGCCGTGGACCTGGGGCCGGAGTTTCCGGGCTACGCCTATTCAGCATGTCACCTGAAAGGGGCCTACCACCCGTCCTGCGGAAGGACGGGGCCGCAGACGCCGGTCAAAGGCTGGCACGATGCCGGCGACTACGGCCGCTACGTGGTGAACTCCGGCATTACCACCGGTACGTTGCTGTGGACCTGGGAGCTGTTCGGCGCGCGGATCAAGAATATCAAGCTCAACATCCCGGAATCCGGGAACGGTACGCCGGACATCTTGAACGAGATCCGGTGGAACCTGGACTGGATGCTCTCGATGCAGGACCAGGACGGGGGCGTGTGGCAGAAGCAAACCAGCGATCGCTTTTGCGGCTTCGTCATGCCGGATAAAGACACGCGAGTGAGCTACGTCGTCGGCACCGGCAAGGAGCCCTACAAGAGCTCCTGCGCCACGGCGGATTTCGCCGCCGTGATGGCCATCGCGGCCCGAGTATATGAGCCCTTCGACGCCGCCTACGCCAGGAAATGCCTGCGAGCGGCGCGCCAGGCCTGGGGTTGGCTCGACAAGTATCCCGACGTGACGTTTCGGAACCCCAGCGGAGTACAGTCCGGAGTATACGGGGACGCCGACTGCGGCGACGAACGTCTCTGGGCTTCCGCCGAGCTGTGGCGAACTACCGGGGAGGACGTTTATCACCGCCATTTCCTGGCGCACTTTGGCGAGTATAGGGAGACCGTCCGGAGCGTGCCGGGGGAGGGCTGGGCCCACGTTGCGCCGCTGGGGCTGTGGACCTACGTGCTCGGGAAGGGAAGGGACGCCGCCGCGGTGGCGGCAATCCGTCAGGACTCGATCGCCGCGGCCGACCAGTTCGTCGAGCGGAGCGGCCGCAACGGATACCGCATCGGCATGACCTCGAAAGATTACGTCTGGGGTTCTAACGGCGTGGCCGCCAATTACGGGGTGCAACTCCTGGTGGCGAATGCCATCCGGCGCGACCCCCGCTACGTTCAGGCCGCGCTGGACCACCTGCACTACCTGCTCGGCAGGAACACGTTCTCCCTCTCCTGGGTGACGCAGGTGGGGGCCAACCCGTACCGGCATCCGCACCACCGTCCCAGCGGGGCCGAGGGCGCGCCGGGGCCCTGGCCCGGGCTGCTCGCGGGAGGCCCCAACCGGGGGCGCCAGGATCCGCTGCTGAGGAAGCTGCCGGCCGATCTCGGGCCCGCCAAGGTCTACGTGGACGACCAGGCCTCCTACGCCAGCAACGAGGTGGCGATCAACTGGAACGCGGCGCTGGTCTTCCTCTTGGCGGGAGTGATGCCGGAGAAGTGAGGCGGGGAACCCAGATGCGGAGAATCGTTCTGGCGGGAATGCTGATGGCCGGCCTCGCGGCGCCGGCGGCCGAACGATGGATGTCGCTGGGCGGCGAGTGGCGGTTCGCGCTGGATCCGAGAAACGAAGGCGTCGCGAAGAAGTGGTTCCAGGCGCCTCTCGCGGATCGCATCCAGTTGCCCGGAACCACGGATGAGAACTGCAAAGGATCGCTGAGCGAGGCCCGGGAAACGGGCCGGCTCACGCGCCTGTACCCGTACGTGGGTGCGGCCTGGTACCAGCGGGACGTTGAGATCCCGCCGGAATGGGCGGGTAAGCACGTCGTGCTGTTGCTCGAGCGCACCAAGAACAGCCGGCTGTGGGTGGACTCGAACGCCGTGGGCGAGCAGAACTCGCTTGTGGCGCCGCATTTGTACGCGCTGGGCCCCCTTACGCCCGGCCGCCACCAGTTGACGTTGCGCATCAGCAACGCCGAGCATCCTCCCATCGGAGACCCGCATCAGATCAGCGACCAGACCCAGACCAACTGGAACGGAGTCGTTGGGGAGATGTGGTTGCGGGCCAGCGATCCGGTTTGGATCGAGGACGTTCAGGTATATCCCGACCGCGGCGCGCGCAAGGTCCGGGTGCGTATCGAAGTCGGCAACGCCAGCGGCAAACCCGCCGCCGGCAGGCTGACCCTGGCAGGTTCTTTTCACGCCTTCTCCGTCAGCGGCGAGCGGGCCATGGTCGAGTTCGAGTACGCTCTGGGCGAAGGGGTACATGAGTGGGATGAGTTCTCTCCCGTGCTGCACCATCTCTCGGTGACGCTGGAGGCGGGGAGCTATCGCGATCGCCGGCAAGTCACCTTCGGGCTGCGGGAGTTCGCGGCGCGAGGCACGCAGTTCCGGATCAATGGCAAGACCGTCTTCCTGCGCGGAAACGTGGACAACTGCGTGTTTCCGCTGACCGGCTATCCTCCCATGACCGTCGACGGCTGGCTGCGCGTCTTCAAGATCGCGAAGTCGTACGGCCTCAACCACGTCCGGTTCCACACCTGGTGCCCCCCCGAGGCCGCCTTCGAGGCCGCCGACCGGTTGGGGGTCTACCTGCAACCGGAACTGCCGAACTGGATGGGGTTCGGCGGGCAGGAGCACGACGACTTCCTGCGCGCCGAGGGCGAGCGCATCCTGCGCAGCTTCGGCAATCATCCCTCCTTCGTCATGCTGTCGCTCGGAAACGAACTGGGCGGCAAGCAGGAACTCATGGCGCCCTTCGTGAAGCGCTTCCGCGCGCTCGACGGGCGGCATTTGTACGCGCAGGGGACCAACAACTGGTTCCCGAACGTGGATGCGGGCGACGACTACTGGGCCTCTTTCCAGGTCCGGGGGAAGAAGGTGCGCGCCTCGTTTGCCACGGTGGATCCGCCGCTGGGACACGTGCAAACCGGCCCGCCCTCGACGCTGAAGGACTACACCTCCGAGATCGCCGGGATCGAGGTTCCGGTGGTCTCTCATGAGATCGGGGAGTACCAAGTTGCTCCCGACTCCCGCGAGCTCGCCAAGTACACCGGCGTCCTGCGAGCGCGCAACTTGCTGGCCTTCCTCGCGCGGCTCAACCAGAGCGGGATGCTGAACCAGGCGGATGACTTTTTGCGCGCATCCGGCGCGCTCGCCGTGCTGTGCTACCGGGAAGACATCGAGGCGGCTCTGCGGACTCGCGGCTTCGGCGGCTTTCAATTGTTGGATCTCGTGGACTTCCCCGGACAGGGAACGGCGTTAGTCGGCGTTCTGAACGCCTTCATGGAATCCAAGGGGCTGATCGAGCCGGCCAGGTGGCGCGAGTTCTGCTCGGAAACCGTGCCGCTCGTGAGGACGGCCAAGTTCACCTGGACCGTCGGCGAGACCTTCACCGCGGCGGCCGAGGTGGCGCACTACGGACCCTCCGGGATCGCGGGAGCGGCACCCGTCTGGGCGTTGCGTGACTCCCGAGGGCGCACGCTGGCCTCGGGCAGCCTCCCCACGAAACCGATTCCGCAGGGATCGCTCGCTTCGCTGGGCGAGATCCGGATCCCGCTGAAAGAGATTCCCGCTCCGGCGAAGCTGAGACTCGAGCTGGCGCTCCAAGGCACCGGCTTCCGGAATTCCTACGACATCTGGGTCTACCCCGAGGCGGTCGAGACGGCTCCGGGCAAGGTCCTCATCAGCCGGACGCTCGACGACGCCGCACTCCAGGCGCTCGCCTCCGGGGGAACTGTCCTGCTGCTGCCCGAACTCTCGGCACTGCCGAAGAGCATCGGCGGCAGCTTCGCGCCCGATTTCTGGAACTATGGCATGTTCCGGAAATTCGCCGAAGAGAGGCACATGCCGGTGGCGCCCGGGACGCTGGGCATTCTGTGCGATCCGAAGCATCCGGCATTGAGCCGCTTCCCGACCGAGTCCCACGGCAACTGGCAGTGGTTTCACCTTCTCCAAAATTCTCGCGCGCTGATTCTGGATTCGATGCCCGCCGGATTTCGGCCGACCGTTCAGGTGATCGATAACTTCGAGCGAGCGCACAAGCTGGGAGTGCTGTTGGAGGCGCGAGTGGGGCCGGGGAACCTGGTGGTGTGCTCGATCGATCTGCCACGGCTCCAGGACCGGCCGGAGGCGCGGCAGTTCCTCGACAGCCTGCTCGAATACATGAACTCCGGCCTGTTTGCGCCCTCCACCGCGCTGGACGAGGCGGCACTTCGCCGCGTTCTTCAGTAGGATAAGGCGCCAGCCTTGTCCCCCGGACAAGCAGATTTACGGGCCTTTCGGCCGTTCCACGCTGTATTCACATTCACAAATACTTGACAAACAGTTCACTTCGGTTCCTATCGCTCCGCGCTTATCATGTTATTGGGAAGCAGACAGGGTTGAGTGTGGCGGAGTGACATCGCACGACACCGAAAGGGGAAAGGAACGTCCACATGAAGATACACTTAGCGGGAATACTGGCCGTTGGAATGATGACGAGCACAGCGCTGCTGCACGCGCAAGGCTATAACATCACCGATCTCGGAGCAGTGCACGGAGACAACATGAGCTCTGCCGAAGGCCTGAACAGTGCGGGGCAGGCGGCTGGCACATCATCCAACTCGACGACAGGCATCGCTACCCTATTCAGCGGCGGGACGGCCATCAGTCTCGGCACTCTCGGGGCCTCAGATTCCTCGTTTGGAGAGGCAGTCAACGCCTCCGACGAGGTGGCCGGCTATGACATGGTCGGTTCCAGCAGTTCCGCCGTGGCTCACGCATTTCTATACACCAACGGGAAGATGACGGATATCCACTCGGCATCCCTCTTCCCCTACGGCACCCTTGCTGTGGGGATCAACCTGTCGGCAGAAGTCGTTGGATACGGTTGGATCAACACTGTCAGTACTCACCCGTTCCTGTACAGTGGCGGCCGAATGATAGATCTGGGTACTTTGGGGGGTACCGATGCGTCGGCCCTGGCCATCAATGATTCGGGCACGGTGGTGGGGCGGTCCCTCACGGCCAGCGGCATCCAGCACGCATTCCTCTATTCCAACGGCAAGATGACCGATCTTGGGGCGCCCCCTGGCGCCAACAGTTCCGGCGCCCTCGCGATCAATCGCGCCGGCCAGATCGCCGGCTACATCGGGGTGAACAACTCGAGCCACGCAGCCCTGTATAGCCAAGGCGTCTGGACCGATCTGGGCGTGGTGCCCGGAACCATAGGAAACCAGGCGGCTGGAATCAACAATTCGGGCCAGATCGTCGGCTCGGCGCTGTTTGCACCGGTCCCGTACAAGTCCGCCAGGCACATCGGCTTCGTAATCCAAAATGGCGCCCTGGTCGATCTCAATACGCTGATTCCCACCAACTCCGGCTTCAACATCTTGGGTGCAGTCGCAATCAACGATTCGGGTGACATCCTCTGCAATGCCAGGACTAGCAGCGGTTTGTTGCACGGGGTCCTGCTGACTCCGAAATAGATCCCCAATCAGTTCCGCCGGCGCTGGCCGGTGGTGGGACCAGGCGGTTTACGGGCCTTTCAGGCGCTTCAGTTTGCCGTCCTCGAACGTGAAGACGTAATCCATGCGGTTGAACTCGGCGGGCGGGAGCGGCGCCTGCTCTCCCAGCCAGACGTTTACGCTGCGGTCGTGATAGACGAGCTCCATGATGAACTTCATATCCCAGCCCGGCAAGGGGCCGCGGACCAGGTAGATCCTGCTGCCCGGCTTGACCGTGAGTTGCACGGCGCGTATCTGCTCTGCCACGGACCACGTAAGTTGCGCGGGCCTCAGGATTCCCGGCGGCACGGTCCCGCGGCGACGCTCAGTGTTGGCCCAAAACATCGCGATGCCCAGCAGCACCGCGACAGCAAGGGCGGCGCGGTCCGGCATCCACCGCAGTAGCGGGGACTTCGCGGCAGCCTTCGAAAACGACAGGAAGACACTCGCAACGATCACCGCCCAGCCCACGAGCGGAATATATAGGCACGCACCACCCCTGCCGGGGATGAACGTAATGGGCAACGGCGCGATCCAGAGGAAGAACCATATCAGCAGGAAGTGCCGCTGCTGCCAGCGCTACGTCACGTAGAGCAGAACCGCGGCAAGCAGAGCGACACGCCCGGGAGTGAAGAACCCGCCTTCGATCCGCTGATAGAAGATGGTGTTCACGAACCGCGTCGTCGACTCCCAATAGCGGCTCCAGGAAAAGACCGGCCGGTAGGCATCCATCCGTACGAGCTCGCCACGGACATGCGGGCGGGGGCGTGCCAGACCGCCTCGTAGAGCAGCACCACCACAGGCAGCGTGACGGCCATCTCCTTCGAGTCGAGCGCGCCCACGTAAAACAGGAGAAACACGACGGCCTGCTTCTTTGTCAGGCGGCCGCCGCGCCCGCGGATCGAGATATAGTAAGTAAGAGCAGAGAAGTAGAACGTGAAGCACAGGACGTAATAGACGAACGCCGGAAGGTACACAAGGTGTAACATCTTGGCGTGGTATGCCACCCCCAGAGATACAAGTCCGCCCGCGAGCTGCGATCCCGTGATCAGACGGCCGAAGCGATAAGCCAGCCACGTGTTGATCAGAAGCAGCACAGTCAGCGCCACATGGTAAGGGAACGGATCCAACCCGAAAAAGCGACATAAACACAACGGCTTAAGTAATTGCGCATAGACGACGGAGGGTGTCGTTCCGCCTGTCCCAGGTTGCGAACTCCGATTCGACGGCTGCGGTGACTTCTTCCAGCTTCCCAAAATAGCGATT
>JBEKMO010000134.1:0-9041 GCA_050008465.1 Bryobacteraceae bacterium
CGCTATTTTGGGAAGCTGGAAGAAGTCACCGCAGCCGTCGAATCGGAGTTCGCAACCTGGGACAGGCGGAACGACACCCTCCGTCGTCTATGCGCAATTACTTAAGCCGTTGTGTTTAGAGATAGTGTCGCGGCTCGATTGCTTGCGGCAGCGCCTCGCCTGTGCGGTCGGCCAACGCGCGTGGAAGATGGCGCAACTGCGCGGCGGCCTTGCGGAGCTTGGAAGAGAGGAGGGGCAGCACCAGGTGCTTACCGGCCATTTGCGTGATGCGCGATGGCGGCGTGCAACTCGGGGAGCCGCGCGAGATCGCGGGGATAAGCGAGCCGGCAGACCAGGCGCAGGGCTGCCACCCGGCTCAGCGTCTCGAAGTGGAGTTTGAGCGCGCGCTGGAGGCGCCCTTTGCCGGAGTAGTGCTGCCCTACGACGAGACGAAGTACATACAGGAATTTGTGGATCTGCTGGGAATTACTCCGAATCTGGTGGAATCCAGCGATCCCGCAATGTGGTTCTACCCGGAGGATGCCCGGCGCTCCAAGGAGTTTCCGGGCTACCCGAACGATGTGTCGGGTGAGTGGCAACCCATCGCAAGCAATGGATTGCAAAAGCCTTATATTCCAGCTCTCCGCGGGTGAATTCCTTGAACATGCGGGGTTTACCGGGCGGTTACCGACATTCGAGACCGTGGCAGCCGATCGTTAGCGCAGGCCAAATCAAATGGGCCTGCTTCGCTTGTTTACGAGCGCCGCGGGAACTCCGAGGCATGACTAACCGAGCAGCATGCGCTTAATGCCGCGCTTGAAGGGCCCCGGCAGAAGTCGGCCGGCGATCTGGCGTACGCCCCTAACCTTGAGATCGCGTACCCGGCCAACCGTCTCGGCCAGCATAGCGTCGAACACCGTGTCCCGTCCGAACAAGCGTTCATAGGCAAAAGCGACGTCGGCGGCGAAGCCGATTTGGTTGTCCACGAGAGCGAAGCTCCAAAGCACGACATAGTCCCTCGGGGAGGATTTCTCTCCCGCCAGAGAATCCAGAGTCCGCAGAAACCTTACAAAAAGCCAGCCTGGAGTTCTTCGATGACGAGTAGAGACCATCTTCTCGTCGACATCGCGGTGCAGCGCACTCAGTCGTTGCAGTGAATCTCTCCGCATGCGTACTCCACCCCATGGAGCAAGACGAGAAAGCCAAAACCCGGCGTCAATGAACTCCCGATAGGCACTGATCGATGCTTCCTGACCGGAATAAAGTTCGAGGAAATCGAGGCAACTATCGACAGCCACGACTCGTCTTGCGGTCCGATCGGGGATGCTCCGCCAAATCTCCACGTCGCGGCCGTTCACATTGGTATACAGCCAGTCCAGCGAGGGAAGCGAAAGACGATCCAGAATGGATTCAATGGTCGTCGAATGCACGCTGACTTCACCGTCTTCCTGGCAATCGAGACCGACGAACTCGGAAGCCACCGCGGGATTATGATGTAGAGTGCTCGAGTAGATGCGATTCTTCGTCAGATGCAGTGTGGCGTCGCAGTCGTTACGGCTCAAAACCACATAATCGAGCACCGTCGCGCGGTGGAACCTCGGGCAGAAGCCAGACTGGTGCGGATCCGCTTCCGGCCCGACACCGACGTAGATCGATTGGCTCGCGATGGCGTCCCACACTTCCGGCGGCCGGTCCGTGGCTCCAATGTGGAGCAATACCGGCTGGATCTGCAATTCAGCAAGCAAAGTCGTGATGGCGTTGTCCATAATAAGCAGCGCTTCCGCCAGGGTGGCCAACTGGCGACAAGCCGCAGTCCAGCACTCGTGTGCAGGGTCCAAGACAAAAGCCGAGCGCCGCTGACTACCCGGTCCTTGCAGGGCCGGAGATCAGATCTTGATAATCCTTCAGAATAGTGTCGCAAAGCTGCGTCAATCGAGTCGAATCCGCGTGTGGTATCAGGCTTCGAACCGGAACTTTTTGAACCAGGCGGCCGAGGAAACCAAAGTCGCGCGCCTTCATGCCATTGGTCAGCAGATAGCCTCCATAGGAGTTCTCAACCAAGCTCATCAAGTCAGCGAGCGGGTGAGAAGCGGAGCAGAAGGGCGCGCTGGGATCGTCAGCCCGTTCTGTTAGGATGTAAACGGCGCCCAGAGGCAACGGATCTGGCTGGAACTTGTTCCCGGCCGTGAGGTCCAAGTAACGCTTGGTCCAGGGCGGCGCGATGTGGGGCAGGGCGTCTTCGGAACCGTAGAGGGCCCGCACCGAAGTGGGCCACAAACATACGCGCGGATAACCAGGCGCGGCCCAGAATTGGTCACCCTGCTCGTGCAGCGCGACGATGTCGTCAGAAAGGACAGGAAAACCCTGTTGAGCAAAAGCCGCTGCAGCCGTCGACTTGCCCGCTCCCGCCATGCCCGCCAGAATAATCACCCGCCCGTCCACCGCCACCGCGCTGGCGTGAAGGCAAGTCACTCCGCGCAGATGCAGCACGTATCCGAGAACCGGCCCACACAGGTACCACGCAGCGTCGAGCACGCTGACGTGATCGCGCCATTGAGCCCAGATCACGGTACCTGGCATGTCGACTACGAACTCAACGCCCTCGCCGTAAACGAGCCGGAAGAATGCGCCCTTTCCCAGAGCCCAGACCTGCAGCGCGGGATCACCGCGTTGATTCAGGTGCGGGCTCACATAGAAAGGCTCCTTCGAACCTCGTGGCACTTGGTCGAGCCAAGGCGGGACGGAGCGGAGATTGACCTGTATGTCAAACTCGGGAGATGCCAACGGGGCCAAACCAGGGATAGGAAGATCCGCGCACAGGCGCAAACCATAGATACGGTAAACTTGCATGGCGCTGAATGACGGGGAGGTTACGGCAATTCCGGAATAAAGAAGGAACCTACACTCCTCCGCGTGGGGCGAACTCGGGGAGGGAAGAGCGGCGCGGAGCGTCAGATCCTCATTGGATTTGGAGCCGTCGCCTCCTGAGCCCCCCTGTCTGTGAGGCTGGCCACATCGCCATGCTTACCAGACTAGGAGTGTGTCAGAGATAAGAAATGCCCGACGTAGCATCAATGACTTGGAGCGATATTGTCTCGGCGCAACGTCCGTCAGTTGTTGATTCTAGGTTCTCCGAAATCTATCCCCGACAGACTCCTAGATGGACTGTTTGTTGCCGTCCAATCCTGACATCCCCCTGTCCGTGATGCTGGCCAGATCGCCATAGCGTACCAGCCTAGGCGGACTGTACGGAGCCTTCTGCACTTCTGCGGCCTTCGTCTCATCGTACTGACTGGTTTGGGTGTCCATAAACAGCTCTCCTCCAATGATCATCGGGATTGTACCATGGCGAGGACCAAAAAACAACAAAAACTGCTACTGTCGGGGAGATGAGCTCTTGAGCAACGCTAACCGTTTGATAAAAAGAGAGTTATGGAGTGCTCTGGCGTTTCCCGACTTGAATTCTCGCTGGGCCGATGTGGCCCAGAACCGCCTTTCGGGCTCTGGCACCCATCACCAACCGTGAGGGGTGAATTCCGGCCGAACTGTCTTCTCCCAAATCGGGGGTAGTGGGCCATTTCAGCGAAGCCCGGCACCGAATCGGCCACCGTCCAGTCTCGTGCCCCCTGATGATTTCAACCAGATTGCCAGAATGACCACACTCCAAATGCTGCAGGCGTCGTCCCCGCCCTCACCGGCCAGGTAGCGTCGGTAAGATCGGCGAAAGGCTTCACAATCAACGTAGTTTTCTATAACGGCAAGATCGCCGAAAATCACATCGTCGAGCACCTCCCGTCCAAATGCCAGCAACCCCCGGTTAAAGCTGGCGCGAGCACTTGTCTTCCCGGGCCTCCAGCAAACTTTTGGCGGTAAGTATTCCCTGAGGGCGTTCCGCATGATGAACCGTGTCCATCCGAGGCGCAGCTTCTGGCCTGATGGAATGGACAAACAGAAATCCACCAGGCGGCGGTCGAGGAACACGTAACGGCGCTCGAGTGAAAACGGTGCGGACGCCCTGTCAAACTCCTCCTGAACATAAGGTGTAAAACCTGAGACAATCTCACGCCATTGCGTCACCTGAGATAATCTGGCCGACTTCACCCAATCCGGCTCGGTATCCGGCCCATGCCTCGGTGGCCTGTAGCCGCGTAGAAAGATCGCACCTATGCAGGATGTGTACCGACGGAACCCCGCGCGTGTCAATGCCATTATCGCTCTGATGTCCCGACGAAGCCGGAGTAGCGCCCCCGGCGTCAAGGGTCGGGCAACGTATTTCCGGAAAATCGGCCACGCAGGCGGGCTGTTGCGATGTAGACCCGCAAGCTCCTTGGCTAGGGAGATCAGCTTGAGCCGGAGGACCAACTCGGTCAGGTGGTCATAACCATAGGAGACGACCAGATCACCTTCGTTTCCGTTCAGCAGAATCCGTACGCCCTGCTGCTTCGCTACGGCATGCAGCCCGTCCCAGTACAAGCACAGATTCGGAGCCATGAACGGCTCGTCGTAGTGCCAGAGAATGCGCTCAATATCGTTGAGCGGATTGAGGCGGTCGGCGCGTACGAAGTGAGGCGCCAGCCCGCCTTGGGCCAGCACCGCTTCGACATAGGGGCGCTCGTCGGACTCGGGCACGTCGTCGTACACGGCCGAAAAGGTCTGCAGCGGCGCCCGTCCCTCTTGTGCCAGGATCTGCCGCGCAACGCACACCACCGAGGAGGAGTCCAGGCCTCCACTCAGCTCCGAGCCGACTGGGAAGGCGCTCCTCAAGCGGCACCGCACAGCCTCGCCAAACACCTCCCTGAATGCCTCGTTGTACTCCTCATCCGAGCGCAGGCGCAAGTCGCCCCGAATTTCGAGGCGCCAGTAGGGCCATTTTGAAAGCCCCCCGGCACCCACCACCATCGCATGACCCGGTGGAAGGCGCATCACGTCCCTGTAAAACGTTACCTCGGTGTCCTCAAAATCAGACTGGAGGTAATCCACGATTCTCGCCTCATTGAGTCTCGTTGGCACTTCCGGTAGACAAAACAACGTCTTGATCTCCGAGCCGAACACGAAGAGCCGGCCGGGGGCATGGTAGTAGTAGAACGGCTTGACCCCGAAATGATCGCGGGCGCAGAAGAGTCTTCGTCTCGGCCGGTCCCAGATGGCAAAGGCAAAGTCGCCGAGGAATTTTTCAAGGCATCGCTCTCCCCAGCGGGCATAGCTCCGGAGAATCAGCTCACTGTCTGTGGTCTCCGCCGACGGCGGCAAGTTCAGAGCGGAGAATAGCTCGCCACGGTTGTCCAAACGAGCGTCGCTGGTCATCTCCAGCGCCCCGTCATGGATACTGAGCGGAAGCCTCTCATGCATTGACTCCGGGGTCGTCCAAAGCATGCGATGGCCTAGGCCGGCGGGACCCTCGGTCCACACGCCCGAGCCATCCGGACCGCGATAGGCGATAAGATCCGTCATCCGCTGGAGGTCGCGATGCTCCGCCGGGCGGCCGTCCAGATTCAGAATTCCGACGATTCCGCTCACGTGAATCTCAAGAAGAGCCAGGCGCCGGCTGCCCCATGCCGCAGGGCCTTTCGGCCAGCGTCCCAGGCAGCCGCGGCGGCAGCGCGCCACTGCCGCTGCTTCAGGGAGAGCCAGGCCAGCCGCAGCGCTACGCCAGCGTCTCTATTCCCTCCTCGTATACTCATGCGATAGCCGTTCGCTGCCCGCCCGAGTTCCCCTTGCCGCTCATGAGCACGCGCCAACTTGGCATGGGTCAGCAAGTGATCTGTATCCAAGATTCGATGTTCGCCGGGGTCCGTCGCGCTGGCCCCGAGTAGCGGTTTGTATCCGTGCATGGCAAGCTTCAGGGACTGCTCATACGCCTCAATTGCTTCCGCGGTTCGGCCGAGCCGAACAAGGACGTCTCCCAGCGCCCGGTACGCGTCGATCACTTTGGCGTTCAAAGCTAACGATCGTCGCAGCAGCGCCTCCGCCTCGGTCCAATTCCTTCTTCTCGCCTCCAGCCGTCCGAGGCCCAAATAGGCATAAGCGTCCTTGGGATCGAGTGCAACCGTCCGGCGGTACACCCGCTCCGCTTCGAAGAATTCCCGACTTCCGTAATATTGCAGGCCTCTGCAATTGTAGGGCGTTCGATAAGTAGGATCGATTTCGAGCGCGCGTTGGT
This sequence comes from Bryobacteraceae bacterium, assembly GCA_050008465.1. GTDB lineage: Bacteria > Acidobacteriota > Terriglobia > Bryobacterales > Bryobacteraceae > Fen-330. The sequence continues at coordinate 6,140 of JBEKMO010000134.1, forward strand.
AGAGCCCCCTCCCTTCCTCGATACGCCCGATGCCGGCATACAAATGAGCCAGATGAAAACAGGCGGCTGCGGACACCGGCGCGAGATCCATCGCATTCCTGTACTTCCGCTCGGCACTGGCGATGTCACCCTTATGAGCCGTTTCCGCAGCATCTCGAACGGTCTCGAAGCCGCGCGTAGCCTCTCGATCGTCCGGCCGCCGCAGGCGAGTCGCCAATTCGTCGCCGAGGTATTTCCACTCCAAGGGCGTGTAGCCGCCCTCCACCGAATACGCAATGGTCACGATATCGGCCCGAAGGCGCTGTTCGCGCAGCTTGGCAAGAAGTTCCTGCGGCCAGCGCCAGGGAAGCGGACCGCATTTGTCTCTCTGGCCATAGCTCACTGCGGGAGTTGTCAGGTAGTCTACATCGATGTCCAGCAGTACTTCTTCTTCGACGCGCGGCAGTGAGCCCACACCACATACGATGATGCGCTTGCCGAGGACTTTGGTCGAGATCAGGCTCGGCGTGAGGCTTACGTCAGATCGAGGTCCTGGATAGTCCTCCAATAATCTCCGGATGTGTCGCAAAATCGGCCTGCGCGCCCGCCGGCTCTTCAGCGACGCATCGGGCACCACCCAGTACACGTCTCGAACGAGTTCCTCTCGCAACGCCATGCAAATGAAGCTGGCAATAGTCAACGAGCGGGCGTCTGCTATCCACCACATGTCGTGGTGCGCGTCAATATGGATCAGAACCCGGCGCTTGACGCCGGCATCGCGCCAAATGCGGCAGGCGTCGTCGTGGTTCTCGATGGGGAAGACGCAACCGGCGGGATCGACTCCGACTCGGAACCCGCCAGCGGCATTGACCTGCGACGGAGGGCTAACGGTGTGCCTCTCGTTCACGAGGAGGGTTTGCCCCACTGGAGCAAGGGAACGTAGTGCTCGATCGCACTGCCGCCGATCACTGTCTTGCCGCCCGAATCGACCCATGCGTGAGCCTCGAACCGGCCGTCTGCACTTTTGGCCACCCCGACGTGCAGTGTCGCTAGACGGCCGCTACGCAGCAACAGGCGCATCAGGGCGAGTGCCTGCGTGAGACACGTGGCACCTGGAATGAAGCGGCTCACTCGCGAAACCGCCCACGCGAGGCGGTCTACGGAACTGTCCGGCTCTTGGCTCGCGTGAAGCGGCCACGACGCCAGAGCCAGGCGCCGCCAGCAACTGAACGGCAGCAGCCAAAGCGCTACCCGGATGCCTGCAACCAGCAGCGCTGCCCGCAGTAGCAGGACCGCGTTCAAATTGGAGATTCCTCGAAGTCTCCGCAGGTGTCTCACCGCGTCACCTCGATAAGCCCCTCCTCGGATAGTTGATCCAGCAGCACCCGCACATCGGCGTCGCAGCGCTCGCAGTCCACCTCGAACTCCGCCAGAATTACATTCCGAATCTTCTCCAGCGTCATCGGCTGCTGGATCAGCCGCCACACCCGGGCGCCTACCGGGTTTAGGCCGTAATAGATGCCGTTTTTCATGTTCAGGATCGCCACTTCGCCAGCCAAGTCGCACGACACATGTTCCTTGACGGCGACAACAGTGGAGTTCTCATTAAGCCTTGCTTTCATCGCAGATTCTGCCCGGTTGCGGTCCATAATCGCCCATCCCTCCGATACGCCGGGCACCCTTCGTTTCGCTTAGTTGTTGTACAGGAGAACTCACGGAATTGCATTTGTTTAGAGCCTGTCCGCTATTCGGAAAATCGCCCCGGCGCTCTTCCGGAAGACGCCGATCGCCGCACTCATGGCCAGCACAAACTCTACTATGCCGCATTCTGCCAGCCCCTGCAAATAGTCTTATGGGCGTAATCGACTATGCTCGTCCCTCTGGCCCCCAACCGTGTCAACGACTTACGCCAGGGCACGCTGGAAGAAGCCTGGCGGACCCTGGTCCCCAAGGTCCGCGACCTGCGCTCGCACCGGAAGGAGTACCTGGAAACCTGCCGCACTTGCCCCCTCGTCAATCTGTGCCTGTGGCGCCCGGCCCGCGCACACCTGGAAACCGGCGAACTGGACTCCCTGGTGGATTACTTCTGCCAAGATGCCGAACGGGGCGTGACGGAAGTGGCGTGCACGGCGCATGCGCGAAGAAAGTACTTTGAGGCGCAGTCGTCGGACATCATGCGGCCGATGGTGGTGCTGGCCTACATCCATCTGCTGTACGACGTCGAGCGCGAGGCGCGGGACGGCCAACTGGACGCCGCCGGGCGCCTGGCGCTGCGGCAGGCCCGCTCACGGCCGCTGTTGCAGGACCTGAAGGCTTACCTGGAACGAGAGCGGCCGCACGTATTGCCCAAGAGCCCGATCGCCCAGGCCATCGCCTACACGTTGTCCAACTAGGATGCGCTGGTGCGCTACGCGGAGGACGGCGATCTGGAGATCGACAACAACGGCGCCGAGCGCAGCTTGCGCGGCGTCGCGGTGGGCCGGCGGAATTGGACGTTCTTTGGCAGCGACCACGGCGGACGTACGGCCGCGGTGCTGAGCAGTCTGATCGCCACCTCGAAGCGGCATCACATCGATCCGTTTGCCTATCTGCGCGACGTGTTCGAGCGCATCAGCGCCCACCCCAAGAATCGGCTTGAGGAATTGCTGCCCGACCAATGGCAGGCCACCCGGGCGGCGGTGGCCTCCTGACCCGGTTCTTCCCCCGTGTCGCGCTGGCGCGAACGCCTGCACATGGGTTGGCCGGAGGGATACGTCCGGGGCAGATACCGGAGCTGGCCGGCGGCCCTTGCGGAGCTTGGGAGAGAGGAGGGCCAGCACCAGGGGCTTATCGGCCATTTGCGTGCCGCGTGATGGCGGCGTGCAACTCGGGGAGGCGCGCGAGATCGCGGGGATAGGCGAGCCGGCAGACCAGGCACAGGGCT
>JBEKMO010000135.1:0-8845 GCA_050008465.1 Bryobacteraceae bacterium
ACTCAGCCCCGCGGCACCCGAATGCGCGAGGCGTTCGAGACCTGGCGCGGGAAAGCGGAAGGACGCGCCACAATCGACTACGGCCTGCACATGATCGTCACCGATCTCGGCAACGCAGGGCTGGAGGACATGGATGCATTGGTGTCGGAAGGCGTGACCAGCTTTAAGTTGTTCATGGCCTATCCCGCCGCTCTGATGGTCGACGACGGCGCGATTTTCGAAACTCTTTGCCGCACGTCGAGAAACGGCGGGCTCATTCTGATTCACGCCGAGAACGGCAGCGTCATCGACGTGCTGGTGCGCCGCGCGCTGGCCGAGGGTAAGACCGCGCCGGTTTATCACGCGCTTACCCGGCCCGCGCTCGCGGAGGCTGAAGCCGTCCACCGCGCCATCGCATTGGCCGAGATGGCCGGAGCGCCAATCTACATCGTGCACGTGTCTTCGGAAGACGCGCTGAACCAGGTGCGCGAGGCCCGCGAGCGCGGCGTGCCGGTGTTCGCGGAAACATGCCCCCAGTATCTGCTGCTCTCGGTGGACGACCTGGCCCGCCCCGGCTTCGAAGGAGCGAAGTACGTCTTGACCCCGCCGTTGCGGGAGAAACGGCATCAGCCGAAACTGTGGGAGGGACTCATCGACGGCCATCTGCAAGTGGTCGCCACCGATCACTGCCCGTTTCGTTTTCAGGACCAGAAATCGCTGGGCAAGGACGACTTCACCAAGATCCCCAATGGCGGTCCCGGCATCGAGAACCGGCTTGAGTTGCTCTATCACTTCGGCGTGAACGAAGGCCGCCTTGGTTTGAACCGATTCGTCGAGTTGGTCTCAACCGCCCCCGCGAGGATCTTCGGCCTGTATCCGAGGAAAGGAGAGCTCCTCGCCGGGAGCGACGCCGACATCGTGATCTGGGACCCGCTTGCCGAGCACGTCATCAGCGCGGAGACGCACCACATGCGCGTCGACTACTCGATGTTCGAGGGCTTCCGTGTCAAAGGAACCGCCCGCACCGTCCTGTCGCGTGGAGAGGTCATTATGGAAAACGGCCGGTTCGCCGGCCGCTCCGGCAGAGGTCAGTATCTGAAGCGCGCCGCCCGAGGAGGAGCGCGGGCGTGATCGAATCGGGCTAGAACATGGGGGTTGCGTGTCCTCCGTCAATCCCTGCGTCTGGCGCTCAGCGCACTTCGTGTATTGGCCGCCGCCGCGTCGGCGGTCTTCAAGTCCCGAGCCGCGCTCCATTTGGAGAACCTCGCCATCCGTCGCAGACTTGGCGGACGTTCCTCGACAACCGTGTGAAGCAGCTTGTCTCGATCGACTTCTTCACCGTGCCGACGATCCGGTTCCAGGTCCTGTACGTCTTCTGGGTGCTTGCTCACGACCGACGCCGGATCCTCCACTTCGGCGTCACGGCACACCCCACCGCCGAATGGACAGCGCAGCAACTCCGCGACGCCTTCCCATGGGATACCGCCCCGCGCTTCCGGCTGCGAGATCGCGACTGCATCTGCGGCAACGACTTCACAAGGCAGGTCAAGGACCTGGGCATCCGGGACCTGCTCTCAGCATGCCAACTCGACAGGTCGAATTGCGGATCGAAGAATCGGCCGCCGACCAGGCGCACCTCGCTCGACGATGGACGGCCGACCCACTGGCGCGCTGGATGCCTCGGGAAGGGAGCCAATCCAGGTCGAGCCCGTGAATCTCCTTCCCACAAAATCTCCCGCAGAATCCCGCACTTTGCGCGCAAACTTCATGCTGCTAAGTCATTTGTTTTCAACTCTGAGGCGGGGAGAAAGAGGCATTGCGTACTGGGGGTGCAAGAGGTCCCGGGTTCAAGTCCCGGCGGCCCGACCAATCTCCTCAATGACATACACTCCTGGGGTTCTTGTTCCCTCGTGTCGTTCAGAGTCAGAATCCGCCCTCTTCTCCGTGTCTTCCTCCTTTCCAACCAGTCTCGTGGCGATGGCTTCAATGGCTGCCCGACGACGCTCCAGGTCCGAATGAGTGTAGTGAAGCGTCATCCCAACATCCGCGTGGCCCATCTGGGCCTGGCGGTCAGATAGGGCCACGCCGATCTGCTCGCCGAAGGTTGAATGGCTGCGACGGAAGACATGCCACGACAGCCACGGCATGCCGAGCCTCACACCGACGGGTTTCAGAATCCGGCGGGTCAGGTTGCGTTCCACCAGCGGAGTTCCGTTCTTGGAAGCGAACACCAGATCGGGACACCGGGTGGAATTATTTCGCCCGCTTCACCGCGGCCACCAGGCCGGGATATGGGTCAACGGCCTTCCCCTTCCACCACAGCCTTTCCGGCCCCAACTCGAAGATCGCAAAATGCAAGTGCGGCGCGCGCGGATCCGCATTTCCCGTCGATCCCACAAAACCGATGACGTCCCCACGCTCGACCCGCATTCCCTCACGCAACCCTTCCACGTACCCGTCCAAGTGCGCGTAGTAGTAGCAATACACTCCCATTTCGTCGAACTGGTATATCGTGTTGCCGCCCGGTCTGCTGAGGAACAGTTTGCGGACGGTCCCGGATACCACCGCACGCACGGGTGTCCCTCTCGGCTCCATAATGTCGATGGCCTCATGCGGATGTCCGTTGTGAACTTCTTCGAACATATCCCGCAGATCCGCGAGGGCGAGTCCGCCGATGGGCGGAGTCATCTCGAGAATGGAAGGGGTCGCGCCCACCGCAAGAAACACTGGGAAAAGCCCGGCAATGCAAACGCAGAGCCTCAAAGCTATTCCTCCAGGACGATCGGTGTGCCCCGTCGAACCATGTGCGACAGATCCACCACATCCCAGTTCGTCAGCCGGATGCACCCGGCCGATTGGCCGTGCCGGATATGCCCCGGATCCGGCGTCCCATGGATTCCGTAGTGTTCTTTCGAGAGGCCGATCCACGCTACGCCGGCGGGACTGTTGGGTCCCGGCGGGAGTACTGCTTTCGCTTGTTTCGGGTTCGGGTTCCAGAAGAGCTCCGGGTCATAATTGAACCACGGATAGTGCCGAACGCTCGTGATGGTCCAATGACCGATCGGCAGCGGATCGTGCATGCCGCCAATCGAGGCCGGATACTGCGCCAGTTGCTTGTCGCCGGCGCCGTATGCGATTACAGTGCGTTTTGACTTCGACACCACCACGCGTGACGCCAGGCGCACGGCGGCGCGCCGCACATTCGGCACGGTGATCCGCTCCCCCGCCGTGTCCAGTTTCTTGCCGGGATTCAACTCGGCCAGCAGCTTCGGCGAGCAATGGAACCTCTCGCCCAGTTCCTCTTCCGGCGTTTCGAAGCCAAGCCACTTCATCTTCGCCTTTTCCTGGACGTCGGCCGGTGTTGGTTGGAACGGGCCTTTCTCATCCGCGTTGGTAATCGTGTAGGTCGCGAGAAGAGGGCCGGCATCGCTATTGAGCAGGCGCCACATCTCCGCATCAATTGTGCCGGTCGGCTTCAGACCGTGGTTTTCCTGATATCCCTTGACCGCAATCCCGAAATCGTCGCCGTAGACGCCGTCAATTTCGCCCGGCGAGAACCTGGCACGGTCCAGAAGAATCTGCGCCCGCACCACCCTTGGCCCCGTCGCTCCCGGCCCTACCGCGCCAGTCTTCGTTGAGTCCTCTATTTCGTTCCCAGCAAGATTCCGGGCGACCGGCGCACCAGCGCACCTTTTCACCGGTCTGTCTGCGCCCGCACCGGCCAGGGTCAGAATCGAAGCGGTCACCGCTAGCAGACAAGTTAGGCGCATACCGAACAGTGAGCACTTTGCGGGCCGTTCCCAGGCCATTACTGCTTTCGCCCCCGTGCCTGCTTGTGCATCGTCAAAAGTATAACCACGGGCGTGCGCGAGAGTATCCCGTATGGTCCGGAAACTGGATCTGCTTGAATTCGCCCCGGTTCGTCACCGCAGGCCTGAGGCTCGCGATAATGAGCTAACGAGATGCCGAGAGTCCTGGATCCGTTCCGGTTCGTGCTGCTCGCCGTCGCCGGGTGGATGAACCAACGCCAACTGCGGATCATCGATTACCCTCGCCAGGAGAACCGGGTTCTTCGCGAGCAACTCGCGGGCGGCGGGTGCGGCTCAACGACGACCAGCGCCGTCGATTGGCCGCTAGGGCCGAAGGGTTAGGACGGAAGCTTCTGGCGGAGGTCGCTACCATTGTCACGCCCGAGACCTTGTTGGCCTGGCATCGGAAACTGATCGCCGAGAAATACGACGGCAGTGGCAAGGGCGCACCGGGACGACCTCGGACCGCCGGAGAGACCGAGGCTTTGGTGGTTCGAATGGCAGAGGAGAACCGGGATTGGGGCTATCGGCGCATCCAGGGCGCGTTGTCCAATCTGGGGCACGAGCTTGCCCGCAGCACAATCGCCGACATTCTGGAACGGCACGGGATCGAGCCGGCGCCGGAGCGGAGCCGGAAGACGATCTGGAAGGAGTTTCTGGGCCGGCATTGGGAACTGATTGTGGGCCGCAGATTCCTTCACCATAGAAGTGCGGACGCGACGAGGGCTGCAGCGGTTCATCGTGCTGTTCTTCATCGAGTTGTCGACACGCGAAGTGGAGATTGCCGGCATCGCGGCCGCCGCCAACGGCCGGTGGATGAGCCAGATCGGCAGAAATCTTACCGATGCAGTCGATGGAATCCTCAATGGCAAGCGCTACCTGGTCCATGACTGCGACCCGCTGTTCACCACCGAGTTCCTGAACGTGCTCGCCGATGTCGGTGTGAAGTCCGTCAAGCTACCGCCGCAATCAACAGGGCTTGGCCAACCGACTAATCAGCCCAGAACCGGACCATCTGGGAAACACAGGCGCGCTGCAGCGGCGGCAGCGCCTGGGCGGCATGCTGACGCCCAAGCCAATCGTTCGTGCATCGGATCATTCGGAATGAGAACGAGACTGTTGCATTCTCCCCTGTCCGGACTCCGTCCGCAGTCTTTCGCTGCACCCTGCGATTCAGCCGAGAGCGGCGAACGCTCTATTTTCCGGACCTTACGGGAAGCCGACCCCGGCCATCATCCGTGAGACGCTGCCGGGGCCGGCCTTAGAATGCGGTCTTTCGTTCCGATCTATTTCGGCGGGATCGGGGCGCCGAGCCGAGTGCCAATGATGTCGCCGGAGACAACCAGTTCCACCCGGCGATTCTGCTGGCGGCCTGCCGCAGTGTCATTGGAGACCACCGGCTGAGTCTTCCCAAAGCCTCTTGAGGAAACGGAGTCCGCCGGCATCCCCTGCCGGATCAAGAAGTCGCGCACCGCCGAACCGCGTTGTTCGGAGAGCCGCTGATTATAGTCGTCTCCGCCCACGCTGTCAGTGTGACCTTCGACGTCCAGGCGCAGGCCCGGGTGCCCCAAGATGATGCCGGCCACCTTGGCCAGCTTCTCACGGGCCAGAGGTCTCAGCGAGTACTTGGCCGTGTCGAAAAGAACATCCGACATATTCACGATCAAGCCTCGGGCGGTGTCCCGAGTCTGGAGAATCGCGTTGAACTGCGTCAAAAGCTGAGTTCGCAGTTCCGTCTTCTCGGCCTCCGCTTGAGCCTTCTCCCTGGCCAAGCGATCGAGGTCGGCTTGGGCCGCGGCTCTTTGTGCTTCGTTCTCGCGTCTCAGACGATCGGCTTCGGACTGGGCAGCCGCCATCTGGGCCTCGCTCTCCCGCTTCAAGCGGTCCGCTTCGGCCTGGGCGGAAGCCACCCGGGCGTCGGTCTCACGTTTCAAGCGGTCGGCTTCGGCCTGCGCAGCCGCTGTCTGGGCTTCATTTGCCTGCCTTAGGCGATCCGCTTCGGCCTGTGCATTGAGCCGGGCCGCCTCCGCCTCCCGCGCAACGCGCTCAGTTTCCGCCTGCGCGGCGGCGCGTGCGCTCTCCGCGCGCAATTCACGCTCCGCTCCCGCCTGGCGCTCGTTTGCCAGCCGCTCTTCCTCCATCTTCTTGATAGCGATGATTCGTGAATCTTCCGCCATTTGGACGGCCTCTCGCGCCGCCGTCACAACCTGCTTTCTGTCCGCCTTACCGTTCCAATAGCCCTCCGCGTTGGCAAGGCCCTGGGCGGCCTTCTGGTAGGTCTCGGCGGCGTACTGCTGAGAGCCGGTCCAGCGCGCAATCTGAACGGCGTTTCGCGCCTCGTAGAGTTCCAGCGGAACCCTGCGACCGAGCCGTACAGGCTTGATCTCAGCCGGGTTCACGTTCAAGGTGTACTGGCCCCTCTTTAACAGCTCGTACTTCGCATCAACCTCCTCAATCTGTCCTCGAGTATCCGGCCTGATGACGTTGTCCATCACCACGACATCGCTGGGTTGTGTCACCGCGAAATACGGTTCCGCCGTCACGATCAAGCCGAAAGACTGCAACTGGGTAGTGACGTTCAGCTTGCTGTTGGTTCCATTCAGGAGGACCTCGCCGAGGTTGACTGTGCGGCCTTCCGGGGTGATAGCCCACATCACATAGGTGAGGAATTCGGGACCGTATGCGGTAGCGGCCTGGAGTTCACGGAATTCCACTTCGATCTCGATGTAGCCCTGTTTGCTCTCGACTTTGGCCTGACCGTGGGCATTCGGCAGCAAGGTGGTGCCGGCAAAATCGATCTTCGTGGCTCCGCCGCGGTGCCTGTAATTGACCGCTTTTGTGGTCCGCCCCACGACGGTGATGCGATAGATCGGCGCCGAGCCGGCGGCCATCCTGGCCTCATTCTCGTTGGGAGGCAATTGTTGAGTTGGGTTCGGAGCCTGCGGCGCCTGTGCCGCCAGAAGCCCGCATATTGTCAGGAACGTGCCTATGATCGTCTTCATCTTGTCACCTCAATTGTCCGTTTCATCACTTGTTAGCCGGCCTCGCCACGCGCCCGTGGGCCGAGTGCTGGTTGAGCAGGCCGAGCAACTTCGCGGCCGCTGTGGGAGCGGCGACACCGCTTGTCACGATGTCCCGGTTCTCCAGGCTCTTGCCGTAGAGCGTGGCGTTGTCATCGAGATCTTGCCGCAAGGTGGCTCCTTCCAGAGCGATGCCGGCAAACAGCCCCTGGGAACGCGACCACGAGAGAATCTCAGCGTGCATCTGCGCGTCCGTTTGAGCTGTCGCCGTGCGTCCCACGGGGCCTGCCGCGACTGAGCCTTCCGCGCCCAGGGTGAACTTACTGGAAAGCAGCTTGTCCGCTCCGCGTTCCGACATCACCAGCATGATCAGGTCCGTCATAGAGCCGCCGATCTGGAAGCCAACACTGCCGCCCTCGATGCGGACTGTGCCCGGCGCCGACCAGCCAACTCCGCTCTGGTTTCGGCAGGTCAGGTATCCCTTCCCGTATTTTCCGCCGACTATGAAAGCCGCGGTCTTGACCCCCGGCACGATCACGATACAGTGGGCCTTCTCGAGCAGATCTTGAGGAATGCCCTTATCCGGTGCTGCCATCACCTCCGAAAATACTGCCGCAGCCTCGTTCAGCCGCTTTCCTGGCTTTTTGTCCATGGCCAGCAGCGGTGTAAGGGCTACAGCAGCCAACACGATGAGTCTCATATTCGTTGCCTCTGACCTTTCTCAGTGCACGCGCCGCACCAAGTGGCCTCACACGGACCTCTGCCGTCGCCGGTTTGGCCGCTGCGATGTTGTCGCGGGGCGGGGATGATGAAAATGCGGTGACAGACAGCACCGTCCATGCGGCGCGGAAAACGCGCCTTGGGACAGTGAGGTCAGCCACCGTATTTTGCGAGGCTCATTAGGGCGGCGAGAGACCTGGGCGATCGAGAAGCGTGCAGAATCTGCTGCCAAAAGTGCAGGTCTTGCCTGCTTGGAGGCCCGAGTTCAGGCAACTCCGGCCGGGCAGAATTCCAACGAGGCAAAGCGGCGATTGCGTCTCTACGGCCCATACAGCCTGGTGGAGGAACCTCGCTTCGCGGCGCTGGTCAGTTTCGCTCCGCTTTTTCGTGAACCCGCTGGCCCAGTTGCCAACGCGGCCCCAGTTGTTGCTCCCGACGCTCCATTTGCTGTCTCCGGTGTAGCCCTCGCTGCCGCCCTGCCGATCTTCAATCCGGATCACGGCCACACCGCTGGCTGAGTTGGGATCCCGGACCAGTTGCTAGCGCCCGCGCCCGTCCACACCCTGAAACCGGAGGGCGCTGGGATTGTTGGGTAGCGCCTGCTAGCGCACGATGGCGACCGCAAGCCCGAAGCCGGGATCTCTACGGTTGTACAGGTAATACCCGTTGCTATAGTCAATGTAAAGGTCGTCGGTGTCGTACCAGTTCTCCGACCAGCTTTCCGGCCACGGGTCAAGGAGCATGAACGTAAAGCCTCCGTACTGGAAGCGCGGATACCCCCCAACTATAATCGGGCGGCTGTGCATGCGAAACCAGTGTCCGCTGCCAAAATAGAGCTGGAAACTGTTCTGAGGAATGTAGTAGCCACCATAGCCGCCGCGCTGATCCCAAGTGCGATGCTGGACCTGCCAGTTTTGGGCACGATTCTGCTGCCAGGAGCTTTGCCCCTGCCAACCGCCCTGCCTGAGCCATCCGCGCTGCTGTTGCCAATCACGCGCCTGTTGCTGGGTGCGTTGTTGGATGGGGGGGGAGTAGCTTCTCTGCTGTTGTTGCTGCTGTTGTACGGGCCTGGCCTGCTGTTGTTGCTGCTGGGCGTGTTGTTGCTGCTGCTGTACGGGCCTGGCCTGCTGTTGTTGCTGCTGGACGTGTTGTTGCTGCTGCTGCACGGGCCTGGCCTGCTGTTGTTGCTGCTGGACGTGTTGTTGCTGCTGCTGTTGTACGGGCCTGGCCTGCTGTTGTTGCTGCTGGACGTGTTGTTGCTGCTGCTGTTGTACGGGCCTGGCCTGCTGTTGTTGCTGCTGGGCGTGTTGTTGCTGC
>JBEKMO010000136.1:0-8441 GCA_050008465.1 Bryobacteraceae bacterium
TCGGCCAGCGAGAACATCTTCTGAGCGATCTGTTTCGGCGTCCAGTCCGCGTATCCAGGCTCGCGCTGCCGGATGAACCAGGCGTTCTCGGCGAACCGGCAAGCGTCCAGATACAGCGGAATGCCGTGCCGGGCAGCGGCCTGCTTCGCCTGCTCGATGTTCGCGAGCGAAACCGGCTGGCCGCCGCCGGAGTTGTTGGTCACCGTGAGCATGACCAGCGGGATGTGCGTGGCGCCCTCGGCCTCGATCAGCCGTTCCAGCGCGGCCACGTCCATGTTCCCCTTGAAAGGCAGCCGGGCCTGCGTGTCGGCAGCCTCGGGGCAAGGCAGGTCGGCTGCGCGCGCGCCGCGGAACTCGATGTTGGCGCGGGTGGTATCGAAGTGGGTGTTATTGGGCACGATCTGGCCCGCGCTGCACATCACCGAGAACAGGATGCGCTCGGCGGCCCGCCCCTGGTGGGTCGGAATCACGTGGCGAAACCCGGTCAGGTCCTGGACCGCTCGCTTCAGCCGGTAGAAACTCTCGCTGCCGGCGTAGGATTCGTCGCCGCGCATCATCGCCGCCCACTGTTCGGTGGACATGGCGCTGGTGCCCGAATCCGTCAGCAGGTCGATCAGGATGTTCCGGGCATCGATCAGAAACAGGTTGTACCCCGCCTCCTCCAGGAACCGCTCGCGCTCCTCGCGCGTGGTCTGCCGCAGCGGTTCCACGCTCTTGATGCGGAATGGCTCGATGATGGTTTTCACAACCGCGAGTGTAGCAGTCTGGTGGCCGGCCAGGGCGTCGGCCGCGTAGGGCGGGCGTCCACACCCCGCGTTCGGCCTCCTGGCCGAACTTGTCGCCGTTCAGTTACAGTGAAATCATGCGCCTCCGATCCCTTTTGATCCTCCTCGCCGCCGTCGCCTGCCTCAGAGCTGACGAGGGCCTGTGGCTGTTCAACCACTTCCCCAAGGAGATGGTGGCCGGCAAGTACGGCTACCAGGTCACCGGCGCTTTCCTCGATCACCTGCGACTGGCGTCCGTGCGCTTCAACAACGGCGGGTCGGGGTCGTTCATCTCGCCCCGCGGCCTGCTGTTCACCAACCATCACGTCGGCTCGGACTGCATTCAGAAGGTCAGTTCGGCCGAGCACGACTATATGTCGAACGGCTTTCTCGCAGCCTCGGAAGCGGAGGAGCAGAAGTGCCCGGACCTGGAGGTCAACGTGCTGCTGGGCACGCAGGACGTCACCGCCGAGGTGAAGGGTGCGGTCCAGGCCGGCGCGACCACCGCCCAGGCCAACCAGCAGCGCAAGGGAGCGATGTCGCGCCTGGAAAAGGAATGCTCGACCAAGACCGGGAACCGCTGCGACGTGGTAACGCTATATTCGGGCGGCGAGTATCACCTCTATCAGTACAGGAAGTACATCGACATCCGGCTGGTGTTCGCCCCGGAGGTTGACATCGCCGCCTTCGGCGGGGATCCCGACAACTTCACCTACCCGCGCTACGACCTGGATTTCGCCCTGTTCCGGGCTTACGAGAACGATAAGCCCGCGGAGGTGAAAGAGTACCTGCGCTGGAGCCGCGAGGGCGTGAAGGACAAAGAGCTGGTCTTTGTGACCGGACACCCCGGGGCAACCGATCGCCTCACCACGGTGGCCGGACTGGAGTTCTTCCGGGACGTCTCCTACCCGCTGGTCGAGGCGCGCCTGGCCTCCCTGATCCAGGCCCTGGAGGCTTACAGCGGCCAAAGCGCGGAGAATCGGCGCGTGGCGCGGGACAACCTGTTCTCGGTCCAGAACAGTTACAAGGCCTACACCGGCTTTCTGGGCGGCTTGCGCGATCCCGCGCTGATGGCCCAGAAGCGGAAACAAGAGGCCAGCCTGCGGGCGGCGGTGGAGGGCGATGCGCAGAAACAAAAAGAATTCGGCGGCGTCTGGACGGAGGTAGCCGGGGCCTTCCAGTCCTACCGCGGCTTCTATAAACCCTACTTCCTTCTCGAAAGGAACGCCGCCCTCGGATCCGACCTGTTCCAGATCGCCCGCGACGTGGTGCGCTTCGCCGAGGAAACCCGCAAGCCAAACGAGCAGCGGCTGCGCGACTACGCCGACGCCCGCCTGCCCGCCCTCGAGCAGGAGATGTACTCTCCGGCGCCGCTGACCGCCTCGCTCGAGATTGCCGTGATCGCCAACTATCTCGCCTTCCTGCGCCAGGAACTGGGCGCCCAGGACGAGACTGTCAAGGCGCTGTTGAACGGGCAGACGCCCGAGCAGGCTGCCGCCGGCTACGTCTCCGCCAGCAAGCTCCAGGACGTCGCGGAGCGCAGGCGGCTGGCCCAGAATCCCGAGGCGCTGAAAACCTCCGAGGACGGCATGATCCGCCTGGTAACGATCATCGACGGGCCGGCGCGCCGCCTGCGCAAGGAATTCGAAGACCGGATCGAAGCGGTGCTGACCTCGAGCGCCGGCAAGATCGCGCAGGCCCGCTTCGCCGTGTACGGGGCCAACGAGTACCCGGACGCCACCTTCACGCTGCGGCTCACCTACGCCCGCGTCCAGGGGTACCGCACCCCGGCGGGCGCTTCGGTCCCGTACACCACCGATTTCGCGGGCCTCTACGGCCGCGCCACGGGCCAGGATCCCTACCGGCTTCCGCCGCGCTGGGTGCAGGCGAAGTCCGCGCTGAAACTGGCCACGCCGTTCAATTTCGTCTCCACCGCCGACACCCACGGCGGCAACTCCGGCAGTCCCACCGTGAACGGAAAGGGGGAGATCGTGGGCATTCTTTTCGACGGGAATATCGAGGGCCTTCCCAACCGGTTCGTTTACACGGAGGCCCAGGCGCGCTCGGTCCATGTGGCCAGCCAGGCCATCGTCGAGGCCCTGCGCAGCGTCTACCACGCGGACCGGCTGCTGCGCGAGATTGGAATGTGACCGCGTAACTTTCGAGCGGTGCACAACGCCATATCCAGCAGATGGTGGTGTGCCTAGTGTCGCGTTTCCGAAGTGCCGGGCACGAGAGGCCGCAAGCTATTGATGCTCCGCGTGGGACATGCTTTAGCTTGTCCTCTTCGGCGCCATGAGGCGATTCTTTCACCGTCCCTTGCGCGCGTGGCTCAGTAACCGAGCCGCGGCCGTGAGGGAGCGGTACAGACACTTCTGATACGGCAGACTAGGCTGCCCGATCAGTACTGTAGAATGGAGTTTATTCCTCTTCGCACTTCGATTTCGATTTTCGCGGCGGTTCTGTGCGCTGGCGCGATTGCGCTTCTGGCCACCGGTTGTGGGGCGGGCAGCTCGCCGGCCCAGCAGCCCGCGCGCCGGGGCGACGCCGTGCCCGTGGTGGTCGCTACAGTCGCCAGGAGAGACGTGCCTCTGGATGTCCAGGTCATCGGAAACGTCGAGGCGTACTCCACCGTCACCGTGAGGTCCCAGATCACCGGCCCGATACTGCGGGCACACTTCCAGGAAGGCGATTCCGTCAAGCGAGGCGATCTGCTCTTCACCATCGACCCGAGCCCGTTCCAGGCCCAGGTCGCCGGGGCGGAGGCGGACCTGGCCCGCAACGAGGCGCTGTTGGGCCAGGCGGAAGCCAGCCTGAAGCGGGACATCGTGCAGCAGAAATACGCCCAGGCGCAAGCGGCGAGGTTTACGCAGCTTTTCAACGACGGCGTTTTGTCCAAGGATCAAACCGAACAGCAGCAGGCCAGCTCGGATGCGATGGCGGAGGGCGTTCGAGCCGACGAAGCTTCGATCCGCAGCGCGCGGGCAGCGATAGTGACGGCCCAGGCGACGCTCGCCAACCTGAAGATCCAGCTAGGCTACACCACCATCCGCTCCCCCATCGACGGCCGCACGGGCAATCTGGCCGTCAAAGCCGGCAACCTGGTCACCGCGAACTCGATGGACCTGATCACCATCAACCAGGTCCAGCCGATTTATGTCACGTTTCCGGTTCCGGAAGCGAACCTGCGAGCCATCAAGCAGTACATGGCGAGCGGCAAGCTGGAGGTCATGGCGGCCTCGCAGAACGCGCCCCCGGGCGAGGAAGAGACCGGCGTACTCACGTTTGTCGATAACACCGTCGATCCGGCCACCGGGACCATCAAGCTGAAGGGGACCTTCTCGAACCAGAACCGCGGGCTCTGGCCGGGCGAGTTCGTGCGCGTTAGGCTCAGGCTGGCCACCCAGGCGAACGCGCTGGTAGTGCCCGATCAGGCGGTGCAGACGGGCCAGGATGGCTCGTTCGTCTACGTGGTGAAGCCCGACCAGAGCGTGGAGTCCCGCCCGGTGGTGACCGGGTCCAGAGTGGATCAGGTGATCGTGGTTCAGACCGGGCTCCAAGCCGGCGAGACGGTCGTTACCGAGGGGCAATTGAGGCTGGCGCCTGGCATGAAAGTGCGGACCAGGGAAGGGCGGCAGGGCCCCCCAGCAGGGGCGAGGCGCGCACCCGGTAGTTAACGGAGCCCGCCGTGAATATCTCCGAAACCTTTATCCGGCGTCCGATCGCTACCAGCCTCCTGATGTTCGCGGTGGCGCTGTTCGGGGTGCTGGCCTACCGGGCCTTGCCGGTCTCGGACCTTCCCAACGTCGATTTCCCCACGCTGGTGGTCTCGGCCAGCCTGCCGGGCGGCAATCCGGACACCATGGCCTCGGCGGTCGCCACGCCGCTCGAGCGGCAGTTCACCGGCATCGCCGGGTTGGACTCGATGATCTCGGTGAACTCGATGGGCAACACCCAGATCACCCTCCAGTTCGATCTGAGCCGCAAGATCGACGGGGCGGCCGTGGACGTTCAGACCGCCATCGCCGAGGTCATGCCCCTGCTGCCGCCGGGCATGCCCAGCCCGCCCTCGTTTCGCAAGTACAACCCGGCCGACGCTCCCATCATTTTCCTGGGCCTGACCTCGAAGATCCTGCCCATGTGGCAGCTCGACGAGTACGCGGAAACGGACATCGCGCAGCGGCTCTCGATGGTGAGCGGCGTCGCGCAGGTGATGGTCTTCGGGTCGCAGAAGTACGCCGTGCGGGTGCAGGTGGATCCGGACAAGCTGGCGGCCCGCCAGCTCGGGCTGAACGAGGTCGATAGCGCCCTCCAGGGCTGGAACGTGAACCTGCCGACCGGCACGCTCTACGGCCCGCACACGGCCTTCAACGTTCAGGCCAGCGGGCAACTCATGCGGGCCTGGCAATACCGCCCGCTGGTGGTGGCGTGGCGCAACGGGGCGCCGGTGCGGCTCCGGGACGTCGCCCAGGTGATCGACAGCGTCGAGGACGACTTGACCATGTCGATGCTCATCAACCGCGATGACGCCAACCGCGCCATCGTCCTGATCGTGATGCGCCAGCCGGGCACCAACACCATCGAGGTAACCGACAGCATCAAGAAGCTCATCCCGGCGTTCCAGGCGCAGTTGCCGCCCTCCGCCCAGCTTGTGGTCCGCGGCGACCGCTCCAAGAACATTCGCGAGGCCTTCCATGATATTCAAACCACCATGGCGCTGACGCTGGCGCTGGTGGTCATGGTGATCTTCCTGTTTCTGCGCAACGCCTCGGCGACCGCCATCCCCAGCATGGCGCTGCCGTTCTCGATCGTCGGCACGTTCGCGGTGATGTACCTGCTCAACTACAGCCTCGACAACCTCTCGCTGATGGCGCTCATCCTCTCGGTCGGCTTTGTCGTCGACGATGCCATCGTGATGCTGGAGAACATCGTCCGCCACCTGGAAAAAGGCGAGCGGCCGATGGAGGCGGCGCTCAATGGAAGCCGGGAGATCGGCTTCACGATTGTTTCGATGACCCTGTCGCTGGCGGCGGTGTTCATTCCGGTGCTGTTCATGGCGGGGATCCTGGGCCGGCTGTTCCGCGAGTTCGCGGTGACCATCTGCGTGGCCATCCTGATCTCCGGGGCGGTTTCGATCTCGCTGACGCCGATGCTGGCGAGCCGGTTCCTGCGCCCGCCGGGCGAGGGGACGCGGAGCCGGTTCTACCGGTCCACGGAAGGCTTCTTCCGCGGCATGCTGCGCACTTACGACGGCAGCCTGAGGTGGGTCCTGCGCCACCGCCCGGTAATGCTGGCGGTTTTCTTCCTGGTGCTCGCGGCCACCGTGTTCCTGTTCATCAAGGCGCCCAAGGGCTTCATTCCCGAGATGGACAACGACCAGGTGAACATCACCGTCGAGGCGGCCCAGGGCACCTCGTATTTCCAGATGGCGGCGTATATGCGGAGGGTCGCGGAGATTCTCCGGCGCGACCCCAACATCGACACGATCATGATCAGCGCCGGCGGGTCTTTCAATGCCGGCGCCAACACCGGCCGCATGACCGTGCAGCTCAAGCCCCGCAGACAGCGCGATCTGACCGTCTTTCAGTTCGTCAATAGTGTGCGGCCGAAGATCTCGAACTTTCCGGGAATGCGCGTCTTCGCCACCGTGCCGCCGGCCATCCGCATCGGCGGCAGAATGTCCAAGAGCTCCTACGATTTCACCTTGCAGGGGCCGGACACCGATGAGCTCTATAAACAGGCGCAGCGGCTGGAGCGCGAAGCGGCGCGGCTGCCCGGATTGCAGGACGTCACCACCGACCTCCAGCTCAAGAATCCCCGTGTCAACGTCCTGGTAGACCGCGACAAGGCCGCCGCGCTTCAGTTGAACGTGGCGCAGATCGAAAACGCGCTCTATTCGGGCTTCGGGCCGCGCTGGTCCTCCACCATCTACTCGCCCATCAGCCAGAACCGCGTGCTGCTGGAGTTGCTGCCGGAGTACCAGTCCCACCCGGACTCGGTGACCAAGCTCTACTTCAAGTCCTCCGACGGCCACCTGGTGCCGTTCAGCTCCTTCGGCAGGCTGACCACCGACGCCGGACCGCTCACCGTCAACCACTCCGACCAGCTCCCCTCGGTGACACTCTCCTTCAACCTCAAACCGGGCGTCGCGCTGGGGGACGCGGTCTCCCAGCTCCAGGACGCCGCGGAGAGAATCCTGCCGGCCACCGTGACCACCAGCTTTCAAGGGACCGCCAAAGCGTTTCAGGACTCGCTGCGCAACCTGGGCATCCTGCTCACGGTCGCCGTGATGGTGGTCTACATCGTGCTCGGCGTGCTGTATGAGAGCTACGTCCACCCGCTGACCATCCTCTCCGGGCTGCCCTCGGCGGGCTTCGGGGCGCTGCTGACGCTCATGGTGTTCCGCGTGGAGCTGAACATCTATGCCTTCGTGGGTCTGATGATGCTGATCGGCATCGTGAAGAAGAACGCGATCATGCAGATCGACTTCGCGCTGGAGGCCGAGCGGCGGGAAGGAAAGAGCCCCGCGGAGGCGATTTACGAGGGCTGCCTGACGCGCTTCCGGCCGATCATGATGACCACCATGTCGGCGCTGCTCGGCGCGCTGCCGATTTCCCTCGGCTTCGGCGCGGGCGGCGAGGCCCGGCGGCCGCTGGGGCTCACCGTCGTCGGGGGACTGCTGTTCTCGCAGTTGATCACGCTGTACCTGACGCCGGTGATCTACACCTACATGGCGGCGATCCTGGAGCGCTGGCGCAAGCTGAAGGCCGGAGGCCATGCGGCGCCCATCCCGGCGCTGGGCGGGAGCGCGGAATGAACATCTCCGAGACCTTTATTCGCCGGCCGATCGCCACCAGCCTGCTGATGGCGGCCATCGCCCTGTTCGGTTTCGTGGCCTACCGGGCGCTGCCGGTGAGCGACCTGCCCAACGTGGATTTCCCCACGCTGCTCGTTACGGCGAGCCTTCCGGGCGCGAATCCGGAAACCATGGCCTCCGCGGTGGCCACCCCGCTCGAAAACCAGTTCTCGATGATTGCGGGTCTGGACTCGATGACCTCGGTCAACTCGCTCGGCTCGACGCTGATCACCCTCGAGTTCGCCCTGGACCGCAACCTGGACGGCGCCGCCGTGGACGTGCAGGCCGCCATCACCCAGGCTTCGCGGCTGCTGCCCGCGGGCATGCCCACGCCGCCCACCTTCACCAAGGTGAATCCGGCCGATCAGCCCATCCTGTACATCGCCCTCACTTCCTCCGCCCTGCCGCTGTGGACCTTGGACGAATACGCCGAAACCCGCATCGCGCAGCGCATCTCGATGGTCAGCGGCGTGGCGCAGGTGCAGGTGCTGGGGGCGCAGAAGTACGCCGTCCACGCCCAAATGGACCCCCACGCTATGGCCTCGCGCCAGATCGGGATCAACGAGGTGGAAACCGCCCTGAGCGGCTGGAACGTCAACCTCCCCACCGGCTCCATCGTCGGCCCGCAGCGCGCCTTCACGCTCCAGGCGACCGGGCAACTGATGACCGCCGCGGCCTATCGCCCGCTGGTGGTCGCCTACCGCAAAGGCTCTCCCGTGCGCCTGGAGGAGCTGGGCAAGGTGATCGACAGCGTCGAGGACGACAAGACCGCCTCCTGGTTTTACAGGGTGAGCGCCGGGCGGAGGGCCATCGTGCTCGCC
>JBEKMO010000137.1:0-8404 GCA_050008465.1 Bryobacteraceae bacterium
CATCGCGGGTTTGTTCCTGATTCTGGCGGGGCTGGTCCTGCTGCTGGCCTGCACGAACGTGGCGAACATCCTGCTGGTGCGGGCGATGGGGCGGCAGCGGGAGATGGCCATCCGGGCGGCGCTGGGCTCGGGCCGCGGGCGGCTGGTTCGCCAGGTGCTCACCGAGAGCATGCTGCTGGCGTTTCTGGGCGGAGCGGCGGGGGTGATTTTGGGGGCCTGGGCCAGCGACGCCGTGAGCGCGATCCCGGTGGAAACGAACATCCCGGTGCTGCTGGACTTCAGTTTCGACTGGAGGGTTTTTGCGTACGCTCTGGCGGCCGCGCTGGCGACCGGCATCGCCGTGGGTGTATGGCCCGCGTTGCGCGCTTCCCGCGCGGATGTGAGCGCGGTGCTGCATGATGGCGGGCGGAGCGGTTCCGGAGGCGTAGATCGCCATCGAGTGCGCAACGTCCTGGTGGTGGCGCAGGTGGCGGGTTCGCTGATGCTGTTGATTGTGGCCGGGCTGTTCGTTCGCGGCCTGGAGCGGGCCCAGCGGATGGATCTTGGTTTCGACCCCGACCGGCTCCTGAATGTGCTCCTGGACACCGGTTATGCCGGCTATGGCAAGCCGCGTACGACGGAGTTCTATCGGGAGCTCGAACGCCGCGTGCGCGCTATTCCCGGAGTCCAGTCGGCGAGCCAGGCTTTCAGCGTGCCAGTGGGATATTACAACGATGCGGACACAGTCCAGATCGAAGGCCGGCCCGCGAATCCCGGCCAGCAGCCTCCGCTGGTCTTTTTCAACGCGGTCGATCCGGGTTACTTCGAGACCATGCGGATTCCTCTGGCCGGCGGCCGCGGGTTCCGGGAGTCGGATAACGAAACGGCGCCGCGGGTGGCGATCGTGAATCAGACCATGGCCAGCCATTTCTGGCCCAACCAGGAGCCGATCGGCAAGCGCTTCAGCATGATGAGGAGGGCCAGCGGGTCTTATTGGGAAGTGGTGGGAGTGGCTCGCGATGGCAAGTACCTGGCCGCCTTCGAACCCGCTCTGCCCTATTTCTATGTTCCGCTGGCACAGAGGTACAGTTCGAGGCGCGCCCTACAGATTCGCTGTTCCGTGCCGCCAGAATCGCTGGCCAGCCAGGTGGAACGGGTAGTCCAGGCGCTCGATCCGGAGATGCCGATTTCCGATCTGCGGACCATGCGACAATCTCTCGCGGGAGCGCTGGGTTTCTTCGTGTTCCGGCTGGGAGCGTACGAGGCCGGAGCCATGGGGATGCTGGGACTGGCGTTGGCGGTAGTCGGCGTCTATGGCGTGGTTTCGTATGCGGCGAGCCAGCGCACGCGCGAGATTGGGATTCGCATGGCGCTGGGCGCCGACCCGGGCGCTGTCCGGCGGCTGGTTCTGCGGCAGGGAGCGTACCTGGTGATCGCAGGCGTGCTGGCGGGGCTGGCGGGCGCCTGGGCGCTCGCGCGCGCCATAACGAGTTGGCTGTTCGGGGTGATCGCCGCCGATCCGCTGACGTTCACAGGGGTGACGCTGTTGCTGGCGGCGATTGCGCTTTGGGCGTGCTACGTCCCGGCGCGGCGCGCGATGCGCGTGGATCCGATGGTGGCGCTGCGGCACGAGTAGGTCATTGTGGCCGGGGGGCTGGCCCATTCCGAGCGAGGTGGTGGTTTTCAGCCAGGCGGCGTGCGCCTGGAGATTCGTAACCAGTCCTTTATCAATGGGTTGCGTATGGCCATTGGTTTGCAGCCATGGGTATGGAGTCGTGGAGGCTTGCCGTGAAACGGATGGTGCTGAAGCTGGTGGTGGTGGCAATTGGAATCGCGGGTGCGGCCTGGGGGCAGGACGAAGACGGAGGCTCGGGGCGCGGCGTGGCGCGCGTCAGTCTGATGAACGGGGACGTTTCCGTGAGCCGCGGAGACTCGGGCGACGCATTGGCAGCCGCCGTGAACGCGCCGCTGATGGCCGAGGACCGGCTCGTGACTGGCGCGGACTCCCGCGCCGAGGTTCAGTTCGATTCGGCCAACATGGTGCGCCTGGCCCCCCTGAGCGAGGTCCGGTTCGCGGGGCTGGAGAACCAGAGCTACCAACTTCAGGTGGCCCGCGGCATGGTGACATTCCGGTGGCTGCGCGACAGCAATGCGCAGATCGAGATCAGCACGCCGAGCGTATCCGTACGCCCGGTGAGGCAGGGAAGCTACCGCATCGCGGTTCGCGAGGACGGCTCTTCGGAGATCACGGTACGGTCCGGCGAGGCGGAGGTCGCGACATCGCGGGGCTCCGAGCGGGTGCAGGCCGGGAGAACCATGCTGGTTCGCGGGACGGAGACGGACCCCGAGTACCAGATGCGGGCGTCGGTTGCAAACGACGAGTGGGACCGCTGGAACGAGAACCGGGACCGCCAGCTCGAACAGAGCCGATCCTACAATCACGTGAGCCGGGACATCCCCGGCGCGGAAGACCTGGACAGCAACGGGTCCTGGGTGGACACGCCCTCGTACGGCTATTGCTGGTACCCGAGCGTGGCGGAGGATTGGGCGCCGTACCGTTACGGCCGCTGGTCCTGGCTGGACTGGTATGGCTGGAGCTGGATGAGTTACGACCCGTGGGGATGGGCACCGTATCATTACGGCCGGTGGTTCTATAACGCCGGTTACGGATGGGGTTGGTGGCCGGGCTACGGCTATCGGCACCACTACTGGAGCCCCGGGCTGGTGGCCTTCGTCGGGTGGAACAGTTGGGGCGGGATCGGTGGGGGCCTCGGGTTCGGCGGGATCGGGTGGTTCCCCCTGGCGCCGTATGAGCGCTACTCTCCGTGGTACGGGAACCGGTACTACGCGGGCTATCGGAACGGCGGCTACTACGGAAACGGCACCCACCTTGACCGCAACGTCAACATTGCCGGCGCTTACCGGAACGCCGGCATCCGCAATGCCGTTACCGGCGTGGACAGCCGCGGCTTCGTCAACGGCCGCGCGGGCTCCGCGGTGCACACGAATAACGCCGAACTGGGGCGCGCCAGCCTGGTGCGCGGCGCGCTGCCGGTGACGCCGGGGCGGGAGAGCTTGCGGTTCTCCGACCGCGCTGTGAGGGCGAACAGCCTGTCGCAGAGCCGGAACAACACTAACTTCTTCAGCCGCGGGCAAACCGCGCGGGCCGACCGGGTGTCCTTTGAGAATCAGCGCCGCGGGGTGGAGCAGATGGCCCGCCAGACCTTCGGCAATCAGCAGTCTTCGGCAGTCAATGCCGGCGGCGTTGCCGGACGCGGCCAAGGCAGTGGCGGCGTCCAACGCGGGGCCGCTCCAGCCGCGACCCAGGGATGGAGCAGGTTCGGGGAATCCGGCAGCGGTGCGGGGTTCCGATCGGGCCAGTCGGGCTTTCAGGGCGGCGGCACGAGCCGCGGTTCCAGAGAGGGCTGGAGCGGGTTTGGAGGTTCTTCGAGTTCGCGCAGCGTGGAGCGTGGCCAGAGCTACCGGGGCAACAGCGGCAGCTACAGCCGATCAGCGCCGAGTTACAGCGGCCGCAGCTACAGCCGGTCCGCGCCGAGTTACGGCGGCGGCAGCTACAGCCGGTCCGCGCCGAGTTACGGCGGCGGCGGGGGGCACGGCAGCGGTGGTGGCCGCAGCAGCGGCGGCGGTGGCGGAAGCAGCGGCAGCGGCCATCACCGGTAAGGGCAACCGGGGACAGCCCGGGCCGTCCCCACGGCGGACGGCCTAGGCAGTCCCTCGGTTGCGGATTCGGCGCTTCCATTCGAAGAGCACGACGCCGGCCGCCACCGAGACGTTCAGCGAAGAGATCTTCCCGGCCAGGGGGATGCGCACCAAGAAATCGCAGTGCTTGCGGACCATCTGGTGCAGACCCTGGCCCTCGCCGCCGATGACGAAAGCAGTCGGGGAAGCGTAGTCGATCCGGTCGTAGCTCTCGTCGCCGCGCTCGTCCAAACCGTAGATCCAGTAGCCGCGCTGCTTCAGGAGTTCGAGCGCCCGCGCGAGGTTGCCGACGCGCGCCACGGGCAGGTGCTCGAGGGCGCCAGCGGCCGCCTTGGACACGGTCTCGGTCAGCCCGGCCGCGCGCCTCTCGGGAACCACCACCGCGCCTGCGCCGGCCGCGTGCGCGGTGCGGATGATGGCGCCAAGGTTGTGCGGGTCTTCGACACCGTCGAGAATCACGAGACAAGCGCCCGCAGGGAGGTTCTCAAGTTCGACGTGCCGGTAGGCCGCGCCCAGGGCCACGACGCCCTGGTGGATGGAACCGCCCGCGAGGCGGTCCAGCGCGTCGCGGGGCTCAAATCGGAGTGGAACGGAGAGTTCGCGGCAGAGGTCGATGATCTGCTGGAGGCGCGGCCCGGATGCTCCTTTGGCGATGAGAACGCGATTCAGCGGGGAGCGGGCGCGGAGGGCCTCCAGGACGGGATGAACGCCGATGCGGACGGACACAACTTCTATGATGCAACGGGGAGGGCGAGGGCGTCACTCCCGTTTCTTGGCCGACTCGTGGAAGGAGAAGCGGGCCGGAGAGATGGTGAAGTAGTCGACAAAACGCTTGGGGGGCGGCGGGTCGGAGGCCTTGGTCAAGAGCTGGCGGGCGAGTTGTTTGAAGCGCTTCCCGAGTTCGCTGGAGGGCTCGATGGGCTTGGCCTCCGTGAAGGCCTTGTGCACTCCTTTATAGTCGTTGGGGAACTCCATGGCAACCGGGAGGCCAATCATCTTCTCGATCTCGGGGGTGGGGATGAGCGGGTGGCGTTGGGTGCGGTTCAGGACCAGGCTGATACGGCCTTCGAGTTCCAGGCTGCGGAGGAAGTCGACGCGCTGCCGCGCCAGGTGGAGGGAGGGCAGCTCGGGGGTGGAAACGACGAAAATGCGCTTGGACTCCTGCATCAATTCGATGGAGTACCTCTCGAGCAAACCCGAGAGGTCCGCGCACACGACCTGGTAATTGCGCCGCGCGAACTCGAGCAGGTAGTGGATCTGCGCGGACTCGATGCGAAAGCCGGGCCTGGGAACCCCGGTGACGAGGATGTCCAGATCGCCTACGGAATGGACGAGCTTGGGCCACAGCGACTCGTCCAGTTGGGCGGAGTGCTCGGCGGCGTCCACGATGGAGCGCGAGTTGTCCAGGTGCAGAAGGAATCCGATCATGCCGCAGTTGAGATCGAAATCGGCGAGCAGGACTTTGGTGCCGGGGACGGCCGCCAGGGCGACGCTGAGGTTCAGGGCGATAGTCGAGCAACCCGCGCCAGGCTTGGCAGGCAGAAAACTGAAGAGCAGGTCGGTGGACTCGATGCTGGGCGGCTTACGCTCGAGGGCGGCGTTCAGGCGCAGCAGGACGTTCGGCAGCTCATGGATGGTAAGCGGGATGGAGACGAATTCGCGAATGCCCGCGCGCATCAACTCGAGCAGAGTGCCCTGGTCGCAATCGCGGTCGAAGGCCATGATCTGGATGCCCGGCGCGCAGGCTTCGATCTGCTTGGCGACGCGCAGAGCCTGTTCGACGGAGGCCACGCTGAGGAAGAAGATCTTGGGCGCGAGCGCCCGGATGAGCCGCCCCAGGTTCTGCTCGGTGGGGTAGTCATTGAGCTTACGAACAATGACCACCTGGCCGATTTCGGCGAGTGCGGCTTCCAGTTCAGCGGCCAGTCCGGGATCGGGCGAGATGATGACGGCTGGGACCATACGACACCTAGTTCCAGCGTAAATGGTTCCCCCGCACGCGAACAATCAGGTTTGTGCCCGAGGCGGGAGGGCAAAAGGCCGGGTGGGAGCCTCGAGTGGTCGCGGGGTACGATTCGTCACAGTTGACGTCAACCCCTGTTTCCCGTAGGATGGCGGATGATCTTCACTGGTTCCATGAACGAAGCGGAGGCAACAGCACAGCAGTCTGCGGAGATCCCGGACAAGCTGTATTTCCGGATCGCAGAAGTGAGCCGGCTGGTGGGAGTGCCGGCTTACGTGCTGCGTTACTGGGAAACGGAGTTTCCAAGGCTTGCCCCGAAAAGATCGGGAACCGGGCACCGCCTGTACCGGCGCCAGGAGGTGGTGCTCCTGCTGGAGATCAAGCAACTACTCTACGACAAGCGCTACACGATCGAAGGAGCCAGACAGCACCTGAAAACGCAGCGAGAACAGGCGCGCCGGGAGCGGACTCCGCAGCCGGAGCGGCAGGGCGAGCTGTTCGCATTGCCGCCAGCGGCTTGGGGAGAGGTTCGCAAGGAACTGGCCTCGATTCTGGAGCTGCTTCGAGAGCGTCGCAAAATGCGGTGACAGTTGACGGCCTGGGGCAACCGGGGACAGCCTGGGCCGTCCCCACAGCGGACGGCCGAGGCAGTCCCTCGGTTGCGGGTGGCGTCGTGGGCAACCGGTTAGCGGAGCAACTTGCCGACGGCTTCGTCGAGCGCGGCGTCGGTCCAGGCGGTGATGCGAACGTCTTGGTGCAGGCTCCAGCGCTCGAGGTGCTCGACCACCGCACCCGGCGGCACCTTGGCGATCGGGCCGAGGGTCTCGATCTCGAGCATGTCGGCGTTGGTGAAGGTCTCGAACGAGCAGCCAAAATCCGGGTAGGTGCGCGCCGGGTCGGCGGAGGTCTGCTTCAGGAACAGGTCGGCGCCGAGCAGGTAAGCGAGCCAGGTCTTGGGGTTGAATCCGCCGATCTTCTGCGGCTCGGAGATCCGCGGGTCCTGGCGCAGCGCGAGGTACTTCCTGGTGAAGCGCCAGCGGCTGTCGGAGAGGTCGGTGTAGGCCCACAAGACGAGGGGGTTGGTGGGCAGCAGGGCTTCGGGATGCTTGCCGCGAGGCGGAAAACCGGTGATCGCCGTTCCGCCCTGCGCCATCATGCTCATGGCCCAGGGCGCGAATTCGATCACCCAGGGCGTGGTGTTCTTCACGCGGTGCAGCACTTCGACGCCGGAGCCGCTGGAAGCCATCCGGATAACGAGCTGCTTTTGGAGACCGGTGGATGGCTCGACCGGCTCGGTGGCCTCGAGCACGCCGCCATCGATCGCAATGCGCACCGGCACGTTGTCGGGCGCCCAACTGGTGGCCAGGGTCTCGGGGGCGACCCACAGGCGATGTCCGCCGCGAAACTGGTAGTCAGGCTCGCCGCTCTTGCCAAGTTGTTCCGGATACTCCTTGAACAAGTTCTGGCCCCCGAGGAAGGCGAAGCGGATGATGCGCGGCCCCACGTCGGAGGTGACCACCAGCTCGATCTCGCCGTTGGAAATCCGATAGCTGTTGGGCCAGCCTTTGTAGTCGATCTTCTCGACGCGTACAGCAGCAGATGCAGTCATGGTGATGGCCAGGACACACAAAAGGAATCTGTGCATCAGGGCCATTATAATCCCGGAAGTCGCGGCGTCCGATCGACCGCAACTTGCCGAGCGCCTCAGAGCGCGGCATCGCCGCGATGGCGGCCGCGCAGACATTGGGAAGATCGAGCGTGCAATTATGCATTCAAAATGCATAATTGCAGGAGGAGGCGCTGCCCCCGAGGCTACGGCCCGCGAGTCTACAATGAAATCTATGGGCGAACTACTGACTATTGCGGGGCGGGAGTTCCGCTCGCGGCTGATCGTCGGCACGGGGAAGTATCGCAGCTTTCCGGAGATGGCGCGGTGCCACGAGGCTTCCGGCGCCGGGATCGTGACGGTCGCGGTGCGGCGCGTGAACCTGACCGACCGGTCGAAGGAATCTCTGCTGGACTACATCGACCGCGAGAAGTTCTTCCTTCTTCCCAATACCGCCGGATGCTACACGGCGGACGAGGCGATTCACACCGCGCGGCTGGCCCGCGAGGTGGGCCTCTCGAACTGGATCAAGCTGGAGGTGATCGGGGACGAGAAAACGCTGTTCCCCGACAACGCCGGACTGCTCGAGGCTACCCGCGTGCTGGTCCAGGAAGGATTCGTCGTCCTTCCGTACACCAACGACGACCTGGTGAACGCGCGCCGGCTGATCGAGGCGGGCGCGGCCGCGGTGATGCCGCTGGGGGCGCCGATCGGCTCGGGGATGGGGATCCAGAACGTCGCCAACCTCCGCATCCTGCGCGAGATGATCACTGAAGTCCCGCTGATTGTGGATGCGGGAGTGGGGACGGCCTCCGACGCGGCCATCGCCATGGAACTGGGCTACGACGGCGTGCTCATGAACACCGCCATTGCGGCCGCGGAGGACTCGGTGAAGATGGCCGTGGCGATGAAACTGGCGGTGGAGGCGGGGCGGCTGGCCTTCCAGGCCGGGCGAATGCCGAAGAAGCTCTATGCGACGGCGAGCAGCCCGATGACGGGCATCGTGCGCTAAGCCCGACGGATCTTCCCTCTCGTGGTGAGCGGATTATGAGCCGGAAAGGGATTGTTCTGTTGGGCTTGCCGGAATGCGGGCGGGTCAGGGTTCTGCCTACGTTGTCTACTGCTCGGGAAGCTGG
>JBEKMO010000138.1:0-8399 GCA_050008465.1 Bryobacteraceae bacterium
TCCATCACGTTGGTGCCGGTGGGGCCGGTTTTGAGCAGATCCCCTAAAGCCTCGAAGAAGTGATACGAATCGTTTTCCGCCAGGCTCCGCCGCGCCTCCAGGCCCAGACGCTCGGCGCGCCGGAGCGTCAACCCGTCGGCGATGGCCCCCGCGGCGTCCGTCGGCCCGTCGGTGCCGTCCGTGCCGCCGCTCAGCACCACCACGCTGTCGCTGCCCGCCAGGTCGATCGCCGCGGCGAGCACGAATTCCTGGTTCCTTCCACCCAGCCCGCCCCCGCGCAAGGTGACCGTGGTCTCGCCGCCCGAGATCAGGCACACCGGCGGCCTGGCCGGCCGCCCTGATGCCAGGATCTCCCGCGCGATCGCCGCGTGCATCCGGGCCACGTCCCGCGTCTCCCCCTCGATGAGGGTCGAAAGCACCAGCGGCCGCAGCCCCAATTCCCGGGCTTTCCGAGCCGCCGCGTCCACCGCCAGCCGGTTGCTCCCGACCACCAGATTCGTGGTGCGCTCGAACACCGGGTCGCCGGGCTTCGGAGTCTCCGCAATCTCCCCGCGGGTCCCGCGCTCGATTCGCTCGCCCACCTCCGCGGGAATCCGCTCCCAGAGCCCGTACTTTTCGAGAATCGCCCTGGCGCCCGCGAACGTGGACGCATCGGGCGCCGTCGGCCCCGAGCCGATCGCGTCCAGGTCGTCGCCGATCACATCGGACAAGAGCAGCGACAGCACCTCGGCCGGATAGGCCAGGCGCGCCAGTTGTCCGCCCTTGATCAGAGAGATGTGCTTCCGGACGGTGTTGATCTCGTGGATACTCGCCCCGCAGGCCAGCAGCAGTTTCGTGGTCGCCTGCTTTCGCTCGAGGGTCACCGGCGGCGCGGGCATCGGCAGCAGCGCCGAGGCCCCGCCCGAGATCAGGCAGATCGCCAGGTCGCGCTCTCCCGCTCCCCGCGCGATATCGGCAATGCGCTGGGCCCCGCCGACGCCACGCGCATCCGGCACCGGGTGCCCGCACTCGTGCAGCTCGATCCGCCGCAGCCGCGCCAGGTGCCCGTACTTGACGTTGACCAAGCCGCCCCGAATGCGCGCGCCCAGCAACCCTTCCACCGCCCGCGCCATCGCCGCGCTCGCCTTGCCAGCCCCCACTACCCAGACGTTGTCAAACCGGCTGAGGGAATAGCGACGCCGTCCGGCTAGCAGCGTGTTTCCCCGCACGTGCAGGCCGCGCCGCACGGCTGCCTCCGGGTCCGCCGCTTCCAGCGCCGCCCGAAACACCGCCACGGCCTTCTTTCTAAGAGTCATAAGCTCGTCCGCCGGAGGCGGCAAGCTGGCGCGGCCCGCGCTCATTTGAAGATTGGCAGCGCGCAGATCGCCTCGACCACCACCGCCGGATCGTCGCTCGTGACCTCGATGCGGTAGTCCGCCCGCGCATAGTATGGCCGCCGCGCCTCGAACAGCTCGTCGAACTTCCCCGGATCCCGCGCCAGCGGCCGGTCCGAGCTCGACTCGACCCGCCGCTGGACCATTTCCAGCCGGCAGTCCAGCCACATCGTCACACCGTGGTCCTCGAGTAGTTGGAGATTCTCCGGCCGCGCGAACGCGCCCCCGCCGAGCGCCACCACCATCGGCCGCCCGCTCCGCACCATCCGCGTCCGCTTCCGGATCGCCTCGGTTTCGAGCTTCCGGAAATGCTCTTCGCCGTACTGGTCGAAGATCTGCGAAATCGAGATCTTCTGCTCCGCCTCGATTTCCTCGTCGAGATCGACGAAGCTCCACCCCAGCCGATCGGCCAGCAGCTTGCCGACGGTGGTCTTCCCGCAGGCCATGAAGCCCACCAGGAAGATCCCTGGGGTCCTCACCAGCTTCAGGATCATGCGCCCCGCTCCAGCTCGTGGTTTATCCCCGCCAGTTGCCGGTCGACTAGCCGCGGGAACAACCGCGCCGCCGCCACCGCAATCCATCCGCTCCGCGGCGCCATCACCGTCCGGGCGTTCCGTTCCACTCCCCTGGCGATCACCTCCGCGCACCCCTCGGCCGTGATCGCGTACCGCTGGTAGCGCGCCAGGCCCGCTGGAGGCTTGCCGGCCAGCGCGTGGCCCTGGAACCCGGTCGTCACGTACCCCGGCGCCACCGTCGTCACCTGGATCAGGTGCGGTTTCAACTCCATCCGTAGCGCGTCCGCCACCGAGTCCAGGGCCGCCTTGGACGCCGAGTAGAGACCCAGCCAGGGCAGCGTTATCCGGCCCGCGATCGAGCTCACCATCACGATCGCCCCGCCGGACCGCTCTTTCATCCCGGGCACCACCAGTTGCGCCAGCTCCAGAGCCGCGAACACGTTCAGCTCGAACATGCGCCGCACCGTCTCGAGCGGCGCCTGCGACGCCGGGCCGTACAATCCCACCCCAGCGTTGTTGATCAGGATGTCCAGGCGTCCAAACCGCTCCAGCGTTCGCTCGACCACGCGCCTCCGCACCTCCCCATCCGTGAGGTCGCCCGCGGTCTCGACGGCCTCCCCCCGGCCCACTTCCTGAAGCCGCGATTCCGTCCGCGCCGCCAGCGACAGCCGCGCGCCTCGCTTCCGGAAGACTTCGGCGCAGGCCGCCCCGATCCCTTCCGAGGCCCCGGTGATCAACACGACTTTGCCGCTGATCTGCACGTCCACCGACCGGCTACAAGCTGCGGGCTACGAGCTGCAATTGAGCCATAATAGTACCATGCAGCAGGGGCTGTTGCCGCTGTTTCCGCTCCCTCTGGTGTTGTTCCCCCGCACCGCGCTGCGGCTGCACATCTTCGAGGATCGCTACAAGGAACTGATCGGCGAGGTCCTGGCCGGCCGCTCCGAGTTCGGCATCGTCCTGGCCAGCGAGAAATCCATCGCCAGCACCGGCTGCACGGCGGTCGTTGAGAAGGTTCTCGAGCGCTATCCCGATGGCCGCCTTGACATCCTGACCGCCGGCCGCCGCCGCTTCGAGATCCTGCTCCTCAACGACGAGAAGCCCTATCTTCGCGCCTCCGTCGAGTTCTTTGACGACGACGAACCCGCCGCCGAACTCCCCGCCGGCGTCCGGGAACGGGCGCTCGATGTCTACCAGGCGCTTCGCGCGCTGGACGATTCCGCCCCCGAGGCCGAGCTCCAGGATCCCCAGCCCAGCTTCCAGTTCTCCCAGCTCGTCGAGGACCTCGAGTTCCGCCAGCGCCTGCTGCGCCTCCGCTCCGAATCGGAGCGCCTGCGTGAGCTGGTCGAGTTCTGCGGCGGCTACCTCCCACGGCAGCGCCTCATCGCGGCTCTCAAGCGCGTGCAGCCCCTGAACGGCCATAGCCGCTTCCGCTTCCCCGACCGCGCATGACCGAACGTTTCCACCTGATCTTCGACGCCGACGATACGCTCTGGGAGAACAACGTCTATTTCGAGAGCGCCTTCCAGCAGTTCGTCGAGTTCCTGGGCCACTCCACGCTCACCCCCACGGAGATCCGCGCCGTGCTGGATGAAATCGAGCTCGTCAACCAGAAGACGCTCGGCTACGGCGCGCTCAATTTCGGGCGCAATCTCCGCCAGTGTTACCAGCACCTATCGGAGCGCGCCATCTCCCGCGACGACCTCGACCGCGTCATGTCCTTCGCCGAGCGCATCCTCGATCAGCCGGTCGAGCTTATGGAGGGCGTCGAGGAGACCCTCGACTACCTGTCCGGCCGGCACGAGCTGCTGCTCTTCACCAAGGGCCACCCCGATGAGCAGAAGCTCAAGATCGATCGCTCCGGCCTCGCCCGGCACTTCGCCCACGCCGCCATCGTCAAGGAGAAGGATGGCGCATCCTACCGCGAGCTGCTGCGCGCCCGCGATCTCGACCCCGCGCGTTCCTGGATGATCGGCAATTCGCCCCGTTCGGACATCAATCCCGCCCTCGAGCTGGGCCTCGGAGCCGTATACATCCCCCACCCCCGCACCTGGTCCCTCGAGCGCGAGGAGATCTCCAGCGACGGAGGCCGCCTCCTCATCCTCAACTGCTTCGCCGAGCTGCGCGCGCATTTTTAATTCACATTCCCTGCTGCCGGGTCGAAGAGTAAGGTAAAGGCGAAAACTCTTATTGAACGTCCTATCGGTGGCTTGGGACGGCACAGACCGGACGGCGGCGCAGTTGACAGGCGTCGCCGCCCGGATCGCCAGAATCTCGTAACCGCCCCTCCAACTTTCTTTCTCCCCCATCCTCAGTGCTTTGCCGCTCCTTTCGCCCGCCGCCCGGCATCCCGCCCCCTACCATGGAGCCAGGTGCCCTCTTCGCGCCAACTCGCCGCCAATCGTAAGAACGCCCGGCGCTGCACCGGCCCCAAGACCCCGCAAGGCAAGGCCCGCAGCAGCCACAACGCCTGCAAGCACGGACTCCTCTCCCGCGACACCGTCCTCCCCCAAGAGAACCCGCGCGAATTCAACGCGCTCCTCGACTCCTTCCGGTTCAGTTTCAGCCCCACCGACGATTTCCAGGAGGTCCTCGTCGCCCAGATGGCCACCGCCGAGTGGCGCCTCCGCCGCGTCACCCGCATCGAAAAAGGCCTCATTGCCGCCCGCCTCAACGACCTCCGCCAGGACCGCGCGCTTGCCCTCCCCGACCCGCCGCCCGCCGAACAGGAATACCTCGAGTTCACCACCCTCCTCGGCCAAACCTTCTCCCGCGACTGCACCACCGACTCCTTCTGCAAACTCCTCCGCTACGAAAGCGCCCTCCGCCGCGCCTTCTACTGCGCCCTCCACGAACTCCAGATCCTCCAATCCCGCCCCGAGTTCTACCCCTCCTTCCCCTCCGCGTAGGACCTCCTTCAGCTTGTCCTCTTCCAGCCGGCTCTCCCCGGCCGCTGATATACTGGCTAAGCAGAGGTGATTGTGGAGGACAGGCAAAACGATCCTCGGTTCAACTTCGGCGCCAACCCGACCCTCGACGAACTGATCGACCAGCAAGGGAAAGGTCCGGTGACCGACGTCCGCATCTTGCACGGCGACTTCTGGCCGGAAGACGAACCGATTGAAGACTTCCTGGCCGCCCTCCACGAGTGGCGGGGCCACAACCGCACTGACCGCGCCGCATGAACTCCGTCGTCGTTGACACCGACGTTGTCTCGTTTCTCTTCAAGAACCACCCCATCGGCTCCCGGTACGACTCGGAGGTTGCCGGCCGGAGTCTGTTGATCTCCTTCATGACCTTGGCCGAGTTGGATCGCTGGGCGATCCAAGCTCGCTGGGGTGAAGCTCGGCGCAACCGGTTGACCAAGTACTTGCAGCCCTTCGTCGTCCTCCCGTACAACCGCGCGCTCTGCCAGAAGTGGGCCGAGGTAACCGTAGGCGCCCAGGCGAGCGGCTATCGCATCGAGTGCGCCGACGCCTGGATCGCAGCCACCGCCCTGCTGTATGACCTCCCCCTGGTTACGCACAACCGCGGAGACTACCGCGGTGTCGCCGGCCTCAAGCTGATCTCCCACGGGCCATAGGAGTCACTCGGCAACCTCCCCATCCTTGACCGAAAACCCTCATCCGAGGTGTCCTGTCCGGCGTCAACTACTTTTCACGCGGGGAATCCTAATTGTCGCCGGACAGCCCCCGTCGCGGTGTAAGTCACAAGCTGAATCGACCCCGCCTTCAGCAGGTCCACCGCATTCGGCCGCCCCTCGTTCACCTTCAGGACCGTCTTCGGCTGCAAGCCCGCCGCCGGCAGCGCCGCCGTCGTCCCGCGCGTCGCCACCAGCTTGAACCCGAACTCCGCCAGCGCCCGCCCCACCTCCACCGCCGCCTTCCCGCGCTGGCTCATGCTGACGAACACCATTCCGTTGTCCGGGATGGGGTTGTCCGGGATGGGGGTGCTGGCCACACAGATACCGCGCTAGACTCGCCTGTATGCTGATTACGCTTGAACTGAAAGACTACCTGGGACCCGCAGTCTCATTGATCGCTGCAGCCTTCTCGTTCTGGTTCTCCTTGCGGAGCCATCGGCACCACACGGAAGATGCCGACCGCTCCATCAATGTCGAAGGCCAGAAGTTGCTGGTCGAGGTCAACCGACACCTCATAGACGACCCAAGGCTCTGGGGGATTCTGGACGATCACGAGATCCGTCAGAGCCAGGAGTTCACCGAGGCCGAGAAATCGCCGCTCTTCAGAGCCAAACTCCAGGCATTCGCGCACCTCGGGCTCAACATGTTCGAGATCATTCTTGCCGAATCGCCCAACCCCAAGAAGGGAGAGCGCACCGCATCCCACGTCTGGCGGGATTTCTTCACGGCCACCGTGAAGCGCTCCAGCCTGTTGCGGGCCATCCTAGAACACCCAGAAAGCGCCAACATCTACCAGCCCGCCCTGCTCGCCTTGTATGACGAGTGGAGGAGGCAAGCGCCAGCAGCAACGATCGGCACGTGAAGCATCTCAATCGGAACGCCAACCGCAACCACGGTCTCCACGGTAGGTAGCCTCTTACTCCAACCACCAGCGTGACTTACGTCGCACGAGCCACTCTCACTCCCCATCCCCGCCTTACCATCAAGTTAGAGGCCCGCCACACGCCCCGTCGCCTCACAATCCGCCACCAAGACGCCGCGCAACGCCAAACACACCCCACCCCGCCCACAAAAACTCAAAATTACGAAACGAAACCATTCCCAAAAACGGACACCCCGCCCCAACCAATTGAAAATACACCCGATTACGCCCAGCAGCCGCCCCTCAGCGCCCGGAAGGCCCCCCAACAGGCCCCCAAAAACCGCCTAAACTACCGCCTTTTGCCCCGCTCCCGCGTGAATTTCCTGCAAGCTCCACACCCGGATCGGGTCGCGCCGCCGCGAGGCCACCGCTTCGGCCGCCGCCCGCGCCCCGCTCAGCGTCGTGATGCACGGCACCCGGTGCGACACCGTCGTCCGCCGGATCGCCCGCTCGTCGCTGAACGAGTGCGCCCCCGTCGCGGTGTAAATCACAAGCTGGATCGACCCCGCCTTCAGCAGGTCCACCGCATTCGGCCGCCCTTCGTTCACCTTGAGGACCGTCTTCGTTTGCAGCCCCGCCGCCCGCAGCACCGCCGCCGTCCCGCGCGTCGCCGCCAGCTTGAACCCGAACTCCGCCAGCGTCCGCCCCACCTCCACCGCCGCCGCCTTGTCCCGGTCGTTCACGCTGATGAACACCGTCCCGCGCTCCGGCAGTGGCGTCCCCGCGCTCAACTGCGCCTTGGCGAACGCCTCGCCGAAATTCTCGCCCACCCCCATCACCTCGCCGGTCGACCGCATCTCCGGCCCCAGCGCCGGGTCCACCCCCGGAAACTTGTTGAACGGAAACACCGGCGACTTCACGAAGAACTGCGGCACCGGCAGCACCCCGCTCACCCGCCCGCCGGTCAGGTGCCCGAAGTCGCGCAGCCGCCTGCCCAGCATCAGCCCCACCGCGATCTTCGCCAGCGGCGCCCCGGTCGCCTTGCTCACGTAGGGCACCGTCCGCGACGCCCGCGGGTTCACCTCCAGCACGTACACCATCCCGTTCTGCACGGCGTACTGGACATTCATGAGCCCGATCACGTTCAGCGCCCGCGCCAGCCGCTCCGTGTAGTCCCGAACCACCCGCAGCACATCCTCGTCGAGCGATGTCGGCGGCAGCACGCACGAGCTGTCGCCCGAATGCACCCCTGCCTCCTCGATGTGCTCCATGATCCCCGCGATCAGCACGTCCTCGCCATCCGCCAGCGCGTCCACGTCGATCTCAGTTGCGTTCTCCAGGAACCGGTCGATCAGCACCGGCCGGTCCTGCGAGAACACCACCGCCTCGCGCATGTACCGCCGCACCGTCTCCTCGTCGTAGGCGATCACCATCGCGCGTCCGCCCAGCACGTACGACGGCCGCACCAGCACCGGGTACCCGAGCCCCCGCGCCACGTTGCAGGCCTCTTCCACGCTGGTTGCCGTCCCGTTGGCCGGTGCGGGAATCTGCAAGCGGTCCAGCAGCGCCCCGAACAACTTCCGGTCCTCCGCCAGATCGATATTCTCGGGGTCCGTCCCGATGATCGGCACGCCCTCCGCCTTCAGCGGCAGCGCCAGCGTCAGCGGCGTCTGCCCGCCGAACTGCACGATCACCCCGTCCGGCTTCTCGGTGTCGTAGATGTTCAGCACCTCTTCCAGCGTCAGCGGCTCGAAGTACAGCCGGTCGCTGGTGTCGTAATCCGTCGAGACCGTCTCGGGGTTGCAGTTCACCATGATCGACTCCACCCCGAACTCTTGCAGCGCGAACGACGCGTGGCAGCAGCAGTAGTCGAACTCGATCCCCTGCCCGATCCGGTTCGGCCCGCTCCCCAGGATCATGACCTTCTTGCGGTCCGCGGGCGTCGCCTCGCACTCCTGCTCGTAGCTCGAATACAGGTACGGCGTGAAGCTCTCGAACTCCGCCGC
>JBEKMO010000139.1:0-8398 GCA_050008465.1 Bryobacteraceae bacterium
TGGCAGATCGCACGGGCCGGCCGCCCGGTTCCCTTCTCCAGGGTTGGCCTGCTAAAGCCGCCATTCGGTCTTTCACACCGCGTTGGGCGTCCGGAAGTCCCGGATGCCCAGCGCCAGGCGATGCCCCAGTTTTACCTCCCCGTCGATGCCGTAGTGTGTTCACCCATGCCATTGCGGCGGAGCCGCCCTGCCGCGCGGTTAGCGCCGGCGGAGCCGCCCTGCCGCGCGGTTAGCGCCCGTAGTGTGTCTGTCCGTGTCAGTGCGCACGCGAAACCAGATCTCATGCCAGAAGGGCGGGCGAGTGTCCCAATTACCGTGGTGAGCTGGCATCGAACCCACCTGCCTGTCCAACAGCACTACACTGGTCTGCATGCGACGTATTGTGCACGTTTTCCTCCTCCTATCACTGGTGTGCTGCGCGCTCGCGCCTGGTCAAGGCAAGGGCAAGGGCAAGGGAAAGCACGCCGAAGCCGCGCTAGAGCCATCGGAAGGAACAGGCCGCCGCTTCCTGCCGCAGGAGATCCAAATCATCACCGGCTACTACGGCTCGGATACGAGCAACCTCCCGCCGGGACTGGCGAAACGCGGCGGTAACCTGCCTCCCGGTCTGCAAAAGCAGCTCCAGCGCAACGGGCAACTGCCGCCGGGATTGCAGAAGCGTCTCGAACCCTTCCCCGTGGTGCTGGAGCAGCGCCTGCCACCGCTCCCACAGGGCTGCCGTCGGGTGGTTGTAGGCTCGCAGGCCCTGCTCATCGACGACGCCACCAACGTGGTCTTGGACGTTCTCGACCTTACGCGCCGCAGATGAGAGGCGCCGTTGACGTGCTGCGCGCCTAGCGCACCACCTTGAACTCCACCACCCCTTTGCCCCACACCGTCTGTCTTCCCACCCCGATCCAGCGCGCCGCTCGCAAATACGGCAGGAACTCGCCCAGCTCGCCCTCGTACTCCGCTTCGCCCACAAAGCCCCCCAGCGGATGCCGCTCTCCCGTCTTCGCCGACCGCCGCTCCGCCTCGCTGAACTCCAGTTGCAGCCCCGTCAGTTTCACCAGCGCCGCCCGCTCGCCCAGCGTCTTGAAGTCGATCGCCAGCGGCCCCGCCCCGTAGAGCGCCCGCAGCGTGCTCAGCCGGTCCCGGATCCGCCCGAACAGCACCGCGAACTCGGGCCGCGTCGCCAGCAGTTGTCCGTGTTTCAGCTCGGTGGGCGTGGTGAACCGCACCTGCACTTTCGACGCCGCCTCTTCCATGCCCCCCATCTCCAGCAGGATCGGCGGCAGCAGCTCCGTCATCAGAAACGTGGAGCCGTTGTAGACACAAGAGGCGGCCCTCCCATCGGCGTTCAACTGCTCCACCCGCTGGAGCGCCGCCCGTCCGCGCCGCGGCCCGATCCCCTCGGTGGCCAGTTGCGCGAATGCCAGAACGAAATACACGATCGCCGGGTCTTTCAGGTCGAACAGGTGAACGTCGAAGTGGAATCCGCGGCCCGCTTCGATGGTCTGCCCGTCCAGGTGCGCCGCGCGGAACACGAACGGCCGTGGCCAGTCGTGCAGCCCGCTCGGCCCCTCGGCCGCCAGAGCCACCGGCTCGAAGATCCGCGCGTACGGGCAAGTCGCCCGCTGCTCGCACGTGCGCGCGTCGTGGCACCTCGAGACGCACACGAGCTGCCGGAATATCGTGCCGAACGCGCCCCTCACCACGTTGCCCGATTTCCCGGGAGGGAAGTAAATCGATTCTCGCGCCGTGAAATGAAACCGGAAGGCCAGCAGCTCGAAGCTCAGCCCCTCCGCCCCCGGCTGCCCCGCGTCACAGGTTGACACTCATCTCCTCGGAACTTACAACGATATCACCTTGACGCGCACCCCACCCCGGGGAGCACTACTTGAGGGGCAGCAGCACCGGGTTGCTTTCCCAATAGTAGTTGATCCGCACCTTCAGCTCGACGTCGGTGGCCGCCGGCAGATCGTCGGTAATCTTGAAGCGGATCGCCGTGATTCCCACGTATCCCGTCGCCGCCACCGTCTCGCTCGGCGTCAGAATCTTGTCGCCCACCAGGATCTCGACCGGGTCCGCTAGGTGCAGCACCATGCCGGCCGGAACCGCGAACCCGTCGATCGGATATTCCTTGTACGGGCCAAGCCCGGTGCCCAGCAGCGTCACCGTCTCGCCGCGCGCCGCAGGCGAGTCCGTCGTCAGCGGCGTGCCGTCCGCGTGCGTGGCCAGCGCGTACTGCTTGTCGTTCACCACGCGCGTGAACAACCCCGGCGCGTTGCGCCGCGCCGTGAACAGCGCGGTCGCGTCCGGCTGCGTATCGCCGCGCACCAGCACCTTGTACCGGCCCTCGGGCAAATCCGACGGCAGTTGCGCGTTGATCTGGCTCGGAGACACGAACAGCAGCGGCAGGATGCGGTCGGCCACCTGTACCGTCACGTTGGCCAGCGTCTGCGCCAGCGGGCTGTCGGGTCCCTTCTCGGTGCCCGGCGCCAGGCCCCCGCCGTAGACGCTGATCAGCGAACCCGGCGCTACCGCCAGCGGCGCCGTCCCGTCTCCAGCCGCGTTCCTCACCCCCGTCGGCTGGACGTACGGCACGCGCTCCAGCACCGCCTCCAGGAACACCGGCAAGCTCGTGTTCACCTGCACCGTCGGGGACGTTCCGCTCGCGCCGGCCTCCCAATATTTGAACTTGTACCCGGGCTGGGCCGTCGCCGTCACCGTCACGTCCGTATTCACCGGGTAGAACCCGTCGCTCGAGGCCGGTGTGAAAGTGAACGCCGCTCCGCCCGCCGGGTCCGATACCGCCTGTATCAGGTAGCTGGACTGGTAGTTCACCATCAGTACCGTAGCATCGGTGGTCGCCGTCCAGGTCCGTTCCCGCGGGCCGCCATCGGACCAGGAGCTGTAATCCAGCCGCGCGTTATCGGAGAGTGAGACCCTCGTCGGCGCCGACACCTTCACTTGCGTGCCCGCCCTGCGGTCGATCACGCACGGCGTCTTGCACGCCACTCCATCCACCTGGACGTTGATGTCGCCCGGCATGCTCTGGATGGTCAGCCGCCCCAGGATGTCGTACTTCGCGACCGCCCCCCAGGCCTCCGGCCCGGTCACCGTGAACGTCTGATCCGCTCCGCCCGGCGTCGACCACGAATTGAATACATACTGCCGCCCTTGCGCGTCGGCCTGCTGCAGCGGCGCCGAGATGGTGTGCGTCGAGCCGATCTTCCAGGCGAAGTTGTAATTTGGCCAGTTGTCCCGCCCGTCGATCACCAGCTTCAACCCGACCGGCTGGCTCGTGAAACTCACCTGCGTCCCCGGCGCATAGATCGCCGTGATTGTGCCCACGGCGGCGATGTCGTTCGTATTGACGACCTGGGTCTCGCTGCCCCCCTGGCTCCACGAGTCCCACACCCACAGGCCGCCGCTCATGTCCCGCTGCGGCGACACCGAGGAAAGCATGTGAGTCGTATTCAGCCCCCACTCCACCGACGTCGGCGACCTCACCACAGTCCGGTCGACCATCAACTGCAGCGCGTCCGGCGACGTCCGCAAAGCCACTGTGATCGCCGGGGTGAACAGCGGCCGGAGCACCACCGGGCCGAGCAGGACGAAGCTCCCGCTGAACTGCGTGAGCCCGCCCAACGGCCCGCCCTGCCATCCGGCGAACACGAAGCCGGGGGGCGGGTACACCGTCACGGTCATCGCCGTGTTCGCTGGCAGCCACAGGATAGCGTCGCTGCTGTAGCAGCTCCCGTTCACGACCAAACTGCCGTAGGCCGGGCCTTGCTGGTCGCAAGAGAACGGCATCGCGCTGTTCGGCTCGCCCAACGAAATCAACACCCGGAAAGTGATTTCGGAATCGGTCCGATAAGAAGTGATCGCCGAACTGGCGGTCACCTCCACCGTCGGTCCCCCCGGCACAACCGTGCCCCTCGAATCCACCCACGTCCCCGCCACGGCGCACGGCGCAACCGGCGCTTTCGCGCACGGCGGAGTGTCCGGCGCGCAGGCCTTCTGCCAGGCATCGTTGCACGTGGCCGAGCCATCCAGTGGCGTCCCCACCATCTGGCACAAGATGTCCTCGGCGATGTAATAGCTCCTGCCAACGCTCAGGATGTGCTCGCTGTTCTCCGGCCACAGGAAAACGGCGACTCGGCTGTACAGCGCCCCGTCCACGTAAAACTGCCCGCAAGGCTCTGCAGTGACGCGCGTGCTCACTATCCCCGGCTGGGCCCAGAGGGAACCCAGCGCGAATTGCGCGGCGGCAAACAAAACGAAACGTTTCATCGCCCTTCCTTGTCCTGCCTGAACTTAGAACCCGATGCTCACACCCAGCATCGGCAAAAACCCGTGGACCCATCCGCTGATGGTCGAGCCCGTGAACGGCGCGATCACGTTCTTCGGGGTCCGCGTGATGTAGTCTCGCGCTTCGATGTACACGAAGCCGCGCCGCCCGATCTGGAGCTTCACTCCGCCGCCCACCGTGATCAACCCTTCCGCCTGCTGCGTCTTGGTCAGGAGCGCGAACTGGCCCAGGGGCTGCGATTCCACCTCTTTGCCCGTCCCGCGATACAACTTGATCCCGCCCCCGGCGGCCACGAACGGACGCACCTTGGCCTCCCGCCGGGACCCGTAGAACAGCAGGTCGTAATGAACCGCGTGCGTCTGCGCGGAGAAGGTCGCCTCCGTGCCCCCCGACGACACCTTCATGTCGCCCAACCCGATCGTGTAACGAAACTCGCCCCCCAGGTGCTGATACAGGTTCTGGGTGACGAACACGCTGGCCGCGACTCCGGGCTTGAAGCCCGCGGTGGCATCCTGCGACCCCCGCGTGACCGTCAGATTCTTGTAGATCTCCAGGCCGCCCGCGGCTCCGAGTTCCCACTGCTGGGCCAGGCAGGTTCCCCCCAACGCGAACACAAACAGACAAACCGTGTGTTTTCTCATGTTCCTCTGGCCCCGCTCCTAGTTCACAACCCGCACGATCACCGTCGTCGACGAGCCGTCCTGCGTGATCGTCAGCGGCACCGCCATGCCGGTCGGCACTCCCTTGAACGGAATCTTGGCGTTGATCTGGTAGACCCCCACCATCCCGGGCGTCAGCCCCGCGAAGGCCACCGGCAAGACCGTCCCACCCAGGGTCACCGTGGGCGTCAGTACCACTTCGGCCAGCGGATCGGACGGGCTAGGCTCTCCGGCAGCGACCTCCGGCAAGGTGGCGCCCAGTCCAGTCATATAGATCGCGATCCACTCGTCCAGGTGGATCGGGTAGGAAGGCGTCACGAGCGCGCCGTCGGCCGCGTGCGTCACCGTCGGCACCTGCCCGTCAAACCCCGGTACGTTGACCAGGAAGGTCGCGGGTGCGGTGCCCTGGATCGGGAATATGAACGTGTTGCTCACCCCGGC
Source organism: Bryobacteraceae bacterium (assembly GCA_050008465.1). GTDB lineage: Bacteria > Acidobacteriota > Terriglobia > Bryobacterales > Bryobacteraceae > Fen-330. The sequence continues at coordinate 5,398 of JBEKMO010000139.1, forward strand.
CGGCGTGTGCAGCACCATCGAACCCGGGCCGACCACGTCCAGCGGCAACTGCCCGTTGATCTGCGTCGGCGACACCAGGATCATGGGAACCAGCTCGCCGTTTACCGTCAGGCAACTGTTGGCCAGCGCGGTCGGCAGCGGGATCTGGCTCGTCGCCACGTTCACCGGGCTCAGGTTCTGGCCCAGCACCGAGATCAGACTGCCGGGCGCCACGTTCGTGCTCCTGTCGGCCGCATTCACCACGGCGGTGATCAGCGGGGTCGCCACCGCGACGTCGAAGTTCCACGGCAGCACCAGCAGACCGGAAGTAGACAGCGAAATAATCGCGCTGCGGTTGGTCAGCGGCGCCAGCGTCCGGTTGAACACCGAGCCAACCGTGGCCGTTGTGGTCGTATTCGCCAGCAACGGAGCCTCGATCATCCGGGTTGGCCGGACCAGAAACGGCAGCAACGACAGGTCCACTCGCTCGATCACGCCCGGGCTCGATGTGCTCGGCGCCATGGTGCGCAGGCCCTGGCCGTCCACCAGCGCGAACCCGGAGGATGTCCCGTTCGAGGTCTCCAGCGTCCCGATCAGCCCCAGCGAGGCGTCCAGAACGTTGTTGCCCGCCACGAACTCGTCGTCCGAGAGCGCCCCCACGGGGCCGGCCAACGCGGTGAAGTCCTGCCGTCCCACCACGAAGGTGTCCGTGTTGGAGTCGTAGAGCATCGTCCGCCCATCCGCCATGGCGACCAGGATCGAGCTGCCCGAAGGCGAAGCCGAAAGCGCCGTGTCGATGTTGATGTCGTTGACGAAAATCCCCAGCGTCGGATACTGGGTCGCCACGCCCCACAACTGCATCCGGTCGATCGTGTGGGCCGGTCCCGCCACCCGGCAGGCCGCCAGGATCGTCCCGCCCGCCACCGCAATCCGCCGCGGGTAGTGCCCGCTCGGCATCACGATGTACTTCTGGAATTGCCAGGTGTCCAAGTCGTAGAGGTGGGCCACCTGGGAGTTATCCGCCCCAACCAGCAGGTACCGCTTGTCGAACGTAGTCGCCATCGACCAAGGCGTGTTTCCGGTTCGCAGCGTCCCGATCTGGTGGTTGTTCGAGGCGTCGAAAATCAGCACCTGGTTCTTGTCCTGCCTCAGCACGTAAAAGCGGTTCCGGACCGGGTCCGCCAGCACGTCCACCAGCAGGCCCGGCACGTTGAGAATGGCTCCGCGCTGCTCCGGCTCGGGATTGCTCATCAGCAACTGCACCGGCAAGGTGATGTTCACCGCCAGCCCCGAGGCAATCTGAATCAGCCCTGCCTGGGTCCCTTTCAGATTCTGGTACGCGTTGGGGTCGATCGATACCGTCACCGTGGCCGGCGTCTTGCCCGAGGAGGGCGACAGGGTCACTCCCGGCATGTTCGTGCTCACCACGAAGTCCGTCTGGCCGCCGCCCGGATCTGAAATTGTGAACTGCTGCGTCTGGACGCTGCGGACGCACCAGTTCCCGGTGAACAGCAGCGATTCCTGGGACGCCACCAGGCGTTTGACCTTCGATCCCTGCACGTAGAGTTGCCCCACCGGCAGAACCATCAGACCGCTGTCGCACACCGAGTACATCGTGTCGCCATTCGCGCTCAGCACTGACCGGCCCGAGAGGTTCTGGGTCAGCTTCAGTTGCTGGCGCACCGCGAGATTGTCCGAATCCGTCACCATCAGCACGGGACCCGAGTACGTCGTTCCGCCGGCCGGCCACACCTGGGGCGCGGAGGTCATCGAGACCTGCGCGTAGATGGTGTTCCGGGCCGCGTCGATCGCGTGGCTGCCTTTGGCGAAGTCGCCGACCGCGTTCGGGAACTGCGCCAGGTTCACGAAGTCGTCCGCGCGGTGGATCGCCCAGCCGGTCAGGTAGAACGAGCCCGTGCGATCCACGCTCACCACCCGCGGGCCGGATGCCGGAGAGTTGGTCCAAAACTGGGCTTTGACCTGCCCGCTGGTGACGTCGTACTGAAACTCCAACGTCTGGGTGGCGGCCTGCTGTGCCTCCAGCGTCCCAAAGATCCGCGATCCGTCCCCGGAAGCGCTCATCGACGCCCGGATGATGTCGCGCGGATATTGCCCGATCGGCACCGGAAGTGTCCTCGCGGCAACGCTGGCGATCGAGGCGATGTCCGCGGCATAGCCGGTGGTCGGGTCGAACAGCATGAAGTCCGTCGTGGTCACCACCAGCGCCAGCCCGTTGTTGCCGAACGCCACGCCCAGCGGCGGCGTGCCGAAGGCGAAGTTCTGAATCTGATACCCGGTTCCGCCTAAGGAGATCACCGTCAGGCCGTTGTTCGGCGTGCCTGCGGTCGGATCGAAGTTCGACAGGTGCGCCACCAACAGGTACCGGCCGTCCGGCGACAGCGCCAGGGAAGCCGGCTGCGCCGGCGTCGCGATCGTTGTCGTGCGCAGCAGCGTCGTGGTCGAAATCACGTCGATGCGGTTGGCCGTGTAGTTAGCGACGTAGACCACGCCCCGCGCCTCGTCCAGCGCGATGTCCGAGGCATGGCCGCCGATCGGCACCACCGTGCCGAACGTGCCGGCAAATGCTGCTGAAGCCAGCAAGCTGAACAACGAAGTGGCGAGAGCCCAGCGTGACAGCTGGTCAACGAAACGAGCTCTCTTCGTGCGTACACCGAGAATTGTGGGCATAAGTCTGCCTATAGATGGCTCTATCAACCTGTATCATCTCTAAATGACTGTCAAGATTGAAGATCGGCAACAGCCCCGTGTATACCAAAGTTAGGCCGGGTACGGGGGTATCCCACCCGTGCTCCCATTACCGATCTAAATATCTGGATTTGCGGGATTTGCGTCACTGCCCCGTGCCCCGCCGGGCGCCCGACGCAGGTCCCCCGGCGGTCAGCCAGGCTAACCCGGAGGGGTAACGGTCCCACCGCCTTCGGGGGCCGTAGCCACTTCGAGCAGCTCCCGGACCATCTCCAGCTCCTCCGGGCTGTACCGGTTTTGGAACCACGGCCGGCTC
>JBEKMO010000014.1:0-75961 GCA_050008465.1 Bryobacteraceae bacterium
CTACGATGGCGATTGGGTTTTGGGCGGCGGCTGGATATCCTAGTGTCTTGAAACCTCGCTCGCGGCTTCGCACCGCACTCGAGTACGGGCTGGCTCTCGGCGCGCTCAAATCGCTCCAGGTTACCCCACGTCCCGTCGCCGAGCGCCTGGCGCGCGGCTACGCGGCGCTTCTCGACCGCCTCGTGCCCCGACTGCGCCGAGTCGCCCTGCGCAACCTGGCCCTGGCCATGCCGGAGAAGACCGCGGCCGAGCAGCGCCGCATCGCCGACGGCGTCTTTCGCTCCGTCGCGCGGCTCATCCTGGCCCTGGCGCGGTTTCCCTCCATCTCCCGCGCGAACGTCTCGAAATGGATTCGCTACGAGGGCTACGAGCACTTCGAGCAGGCCCTGGCGCGCGGCCGCGGCGTGCTCTTCGCCACCGCCCACCTCGGCAACTGGGAGTTGAGCGCATACGCCCACGCCTTGCTTTCCGCACCCATGCACGTGCTGGTGCGCCCCCTCGACAACCCACGCATCGACCGCCTCATCGCCCAGCTCCGCGCCCTTTCCGGCAACCACCTGATCGAGAAGAAGGAATCCGCCCGCACGATCCTCAAGGCCCTGGCCGCCAACCAGGCCGTGGGCATTCTCATCGATCAGAACGCCAGCCTCGATGAGGGTGTCTTCGTCGACTTCTTTGGCGTGCCCGCCTGCGCCGGCACGGCTTTCGTGCGCCTGGCCGCGCGCAGCGGCGCCGCGGTGATCCCGGGCTTCGCCCTATGGTCGGAGGCCGAGCGCCGCTACGTCCTGCGCTTCTACCCCCCGCTCGAAATCACCGGCAACGCCGAAGAGGACACCCGCCGCCTCCACCGCCAACTCGAAGCCATCATCCGCGGATTTCCCGACCAGTGGCTCTGGGTCCACCGCCGCTGGAATACCCGCCCGCCGGGCGAGCCGCCGCTATACTGAAACGCCGCCCAGCCCGCGCTGGGCCACAGCTATGCCCCTTTCGCGAGCGCCGCTGCGAACTGCGCCAGCCGCTCGTTGAACTCCTTCGGCCGCTCCAACTGCACGAAGTGCCCGGTGTCGTCGATCAGCACCGCGTCAAAGTCGGCGTACTTGCGGTTTCCCTCGATGTTGGTTGGCGGCGCCCCGGGGGGTTTCGCGTTGATGGCGCGAATGGGCACTCCGGCGGCCGCGAACATCTTCTTGAGATCCAGGTTCGGGAAATCCAGCATCAGCGCCACGGCAACCGCCGGATCCGCCGCCTGCGCCCTCTCCGACACCCACTCGCGCACAGCCGGGTCGGCGGTCTTCCCAAACATCGAGCCCATGAATCCCGCCATGGTGCCGCGGAAATCGGCTTTTAGCTTCGCGGCAATGGACTGCGCCATTTCCGGAGCGATGCGAAGCTCAGCGTCGTGCAGCGTGTCCACCGCGATCACGCCGATGACCCGTCCGGGCATCAATCGCGCAGCCTCGAGCGAGACCGGCCCCCCCATCGAGTGGCCCACCAGGATGATTCTCTTGAGTTTCAGTTTGTCTGCCACCAACCGCACATCGCCCGCCAGACCGAGGATTGTCCAGGTTTTCCGGTCCTTGCCCGATTCCCCGTGGCCGGCCAGATCCAGCGTCACCACCCGGTACCGGTCGGCGAACGCGTCCGCCTGGTTCCGCCAAAACGTCCGGTTGCAGCTAAAGCAGTGCACGAACAACAGGGTCGTGTCGCCCTTGCCCCGAACGTCGTAGACGATGCGCACGCCGTCGGGAGCGGTTACCGATCCGGTTTCCACGCCGGCTGCCCAGGCCGTGGCGGCGGCCCCGAGGATCAGGGTGGAGGAAATGCGAAGCATGGATGTGGTCATGAACCTACTTTAGCCGGAAGCGCCCGCACCTGGAAGCTCTCACTCCTGCCGCTTCTCCTGAATCGCCGCCGGGCGATCCGCCGCTAAACTGAAAGGCAACCGAACCGTCGCTCGCCCGAAAGGAGACGCGATGAGATTCGATCGAGTCCTGATCGCAGCCCTGCTGCTGGCCGCTCTGCCCTTGGCCTGGACCTTCGACGACCAGCCCGTCGTCGAGTGGATGCGCGCTCACGCGGTGCCTCTCGCCACTCCCGAACCTGGTCACGGCTCCGCGGACATGCAGCCGCTCAAGAAGGTCATCGGAAACGCCCGCATCGTGGCCCTCGGCGAAGCCACCCACGGCACCCGCGAGTTCTTCCAGCTCAAGCATCGCATGCTGGAATTCCTGGCCACCGAGATGGGCTTCACCATCTTCTCCATCGAAGCCAACATGCCGGAAGCCTACCGCCTCAACGATTACGTCCTAGCCGGCAAAGGCGATCCCAAGCAACTCCTGAAGGGCATGTACTTCTGGACCTGGGATACGCAGGAAGTCCTCGACATGATCCTGTGGATGCCGGAGTTCAACAAGTCGGGCAAGGGCCGCGTCGAGTTCACCGGATTCGACATGCAGACTCCCAACGTTGCTCTGGACATCGTGCGCGATTTCGTCGCCAAGACCGACCCGGACTACGGCGCCGCTCTGCGCCAGGCCTCCGACACGGCCCTGGCGCCATTCCGCTCAACGCCGGCAGGCCAGAACTTCGGCTACGCGACGGGATCGTTCGACGTAAAGGTCGCGGCGGGTAAGCGCGTCCGCTTCGGCGGCTACATCAAGACGGAAGGCGTCACCGGTGGCTATGCGGGGTTGTGGTGGCGGGTGGATGGCGCATGCGGGGTCCTGGCCTTCGCCAATCTCCAGGACCGCGCCCCCACCCGGCACCACGGACTGGAAACACTACGAGCTTGAGATCCCCGTGGCAGCGGACGCCAGGAACATCAATCTCGGCGCACTCCTGGCGGGCGCAGGCACGGCCTGGTTCGATGGCTTGACCGTCGAGCTGGATGGCGTGCCTTACCAGGACTCGACCGCGTTTGATTTCGATTTCGAATCGCCGTCGCCGAGGGGCTTCTTCACCGGCGGCGATGGATACCAGGTGCAGTTGGACAGCCAGGTATTCCACAGCGGCAAACAGAGCCTCCGCATGAAGCGAGTGGCGGCAGCGGCGGATGATCCGAAATCCGTCGATCCCAAGCCGGCGGCCTCCGTCTGGCAGGAGGTGGTCCGGCATCTCGAGACATCGCGTGAGGCGTACCGGAAAAAGGGCGCTGCGGCCCGCGACATCGAGTGGGCCATTCAGAACGCCAGGGTCGTCCTCCAGTGCATGCGGATGCGGGCCAACGAAGTCACGCGCGACCGCAGCATGGCCGAGAACGTCAAGTGGATTCTGGATCGCTCGCCCGGCGCGAAGATAGTGCTCTGGGCTCACAATGGCCACGTTGGTGCGGGTGGCTCCCCCGGATACCAGCCGATGGGAGCCGCGCTTCGCAAGATGTTCGGCGACCAGATGGTGGTGTTCGGCTTTGCCTTCAACCAAGGCTCGTTTCAGGCGATCCGCCAGGGGGGGGGACTGCAAGACTTCACCGTTCCGCCGGCGTCCGCCGGCAGCCTCGATGCGACGCTGGCCGCAACCGGGATCCCGCTGTTCGTACTCGATCTGAGGCAGGCTCCCAAGAGCGGCCCGGTCGCAGCGTGGTTGAGCGAACCCCACGGAACACGCTCCATCGGCGCCGTGTACTCCGAGGATTCGCCCTCTGGGTACATGGCGGACATGGTGGCGCCGCAGTCCTTCGACGCCTTGCTTTTCGTGGAGAAGACCACGGCAGCCCGCAAGAACCCTGCCGGGCCTGGTCATGGCTGAGTATCTTACTCGGATCGGCAGCCACAACGCGAGCGCGCTTTTCTTCGCCCGCGTGCCCGCCACGGAACTCCATCTCTTCCGCGAGCGCTTCGAGCGGATCGCCGAGACGCTCCAGATCCCGTAGCTCCAGTGCTGCTGTCTTACCGTAATAGCCCCCGGTTGCGTGAATCTGTGAGGCCGTCTCCCTGGATCGGCTGCCCGCAGCATAGGAGGGCCGACGAGGGCGTTGGCCCGCGGCCCCCGGGGTCCGCCCCACGAAGACAAAGTGAACAGTACTGGCGCTAGGGCGCTGAACCTGCAGGCTTCCCGATCCCTTCCCCAAGGAAGTTCACCAGCTCGCGGTTCACTTCGTCCGCGTGGGTCCAGGTTATGCAGTGCGGTCCATCTTTCACCACCACAAGGCGGGCCCCCTCGATCAGTTTGGCGGTGCGGAGTCCCGAGACACCGACAGGCAGAATCCGGTCCGCATCCCCGTGAATGACCAGCGTGGGCACGTCGATGCGGGTCAGGTCCTGGCGGAAGTCCTCGTACCATGTGGGCACGCAAGCGAGACTGGCCGTAGCAGAGGCGCTGGCTGCGAGGCTCCAGCTCGACTGCACGGTCTGTTCGCTGACGCGCTTCCCCAGCAGGAGATCCGTGTTGTAGAAATCCTTGAAAAAGCCGGTGAAGAAGGCGTAACGATCCGCAACGATGGCCTTCTGGATCCCCTCGAAGACACTGCCGTCCACACCCTCCGGGTTGTCCGGCGTCTTCAGCAGGAAGGGCGGGACCGCCGAGATGAATACCGCGTTGCTCACGCCGTTGGATCCATATTTCCCGAAGTAGCGCGCCACTTCGCCGCCTCCCATGGAGAAACCGGCCAGCGCGAAATCACGCAGTTCGAGCTGCGTCACGAGTTTGTGCAGGTCCGCGGCGAAGGTGTCGCAGTTGTAGCCGATGGTTGGCTGGCTGGACTTGCCGAATCCTCGGCGATCATAGGTGACGACACGGCGACCCGCAGCCAGAAGCACCGGGATCTGCTTCTCCCAGGAAGCACCGCTCAGCGGATATCCGTGGATAAGGACAACCGGCAGCCCCGAGCCGTGGTCCTCATAGTAGAGATCAATGCTGCCGGAGTTTTCCTTCCCGACAGTAATGTATGGCATTGAGATTGTCCTTTGCGCACCAGTATACTCCCGACCGCCGCGTGGCAGGCGGAAGCCGGCCCCACGGGTTCAGCGTGCGCGGGCTGGTGGTTGGATGGGGAGGAGGGAGGCGAGGGCGAGGACGGCGCAGAGCCAGGGGAACCAGTCGCCGTAGCGGGAGTAGAAGGTGACGGGGGTGAGGTAGGAGTAGCTGGTTTGGGCGGCTGCGGCGGTGTAAGAGGGGAGGTTCTGGTAGAGGCGGCCGGCGGGATCGATGGTCGAGGTGATGCCGTCATTGGTCGAGCGCAGGAGCCAGCGGCGGTTCTCGGCGGCTCTCATGCGGGCGATCTTCAGGTGCTGGTAGCGGGCGGCGGAGTTGCCGTACCAGCCGTCGTTGGAGATGTTCACCAACAGGTCCGCGCCGTTTGCGGCGAACTTGCGCACGAAGTTCGGGAACACCGATTCGTAGCAGATGAAGACGCCGAGCCGATGCTGGCCCGCGGGCAGCAGAACCTGTTGGCGACCCGGCGCAAAATCGCCGGCTTCGGTAGAGACTTTGTCGACCAACGGCTTGAACAGGGCGGGGACGAACTCGCCGAAGGGCACCAGGTTCATCTTGTCGTAGCGGCCGACGGGCTGGCCGTCGGGGGAAATCAGCAGGGCGGAATTGAGTGGCGTGCCCTGGTTGTCGTGCGGGACCGCGTTCAAGAGCAGATAGGCGCCAGTCTGCCGCGCCAGGTTGTCGATGGCCTGGCGGTAGCGTGCGCTTTCGTAGTAGTACATTGGCGCGGGGATCTCGGGCCAGATGACGAGGTCCGCCTGGCGCCCAATGCCGAGCGAGAGGGAGGCGAGCCTGCGGTGGACGTCGTCGATCCAACCGGGCGTCCACTGCGCGGTTTCGGAGATGTTGGGCTGCACCAACACCGCGGTCTGGGCGCCGGGCTGCGGCGGGGGGAGTTGAGGGAGTAGATAGAGCAGGGGCAGGAGCAGGATCCCGGCCAGTTGGCGGCGCGGGCGCCGCAAGGCCGCCAAGGCCAGCGCCGTGGCGGTCATGGCGAACAGGAAGGAGAGGCCCCAGACGCCCGTGAAGGGGGCCAGGCGCATGGGGAGGTTCATATCGATGCCGGCGTTGCCGAGGGCCAGCCAGGCGAAACCGAGCGAGCCGTGCGTGCTCTCGATGGCCACCCAGAGCGCGGGCACGGCCGCCAGCGCCCAGGCGCGCTGAACCAGCAGGCCCGCAAGGAGCGTGAAGACCGCCAGGTGCAGCGCTTTGGCGACCGCAAATAACGCGAAGGCGGCCCAACTGACCGGCAGCGACATGGCGCCGTGGACCGTGAGCACGCTCTGGATCCAGTAGCAAGCGCCTGCCCAGTAGACGGTTCCGGCCGCCCAGCCGAGCAGAAAGCGCCGGCCGTGCCGCCGCTCGCGCGCCGCCGCCACCAGGAGCGGGGCGAGGGCCAGCGGCGCCAGCAGCGGCAGATCGAAGCGCGGGTACGCCAGGATCATCAGGAGGGCGGAGAGGATTGCGAGTGCAAGGTTTAAGTGGATATCAGTCCCTTTCCCCGGCCAGGGACGGCAGGGTGCAGGAGGGGGCCGGGTCGAAGATCTCGGCCTTCTGACGAGGCAGCTCCCGGTACTCCTGGGCGGCGTTGGTTCTAATGGCAAGGTTCATGGCCACGTGGATGAACGGGTGGGCCAGGTTTGCCGGCAGGCGGCGCAGTATGGAGGATAGCTTCGAGAACTCCCTCTTGACCCAGGTCTTGCCTTCCTGCAACTCGTAGGGGCTCATGTTCGTGGGTCGGAAGACCACAGTAGTGTGGTCGTAATACCTCCAGTCGCCGGTCAAGAGGCGGTCCTCCCGCCGGAACTGCTCATAAACCTTTGTGCCCGGGTAGGGCGTAAGAACGTTGAACGTTGCCGTGCCAATTCTGTTGCGATTAAGGAACTCCAGGGTCTCGGGGAAGACGGCCTTGGTGTCCTCGTCGAAACCGAAGATGAGAGAGGCGTGAAAAAAGATTCCGACGTCACGGACCCTCTGGATGGCATCCTCCACCAAGGCGATGTCCTTGAGCGATTTCCGCATCTTCCGAAGCTGGGCAGGTGAAACGCTCTCGACCCCGAAGAACAGCCCGCCGCAGCCGCTGGCGGCGGCGAGTTTCATGAGTTCCCGGTCGCGGCAGAATGACACCGAAGCCTGGCCAACCCACTTGATGCCGAGCGGTTTGATGCCGGCGAAAAGCTCGCGGGCATAGCGCGGGTCGCCGATGATGTTGTCGTCGAGGAAGAGATACTTCTTCGCGCCAGTCTCCTGGATGAAGCGCACAACGTTGGCCACCGGCACGTGGCGGATTCGGTTTCCGAACAGGTGAGAGACGCAGCAGAAATCGCAATTATAAGGGCAGCCGCGAGTGGTCATCGCAGGGAGGATGTTGAAGAGATTCCTCCGGGCGAAGCTTCCCTTCCGCATCGGGATGTACGTTCCCAGATCGGTGTCGGGGCAATGGTAACGACGCCTTAGGACCCCCGACGAGGCGTCGGCAAGCACCTCATTCCAGACTCCCTCGGCCTCCCCGACCACCACTGCATCGGCGTGCGGGGCGGCTTCCTCAGGGAGGATGGAGGGGTGGACTCCGCCAAGGACCACCTTCCTGCCCCGCCGCTGAAACTCATGGGCCAGATGATAGGCACGGGGAGCGTTGGCGGTCATGCAACTGATCCCCACCAGGTCGCAAGGCTCGTCCAGGTTGAGGTGTTCGACTTCTTCCTCGACGATCTTCACGTCGTGCTGGGGTGGTGTCAGCCCCGCGAGGATGTGGAGGCCAAGCTGGGGAATCATGAAGGCAGCCGGGGTCTTCCAGGGCAATCCCGTGCAGGGGGAGACGAGAAGTATCTTCATGAGTTACCAGTGGCCGAACCCCAGCATAGGAGTCCCCGTAACAGGAAAACTAAGCCTAATACTGTTCACTTTGGCTCGTGGGACAGGTTTCAGCCTGCGGCCGGGCGGTAGCCGCTTGGCGGGACTAAAGTCCCGGGCGGACTGAAGTCCGCCCCACCCCATCCTCAATACTTTCGGACAATCATGTCCTTGAAGCCGAGGGCCAGGAGATCCGAGCGGGCCTTAGCGAGGGAGGCGGCATCGGGGAGCGGCCCAACCAGCGCCCTCCAGCGCGTGCCGTTGGGCACTGGAGCGACGAGCGCGGAGAAGCCCCTCTTCTTCAGTGACTCCATGACCAGTTCGGCCTCCGGCTTTCCCACCGCCGCAACTTGCAGGTAGGTCTGTCCGGGCAGAGGGACCGCGGGTTCGGCGGCGGCGGGCTTGGGCTTCTCAGGGGGCTTGAAGTCGGGGATGGGCGTGGTCGCGGGGGTCTCCGTCTTCACCTGGCCGGCCGGAGCAGCTCCGGACGGGGTCACCTTGGCTTGGCCGGGCGCCAGTGGAGCGTCGGCAGCAACGGTGGGAGGAGCCTGCGCCTCAGCCGGCGGCGGGGAGAGCGGCGAACGGGGCTGGGCGGGGTTCTCGGCGGAGGCCATCTTGGCCTCGGGGCCCTGGGTTGGCGGCTCAGGCGCCGTACTCCGCCCCACGAAGTAGCCCATCGAGAACACCGCCCCGAACAGGACGAACATGACGAACAACACGCTCAGCAACTGCCGGTTGCCAACCACCAACTCAAGTTCTCCTTCTTCGTTTCTCCGCATAGGAATGCGCTACACGCTCTGGGGCGGCCCTCCGGCGGCCCGATCCAGCGCCCTGCCCAAGGAAGAGATGATGTCTAGCGGCAGCGGGAACACGATGGTGGTGTTCTTCTCGGTGCCGATCTCGACCAGGGTCTGGAGATAGCGAAGCTGAATGGCGACGGGCTGTTTCTGAATGAGTTCCGCGGCCATGGCCAGCTTCTCCGCCGCCATGTACTCTCCTTCGGCGTGGATGACCTTGGCGCGGCGTTCGCGTTCGGCCTCCGCCTGGCGGGCGAGCACCCGGATCATCTGCTCGGCCAGGTCCACCTGCTTGACCTCCACCATGGCGACCTTGACGCCCCAGGGGCCGGTGTGCTGGTCGAGCACGGTTTGCAGGCGCAGGTTCAGCTTCTCGCGCTGGCTGAGCAACTCATCGAGCTCGACCTCGCCCAGCACGCTGCGCAGCGTGGTCTGCGCCAGTTGCGAAGTGGCGTAGAGGTAGTTCACGACCTCGATGACCGCCTTGACCGGGTCGATGACGCGGAAGTAGATCACGGCGTTCACCTTGACGGTGACGTTATCGCGCGTGACCACGTCCTGGGGCGGCACCTCGAGGGTCTCGACCCGCAGGGAGGTCCGCACCATGCGGTCGATGGGCGCGAAAACCAGGAAAATGCCCGGCCCTTTGGGCTTGGCAAGGACGCGCCCCAGGCGGAAAATGACGCCCCGCTCGTATTCGGCAAGGATCTTGATCGACGCCAGAATGTAAAGCGCGATGACGATGAGCACGATGTATTCGACAGGCATAGCGATCTCCGATCAATTCTCTGTGGAGTCGGGCGCCGGCTCGACCTTGAGCATCAGCCCCCGAACCTCCGTGACCCGCACCCGCGCGCCCGCCTCCACCGGAGTGGAGGAGACCGCGCTCCAGAATTCCCCGTGAATGAACACTTTCCCCGCCGGGGCCAGCGGGGTGTGAGCGATACCGATTTCGTCGACCATCCCGGCCGAGCCGGTGATGACCTTGTTGGCCCGGGCGCGAACCACCAGGGTGACCAGGAACGTGGTGATGATGGCGAACGGGAGAGTGATGCCGATGGCCGTCGAGAGGTGGATGCGCAACTCGGGCAGCGGGCTCTCAATCAGCAGCAGCGCGCCCAGGATCATCGACACCGCCCCGCCGACCGCCAGAACGCCGTGGGTGGCGAACTTGGCTTCCAGGATGAACAGCGCAGCGGCCAGCAGCAGCAGGGCGGCTCCGACCCAGTTGATCGGCAGCACGGAAAGCGCGGACAAACCCATCAGCACCATGATCGCTCCGATGACGCCGGGCGCGACGAGTCCCGGCGAGTGGAACTCGATGTAGATTCCGAGCGCCCCGATCACCAGCAGGATCAGCGCGAGGTTGGGGTCGGCGATGGCGCTGATGATGCGCTCGCGGGTGGTCTTCCCGTATTCCACCACCTGCGGGGCTTCGAGGCGGAGGGTCTGCTTGCGGCCGTCGAAGCGGGTGATCTCGCGGCCGTTCAGCTTGCGGAAGAGTTCCCACTGATCGGCCGCGACCAGATCGACGAGTTTGCCGTCGAGGGCCTCTTTCTCGGTGAAGGAGCGGGCGTCGATGACCGCTTTCTCGGCCAGCTCGCTGTTGCGCCCGCGCTTGGTGGCGACACCGCGGATCATGGCGGCCACGTCGTTCAGAGCCTTGCGCATCATGACCTGGTCGGCCTGGCCGCCGAACAGAGACACGGGAGTGGCCGCGCCGGTGTGAGTGCCGGGCGCCATGGCGGCCACGTCGCCGGCCTCGAGGAGGAAGAAGCCCGCGGAGGCCGCGCGCCCGCCGCTAGGCTCGACGAACATCACCACCGGGACGGGCGAGGCGAAGACCTTCTCGATGATTTCGCGCGTGGCGTCGAGCAGTCCGCCGGGGGTGTTGAGCCGGATCAGGGCTATCTCGGCGCCTTCCTGCCTGGCCTGATCGAGGGCGCGGGAGACTATCTCTACGGTGATGGGGTGAACCATCCCGTCAACATTGACCGCCACGATTTTGGGGGCCGGGAAGGCTATACCGGCGGCGGCCAGCGCCAGAGTGGCGAGCGGGGCTTTTCGTCTCAAAGCACTAACAATATAGCACCAGTTCGGCCTGGAGGCCGAACGCGGGCGTGGACGCCCGCCCTACGCAGTCGCGCTGAATACTGGTACGCTGGACAATTCCCATGAGCCGGCGACTGCTTTTTCTCTCGGAGCGGTATCCGCCCGATTGGGGCGGGGTGGCGGCTAGTGCGAGCCGGATCACGCGGGCGCTGGCGGCGATGGGTAACGAGGTGGATGTCGTTACCTGGACGCGGATGCTGGAGCCGGGCCGGGTGGTGCGGGAGGAGGGCGCTCCCGCGGTGTACCGGATGGGACGCTTCCGCGCGTGGGACATGACCATGCCGCACACCCAGATCCTGCTGGACTGGCTGGCGGGCCGGGAGCCTTACGACGCGGTCTGGGGCCACTACCTGTTTCCGGGCGGATTCCTGGCGGTGTGGTTCGCGCGGTTGAACGGGATTCCCAGCGTAGTGAGCGTTCGCGGAAACGACATCGATCGGGACATGTTTCCGCCCGGCGATTTCGCGCGGCTTCGGTGGACTCTCGGAGAGGCCCGTCTGGTGGCAGCGGTGACGCAGGACCTGGCGCGGAAGGCGGGAGCGCTCGCGGGCAGAGACGACGTGGCGTGCCTGCGCAACGCGGTGGATACGGAAGTGTTCGCGCCGGGGCCGTGCGCCGATCGGACGAAGCTGGGGATTCGTCCGGACGAGGCGGTGCTGGGATTCGCGGGTGAACTGCGCGAGAAGAAGGGGCAGCGGCACCTGCTTCAGGCGCTCGGCGACGTGCAGAGAGTTCGCCCGGCGTGCCTGTTGATCATCGGGGAGGTGCGTCCCTCGGAAGCGCCGCAGGGCATTTCGGAAGAGCAGCGCATCGTGATTACGGGGCACCTGGCCGAGGCGGCCGAGGTGAACGCGCACCTGCAACTCTGCGACGTCTACCTGCAACCGTCGCTGTGGGACGGCATGCCGAACGCGCTGCTGGAAGCCATGGCGGCGGGGTGCGGTTGTATCGGGAGCGATGCGGGCGGCATTCCGGAGATCATCGAGCCCGGGGTCAACGGCATGGTGCTGCCGCGGTGGCAACTGCACCGGCTCGGGGAGGCGGTCCTGGAATGGCTGGATGCCGCGCCCGAGCACCGGGAACGGATCCGGCAGGCCGCGCGAGCGCATATGCTGGCGGAATTCAGCCTGGAAGGCGAGCGCCGCCAGCTTCAGGCGTTGCTGGAGCGGCTGATCCCGAGTTGGGCGTAGGCGGCGACCAGCGCGGCGCCGGCCCGCTCCCAGGTGTGCGTGGCTTCGACGTGCGCGCGGGCCTGAAGCGCCACGCGCGAGGCAAGCTGGGGGCCGGAGCGCAGGCGCAGGACCGCTTGGGCCAACTGGTCCACCGATCCTGGCTTCACCAGCAGGAAGTGCTCGCCGTCGCGGCCGAGCTCGCGAACCACAGGGAGGTCGCTCGAAATCACGGGCGTTCCGGCGGCCATGCTCTCGAGGATCTTCAGCGGGCAGCAGCCTTGGACCACGTTGCGGTCGTTGATGCCCAGCGGGGCCAGTACGGCGTCCGATTGATGGAGATGCTGGAGAAGCTCGGGCTGGCTCACGGGCGGGAGCACCTGGAGCCGGCCGCCGACGCCGAGCTTGGCCGCCAGATCGAGCAGCGCGCCGATCCTGCGCCGGCTGCCCGCTCCGATAATGGCGAGAACGGCGGGGGCCTGCTGGCAGACCTGGGTGAGCGCGCGGATGGTGAGGTCCACTCCTTGCCAGGGCGCCAGCGTGCCGAAGTATAGCAGACGGAAGCAGTCGTTCCGGCGCGGGGGCGGGTGAAAGCAGAAGACGCGCAAGTCGACGCCGTTGGGGATGACGGCGATCTTCTCAGGCGGAACACCGCGCTGGGAAGCCAGGTAGTGCGCGGTGACACTGCTGGGGGTCACGATGAGGCTAGCGGCGTTCAGGCAGGCCTGCTCCTGGGAGAGCAGCTTGACGTTGAGCTCGCGATCGTCGGCGGCGCGCGGGTAGTGATACTTCAACTCGATGGAGGGCAGCCCGTTGACCTCGAAGACCAACCGCGGCGCGGGAGCGAGGCGGAGGAGCGGCAGCCCCTCGAAGATGGAGCGGAACTGAATCGCCTGGAAGCGGCGAGGATGGAGCCAGCGCTCGAGAGCCCGGCGAAAGCAGAGCACCCGGTCGATGAGGCTGGGGCCGGTGGCGGGCAGCGCGGTGTGGAGAACACCGGGCCAGCGCTCGACCGGCGGAATCGCTTCGCGGCCCGGAGCGGCGGTTACCAGGTCGAGGCCGCCAAATGCCTCGGCGAGGAAGCGGGCGAAGGCCTCGATATGGGTGGCGGCGCCCTTGGGAGCGGGCACGACGTCGAAGGAGAGGTAGGCGGTCCGAAAATCCGCTTGCGTCATGGGTGCCGTTAGCTTAAGATAGCCGGGAACAGGTGGCTATGGCTATTGACGCGGAGAAGTTGCGGACTGGCGGTGTCTATGAAGCCCAGGCGCCGCTCGAGTCGGTGCTGGCCGATGCCGGAGACATCGACAAGGCGGAACAGCAGTTCGCTCGGGTTCGCAAGAGGAAGCTCCGGCAGGGATTCCTGAGCCTGGGCGTGGGTGTGCTCGGGGTAGTGCTGGCGGTGTTCGCCGAGCCCCTCAGCCTCGTGGGCGTGCTCCTGCTGATCGCGGGAATCGTCTTGGCAGTACTTCTGTGGGTTTCCGCGTACCGATACGGGCGGAACCTCAAGACCTACCGATGGCGCTTTGAGCTGCTGGGGCGACTGGGCGCGAGCCTGCAACAAGACAGCGACCCGAAGGTTCCGGTCACGGTTTCGTTGGGGCTGAAGGACCGGGGACGGTTCCTCAAGGAAGAGGTCTGGCCGGAACGAAAACGCGGCAAGCAGCGATATTCCGAGGATGACTGGCTGTCCATCGAGGGCCGGTTCCTGGACGGCACGCAGTTTACGGAAACCATCCAGGAGCTGATTCGAAAGCGGACGTACGTGAATCCGCGGGGCAAGAGCAAGGTGAAATACCGGTCACGGCATTTCATCAGCGTGCGGCTGTCCTGTCCCAAAGACCTGTACGGAGAACTGCGGCCCTTGGAAGAGGGACTGAAGAAGACCCTGCGTCTGCCGGCCTCGGCGACGGTTCGCGGGCTGAAGGTGGGAGGGAAGGCGGTCTTTCTGAAAGTCCGGGTGGACCAGGCTGCCGACCTTCCCCAGGCGAATGCGATGATGTACCTTGGCCTCTACCGGGCGCTGAATCTCGCGCGCCAACTGCAAGGGCGGCAAAAATGACCCCATCGGATTGGACGTGCCCGCGGCGAATCGGCTTCCTGTTCCCGCATCCCTGCGGGAGGACGTCTCCCATCGGCTGCCCGGAGTGCCAGAACGGGCAGATCGAGGATCCCTACGCGCAGAGGACGGACCGGGAGGGCTACGACAACTACGGCGATTACGATTCCGCTGACTGGCCCGGCGCTGCCGGCGCTGCCGGCGCGCCGCTGGATTTCACCGAGGCCGATGGGGAGAACCTGGTGAAGCCGGAAGAAGAGTTCGAGGGCGATTTGACGGCGAGCTGACCGTGGGCAGCCGCTCCTCGGGTCTCTGGCTCATTTATGCGCTGGGCGGCGGCTGGGGACACCTGACGCGGGCCGCGGCGCTGGCCCGGGTTGCCCGCGGGCCGGTTCGCATCCTTACCAACAGCCCTTATGCGGGGGAGGTGCGCGCCCGGTTGCCGGATCTGGATATCGTGGCGGTGAACCCCGAGCTGCCCGTGGCACGCGCACGGGAAGAAGCCGTGCGGCAGGTGAGAGCTTCCAACGCGGCTTGCCTGATCGTGGACACGTTTCCTCGCGGTCTGGGCGGGGAACTGGCTTCGCTGTTGCCGGCTTTGGGGGCCGTGAGGGTGCTGATTCATCGCGACCTGAATCCCGAGTACGTGCGCGGGAAAGCGCTGGACGAGTTTGTGCGCTCCAGCTTCGACGTGGTGATCCGACCCGGCCCGGCTGAAGCCGCACCGTTGGCCGGGTTGCCGCGGGTGAGAACGACGGCGCCGTGGTTGATTCGCTCGGCCCAGGAACTGCCGTCGAGGGAAGCTGCGCGCCGCCTGCTGGGCGTGGAAGAACGGCAGTGCGTGCTGGTCTCGGCGGCGGGGAACCGCGATGAGCAGGAGTGGTACGGGAGCATCGCGCGGGCGCTGATTGCGGGGCTCGAGGGCGTCGGGGTTCGTTGCGTTGCACCGGCTCGCCCGCCGGGCTGTCCAGGCGAGGCCTGGCTGTGCTGTTGGCCGGCGATGGACCTGCTGCCGGGTGTTGACGTGGTGGTTGGCGGCGCGGGCTACAACACGGTGAACGAGTGCGCGGCGTGCGGCGTGCCGCTGGTGGCGCGCGCCTGGCCGCGCAAGTACGATCGGCAGGCACTTAGAGCGGGACAAGCAGAAGCCTGCGTCACCAGCCCTGACGAGGCGGTGGTGGCGGTGAGAACGTGCCTGGGGAGGCCGGGCCGGTCCGAGACCCGCCGGGACTTCTCGAACGGCGTCCAGGAGGCGGTGGAGATTCTGGAGAGCGTTTAGGCGGCACTTTTACACAGCCTTACGAACTTTTCCGCGCCAGCGGTGTTTCTACTAGTGGAAGGAGAGCGCAATGAAACTTCGAAGACTGTGCGGGATTACGGTGCTGGGCGCCCTGGCTGGAGGCATGTTGCTGGCGCAGGGGCCGGGACCGAGAGGGCGAGGGATGGCCATGCGCGGCCATGCCTCCCAGGAGTTGTTGGCGGGCTACCTGGGTCTGACGGACGCGCAAAAGGCGCAGGCGAAGACCATTTTCGATAACGCCAAGACGGCAGCCCAGCCGATCCGCAGCCAGATGCAGCAGGCCCGGGCCACTCTGAGTGCCGCGATCAAGGCGGGACAGGCCGTGGATGCACCGGCGGCTGCCGTTGGGAACCTGTTCGGGCAGTTGACCGCTATTCAGGCCAAGGCGCGGGTGCAATTCCGGGGCATACTGACTCCGGAGCAGTTGGCGAAGCTGGACCAGTTTCAGGCCCGCGTGCGGAACCGGGCCGGCCAGAAGGCCGCAGCGGCGGACACGCCGTAGAAAGGCCGGGGTGGCGCGACCGGGGACAGCCTGAGCCGTCCCCACAGCGGACGGCCGAGGCAGTCCCTCGGTTGCTATTCGTAGCGGAGGGCTTCGACGGGGTCGAGGCGGGCGGCCTTGACGGCCGGCCAGGTGCCGAAGAAGAGCCCGATGGCCACCGAGACTCCGAGACCGGTGAGAACGGCCCAGAGCGGAACTTCGGAGGGCAGGGAAGGCACCAGGGCTCCCACCAGCATGGTCATCAGAACGGCGAACACGATCCCCAGAAATCCGCCCGCTCCGGTGAGGGCCATGGCTTCCATCAGGAACTGGGTCACGATGTCGATGCGCCGCGCGCCGATGGCCTTCCGGACGCCGATCTCGCGGGTGCGCTCGGTGACGCTCACCAACATGATGTTCATGACGCCGATGCCGCCCACCAGCAGGCCGAGCCCGGAAATGGCGATGGATACCATCACAATCAGGCCGGTGACGCTGTCGAACTGCTTGATGATCTGGTCGGGGGTCGAGAGGCTGAAATCATCGGGATCGCCGGCCGGAGTGTGACGTACCTTGCGCAGGATTCCTTCGATCTCCTCGTAGGCCTGCTGGCGGAGGCCGGGCCGGGCCTTGGCGGAGATCATGTAGCGGTCCAGTTGCGGGTAGCGCAACTGGGCGGTGCGCAAGGGCAGGGTGATCTGGCTGTCGACGCCGTTCTCGCCGAAGAACCCGCCCTTGGCCTTGGCGAAGACTCCCAGGACGGTATACTCGGCTCCGTCCACCTGGACGGTGCGACCTACGGCGCGCCCGTCCGGGAATAGCGCCTCGGCGATTTTGAAACCCAGCAGGGCCACACGCGCGGCGCGGCGTTCCTCCTCGTGGGTGAAGAGGCGGCCGGCGGCCATATCGCGCGGGATCATGGCGAAAGCGTTGGGGTGGTCGCCCACCACGATGATCTGGTCCGAATCCGCCCCGGGCACTTTGGCCACCAGCGGCTTGCCACCCATCACGGAGGGCACAAATAACGCCACCGTGGTCTGCTCGACCGAGGGGCAGAGCCGGCTGATGATGTCGGCATACTCGACGCGAATCGCTTTGCGGCGTTGCTCCTTCGGGGGAACGTAGGGGTTGTTGGGGTCGCCGGTGGTCTTCGACAGGAAGATGTTGTCAGGCCCGAGTTCCTGGAAGAACACCACGATGCCCTGGCGAAGGCCGGTCAGCAGGGAACTCACGGTGACCACCGTGGTGATGCCGATGACGATTCCCAGCACAGTGAGGAGCGAACGGAAACGGTGCGACCAGACCGCGGAGAGCGCCATGCCGACGTTTTCACCCCAGGTGATCTTCATGAGGTCATTCGCTCCGTAGGGCGGTGATGGGGTCAAGACGCGCCGCGCGCACCGCGGGATAGGCGCCCGAGACGATGCCCACGGTGCTCGAGACGATCAGCGCCAGGGCCACATAGGATGCGGTGATTCTGAGGCTGATCTGGAAGATCTGGGCGAGCAGTTCCGTAAGGGCCGCGCCGGTGAGCACTCCAATGGCGCCGCCGAGGGCCGCCAGCAGGACGGCCTCGATCAGGAACTGCAACCGGATATCCGACTGCCGCGCCCCCAGGGACTTGCGGATGCCGATCTCGTGCGTGCGCTCGGTCACGCTCACCAGCATGATGTTCATGATGACGATGCCGCCCACCACCAGCGAGATCAGGGTCACCGGCACCACGACGGCGGCGATCATGGCCAGGATCTGTTCGATGAAGGTCTGCATGGCGTCCGGTGTGAGCGTGTCGAAGCGGTCGGGCTGGCCCGGGCGGACGTGGAAGCGGGTGCGCAGAGCCACGCGGGAGAGGTCCAGGGCCTCGTTGACGGACAGGCCGCTTTCGTCACGCGCGCGGCCGAACACCACGATGGAATTGCCCGGGCCGTACAGGCGGGTGAAGACCGTGTAGGGGATGTAGACGCCGTTGTCCTGGCTCTGGCCGAACGCGGAGCCCACCTTCTCCTGGACGCCCACTACGCGAAAGTCGTTGCCTCTGAACTTGATGGTCTGGCCCACCGGCGAGGCGGTTGGGAAGAGCGCGGCCACCAGGTCCTGCCCGATCACCGCCACGAACTGTTTGGTCCGCTCTTCCTGGTCGGTGAAGAAGCGACCGTCCACCAGGTTGATGTCGCGCATCTCCGGCATCACGGAGGACACGCCCAGAATGCTGGCGTCCTCGATGCGCAGATTCTCGTGCCAGACATCCTCCGAGCGCCGGTTATAGGGGCTGTAGAGGACCTGATCGCCAGTGACGGCTCTGAGGTACTGCACGTCCTCGAGCCGGACGGGCTTGTTGCGCTTCAGCTTCTCGAAATACAGCTTGCGACCCACCGCCCCAGCGATCTGCGCGATCAAGTAGGTCTTGCTGCCAAATACCTTGGCGGTGCTGTCCTCGGCATAGGCCCCCAGGCCACTGATCGCGGCGCCCACCATCACCACGCTCGCCACGCCGATGATCACCCCCAGCAGGGTGAGGAAACTGCGCATTTTGTGTGCGCGGATGGAATCCAGGGCCAGGCCGGAGGCGGTCTTGAGGAGGTAGTGGTAACGGATTAGCACGGAAGTGAGGCGGGCCATGGCCTATATTGATCGTAGAATGAACTGGCGCGCCGCACAATGGGACAAGGCTGGAGCCCGAAGGGGAACGGCCGGGGAAGCACACCCAGCGGTGATAGCATGGGTGGCAATGACCGCGAGAAGGCAATGGGTGCTGCTGGCGTTGCTGGTGGTCTCGATCGGGATCAACTACATCGATCGCAGCAACCTCTCGGTGGCGGCCACGGACCTCAGCCGCGAGCTATCGCTAGGCCCCGGCGATCTGGGCCGCTTGCTGAGCGCGTTCTTCTGGAGTTACGCCGTGTTTCTGTTGGGGGCCGCGTGGCTGGTGGGACGTTGTAATGTGTACCTGGTTTACGGTCTGGCGTTCGTTGTGTGGTCGGCGGCCACGGCGCTGATGGGGTTTGCGCACAGCCTGAGCGGGCTGTTTGCGCTGCGGCTGGTGCTGGGCATGGGCGAGTCGATGGCCTATCCGGCGTATTCGAGGATGATCGCCTGCGACTTTCCCGCGCGCCACCGCGGCCTGGCCAACTCGGCGATCGACGCGGGCGCGAAGGCGGGGCCGGCGCTGGGGACGCTGGTTGGCGGGCTGATCGTGGCGCGACTGGGCTGGCGATACCTGTTCTACTTCCTGGGGTTCGGCGCCATGCTCTGGCTGGCGCCCTGGTTTGCGATGATTCCGCGGGGGCAGCGCGCGACGGAGGCGGCGACGCTCGAGCCCGCCGGACCTTCATTCTGGGAGATTGCGAAGAAGCGGGATTTCTGGGGAACCGTGGTGGCGTTGTTCTGCGGAAACTACGCCTGGTATTTCATCCTGACGTGGCTGCCTGCCTACCTGGAGACGGAGCGCCACTTCTCGAAGACGATGATGGCGGTCTACGGTTCCATCCCGTACTGGGGAATCGCGATCGCCTCGATTACGAGCGGCTGGTTCTCGGACCGGCTGATCGAGCGCGGCGGTTCGGCGGTGCGCGTGCGGAAGACGCTGGCCGCGAGCGGCCTGCTGCTGGCAACCCTGGTGTTGCCGGCGAATCTGCTGACGAACCAGGTGGCGGCGATGGCGCTGATGACGGCCGGGTGCCTGGCCTATGGGCTGTTCTCGTCGAACTGCTGGGCCATCACGCAAACGCTGGGGGGCCCGTCGGCGGCGGGCAAGTGGACCGGGATGCAAAACTGCCTGGGCAACCTCGCGGGCATCGCAGCGCCATGGCTCACCGGACTGATCGTCGAGAAGACGGGCCAGTTCTTCCTGGCGTTCGTGGCCGTGTGCGTGTGCCTGGTGATCGGCGCGTGCTCGTACCTGTTCGTGGTGGGAAACGCGGCGCCGATCGAATGGGGGGCGGAAGCCAGACGAAATAGAGGTCTGCTATACTCGGGAGGCAATCACTGAAGTTCGAAGAACCGGCGCGCATTGGCGCGCTATCCCCTTTGGAGCAACTATGGCAGGACGCGGAAGGGCGAGTTTCCAGAAGAGACAGAAAGAGCAGCTCCGGCGGGAGCGGCGGGAGCTGAAGGCGGTGCGGAAGCAGGAGCGCAAGTCGGGTCAGCCGACGGAGCCAGAGAGCCTGGAGCCGCTCACGGAACCGATCCCGGAGCCGATCACGGAGCTGATCCCGGGGCTGATCCCGGACACGAAACCCGACACGGATTGAAGAGCTGAAGCGCCGACAACAAAAAGACCCCATGTTGAGCGAGAAGTTGAAGGAGTTGGGCGTGGTCGGGGCGGGCGGCGCGGGGTTCCCGACGTACGTCAAGGCGAAGTCGCAGGTGGAGTTCGTGCTGGCGAACGGGGCGGAGTGCGAGCCGCTGATCCACAAGGACGTCGAGTTGATGCAGAGCTTCCCGGCGCAGGTGGTCGCGGGGATGCACCTGATGATGAAGGCGACCGGGGCGCAGAAAGGGAAGTTCGGGATCAAGGAGAAGAACGCGGCGGCGGCCGAGGCGATTCGGGGGCAGGTGCAATCGAAGCCGATCGAGCTGGTGCTGCTGGGGGACTTCTATCCGTCGGGCGACGAATACGAACTGGTGTACAGCGCGACGGGGCGGCTGATCCCGCCGGGCGGAATTCCGTTGCAGGTGGGCTCGGTGGTGAACAACGTCGAGACGCTGTATAACGTGGAGGCGGCGAGCGAGGGCCTTCCGGTGACGGAGAAGTTTCTGTCGGTAGTGGGGGCGGTGCGGGAGCCGAAATCGTTCTGGGCGCCGGTGGGGACGAGCTTCGGCGAGCTGATCGAGGCGGCGGGCGGTGCGACAGTGGCGGAGTTCGCCGTGTTTGTCAGCGGAATCCTGATGGGGACGCTGGCGCCGGGCCTGGATGAGGTGGTGACGAAGACGACGGCGGGGCTGATCGTGCTGCCGCGAGACCACTACCTGCTGACGCGGAAGGGGAGAGCCGAGCAGGACATGAACCGAATCGGGAAGTCGGCCTGCGACCAGTGTAGCTATTGCACGGAGTTCTGCCCGCGGTACCTGCTGGGTTACGAGGTGATGCCGCACAAGGTGATGCGCAGCCTGGGATTCACGCTGACGGGAGCGGACAACTGGAACCAGTGGGCGCAGTTGTGCTGCTCGTGCGGGCTGTGCACCCTGTATGCGTGCCCGGAAGACCTGTTCCCGCGGGAGGCGTGCGATCAGGCGAAGGACGACCTGCGGGCGGCGGGGATCAAGTTCACGCAGAAGAAACCGCCGGTGGTGCACCCGATGAAGGACGCGCGCCGGGTTCCGTTGAGCATGTTGCGCAAGCGGCTGAAGGTCGAGGAATACGAGAGCGAGGCGCCGTTCCGCGAGACGAGAATTGAGCCGGCCCAGGTGCGGATCAAGCTGTCGCAGCACGCCGGCAAGCCGGCGCGGCCGGTGGTGGCGCGGGGCGACAAGGTGGAGAAGGGCGCCTGCATCGGGCGGGTGGATGCGGCGGAGTTGGGCGCGAATATCCACGCCAGCATCGCGGGGACGGTGGAGGCGGTGACCGATTCGTGCATCGAGATCAAGAGGTAGGGACTGGTGGCCAAGAACTCGATTGGGTTGATTGAACTGGGCAGCGTGGCGGCAGGGTTCCAGGTCTGCGACGCGATGCTGAAGGCCGCCGAGGTGGAGCTGATTCTGTCGCGCTCGATCTGCTCGGGCAAGTACATGGTGATGGTGCGAGGGGACGTGGGGGCGGTGGAGTCGAGTGTGCAGATCGGGATTCAAGCCGGGAGTTTCGGGGTGATCGACAGCTTCGTGATTCCGAACGTGCACGAATCCGTGTTTCCGGCGATCAGCGGGACCACCAAGATCGAGGCGCTGGAAGCGCTGGGGGTGATCGAATCGTTTTCGGTGGCGTCGCTGATCGTGGGGGCGGACGCGGCGGTGAAAGCGGCCAACGTGCGGCTGATCGAGATTCGGCTGGCGATGGCGCTGGGGGGCAAGGCGTTCGTGACTTTGACGGGGAACGTGGCGGCGGTGGAGGCGGCGGTGGCGGCGGGGGCGGCCGTAGTGGCCGAGAAGGGGCTGCTGGTCAATAAGGTAGTGATTCCGTCGCCGAGGCCGGAATTGCTGGAGGAGATGATTTGAGGGGCGGGCGGGGCTCAAGCCCCGCGCGGGCTCAAGCCCGCCCTCCGACTCGTCTGTTCAACAGGGAACGCGGCGCCGCTATCGCGGGTGGCGGTTGGCCTCTTCGGCCGCGAGCTTCAGCTCTCGATTGACTTGATCCAGCAGGTCTTTGGCCTTCTGAGCATGGCCGCGCATGTCCCACTCGTTGGCCCTCTGCGCTTCGAGGATTCTCTCCCAGGCTCGCTGGCACAAGTCCTGCGCGGCCGCAAGATTCGGGTGACGGCCAGGAGCGATGTCCCGGACAGGCCTCTGAGCCGTGGCGACGGTTCCGACGAGGAGCAAGGCGCCAAAAAAAGCAGCACGGATTCGGTTTCTCATCATGGCGACTATTCTACAATCCGAGCTGAGATGCGCGCAAGCGTAAGGAAGAGTTCAGCCAGGAGGCCGAACGCGGGCGTGGACGCCCGCCCTACAGGGGGACGGAACGTGCTTGAATGGGAGGATTGGAGGGTTTGCATGAGGACTCGGAATAAGCGGGTGAGATTGTTGACGGCGGCGATACTGCTGGCCGCGGGGACGGTGCTCGCGGCGGAAGATTTCAAGGACATCGAAGGGCGGGTGTCGGAGTTCACGCTGAAGAACGGCATGAAGTTTCTGGTGCTGGAGCGGCACACGGCTCCGGTGGCGTCGTTCTTCACGTACGCGGATGTGGGGTCGGTGCAGGAAGTCAAGGGCATTACGGGCCTGGCGCACATCTTCGAGCACATGGCGTTCAAGGGGACGCGGACGATCGGGACAAAGGACTACGCGAAGGAGAAGGTGGCGCTGGAGCAGGTGGACAAAGCGTTCGCGGCGCTGCAACTGGAGAGGCAGAAGGGCGAGAAAGCGGACCCAAAGAAGGTGAAGGAACTCGAGGCGGCGTTCAAGGACGCTCAGGAGGCGGCCGGGAAGTACGTCGAGAAGAACGAGTTCGGGGAGGCGATCGAGCGGGCGGGCGGCCGCGGGCTGAATGCGACGACGGCGTGGGACGCGACCCGGTACTTCTTCAGTCTGCCGTCGAACGAGATGGAACTGTGGTTCTACCTGGAGTCGGAACGGTTCCGGGACCCGGTGCTGCGGGAGTTCTTCAAAGAGAAGGACGTGGTGATGGAAGAGCGGCGGATGCGGACCGAGAGCCAGCCGATCGGCAAGCTGCTGGAGGAGTTCCTGCACTCGGCGTACGTCGCGCACCCGTACGGTGAGCCGGTAGTGGGGCACATGAGCGATCTACAGAACATCACGCGGGCGGATGCGGAAGCGTTTTTCAAGAAGTACTACGCGCCGAACGACCTGACTTGCGTGGTGGTGGGGGACGTGATTCCGAAACAGGTGCGGGAGATGGCGGAGAGGTACTTCGGGCGGATCGCGAGCGGGCCGAAGCCGGCGCCGGTGCGGACGGTGGAGCCGCCGCAGAACGGAGAGCGGCGGGTGACGCTGGAACTGCAATCGCAACGGATCCTGCTGACCGGCTATCACAAGCCGGACATCAATAGTCCGGACAACGCGGTGTACGACGCGATCAGCAGCCTGATGAGCCAGGGGCGGTCGAGCCGGCTGTACCGGTCGCTGGTGCGCGACAAGAAGATCGCGGTGCAGGCGGCGGGGATTCCAGGGCTGCCAGGGCTGAAATACCCGGGGCTGTTCATCTTTTTCTCGGTGCCGGCGCAGGGGCACACCAACGCGGAGTCGGAGAAGGCGATCGAGGAAGAGATCGAGCGGCTGAAGAAGGAGCCGGTGACGAAAGAGGAACTGGACGGCGTGAAGCGGCGGGCCCGGTCGAGCCTGATCCGGGGGCTGGCAGACAACTCGAGCCTGGCGATACAACTGGCGAACTACCAGGTGCTGACGGGCGACTGGCGGAACCTGTTCCGGCAGCTCGACAAGATCAACGCGGTGACGCCGGAAGACATCATGCGGGTGTCGAAAGCGGTGTTCATCAAGAGCAACCGGACGGTGGGAACCATCGAGCCCTTGGAGACGGCGAAGGCCCGGTAGGGGCGGAGGTGACTTATGAGACAGCGACTAAGCGTGATGGCGGTGGTGGTGGCGCTGGCGGCGTTCGGGCAGGAGGCGCCCAAGCCACAGGCGGCGAAACCGGCGGCGGTGAAGCCCGGAGTGGCGACGAGTTATAAGGCGCTGAAGTATCCTCCGCCGAACAAGATCAAGGTGCCGGAGCCGACCCGGTTCGAGCTTGGGAACGGGATGGTGGTGTACCTGGTGGAGGACCATGAGCTGCCGACGATCACCGTGGCGGCGAGGGTGCGGGCGGGCGACCGGTGGGAGCCGGTGGAGAAGGCCGGATTGGCGTCGATTACGGGGACGGTGATGCGCACCGGCGGCACATTGACGCGCAAAGGCGACCAACTGGACGAGGAACTGGACCGGCTGGGCGCCTCGGTGGAAACCGGGATCGGCGAGGATTCGGGGAACGCTTCCGTTTCCGTGCTGAAGGAAGATATCGACACCGGGCTGAGCATCCTGGCCGACATCCTCCAGCACCCGGCGTTTCCGCAAGACAAGATCGACCTGGCGAAGATCCAGCAGCGGGAGGGGATCGCGCGGCGGAACGACGATCCGGGTCAGATCGCGTCGCGGGAGTTCGAGCGGGTGCTGTTCGGGAAGAACAGCGCGTACGGGCACATCCCGGAGTACGCCAGCATCGACTCGATCACGCAGGGGGACCTGATCGCGTTCCACAAGAAGTTCTTCCAGCCGGAGAACATCATCCTGGGGGCGTGGGGGGATTTCAAGGCGGAAGAGATGCGGGCGAAGATCGAGAAGGCGCTGGGCGGCTGGGCGCGGGGCGGGCAGGCGAAGCCACCGGTTCCCGAACTGGAGCCCGGAGCGCGGAAACGCGCTGGGATTTACGCGATCAA
This sequence comes from Bryobacteraceae bacterium, assembly GCA_050008465.1. GTDB lineage: Bacteria > Acidobacteriota > Terriglobia > Bryobacterales > Bryobacteraceae > Fen-330. The sequence goes on from JBEKMO010000014.1 coordinate 24,742, forward strand.
CAAGGACGACGTGAACCAGTCGACGGTGTACATGGGGTTTATCGGGGGCAAGCGGAACGACCCAGATTACTACGCGCTGACGGTGATGAACGTGGTTCTGGGCGGGGGCTTCTCTTCGCGGCTGATGAACCACGTGCGGAGCGATCAGGGCCTGGCGTACGCGGTGGGGTCGAGCTGGAGCGCCGGGTGGGACCGGCCGGGGACGTTCATGGCGGAAGGTGGGACGAAGTCGGAGACGACGGTGAAGATCGTCAACTCGATCCGGAACGAACTCGGGAAGATGTCGGAGGAGGTGACCGACGACGAGCTGGCGAAAGCGAAGGACCAGATCCTGAAGGGGTTTGCGTTCGAGTTCGATTCGACGGGAAAGATCGTGCGGCGGCTGATGACCTACGACTACTTCGGGTATCCGGGCGACTACCTGCAACAGTATCAGGCCAACATCGAGAAGGTGACCAAGGCGGACGTGCTGCGGGTGGCGAAGCAGTACCTGAAGATGGACCAACTGGCGATCCTGGTGCTGGGCAAGGAGAAGGATTTCGACCAGCCGCTGGCGACGCTGGGCCAGGTGACGCCGATCGACATCACGATCCCCAAGCCGAAACAGGAAGCGCTGCCGGCGGCGACGCCGGAGTCGATCGCGAAAGGCAAGGCGCTGCTCGCGGCGACGCGGGAAGCGATGGGCGGCGCGGCGGTGCTGAAGGTGAAAGACTACACCGTGGTGGGCAGCATGGCGCTGTCGATGCCACAAGGCGAGTTCTCGATGAAGATGGAGTCGACGCACAACCTGGGCGGAAAGATGCTGACCAAGGTGGCGCTGCCGACCGGGGAGATGGCGCAGGGCTACGACGGCAAGGTGTCCTGGATGAAGATGGGGCAAGATGTGCGGGAGATGCCGGCCTCGCAGGCGGACGAGGCCTTGTTCCGGGATACATTCTGGCTGTTGCAGAACTTCGAGAACGGCGCGCTGACGGTGCAGGCGATGGGGCCGGCCGAAATGGAGGGCAAGGCGGTGGAAGGGATCGCGGTGAGCGACCCGGCGCGGAAGCTGATGGTGAAGCTGTACGTGGATCCCAAGACGGGCCTGCTGGTGAAGAAGGTGTACACGGCGGCATTCATGGGGCCTCCGGCCGAGACGGAGGAGATCTACTCGGATTACCGCGAGGTGGAGGGAGTGAAGATTCCGTTCAAGGCGGTGGTGAACCAGGGCGGTAAGAAGCGGGCCGAGCAGACGACGACGGAGATGAAGATCAACCCGGGCGTGGCGGAGGAGGCGTACAAGAAGCCGTAAGGTGAAGACGCAGGCGAGATGGCTTGTGCCACGATCGGTCAGGATTTCTCGTGGAAGACGAGCCGGGGCTCCGGAGAGCCGAAACCGATCTTGTCTCCGTCGTGGAGGACTACCGCGTCGTGGATCCGCCGGGCGTTCACAAAGGTGCCGTTGGGACCGATGTTCAGGAGCATGAAGCCGCGGACGAGATCCTTGGAAATCACGGCGTGGTGGCGCGAGATCCTGCGGTCCTCTTTCAGGGCGAGATCTTGATCGGCACTGCGCCCTATGGTGAACCGGATCTGGTCCGGCAGGGCTAGCCTCTCTCCCTTCCGGGGATCGAAAAGCACCTCCAACCAGGCGTTGGCGGCGCCCAAGAGCTGTTCCAACTGTTCCCGTATGAGGGTGAAGGACTGGGGGCGCGCCTGGGGGTCCTTGGCAAGGCACTGGGCAACCAAGCGGCGGAGCGGCTCGGGAACCGCGGCCTGCCCAAGAGGTTCGAGGTTCACGGGTCGCTCGCGAATGATCTCGAAGAGCTGCTCGACGGATGTGGCGGTGAAGGGCCGCAGTCCCGCAAACATCTCGTAGAGGAGCACGCCGAAGGAATAGACGTCGGCAAGATGGGTCACATCGGAGCCGAGGACCTGCTCGGGAGACATGTAGTAGGGAGATCCGAGGGTGTAGCCGGGACGGGTCAAGGTGGAGCCCTTGGTTTTGGCGATGCCAAAATCCATCAAGCGGACTCTGCCGGAGGCATCCACGTGGATGTTCTGCGGTTTGAGATCGCGGTGCACGATCCCGTGGGCGTGGATGTGTTCCGCGCCCTTTGCGATTTGCAGGGCAATCTCCAGCTTCCGCCGAAGGCTGGTGAGACGCCGCTCGCGAATCAGATGATCGAGCTGCTCACCCTGGACGAACTCCATTACGAGGAAGGGGCGGCCCTGGTCTTCGCCATAGTCGTAAACGCGGAGCACGTTGTCGTGCACCATTCCTCCGGCCGTCTGGGCTTCCCTTGCGAAGCGCGCCCGGGTTTCCGAATCCGCGGCCAGCTCCGCGGGGAGCAGCTTCACCGCAACCAAGCGGTTCATGGCAGGGTCCCAGGCCTTGTAGACCTGGGACATTCCTCCTCCGAGATAGGTTTGCAGCTCATATCGCCCAATTCTGGAGAGATTTCCTGGTGATGCCATGATGTCCTCTCGAGATTGTGTTGAGGATTTCCATTATAATCCCGGGGCCACTCCAACCGCTCCCTGACGGTGGCGGCTCTGAGGCCGGTTCAGAGCCGTGCGCGTTAGCAAGCGGTTGGCTGAACTTTCACGGGTTTTTGGGGGAGGCGGATGAGAGCCCAGGCGAGGGCGGCGAAGCCGATTAGGGAGAGCCAGCCGCCCCAAGTGGGGACGAAGCTGAAGCTGGCGATCGGGGGGACGTCGCGGACGGCAAGGATGGCGAGGAGGATGCCGAGGAGGGCCTCGCCGGCAATGAGTCCGGCGGCGAGCAGCGTTCCTTTCTCCTCGGCGGAGGGGCGGTCCTTGGCGAGGGCGTCGGCGGCCCAGCGCATGAGGCCTCCGAGGAAGATGGCGGTGTCGGTCTTGAAGGGGAGGTAAAGGCCGACGGCGATCAGCATGAGCGAGCGGGCGCCGCAGAGGATGAGGGCAAGGCCGAACGCGGCGCCGATGCCGATGAGGCCCCAAGCCTGCTGGCCACCGACGATGCCTGTGGCGAGCTGGGCCATGAGACCGGCCTGCGGGGCCGGCAAGTCGGCGCTGCCAATGCCGTAAGCCTGGTGGAGGACGATGATCGGCCACATGAGGAAGAAAGAGAGCAGGGTGACGGCAACGATCTCGACCACTTCCATCTTCCAGGGAGTGCCTCCGAGGAGGTGGCCGGCCTTGAGGTCCTGGATCAGGGAGCCCGAGACGCAACAGGCGCAGCAAACGACGGCGGCGACGCCGAGGACCGCGGCGACGCCGGCGGCGCCCTGGACGCCGATGGCCAACATCACGAGAGCGGCGATGACCAGAGCGGCGAGCGTCAGTCCGGAGACCGGCTGGTTCGAACTGCCCACCAGGCCTACCAGGTAGCCGCCCACAGCGGAGAGCAGGAAGCCGGTCAGGGTCATGACCAGCGCGGCGACGATCGCGGAGCCCCAGCCGTGGGTGAAGTAGAAGTAGATGGCGGTGATAGGAACCAACAGTGCCAGGATGCCGATGAGGATCCAACGAGCCGGGATGTCCCTTTCGGAGGGCGCGAGCGGCGCGCCGTTCCGGGCGGCGGAAGAAGCCGTGAAGGCGCCCCGGAGGGAGCGCAGGATGGAGTCGCGCATGGAGAACAGGGTGTGGCAGGCTCCGACCAGCATCATGCCGACGGCGATGGGGCGAACGATATTCAACCAGACCGAATTGGCGATGACATCCCAGGGAGCGTTGGCGGAGAAGTGGAGGCGGCTGGGCAGGTCGGGATCGAAGAACAGCAGGAGTGGAACCAGGAGCCACCAGGCGATAATGCCGCCAGCGGCAGTAATGGCGGCGAGGCGGGGACCGATGATGTAGCCGATGCCGATCAGGGCGGGGGAGAGGGCGGGGGTGGCCCAAGGGATGCCGCCCGCGTAGGTGACGTCGGCGAGGGGCTTGCTGTCGAGATCGGCGTGGTGCACGATGGCGCGCGAGAAGTGCAGGAAACCGTTGGAGGACTCGCGGAAAACTTGCAGGCCGTGCTTGTCGGTAAGGAACTGGAGGAGGCCCCCGAGGCCCATGGCGCCGAACAGGTAGCGCGGGGCGTCGCTGGCGCGGTCGCCGGCCTTGACGATCTCGGCGCTGGCGACGCTTTCGGGCCAGGGGAGATCGGATTCGACACACAAGGGGCGGCGGAGGAGGATGATGAAGAACACGCCGATGAGGCCGCCGGCGAGGAGGATGAAGGCCGCCTGCCAATAGTGTGAGGCGAGGTCCTTCCAGAGGCGCTGGCCGCCGATGTTGACGAGCATGAAGGCGGGGATGGTGAAGACCGCGCCGGCGACCAGGGCCTCGCCGACCGAAGCGGCGGTTCGGGTGATATTCTGCTCGAGGACGCCGCCGCGGAAGCGGGGAATCCGGAAGACCGCGACGGCGATGACAGCGGCCGGGATGGTCGCGGCGACGGTCTGGCCAGCCTTCATCCCGATGTAGGCGTTGGCGGCGCCGAAGACGAGAGCCAGGAAGAGGCCGAGAGCAACAGCCTTGACGGTCATCTCGGGCTGTGGTGTGGCGGGGGCGGGCATAAAGATCGACTTTAGCAGAGGGGGCGGATGGCGGGCCAGTCCGATGCCAGAGAAGCGGCCGGCGTGTTAGACCTCGTAGTCAGGCATGATTCGAAAAACCGGGGTTCCGGTTCCGGCCAGCATCGTCGTACTGCTGATGTCGGAAAAGGTGCTCCTGACGTTCTGCTAGGTTCTGGCGGGGTAACCTGATTCTGGAGGTTGCCCCGTCGACATACCTGCTGTACGACGGCGGCCTGGCCCGCATCGTAGTGGTCGTGCTTGCCAGCGTGGTTTACCTTCACCTGCTCGATCTGTACGCGGAGATCCGGAGCGTCTCCCCTGTGGCGCTGGTGCTGGAGATCCTGCAAGCGATCGGTGTGGCCTTCATTGTGGAAGCGCTGCTATCCTACGCCGACCAGAACTGGCGCCTGCCGTTGTGCGTCATGATATGGGGCAGCGTACTGGCGCTGGTCACGCTGTCCGCCTGGCGCCTGACTTACTGGCACATCTTTCTGCGGGCGTTCGCGAAGGAACGAATCCTGTTTGTGGGGATCAACCCGGTGGTGGAGAAGGTCTACGAGGAGTTTGCCAAGCGCCCCGAACTGGGGTACACGAACCTGGGGTACGTGGACGATTACCGCGAGCCGGGCAGTCCGCTGAACGGCGCGAAGGTGCTGGGGCCGCTGAAGAGCCTGCCCGAGATCGCCGCGTCGACCGAGCCAGACCGGATTGTGGTGGGCATGACCGAGCGGCGCTCCCGGATGCCGGTGCAGGACCTGCTCGATCGGCGGTTTTCCGGCATCCCGATCGAAGACGCCGCGACGACTCATGAGGACGCCTGCAAGAGGATCTGCACCAGGGAACTGCGGCCGGCCCAGCTCATCTTCTCCGGGGAGATGGGGCCGAGGCACGGCATGGTTGTGCTGCAATGGTTCTACTCGGCGGCGCTGGCCTTTGCGAGCGCCCTGGTTGTGCTGCCGGCGATGGCGCTGGCTGGGCTAGCCATGAAGTTGTCCGCGCGGGGCCCGGCGCTGTTCCGGCAGGCTCGCGTGGGACGGAATGGCAAGGTGTTCACCCTTTACAAGTTTCGTTCCATATACACCAATGCCGAGGCCGGAACGGGCGCCGTGCGGGCCAGCAAGGACGATCCGCGGGTGACCCCCGTGGGCCGCTGGCTGCGCCGCACGCGGATCGACGAATTGCCGCAACTCTGGAACGTGCTGCAAGGGGACATGTCGGTTGTGGGGCCGCGCCCGGAATGGCCGGAGTTTGTCAAGGTGCTGGCCGAGAAGATCCCGTACTACCGCCAGCGGCACTGCGTCAAGCCAGGCATCACGGGTTGGGTGCAGATCCACCACGAGTACGGCGATTCGGTCGAGGATACGATCGCCAAGCTGGAGTACGACCTGTACTACATCAAGCACATTTCGCCGACGCCGGACATCTACATCCTGTTCCAGACCTTGAAGACGGTGCTGACGTCTCGCGGGGCACAGTGAAGAAGCCCGCAGCGATCCGCTAGCAGCCGAGCATTTCTCCCGCAACGTTTGGCCCCTTGCGTGCATCAGCTTGGTGTGACCGTAGGGGTGGACAGTATGTTTGTAGCCGGGATCCTCGCGATGTTGGTGATATTTAGCCTTCTGCTGGCAATGGTTTCCTCGCCGCCGAAGCTGGGGAGAAAGTGACATCCGGACACACGCGTGGGCGAATTTAGCCACGCCGGGCGGGTGTAATTCTTACATGGGTGGCATGTAGAGAGGGCAGGGCTGGAGCCCTAGCCTATTCGAAGGCTTCCTTGAACTTCGCCATGTCCGCTTCGGCGCCGATTGAGACCCGTAGCATGTTGTCCAGGGGCGGGAACGGCCGGCCCACGGCGACGTTCTTGCGGGCCAGCAGCGCCGCCATCCGGCGGGCATCTCCGACATCAATCATGACGAAGTTGGCGTGAGGCTCGATGTAGCGCAGGTTCCTCTTGCGCAGCCAGTCGCAGAAGTCGCGCCGGATGCGGATGAGCCTGGCCCGCCGCTGGGGGATGAGGGTGGCGGCGTCGGCCAGGGCCGCCTCGACGGCGCGCGCGCTGAGGATGGAGATGACGTTGTTGCGGAAAGGCCGGATCTGGCGCATCAGCTCGGGCTTGCCGCAGGCGAAGCCGACGCGCAGGCCGGCCATGCCGTAGATCTTGGAGAAGGTTCGCGTCACGATGACGTTGCGGCCTTCCCGAACCCAGGCGAGTGCGCTGCGGGAGTCGCAGTCCTCGACGAAATGCAGGTAGGCCTCGTCGATCAGGGCGACGGTGTTGCGCGGGAGGTTGGAGACCAGCCAGGCCAGATCCTCCTGGGGGGTGAGTGAAGAGGTCGGGTTGTTGGGATTGCAGAGATAGATGAGGCCGCCGCCAGCGCGGTCGGCTTCGGCCGCCATGCGCTTGACGTCGGCGGCGTAGGAGGGGGTCAAGGGGACGGTGAGAGTGGGACGCCCGAGGGCCTGGGCAATTTCGGCGGGCGCCTCAAAGGTCGGAAGACAGGCGATCAGGGGGCGGGTGGCCGAGGTGAAGACCAGGACCGCCAGGTTGAGCACCTCGGTGGAGCCGGCGCCGACGACGACTTGTTCGGGCTCGAGGCGCTCGCTGCGGGCCACTGCGGCGTAGAAGTCGCGGAAGGCCTGGAAATGATAGCGCCAAGCCTGGCCGGCGGTCTGGGCGATTGCCTGGAGGGCCGGCTGGGGAGGCCCATCCGGGTTCTCGTTGGCGTTGAGCCAGACGGTGCCGGGCGGCCAGGTCCGTCCGGCCAAGGCGCGCTGGGCCAAGACAATCTCGGGAGAGGCCGCGAGACCGGCGGTGAGCCAGGCGAATTGGGTGGAAAACGTCCGGCGTGTCGTGTTATTTGAGCTCCAGGACTTCCTTTTCTTTGACTTTGGCGGCCTGATCGAGCTTCTGCATGCAGGCGTCGGTCAGCTTCTGGACCTCGTCGTGGGCGCGGCGGTCGTCGTCCTCGCTGATCAGCTTGTCCTTGAGGAGTTTTTTCAGCGCCTCATTGGCGTCGCGGCGAATGTTACGAATGCTCACGCGGTGGTCTTCGGCGACGCCGTGGAGATGTCTGACAAGTTCCTTCCGCCGTTCGGCAGTCAGCGCTGGGATGGGCACCCGGATGAGCTTGCCGTCGTTGGACGGGTTCAAGCCCAGGTCGGAGCTGCGGATGGCCTTTTCGATAGCGCCGATCTGGGAGACGTCCCAGGGCTGGACCGTGATCAGGGAAGGCTCGGGCACGTGCAGCGTCGCAATCTGGTTCAGCGGAGTGGGGGTGCCGTAGTAGTCCACCTTGACCGGGTCCAGAAGGCTCACCGAAGCGCGGCCGGTGCGGATCACCGCCAAGGCGTGCTGGAGGTCACCGAGGACCTTCTCCATGCGCACCCTGGCGTGCGCTTCTACTTCTGTCACGGACTTGAACGTCTGCGTAATGGCTTCATCGTGTCCTGGTTTCATAGAACGTTCCTAAAGTCCGATCCTCGCATGGGAGCGGGTGTGGTGTCTACCGGATGAGGGTTCCCGTGGGCTCTCCCAGGGCGACGCGCATGATGTTGCCCGGCACGTTGAGGTTGAAGACCACCATGGGGAGCTGATTCTCGCGGCACATCGCGACCGCGGTACCGTCCAGGACGGCGAGGGCCTTGGAGAGCACCTCGACGTAGGAGATCTCGGGAAACAGCACGGCATCGGGGTACTTCAGGGGGTCCTTGTCGTAAACGCCGTCGACGCGGGTGCCTTTGGCGATGACCTGGGCGCGGATTTCAAGCGCGCGGAGCGCGGCGGCGGTGTCTGTGGAGAAGTAGGGATTGGAAGTGCCGGCGGCGAAGATGACAACACGGCCTTTCTCAAGGTGGCGGATGGCGCGGCGGCGAATGTAAGGCTCGGCGACCTGGCGCATCTCGATGGCGGTCATGACGCGGGTCTGGACGGCCTGCTGCTCGAGGGCATCCTGCAAGGCGAGCGCGTTGATGACGGTGGCCAACATGCCCATGTGATCGCCGGTTACCCGGTCCATGTTCTTAGCCGCCGCGGCCACCCCGCGGAAGAAGTTTCCGCCACCGACCACCAGGCCGAGTTGGACGCCGGCGCGGGCTACCGCGGCGATTTCGGCGGCCAGCACGCGCACACGGTCCGCGTCGATGCCGAAAGGGACCGCGCCGGCCAGCGCCTGGCCGCTGAGCTTCAGCAGGATGCGATCATAGCTGGGCACGGGGAATCCGTTCAGGCGCCGGAGGGCCCGCCGGCCTCGTCGCGATCGCCGAGCTTGAAGCGGGAGAAGCGCGAGACAGTGATGTTCTCGCCGGTTTTGGCGATTTTGGTGGCGATCAACTGGCCGAGGGTGAGCGTGTTGTCCTTGATGAAGGGCTGCTCGTAGAGGCAAACCTCCTCGTAGAACTTGCTCAAGCGACCCTCGACGATCTTGTCGACAATCTTCTCGGGCTTGCCTTCGGCCAGAGCGCGGTCGCGCTGGACCTTGCGCTCCTGGTCGAGCACGGACGGGGTGACGTCTTCCTTGCGGATGAAGCGGGGGTCGGCCGCGGCGATCTGCATGGCGATGTCGTGGACCAGATGAGCGAACTCGCCGGTGCGGGCCACGAAGTCCGACTCGCAGTTGACTTCCACCAGGACGCCCAGTTGAGAGCCGGGGTGGATGTAGCTGCCGACGAGTCCCTGTTTGGTGGCGCGCGAGGCCTTCCTGGCAGCCGAAGCGATGCCGCGCTTGCGGAGGACGATTTCGGCCTGGGCCAAATCTCCCTGGGCATCCTGCAAGGCGCTCTTGCATTCCATCATGCCGGCGCCGGTGCGCTCGCGCAGTTGCTTGACTAGTTGTGCGGTGATGTCCGCCATTTTGTCCTACCTGTTCCTGAAATCGACGTTGAGGCAGGCGAAAGCGCCTGCCCCACTTACGGCTTCTCTTCCCGCGCCGGGAAGTCCTCGGTGATCTCGGAGCCGGGACCTTTGTGGGGCAGGGATGCCGAGGGCAGATCCTCGTCGGGCAGGCTCTCGGACATCAGTTGCGCGGCGTAGCGCGGGTCGACGTACTGGGTATACTCGGGAATCTCCTCGATCGGGGTCTCGTCGGCGACGATCTTCTCGGCGGTGAACTCCTGCTCGGTCGCCAGGGCGCGTCCTTCAATGACGGCATCGGCGATCTTGCTGGAGAAGAGCCGGATGGCGCGCAGGGCGTCGTCGTTGCCCGCAATGGGGTAATCGACCTGGTCGGGGTCGCAGTTGGTGTCCACCACGGCGACCACCGGGATACCGAGCTTGCGCGCTTCGCGGACGGCGATCTCTTCCTTATTGGAGTCGATCACGAAAAGGTAATCGGGCAGGCCGGGCATCTCCTTGATGCCGGCCAGGTTCTGCTGGAGGTGCTTGCGCTCGCGCTCGAGCCGGGTGATTTCCTTCTTGGAGCGGCCCTGATAGCCGGCCTCGGTGGCCAGCGCGTCCAGGTCCTTGAGGCGCTTGATGGAGCGCTGAATGGTGACGTGGTTGGTCAACAGGCCACCCAGCCAGCGCTGATTGACGTAAAACATCTGGCAGCGGGTAGCCTCCTCGGAGACGGCTTCCTGGGCCTGGCGCTTGGTGCCGACGAAGAGGACGTTCTTGCCCTGGGAAGCCATCTCGCCGACGAAGCGCATCGCCTCCTTGAACAGCTTCAGGGTTTTCTGCAGATCGATGATGTAAATCCCGTTGCGTTCGCCGAAGATATACTCTTTCATCTTCGGATTCCAGCGCTTGGTCTGGTGCCCGAAGTGAACGCCCGCTTCGAGCAATTCTTTCATGGAAATTGACGGCAAACTACCTCCTGTTTGTGAATTACCGGTTTACCCACCGGGCACGCGGTCCGAAGCGAGATTTGCGTGCCCGGAGAGAAGGAAAGGACAACCACAGCGGCCAGCGCTCATTACCGCTTGGAGAACTGGAACCGCTTGCGCGCGCCCTTCTGGCCGTACTTCTTGCGCTCATGCTTGCGGGGGTCGCGCGTCAAGAGACCGAGCTGCTTCAGCTTGGGGCGCAGCTCGAGGTTAAACTGAACCAGGGCGCGGGCGATACCCAGCCGCGCCGCCCCGGCCTGTCCGACAACACCGCCGCCATCGGTCAGGATCAGTACATCGAACCGTTCGGCGGTTTCGGTGGCGAGCAGCGGCTGGCGTACCACGGCGCGGCACGCCTCGGTGACGAAATAGTGCTCGAAAGCCCGGCCGTTAACGGAAATTTGCCCTTTGCCAGGCCGCAAAAAAACACGGGCCACGGAGGTCTTCCTCCGGCCCGTTCCTAAATGCTGTACAGGTGCTGCCACTCAGAGTCCTCTCTTGCCTCTCCTCACTTGGCCACGGACAAGGCCACCGGCTTCTGGGCCTGGTGGGGATGCTTGTCGCCCGGGTACACTCGCAACTTGCGGATCATGTGCTTGCCGAGCTTGGTCTTCGGAAGCATGCCCGCGACGGCCTCATAAACCAAGTTCGCCGGCCGCACGGCGCGCAGTTTCCTGGCACTCACCGACACCAGCCCACCCGGGTAGCCACTGTGCCGGCGGTAGACCTTTTGGTCCTCTTTTCGGCCCGTCAGGCGCACCTTGGCGGCGTTGACCACGATGACGTGGTCGCCCGTATCCAGGAAAGGGGAGAAAATCGGTTTGTGCTTTCCCATCAGGAGCATCGCAGCCTGGCTGGCTACCCGCCCGAGCGACTCGCTCTGGGCATCCAGTACATGCCAGGCCCGGGTGATGTCCTTGGGAGATGGAAACTCTGTATTCATGGACAGACTCGTCCGCTCCTTTGCATTCGAAACTCTTAGGTTAGCGAAGCGAGCAGGGCTGTGTCAAACCGGTGGGGACCGGAGGGGGACAAGGCTGGAGGCTTGTCCTACGTACGGTTGTCGAGGATGGTGCGGACTTTGTGCGCGAGGGCGGCGGGGGTGAAGGGTTTCTTGAGCAGCGCGGTTTGGGGGCAGCGGGCCACGGCTGCGTCTTCGGTATAGCCCGAGATGAAGAGCACTTTCATGTCCGGGCGGGCAGGGGCCAGACGGTCGGCCAATTCCCGGCCGCTCATGCGCGGCATCACTACGTCGGTGAGCAGCAGGTCGATCTTGCCGGGGTGGCGCCGGGAGTGCTCGAGGGCCTCTTCGGGCCGAGAAGCCTGGAGTACGACATATCCGTGCTGAGAGAGCACTTCGTGCACCAGTTTGCGGACCGCGTCCTCATCTTCCACCAGCAGTATGGTCTCGGTGCCGCGCTCGTCGGAGACGGCAGGGGAGGGTTGCCGCGGCGGCTCGGGGAGGTCCTCGACGCGGGGCAGATAGATGCTGATGGTGGCGCCTTGGCCGGGCTGGCTGGCGACCAGGATTTCGCCCGCGCTGCGCTTGACGATGGCGTAGACCGTGGACATGCCGAGGCCCGTTCCCTTGCCGTGTTCCTTGGTGGTAAAGAAGGGCTCGAACATGTGGACCTTGGTGTCGTCGTCAATGCCCTGGCCGGTGTCGGCCACCGACAGCAACACATAGGGACCGGGCGATAGGGCGGGGTGGGCCAGATCATGCTCGGGGCGGATCTCGAGGTTGGCGGTGCGGATGGTGATCCGGCCGCCGGCGAGCATAGCATCGCGGGCGTTCACCACCAGGTTCAGGATCACCTGCTCGATCTGTGCAGGGTCGGCTCGTATCTTGCCCAGCTCGGAGCTCAGCTCGGCGACCAATTCGATGTCCTCGCCAATGACCCGGCGCAACATGCGATCCATCTTGGACACGGCGGAGGTGAGGTCCAGGACGACCGGCCGGGCAACCTGGTGGCGGCTGAAAGTCAGTAGCTGGCTGGTGAGCGCGGAAGCCCGTTCGACCGTGCGAAGGATCTCCTCAACGCTGGCCCGCGGCGCTTCGGCAGTTCCAATCTCATCCAAGAGCATGTAGCCGTAGCCGGTGATGACGGTCAGGAGATTGTTGAAGTCGTGCGCGACGCCGCCGGCCAGGCGGCCGACCGCCTCCATTTTCTGAGATTGGCGGAGCCGCTCTTCCAGTAGGCTTCGCTCGCTCGCGTCGGCCGCGAGGGCGATGAAGCCGGTGGGAGCGCCAGAGGGTCCGCGGAGCGGAGCGGTCCACATGCTGATGGTGACCGAGGAGCCGTCCTTCCTGCGTTGAGTCACTTCGAGCCCGTTCATCCTCAAGCCCCGCTTGCCGCGCTCAATCCGATCCTGGAAGACCCCGAGATCGCGATCCTCGATGAGCGGCAGCCGCCGGCCGAGCGCCTCTTGCTGACTCCATCCGAACATGCGTTCGGCGGCGGGGTTCCAGCTTGTGACGTTGCCTTCCAGATCGAAGGCGAAGATCGCCAGCGGGGAAGCGTGGATGATAGTTCCGAGGGCCTCGTTGGCCTGGCGCAGAGCCTCGTGCGCGGTCTGCAACGATTCCTCGGCACGCTTGCGCCCGGTGATATCCGCCATCACGCCGCGCCAGAGCAGTCCCCAGGCGGCCAGCATCAGCGCCACGGCGGCGGCCGCCAGAGCGACGGGGGCGCGCGCGTCGGGCGCAAGCTGGACGCACCAGAAGAACGCAAACAGCGCCAGCGTTGCGCTCAAGGCGATCAAGAAGGACTGTAGTCCGAATTTTGTCCGCAGCATGCAGAGTACAGCGCGCGCCGGTACGAATTCGGGCGCCTCAAATAGTATAGGGCTTGTGGGCGTGGCGGCGCAGCAGTCTCGGGCGCATCCGGCATGCAGCCAGGACCAGGCTGAGCCTTACCCCACTTTGTAGATGGTGAGGCCGGAGAGCAGCTTGGGGTAGAAGTCCGTCGATTTCTGGGGCATGACACCGCCGGCGAAGGCAATGCGGGCCACCTCGGAGACGGGGACCGGATGGAGCAGGAAGGCCAGTTGGGCGGCGCCGGAGCGCACCTGTTCGAGGGCGGCGTCGAGCCCGCGCACGTAGCGGAGGTGACGCTGCTCGCGGACGTCGGCCTCATCCAACCCCAGCAGGTTATCGAGCACGGCCTGGTGGAGGAAGCTCACATCCAGTTGGCCCGGGTCGCGGGGAGCGTCCAGCAAGTACAGGCCGCCGGAGAGCGCCAGGCCGAGGCGGATCGCCTCCGGGCGCTCGTCGGCCCAGGCGCGGCGCAGGGCCTCGAGGGATTCCAGGGGCGTGACGTGGAAGCGCTGCCCGGCGGCGCTCAGGAAGGCGCTGGCGTCGAACCGGCTGAGGCCGTGGACCACGCGGTGCGTGGCCAGGATCCTGAGGCCGTCGGAGTGCAGGTTAACGAAGGTCATCATCACCTTACGCGCGCCCTCCAGATCGGGATTCTGGTTGCGAAAGGCGAGCGCCGTCTCGTAGCGGTGATGGCCGTCGGCGATCAGCAGCCGCTGGTCCGCCATGAGTTGCTGAATCCGGGCGATCAACCGCGGGTCGGAGATCTTCCACAACCGGTGGCTAGCCTGATACTCGTCGGCGACCTCGAGTGGCGGGGCGGCCTGCGCGACACCGTCCAGGATGCGGTCGATTTCGCCGAGCGGGTCGGGGTAGAGCATGAAGAGCTGACCGGCGTGGGCGCGGGTGTGGCGGAGCAGCTCGAGGCGGTCCTGCTTGGGGCCCGAAAGGGTCTGCTCGTGGCGGTGGACGGTGCCCTCGGCGTAGTCTTCGACGGCGCCCAGGGCGATGAAGCCTTTGCGCAGCAGGCGCTCGCCGGTGTCCGGGGAGGAGAACTCCTGGAAGCAGGCGAACAAGCCCGGCTCGGCGTCCTGGGCCAGGATGCCGGTCGAGATCCAGTCGCTCAGATAGCGGGCGGCGCGGGTGTAGACGTTCTCGGTTTCGGAATCCGAGGGGAACCGTTCACCCAGAATGACGCGCACCAGGTTGTATGGGCTGAGCGAGAGATACCGCGCGCGCATCTGCGGGGTGATCTTGTCATAGGGCTGGGTGAGGAGGTTGGCGAGCGGCCCGGCTTTCTGGGTGTAGCGATAGGGTTGGAACGGGAAGATCTTGGCCATGGGTGCGATTCTCGATTTTCGCACACCCAAGCGTGGCGATCAGCTCCGGGCGCTTAATGGCTCAGTCTCAGGAGTTCGGATTGCACCTGCTGGAAGGCGTAACCAATCGAGCCCGGCCCGGCGTCGTAGTACATGCCGGTTGTGGAATTGGGGTCATAGTCGCTGGAGAGGTACTGCCCATAGGCGTCATGCGCCCAGTCTGCAAAGTCCTTATTCGTGTTCGCGAGACGCTTCAGCAACGCCTTGTCGACGTCCTCTTTCCCGTGGTAGCCGATGCAGTAGATTGTCGGGAGCAGGTTCGTGTCCCCGCGGATCCGCTTGCCCGCATTGAAAGTAGTGTTCCAGGACGCCAGCCCGATCTGATACGCGTTGTTGACCGAGTTCATGTTCAAGTTGACATTGGCGTTGTGATAGAGTAATGAGTTCCGGTAATCGATGGTATTGGTCTTGTTTCCGTAGAGGTCCTCTGTGGGGAAACTGCTCAAATCAGCATTCGAGAGGCTGGTCCACGTGGGATCGGCCCTGAACTGGCAGCCTTGGCTATTGGTCTGAACTGGCCAGTAGTGGCCGTAGCTGTCGAGGTAGTCGCGGTCGGGATTGGAGAGCCAACCGTTCACGTCGGTGGCGAGTTGGGTCGGGGTCGGACTCGCGAGCGGGACCGACCCAGGAGGGTACGGGGAATTCTTCATCAGCGGAAAGATTCCAATGGCGTTGTTGACGTTGCCGAAGCTGGCAGTCTGCGTCATCCAGCCAATAATCGGGTTGAGGGGGGTATTCCAGTTTGCGCAGCCGGCGTTCTTGACCACGTTGGCGGAACCCGTGGAAGCGGTGTCGCCAGGGTAGAGAGAAACTGCCGGGTTCCCGTTGTAGCTCGCCGTGAAGGAACTTGGCATGCCGTCGGTAAACAGCACGATCACGTTGTAGTAGAGCGGCTGCGGGGTCTTGGTGAGCTCCTTGTAAGCCAGAATAAGCGCTTCGGCCATCCCGGTGGCGGAACCGGCCGCGAGGTAGCTGCCGACCTGGTCTACGATGTTCGGCGTGCCCGTCTTGAAATGCTGGTCCGGGCCAGTGCCGCTATCGGGGAGATTGTAGTTCCGCGGGGGATAGGCGACGAGGGCACTGCCGCCAAAGATAACCAGTCCCATTTGGTCGCGGGATTCGTCGAAGTTAACCACAAAACCGTACCGCGGGTCGGAGTTCGATACGGCATCCTTCAGGGCATCGATCGGACAGGTCGGAGAGCAAGGCAAATTCATCGAGTTCGACCGGTCCAGAACGAGCACCAGGCGGACCCAGCGGCGCGCGGCCTGCCCCGCGGCGCCCACGGCGGAGGTCGTACTGAAGTGCCCCGAGGCGTCCTTTATCGTGCGGGCGAACAGCAGCGGCACGGTTACACTCGCGGTGACAGTGACGAAAATCTCCCTGGAATCGGGGGGCTGCCACAGGATACAGCCGCCATTGCCAGCACTCAAATTGTTGTTGATGTTGGCGCAGGTGCCCTCCGCGATTGTGGGCGCGGAGGTCACCCCCCAGTAATTCAGGGGGAGATTGGCGTTCAAGAACTGGTGCGCGACGGTATTCATCCTGGTGGCCTGAGCACTAAGAGATACCGCGCCCGAGATGGAGCGCCCAGCGGCCAGCACGGCGCCGTCAACGGCCCCTTGGAGCTTGGACTTGACCACGTACAACATCGTCAGGTCGATGGCCAGGGCCACCATGGGCAGCAGGACGGACATCAGCATCAGCGTCAGCAGGATTAGGGCCACGCCTGCCTGCTGTTCCCGACGCGGGGAGTTCGCTTGCATCTCGCTCATATGCACACCCTCAGAAAAGTGTTACCACGTAAATGCCGGCGTTGTTGCGGAACGGGGGAAACGGTGTGGACCTGAAAGACGCTTCGACCAAGTAAGCCGAGGTGCCGGCCCCATAACCTACCGGCAGCTTGTTTGCATCAACCAGGGGGTAGCCTGAACCGTCTGTCGCGATAGTGAGCAAGTTAAAGGTGCTCTTCAACTTCAATGCGTTGTCGGTAAGGTAGACGGGGTAAGTGTAGGTGACCCCGGCATTAGTTATTGTGGCCGAAACGACGTTGCCCCCGTCATCGAAATCGGCGGCGGGCATTGGGTCCGTCGTGAAGCGGCTGGATGTCATCAGCGAAGTGTCGCCGATGGTAGACCGCTGCGCCACGACCCACTTTGCCAGGTTGGTGCAGGTCACGCCGCTGCTCGTGAGCGTGTCGCATTCCCGCTGCGAAATGAACTTGATCGTGGTGAGGATGATCAGCCCACTGCCGCCGGACGTTTGCAGGTTCAATTCTTTGCCCAGGCGCGCGATCAAGGCCCGGTTGGTTGCGTCGTTCGGGAGATTCGGCGAGGTCGAGAAAGTCATCCCGCCCGCGTACAAGTTGGAGACGTCCCGCGCCACCTGGACGGCCTGCATAGCTCTGATAAGCTCCGCGCCGTAAACCAATGTGCCCAGCAGCAGGGGGACCCAAAGCAGCGACGTCAGGGCGAACTCGATGGTCGCCACGCCCGATTCAGTTCGGTTGGTCTTGGACATTTCCATCCTCCCGGGCATGCGCTTCACTCCATTCGGTCCAATGACCGGGCCGTGAACCAGAACGGCTTCGGGTCGTGGAATACATAAAGCAGGGGCCTGGCGGGATAGTTTTCCACCGACACTTCCACGAGGTTGCCCGTCCCGTTGGCACAGTCAACGTTAAAGGTACAAGCATCGGATACGGTCAAGGGCGTGCTGGTGTGCTTTGGATCGTACCAGTTGACAGTAATCAGAGCGTTTTTCCCGGTCAGGAACCCGAAGGAGAACTGCTGCACCCTAGCCTGGATCGCCGTCACGTTCTCCACCGGCTTGCCTTTAAAGTCGCGCGCGGTCACGGCCGCATAGCGCGCCCCCTCGCGCACGGAGGTCTGGAGGTTGGCCCGGCAGAACACCATCCAGGCGATGTCGATGGTAAGGAACAGGAAGCCGAGAATGCCGAAGAGCATGAGAGTGAACTCGATGACCTCGCTTCCTCTTTCTCGCGCCTTCCGACGACCTGCTGTGTTTCGAACCATGTGGCACTCCTCACGCCTGCCCGCGGACTCCAAATCCTTCGTGGCGCACGAGTGCGTGCGCTACGCATCGAACCAGGGATTCACCCTAGATCGTGTTGTCAGTACTGAGGACGATTGAGGACCCAGGATTCTTTACACGGCGGAGGGAAGAAGTGCTTTTCTTTGAACAAGCGGCAGCAGGAGAGCAAGGGGGTTCATAGTACGGTAATAACCAAAGTAAATATACCCAACGGGCGCGCCACGTACTAAGATCAAAGCCAGTGACCGAGAGTCGACCTTCGCCCGAAGGGGCGTGTACGTGTGCGGAGACGATCGAGCAGGAGGTGGTCCGGCTCTATCGGGAGAACGCGGCTGGGCTGTTCCGATATGGGATCGTGCTGGCGAAGAACCGTGAGGCGGCGCAGGATGCGGTGCAGGAGGCCTTCCTGCGCTACTTTATGGCGCGCAGCGGGGGCCAACCGGTGGAGCGGCCCAAGGCGTGGCTGTTCCAGGTAGTGCGGAATTTTCTGCTGGATGCATTGAAGGCCTCGAGTGCGCGCAAGGAAGTCGGGTTGGAGGCGGTGGGCCGGTGGGCCGATAAGAGGCCAGATCCGGAGTCCGAGTACCGGTTTGCGGAAATGTCGCGGCGGCTATGGGAACTTCTGAGCCCGCGAGAGCTGGAGTGCTTCCGGCTGCGGGCTGAAGGATTGCGCTACGACGAAATCGCGGCCGTGCTTACGCTGCGCTCGGGCACAGTTGGGGCGCTGCTGGCGCGGGTCCAAAAGAAGATGCGCGAGGATCGCAGGGCGCCGGTGCGGGCGAGTCTTTTTGCCAAGCGGGAAGTTCCTTATGCACCCTGATCCGGGCAGGCTGGCGGCATATAGAGACCGGGAGTTGAGCGAGCCGGAGGCGCGCGATGTGGCGCGCCACCTGGAGACCTGTCCCAGATGCGCTCGGGAGGCGGAAACGGCCTCGGAGGAGTGGGAGCTGTCGCTGGCCGCCGATGCGCAGTTCCGCTCGCAGTGCGTCCCGCCAGCCGACGGGTTGGAGCAGGTGCTAGGCCTCATTCAGGAGTGGAGGCGGTCGGCTGCGGCGGAGGGCGTTGAGGGGCAGGCATCGAGTCTGGCCGAGCTGAGGCGCAGGATCGGCGCGCAACTGGAACTATACTTCGGTTCCGAGACGGCGGTGCTGCTGGAGAGCATTGCTTGTTCCCGGGGTCCGGCGGACAATCTGATTACCGCCGTTGAGCCGCTGCTCACTGCATTCCTGGGGCGCAGGGCCGCCGGCGTGTTGATACGGCGTATCCTCGAGGGGAGCGACCAGCGGTTGTGCCTCAGCCCAGAAACGGCGTAGTGCTCAAGGCGATTGAGCGAGCGCGTCTGCTGGTTGGGAAGGTCTCACTGCCCAATGTGGTCGTTGGGGCGACGGCTGCGGCCCTGGTGGGCGGTGTGGTGTCGG
The DNA here is from genome assembly GCA_050008465.1 of Bryobacteraceae bacterium. Classification (GTDB taxonomy): domain Bacteria; phylum Acidobacteriota; class Terriglobia; order Bryobacterales; family Bryobacteraceae; genus Fen-330. The sequence goes on from JBEKMO010000014.1 coordinate 43,754, forward strand.
TGCTGTGGCTGGCTACGGGCCAAGCCGAGGGGCTGCCGCTGTTTTTCAGGTATCCGGGCACGCTGACCGTGATCGCCTTGAACCTGGCGGGATTGGTGCTGAGCATGGTGGCCCGGCGGCAGTTCTCGCGGGGCGAGCCGATGCGGCTGGTATGGTCCGTGCTGGCGGTGGCGGCAGCATGCAGTCTGACGAGCGGGGTCCTCTCCCAGGTGGCTGGCGAGAATTGGCGGCGGGCCAGGCTGATCCTGGGTGGACCAGTGCAGACGGTGCTGCTGGCGTTGGGACTCGCGCTGGCGCTGGGGATCTACCGGCAGAGTGGCATCCGGAGCCGCCCGCGGATCCCGGATTGGCTGTTGATGGTTGTCGTGGCTGGCTTTTGCGGCTGGGAGATCTACGACGAGTCCCTGCTACAAGCGCCCGGGAGCCCGCTGAGCTTCCAGCAGGCGGTTAGTCTCGTCAACGACCCGCTGCTGAGCCTGTTGCTGATCGAGGCCATCCTGATCCGCCGCTCGGCGCTGAAGATGGGCCGGGGGTTGATCGCCCGATGCTGGGGTGCGTTCACGGCGGGGATCTTCCTGACGTTCGTGGGCGACATCGCGGTGTGGATCTCCGGGCACAGCCCGCTCCCGGTACCGCTGACCGCCACCACCTGGTACCTGTGGTTCCTGGCGAGTGGGGCATACGCTCTGGCGCCGGCGTGCCAAGTGGAAGCCTGCCGCCGTGCCGGCAGTTCCCTCGCGGCGCCGCTTTCCGGCCGAAGCGCGATACCGGCGGCGTGAGTCCGCGACAATCGCGCGAGGGGGGCGACGAGGCAATCCGTGTGGCACGCCGCCACCTGGAGATGGATCCGCAGTTCTTCCCCGCCAGAGACATCATCGGTCTGTGCGAGGCACAGAGAGGCAGATTCGCGTAGGCGATTTCCGAATTCGAGAAAGCGGCGGCACAGGGAGGCCGTTCGCCGACGACTCTCGGCCCGCTGGGTAACGCGCTGGCCCGCTCCGGACGGCTGGCTGAAGCGCGCTCGGTCCTGGCGGAGGTCGAGTCCATTCAGAAGGCTGGGGGCATCGCAGGCGTCGCACTGGCGATGATCCACACAGGCCTGGGCGAGAGAAAGCAGGGCATTGAGTCGCTGCGCCAGGCTGCCGATGCCCACGACACCGATGTGACCTTCATGGGGGTGGACCCGGTCTTCGACCCGCTTCGGGGAGAGCCAGAATTCCGGGCGCTTTGCGCGCGGCTGGGGTCTGCTGGCTGTTGAGAAACGGCGACAGCCGGTGTTATGGCGTGTGCACCAGCCCGGAGGATGAGAATGGGCGGGAGGGGCAACCTTCGGGACAGGGCTGGAGCCCTATCCTACCGACCGCTGGGCGGTCCCTCGGTTGCGGAGCCGCGGCCGAAAGAACTTGCCGATTCCGATGAGAAGGACTCCCATGCCCAGGACCAGTGTGGGAGGTTCGGGAGCCGGCTCGGGGCCGTGGTCATGGTCGTACCCCGGCCCGATGAGCATCTGAGCGGCGCCCTTGGTGTTCAGGATGAAGTTCCTGTAACTGGACCCGTTGCGGCCGATGGTGTAGCTCACCGGGTTCAAGTTGGTGTCACCACGGATCCTCATGCCCGCATTGAACCTGCATTTTCATTTTCACCACTTACTCATAACCTCCTGACGCCTTCGGACGCCTTTATTGGCGGGGCACCGCGGAGCAGTGTATCAAGGAAGGCAAACAGGCCGTCAAGATGACCCGCCCGTCCTGCCATCACTTCCGCTCCAATGAGGTGCGGCTGTGGCTGAGCGTGATCGCCTACAACCTGGGCAACCTGTGGCGGAGTCTGGCGCTGCCGAACAAGACCGATGGCTGGTCATTGGCGAGCTTGCAGCAGCGGTTGGTGAAGGCAGGTGGGCGTTTGATCAAGCATGCGCGGTATTACTGGCTGCTGTTGGCAGAGAGCCATCTGACGCGGCGGCTGTTCGGGGCGATGGCGCGGCGTCGGGGAAGCAAACAGGCCGAAGGAAGGACGGGGATGGAGAGGTGTATGAGAAATCGCTTGAAATCAGGCACTTCCGGGTTTTTCCGTACTCGAAGGAGGGAGAGCTGGACCTTTCCCGGGCCGCCGGAGTCGCTCGGGGTTGAAAGCATGAAAAGGCAGCCCTCACGGAAGCGGTTAGGTTTACACTGGAAGGGGGCCAGGATGCCAAAATGGAAATCTTCGCTAAGATTGAGGTTCCGTCGCGGCAGCGCGGTGGCCAAGGTGGTTATCGCGCGAGAGTTGGCGGTGCGGCTGTGCTGGAAACTGCGGGAAGCAAGGCAGCCAAGTGCCGCCGGCTCGTATGCATGGTCGCCCGGGGATTTCCATAGTGGACCGAAGTCCATCGACAAAATGGTGGAGCGCCCCGACTCCCCTGGCAACCGAGAGGGAAGTTCGAACAGCGAATCATGGCCGGTGGTTGAAGATCGAATAGATGGCTGGTGGAAGCCGATCTCACCGTAGGATGCGAGGGAAGGAATCTTGGTCAGAGGCTGCCAAAGGATCCTGACAAAGACGAAGCCGCGCTTTGCGCGTGCTTCGTCGACGCCCAAGTATAGCGAGCCGTTCGCAGCGTCCAGGGTCTGCGATGAACGGTCCGACAGAAAGCGCCGGACCGCCCTTGACCCTGCTCCGGGCTCACGAAAGTGCCGGTGTCTCTTGATAAAGCGGGCGCCGTTATAGATGGAGATCCGTGCGCCGGGCCGTCGCGTGGCGGCTGATGTCGAGGAGTGAATTCGCGTTGTGTCTGAGGAGGGGAAGGTGCCCAAAGTCATACTCGTAAATCCTTCGATGTTTACTGCCGGGTACAGCTTCGTTACTCCGAGGTGGCTGTTTGTGCTGGCACAGGCCACCCCGGCCGACCTGATCGGCGATCCGGTGATCGTAGATGAGGCGGTCGAAGACTTTGACGCCGAGTTCGTCCGCCCCGGAGACATCGTCGGGGTCGGCATTACCAGCGGCACTTGTCTCGCTGGTTACCGGGTGGTGAGGGAGGCCAAGTCGAAGGGCGCAACGGTGATTGTGGGCGGAATCCACGCGACGATCTTTCCGGATGAGCCGCTGGAGATGGGGGCCGATAGCGTGGTCACCGGCAATGGCGATGTCATCTGGCGCCGAGTGATCGAAGATGCGCTCACCCACCGGTTGCAGAAGCATTATCGTGGCGGCCGCATCCCGGGTGAAGCGATGCTCAAGGCGCGGTGGAACCTGCTCGACCCGGCCAAGTATATGTTTCCGACCGTGCAGACCGTGGCCGGCTGCCCTGAGAATTGCAACTTCTGCTCCGTCTGGGTCATGGATGGGCGCCAGCCACGCCAGCGGCCAGCCGGCAGGATCATCGAGGAGGTCAACGAGCTGTCCGACCTGGGCTATCGCTACATCGCTTTCGCCGATGACAATTTCAACCCGGCGACCCTGAGCCGGATCGCGCGCGAGCCGAGTGCGCAGAAGAGGAAAGAGCTTGAGGGCGTCCGGGAGGAGCGGTTGCGTTTTTTTGCCGAGTACGACCGGAGGGTTCCCAAGACCGTCTCCGCGATCACCCAGATGACCTCGGAGGTGATCAACGACGAAGAGTACTTTTCGGCGATGTATCGGCAGGTGCAGATCAGGGCCGCGCTGATCGGCGTCGAGTCTTTTTCCGCAGAGGGCCTGGCCAGCGCTAACAAGGGGGGGAACCCCGCCGGCCGGAACATGGTCGAGACGATCCGCAAATTTCAAGAGCGGGGCATCGTGGTCATGAGCTCAATCATCTCCGGTCTCGAGTCCGATACGGTCCAGACACTCGCAACCATGCGCCGATTCGCTCGTGAGTCCGGCACCTTGCTGGCCCAGTTTACCTTCTACAGCCCCTACCCCGGGAGCAAGGACTACTACGAAATGATCCGCGATCAAAAAAATCTCGGGCGAGCGGACTTCACCCCGAAACACAAAACTCAGCTTCTGCGCGACCGCTTTTGGCTGACTCCGCTGAAGCCCGCCGATTTTCTGAAGCACCCCCACATGAGCCGGCACGAGTTAATCGCTGAAAACAAAAAGTGCTGGGACACGTTCTACTCTTGGCGGGAAACCTGGAAGCGGACGAGGAGCGGATTCTTGAAGTCGAAGCCCTTCTCCGCGAGGATGGCCTATATCTGTTTCTGCCTTGCCTTCAAGCGGGTCTATGCCGGACATGGGATTTCAGCCGATGACGTGCGCAGACAGAGGATGGGGTTGATGACCCGATTCATCATCAAACTGGGGGTGGGGGTGTACAGTTACCTTTTCCGCCGGAAGGTTGGCTTACGGGTCTCCTTGATGAGCTCAGGGTGGAGGTCGGTCACGGGCCTGGAGAAGAAATAACTGCTTAGCGGCGTGGGGCCGAACTCCATCCGCGCATAAGTAACAGGACATATGGATCAACAAGTCCCGACGTGGACGGCTCGGGTCCGTCCTCTTCGTACCTGGGCCCGATGAGCAACTGGGCGGGCGTCTTTTGCCCCAGCATGAAGTTGATGTAAACAAAGGCGAGGTCGGATTGCAGGTCTCGGCTGGCCGTTTCATATGAGCTGGCCGAGTCGAGCACGTCCGCGGGGGCGCCGGTGGCTGCGGAGGCCTGCACGCTTCCGTTCGAGAATCCATCCGTTATCATGAACGATATCCCCGATCGCGAGCTGGAGCCCGGCACGCTGTGCGGACGAATCCACCACCGAAGGAGAGGGAGACGGGAGCGCAACCGGAGGAGCAAAGCTTGAGGGGCCGAGGATACGCAAGGTGAATTGCAGGGGTGGAGGCGCACTCGCGGTCCAGTACGAATCCTGCCCGGCGACGCAGTACTATTTTGACTTTCGCGCCGCCGGTGAGCGATGCGCAGGCAGAAACGGGGCAAGCCGAGGCATGCCCCACCCTGTGAGGAAGCGGTCAGCGCACCCGATGTTCAGACCGTCTGGTGTTGCTGACGGTACCGATCCATGATCTCCTGCATCTGGTCTTTCAAGCGGAGCTTGAGCTTCTTGATGCGAGTTTCCTCGAGCTGTTCTTCCGGGCTGAGATAAGGCCGGGAGGACAGAGCTTCCAATTGCTTCTTGTACTCGCAGCGCTGCTTGACCAGAAGTCGGAATCCTTCGTCGGTTTCCATCAGATGCGCTTTGAGCTCTTCCGGGGTCAATTGCATAGGCGTAGTGCTCCTTGCGGTGAAGTTGCCAGCCCGAGTCGCTTGAATGGGGTAGTAGGCTCGGCAGGTGACTTGCAGGAGATTCATTACAACCACATTCGGAGCCGGGACCCTACAAGACCCGGCTGCCAATTGTGACATTAGCACGATTGGCGCCTCATGACAACCGCAGTTTCACCCGTGTCCTGGTAGTAGTTGGGCCGTCGGGCAGTCTCCTCGAAGCCCAGATTCTTGTATAAGTTGAGGGCCGACGTGTTGGATTCGCGGACCTCCAGAAACCAAGTCCCGGGGGAACGGCCAAGCACGTGCAGCATCAGGCGCCGGCCAATGCCGTGGCGCCGCAGTGGGGGATCGACCACCAGGCTAAGCACCTCGGATTCCGCATCGACCGGCGTGCGGCAGACCACGAACCCGACCACACGGCCGGCCAGTTCCGCAACCAGGCAGTCGTATGCAAGGTAGCCCTGGGGCTCCCAGAGAACGGCTTCCGGGGAGGATTTCTGGATGCGGTCGAGGTCCGCGATATCGTGCTCGGCGGCTGGGCGGATGACGAGCGGGGAGGGGGCGATCCCGGCGAGGACGCTGCGCTGACGATCCCCGAGCCGCTTCCAGTCGAAATGCTCTTCGGCGACGCGGCGCGCCTGGCGGGCCATGCGGAGACGCAGGGCGGGGTCGGCGAGCAGAGTCGCGATGCCCTCGGCGAACGCGGCCGGGGTTCCGGCTACCCAAACGCTGACCCCGTGCTCCAGACCGAGGCCCGCGCAACCTGAGGGAGTCGAGACCACCGCGCGCTCCATGGCCATGGCTTCGAGCACTTTGAGGTTAGTCCCGGCCGAAACCAAGGTGGGGACGATCACCAGGTTCGCTTCGGCGTACAACGGATGCACATCGCGAACAAATCCGAGGAGGCGGATGCGGTCGTCCGCGGGCGGCTCGAGCGAATCGGCGGCGGCGCGCCAGTAGAGCAATGGATCGGGGCCGGCCACTGCCGTCAGGGTCATCTCGGGAAAGCGGTCGCGCAGCAGCGGCCAGATCTGCCCGGTGAAAAAGCGGTAGGCGACAACGTTGGGGAAGTGGCGGAAGGACCCGATGAACAGCAGCCGCTGGCCCGCGGACTCGGGCTGGGGCCGGAACCGCGCGAGGTCCACGCCGTTGCCGATGACCCGCACATTAGTCCTTCCAAGCAGGGCAGCATCCTTCTCGGACATGGCGACGACGCACCGAAACCGGTGCAGGACGCGGGTCTCAAAGCGGCGCCAGCGCCACCAATTCCACCAGGCGGACAGGGAGCGCTGGCGGTCGTGAACCTGGCGGTAGAGGTCGAAAGTGACATCGTGCTCGACCAGGATCTCACCTCCGTAGGTGGCCAGGTGGGTGTACTCCACCTGGCGCACGGAGACCTCGAACTCGCGGCAAAAGCCCTCCCAGAGTCTGCGCATCACTCGCGAGCGGTATTCGCGGACCTCGGGCGGGGCCAGGGTGGACCAGCGCGGTTCGCGGTAGCGCGGCTTGGGAACCAGGACCACTTTCGAGCAGAACTCAAGCACTGGCTGGCACTCCTCGGCATGGCCGCCTTCGGTGAAAGCGAAGAGGACGACATCGAAGTCGCGCGCGATCTCGCGGAGCAGGTGAAAGATCCGGACCGCGCCACCGTGCGAGAAGGGGTACGGAAAATAGGGCGAGAGTACGGCAACCCGCCGGCGTTCCGGCGAGAACGGACGGCCCTCGAGCTGCCGGTAGCTCTGGGCTTCGACCGAGCGGTCGCGCTTCCACGGGCAGAGCCAGCGTGGCCGGAGGAAAATGCGATCGAGGGGCACACCGCGCAGGAATAACCAGGAAGCGATGGCCGTGCGCAGCTTCAGATGGTGGCGCTCAAGCCGCAAGTTGTAAGCGAGGATCTTCGAGGGCGCGAGCAGGAACGCGGCGAGGCGGAGCGGGCGGAAGCGGGGGTCCGCGGTGAACAGCAACGGCGCGAGGCCGATGCGCAGCCCACGGAACCTCCTCCGCAGCCGGCCGTAGAGCTGCCATGCGGAGCCCGGCTCCAGCGCGACGGCGAAATGGCGGCGATCCGGTACCAGCCGGCGAACCTCCTCGAGCATCGCGGCGGCCAGCGGTTCCTCGCCGGAGAGGAAGCTGACCACTACCGCCTCGGGATCCTTGCCGAGCAAACGGAACAGGAGTTGTTTCAGGCGCGCCTTCACGTTCGCGATCCGCCAAGTAGAGAACTCCCCAGCCTAGCAGAGGACGGATCGATAGAACCAGGCGCAAGGGATAGCTCGGGGTTATTGAAAAACGGTGACAGTCGACGGCGTGGGCAATGGGCAACCGGGGACAGTCACCATGTTTCCGGATTTCCCCCGCCCGGCCAGGTGGAACTGATCGGTCACCGCCGCTGCCCGGCCACCAGCACTTTCTTCCGCAACCGGATGGATTGTGGCGTCACTTCGACGAATTCGTCGTCGCGGACGAACTCGATGGCCTGCTCCAGGTTGAGGATGCGCGGGGGCACCAGGCGGATGGCCTCATCCGAGGTCGAGGCGCGCATGTTGGTCAGCTTCTTCTCCTTGACGATATTCACATTCAGGTCGGCATCGCGCGCGTTCTCGCCGACGATCATCCCCTCGTAGACCTCCGTGCCCGGCGTGACGAAGATCTCCCCGCGCTCCTGGAGGTTGAAGATGGCGTAGGCGGTGGTGCGGCCCGGCCGGTCGGCCACCAGCGAGCCGGTGGGGCGGGTCGGGATCTCGCCCTGCCACTCGATGTAGCCGTGGAACAGCGAGTTCATCACCGCCGTGCCGCGCGTGTCGGTGAGGATCTCGCTGCGCAGCCCGATCAGCCCGCGCGACGGGACCTTGAACTCCATCCGCCCGCGCCCCGAACCGTGGTTGACCATCTTCACGAGCTTGCCCTTGCGCTGGCCCATCTTGTCCATCACTACGCCGACGAAGGTGTCGGGGCAGTCCAGGGTGAGCACTTCGAGCGGCTCGTGCAGCACGCCCGCAATGCTGCGCGTCAGGATCTCCGGCTTGCCAACCATCAGCTCGTAGCCTTCCCGCCGCATCATCTCGATCAGGATCGCCAGTTGCAGCTCGCCGCGGCCCATCACCTTGAATGCGTCCGGCCCGCCGGCCTCCTCGACGCGGATCGAAACGTTGGTGAGCAGTTCCTTGTCCAGCCGGTCGCGCAGGTGGCGCGAGGTCACGTAGGCGCCGTCGCGGCCGGAGAAGGGCGAGGTGTTCACTGTGAACGTCATGGCGATGGTGGGCTGGTCGATCGGCACATGCTCGAGCGGCGCCGGCCTGTCCGGGTGGGTGATGGTTTCCCCGATCGTGATGCCCTCCACTCCGGCGATGGCCAGGATGTCGCCCGGCCGGCCGATGCTCTCCTCGACGCGCTTCAGGCCCTCGAAGGAGTATAGCTTGGTGATGCGGGTGCGCTGGAGCGTGCCGTCGAGCTTCGCGATTCCCACTTCGTCGCCCAGCCGCAGCGTGCCTTCGAACACGCGCCCGATGGCCAGCCGGCCCAGGTAGTCGCTGTAGTCGAGGTTGGCCACCAGCAGTTGCAGCACGCCCTCCGGGTCGCCCGCTGGAGCGGGGATGTGCGTGACGATGGTATCGAACAGCGGGCGCAGATCTTCGGAAGGGTCCTCGAGGGACAGCTTGGCCACGCCCGCCTTGGCGTTCGCATAGATCACCGGAAAATCGAGCTGGTCCTCGGTGGCGTCGAGGTCGATGAAGAGGTCGTAAATCTCGTTGAGCACCTCCTGGATGCGCGCGTCCGGGCGGTCGATCTTGTTGATGACCAGAATGGGCGGGAGCTGCGCTTCGAGCGCCTTGGTGAGCACGTAGCGGGTCTGGGGCAGCGGGCCCTCGCTCGAATCCACCAGCAGCATCACGCCGTCCACCAGTTTGAGGGAGCGCTCCACCTCGCCGCCGAAATCGCTGTGCCCGGGCGTATCCACGATGTTGATTTTGACGCCGCGATAGCGCACCCCGGTGTTCTTGGCGAGGATGGTGATGCCGCGCTCGCGCTCGATGTCGTTCGAGTCCATGACGCACTCGATGAGAGCGGCGGCCTCGTTCTCGCGGAAGATGCCGCTCTGGTGAAGCATCGCGTCCACCAGCGTGGTCTTGCCGTGATCGACGTGCGCGATGATGGCGATGTTGCGGGTCGAGCCCGCCTGGGATTCCATTCTCCTATGGTTGCACGAGTAGCGCCGGCGGGTCCGCATCCGCCGAAAAGCGGACCACCACTCCCAGCTCGCGGTTGTCCTCAGCAGACGGAGGGACGGCCTTGTCCAATGCAAACTCAACCAGCGCGCGCGTGCCGGTGAGGGCGGCTGCCGGAACATCCGCCGAGTAGACCTGTTCCTCGGCGGACGCGTAGGTCCGAGGAGACAGCGACACTCCGTTTACCTCCGCCGAAAGCGTAATGGGTCCCAGCGTGTCGAGTGTGTTCGGTGGAATGTAGAACCGCAATCGGAGTTTCGCGGCCAGCTCCGGCGCGGGCGCCTTCAGCCGGACGGAAAACCGGCGCTCGGTCCAGCGGTAGCAATCGTGCTCCAGCCTATGCCATCCGCTCAGCAACTCCATGCGGCCGTCCCCGCCGGCCGTGCTCCGCAGCAGGCAAAACGCGCGCTCGTCCCGGTCGCCGCTGACTGGGTCGGAGTCTCTCGTGCATCCAATGGTCATGAACTCGCAAAGCTGCCATCCCGACCGCTGGATGAGGCGCCGCAGTCCCTCTTCGGAGAAGATCCAGTAGTTCGTCTTGTCGTTGTTCGTCTCACCCGGGCTCAGAAGGTAGGCCAGCGGCTGGTCCTGGATTCGGATTCCCGGCCCCGGCGTGACCTGCGCGATTCGCGTGCTCAGCAGGCAATAGCGCACCCGGCTTGCCAGGATCTCCAAAGCCTGAAACGGATTCTTGAGGTGGTAAAGAACTCCGAAGAAAAGCGCCAGGCCGAAGGTGTGGTTCGGCAACCTGAACTGGGTATCGAGGTCGACCTGATGCACCTGGATGCGGGACTGGAGCGCCTCCCGGAGCCGCGCGACGCCGCGCATCTGGTTGTAGTTCCAATCCGGAAGATCGACCGCGTGCACCTCGCATCCCAGCGATTCGAAGTAGAACGACAGGTCCCCGTCCTGGCAGCCCAGATCCAGGATGGGCTGATCCTCCGCCAGTTCCAGAAGCAACCGATGCCGGCCCGTCAGCAGCCGGTCCAGATGGTCGAAGGCGGACAGCGTGTCGTACGGATACCATTCGAACTGCGCGGTTCCGATCTGTGCCTTGGTTCTCAGAAGGAGCGTACGGAACTTCGCGGCCCGCTTCCTGAGCTCGGTGATATCGGCGTGTTTTGAAACGTCCTGGCGACTGGAGGTTGGCATCTACCCAAGACTTTCATACCACACCCGGCCCAAGGTTGTCGGCGGGCCTCAGCCGCTCAGTACGCCTGCCATGGTATTCCTAAGGAGTGCAGTTGGGAGGCCAAGCATGATTCCACGCCGGCTGTTCATCGCGTTTCTGACCCTTACGCTGTTCTCGGCGGCGCTGATTAACGCCCAGACGGGCTCCGCGCCGGCCTTGCCCAAAGGGATCGAGAAGGTGACTTCGGTCGAGGGCATCACCGAGTATCACTTGGGAAACGGGCTCAAGGTGCTGCTCTTCCCCGACCCATCCAAGGAAACCATCACCGTAAACGCCACCTATCTGGTCGGATCGCGGCACGAAGGCTATGGCGAAACCGGCATGGCGCATCTGTTGGAACACCTGCTGTTCAAGGGATCCCCGCGTCATCAGAATGTTCCCAAGGAGTTGACGGACCATGGCACCCGCCCCAACGGCTCCACTTGGTTCGACCGCACCAACTACTTCGAGACGTTTCGCGCCACCCCTGAGAACCTGGACTGGGCGCTCGATCTCGAGTCCGACCGCATGGTGAACTCGTTCGTCGCCAGGAAGGATCTGGATAGCGAAATGACCGTGGTCCGCAACGAGTTCGAGATGGGCGAGAACGATCCGCTCGAAGTCCTGATGGACAAGACCATGGCGGCCGCCTACGAGTGGCACAACTACGGCAAATCCACCATCGGGGCCCGCGCCGACATCGAAAACGTGCCGATCGACCGGCTCCAGGCGTTCTACCGGAGCTACTACCAGCCCGACAACACTGTGCTCATCGTGGCCGGGAAGATCGATGAAGCCGCGACCCTCAGACTCATCGACAAGTACTTCAGCCCGATCCCTCGCCCCACCCGCAAACTCTACCCAACCTACACGGCCGAGCCTACGCAGGATGGCGAAAGGGGCCTGACGCTGCGGCGCGTGGGAGACACTCAGGCAGTCATGGCGGCCTACCACGTGCCTGCGGGTTCGCACCAGGACTTCGCCGCGGTGAGAATCCTCAACGGAGTCCTCACTGACGCCCCGGCAGGCCGCCTCTACAAGGCCCTCGTGGAAACCAAGAAGGCGGCGCGCGTTTCGGGCGAGGCCTTCCAGTTCAAGGAGCCCGGTATTCTCTGGGTCCGCGCCGAGGTGCGCAAGGAGAACTCCGTCCAAGAGGCCAGGGACATCCTCCTGAAGACCGTCGATGAACTCGCCACGAAGAGTCCCGCGACCCAGGAGGAAGTCGAGCGCATCCGCACCCAGTCTCTCAAGCAGTTCGAGCTCCTGTTCAATAGCTCGGAGCGCGTTGCGTTGAACCTGAGCGAGTGGGAAGGCATGGGCGACTGGCGGCTGCTCTTCCTCAACCGCGACCGGATCCGCAAGGTGACCGTGAACGATGTGAACCGCGCTGCCGCCACCTATTTGAAACCCAGCAACCGCACGGTTGGGCTGTTCATTCCGGACGAGAAACCGGAGCGCGCCGAGATTCCCGCGACGCCCGACGTGCCGGCGCTCCTCAAGGGCTACCAGGGCGAAGCCGCGGTGGCCCAGGGCGAGGCCTTCGATCCCTCCCCCGCCAACATCGACGCTCGCACTCGCCGTGGCCAGATTGGCGACGGGCTGAAGCTGGCCTTCGTCGCCAAGAAGACCCGCGCCAACACGGTCAACCTGGTCCTCTCGCTGCACTTCGGCGACGAGAAGAACCTCATGAACCGCGGCTCGGTTCCGATGCTCACCGGACAGATGCTGATGCGAGGCACCAGGCGCCTGACCCGCCAGCAGATCAAGGACGAATTCGACAAGCTCAAGGCGCAGGTCGGAATCAACGGAGGACCTACCAGCGCCACGGCCACGATTCAAGCCACGCGCGAGAACCTCCCGGCGGTCTTGACGCTGGTGGCCGAGGTTCTCAAGGAACCGTCCTTCCCGGATTCCGAATTCGATCAACTCAAGCAGCAGATCCTCGTCCAGATCGAGTCGCAGCGGCGCGAGCCAATGGCCATCGGTTCGCTGACCATGAACCGGCACCTGGTTCCCTTCCCCAAAGGCGATGTCCGCTACGTTCCGACGATGGACGAAAGAGTTGAGCAGATAAACAGCGCCACCTTGGACGACGTCAAGAAGTTCCACGCGGAGTTCTATGGCGCGTCGAAGTCCGAGCTCGCTGTTGTGGGCGACTTCGATCCCGCGGAGTTGCAGAAGCTGGCCGCCGGCCTTTTTGGCGACTGGAAGAGCAAGGCGAGTTACAAACGCGTCGAGCGGCCGTACCAAAAGATCGCGCCGCTGAACCAGCCGCTTGAGACGCCCGACAAGGCCAACGCTGCATTCTTCGCCGGGCTCCCCGTCAATTTATCCGACGAAGACCCGGATTACCCCGCGCTCGTGCTGGGCGACTACATCCTCGGCGGCGGGTTCTTGAACTCGCGCCTGGCGACCCGCATCCGCCAGAAAGAGGGACTCAGCTATGGCGTCGGATCCATGTTCCAGGCCGCGGCGAAAGACAAGGGCGGGGTATTCATGGCCTACGCCATCTGCGCTCCGCAGAACGTGCCGAAACTGGAGGTCGCCTTCAAGGAAGAGGTCGCCAGGGCCTTGAAAGACGGCTTTACGGAAGACGAGGTGAAGGCCGCCAAGGAGGGCTGGCTCCAGTCGCGCCAGGTCAGCCGGTCGCAAGACCGTGAGTTGGCCAGCCACATCGTGGGACAGCGCTTCTGGGACCGCAGCATGGCATTCGATGCGGACCTCGAGCAGAAGGTGCGGGCGCTCACGCCCGCGCAGATTCTCGAGGCCTTTCGCCGGCACATAAAGCTCGAAGACCTGTCCATCGTCAAAGCCGGCGATTTCAAGAAAGCCAATGTGACCTTCTGACCAAGCCTCAACCCTTGGTGTCGCTCAAAATGCGGCGGACGATCTCGGTGTTCTCTTTCACCTGATCGCTGAATCGGGGATAGAAGCCGATGATGATGGCGTCGGTCGGCTTGATGTTCGCCAGAGCGAAGCGGATGGACTTCTCGATAGCTTCGTGCGAATTGACGGTGCGGCCGGCGCCGAACACCTTGAAGGCCAGGCACGGCTTCTTGGTTGCGCGAATCGTCTTGCACATCCGCTCGGGATCCTTCTCCATGTAGATTTCGCCGACGGGCGCCTCACCGAAGGCCCGGCGCGCCTCATCGGGGGTGCGGGTGACGAAGTACAGGCAGGTCTGGTAATAATCGACGTCCCAGTTCTCGCTTTCGGCGGTCTCGACGACCGCGGGGTTGTGCGTGGAGAGGCCTACCATCACACCGGTGTCGCGGACCGCTTTGAGGAACTCCTTGATCTTGTGCTTCTCGCCGGCACGGAAGCGCTCGTCGGTGCGGTTGCCGTGATGGCCGATGCCGAGCGGCTGCATCTTCTTCACCACTTCGGGCATTTGGGAGAGGTCCTTCATGAGCGCGAAGTCGGCCAGCAGCACGAGATTCATCTTGCCGCCTTCCTGCCGGTAGCGCAGGTAGTCGGCGAGCGGCTGGTCGTTATAGTGGCACTGCCAGGTGCCGATTCCTTCGCGCTCGGCGCTCTTGAGCACCTCGACCTTGCGTTCCTGGGTGTACCACTCGCGCATGTCGGCATCGAAGATGCGATTGAAGTGCGAGTAGCCGTAGAAGGGGTTCGACCCGATGATCAGCCGCGTGATGTCGGCTTTGCCGAACTTGACCGTTGGCAGCAGGGCCGCGGTTGTTTCCCCGGCCGGCGCACCGCTCGCAACCGTCAGGGCTCCGCCCAGGCCTGCCGCCGACTTCAGAAAGCCCCGGCGCGAACCGGATCTCGCATCTTCGTGCATGGCAACTCCTTCGATTGAATTGTAGGCCTACGCCGTCCGCCGTGCGACCACCACGGTGATGTCATCGGTGGCGAGTTGTCCGGCCGTCCATGTGGCGACGGCCTCGTGCACCGCCTTGACGATCGCCGCCGCGGGCTCGCCGCGCTTCTCGACGACGACTTCCTTCACCCGCTCGTCGAACTCCTCTCCCGCGGGATTGAACGCCTCGGTGACGCCGTCGCTGTACAGCAGCAGAACGTCGCCCGGCGCCATCCTTGCGCGCTCTTCCTGATATCGAGCAGCCGCAAGGATGCCCAGCGGCGGGCCTCCGCCCTCCAGCAGCGCAATCTCTCCGTTCGGCCGGACCATGAACGGCGGGTTGTGCCCGGCGTTCGAGTAGGCCAGTTCCCCGCTACGCGGGTCAAGGACGGCGAAGAACAGCGTCACGAAACGGTTGGGCGGGCAGGCGCCCGCTATGCCGCGGTTCAGGCGGCCCAGCATCTCGGCCGTGTCGCCTGGGGTGTCGGCCAGCGCCTGCACTTTGGCCTGGAGGCTGGCCATCACCAGAGCGGCCGGCATGCCTTTGCCCGCTACGTCCGCGATCACGATGCCGATGCGGCCGTCCGGGTAAGCCAGGAAATCGTAGTAGTCGCCGCCCACGGTGCGGCAGGCGGCGTTGTATCCCGCCAGGTCCAGCCCGGCGACGGCCGGCGCCTCCGCGGGCAGAAGCTGGCGCTGGATCTCGGCGGCCTGCTCCAGTTCCGCGGCCATCGCTCTTTCCGCCTGCTCGGCTTCCGCCAGCCGCTCCCGCGCCATGCGCAGGCCGTCCACGTTGGGAGGGTTCGGGTCCTCGCTCGGGAGTTCGCGCTCGAACCGGTAGCCGATGTCCCGCACCGTCTGGATATAGATCGGATTGTGCGGGTCGGGCTCGATCTTCGCGCGCAGGGTGGTGACGCAACGGTCCACGCTGCGCCCGGTCACGATGATCGAGCTTCCCCAGACCGCGTTCAGGATCTCGTCGCGGGTCAGGGCGCGGCCCTGCCGCATCGCGAAATGCGCCAGCAGCCGGAACTCCTTGGCGGTCAAAGGGACCTCGCGGCCGCCCCGGAACAACTTGTGAGCCGCCAGGTCCAACTCGAATTCGCCGAACCGGAATACCTCGTCCTGCTTGGGCTGCGTGCGGCGGACCAGCGCGTTGGCCCGGGCCAGCAGCTCGCGAATGCGGAAGGGTTTGACCACGTAGTCGTCGGCGCCCAGGTTGAGTCCCAGAATGACATCCTCCTCCTGCCCTTTTGCGGTCAGCATCAGGATGGGGACCTCGGAACCCTGCTCGCGAACCGCGCGGCAGATCTCGTAGCCATTCACCTTGGGGAGCATGATGTCCAGCACGATCAGGTCGGGCGCGCCCTCCAGCGCCAATTGCAGCCCTCTCTCGCCGTCCGCCGCGGTCTCGACAAGGTATCCCTTGGAGGAGAAGTTATCCTTGAGTCCCCGCAGCAGGGCCGGATCGTCTTCGATGATCAGAACGCGGCTCTTCATGATCCGTCCACGGGAATCTCTACCTTGAATGTACTTCCGCTTCCCAGTTTGCTCTTGACGCTGATCGATCCGCCGTGCGCTTTCACGATGAACTCGACGATGCTGAGTCCGAGGCCGCAGCCTCCCGTGGCTCGCGACAACCGCTGGTCGGCCTGGTAGAACTTCCGGAAGATCTTCTTGGACTCCCGCGGGGAGAGGCCGATCCCGTGGTCCTCCACCTCGAAACACAGGTGCTTGTTTACGGCGTAGGCCCGCACCGCGATCCGCTTCTCGCCGGGCGAGTACTTGTACGCGTTGTCGAGCAGATTCAAGAGTACCGTCACCAGCGCTCCGGCATCCGCTCGCAGGCGCGGAAGCCCGGGTTCCACCTTCACATCCAGAAGGCAGTCGGGCGGGTGGAACCGTTCGCCGGCTGCCTCCACCGCCCCGGCCACGATTTCGGTGGCGTTCGTTTCGGCCAGCTCCAGCGAATACTTGTTGCGCTCCATGCGCGAGAAGGTCAGGAAGTTCTCGATCAGCCGGCTCAGCCGGGCGTTCTCTCGCGCGATCAACTCCAGGTATTCGCGGGTCTTCACCAGATCCAGCGAGCCTTCCTCCAGCAGCGTATCCACCAGCACGCGCATCGACGCGAGCGGCGTTTTCAGCTCATGGGAGACCGAAGCCACCAGGTCCGTCTTCAGCCGCGCCAGCCGCATCTGCCGCTGGAGCAGTCGTGCGGCGACCAGCGCCGCAATCGCCATCACCGCGATCACCAGGAACCCGGTCCACAGATAGAGGCTTCTCTGAGGCTGTCCGAAGGACGCGGTGTCCGCGGGCAGAAGCGTGACCTGCCACCCGGGCAGACGCATTCCCAGGGGACTCGAACTCCCCTCGGGAGCCCGCGCTCCGGGCTGAGAGATGACCAGCCGCTGGTCCGAGATCAACTGGCGCATACGGCCGAGCACGGTATCCGTGCCGAGCAGGGCCAGGACCCGCCCGTTGGCCGATCCCAGTTTCCAGATCCCCTCGAGAGCCGTCTCGCGCAGCGCGGCCTCAACTACCGGAGCCGGTTCCCTCTCCAGGTACCGCGCCGCCAACTGCTCCGCTTCGAAGGTCGGGAGTTCCGCCAGATCGCTAGGGAGTTTCAGAGCCCGCATCTCTCGCATCAGGAACAGCCGCTGGCTCCCCGAAAGCGGCGTGTTCTCGTAATCCAGGACCAAGGCCCTCAACCGGCGCGCCAGCGGCAGGAAGCGCCGGTCCTCGGGTTTCTTCATGAACTGTAACGCCATCAGGGTGGCATCGGCGGAGATCAGACGGCCTTGGAGGTCCGTTGCGCGGTCATAGTCGGAGCGCGCCACCAACTCAATCGCGGCCTCCTTGTTTCCGGTCCGAACCAGGCACCGGCCCTGCGCCTGCAAGGCCCGCGCGCGCAGGAAGGGATCCGGCGCCGACCGGGCGATTGCGGCGTAGGCCTCCGCGGCGGCCCCCGGCGAACTCTCCTCCACCCGCACGGCCAGTGACCACTCGGCCCGCGCGAGCGCGGGGTCTTTCATGGGCGCCGCCGGCGGAGCGGGATAGGACAACCTCTTCTTCTCATCGAAGCAGACTACGGAATCGGCCAGGCCGGCGCCAATACACCGCGCGAACAGGGCCCCGCCGCTCGACTCGCGCGCCTGCTGGTCCAGCGCCGCCACGCTCCGTTCCCAGTTGCCCTCCAGCCGCTCGCGAATCGAGACCACCTGGCTGCGATCGGCCTCGGCCAGCTTCTGGGCCACCGCCTGGCGCTGGTTGCTCATGGCTTCGTTCATGAACCACAACAGGCACGCCGTCGGGATCAGGACGGCCAGCAGCAACAGCAGCAACACGGGCCACAACTCGCGGTTGTAGCCCGTTGCTCCGCTCAATCGGACCTGTTTCACTGGCTGGTCACCGCAATTTTAGGCTCTCCAGAATCGGATCGAACCGCTTCTGGAACTTCTCGAGTTCACCCGGCTCGAGCCGGGCCTGAATTCGGGCGCTTAGCGATTCACTCTGCACCCAGGTCACATACTCTACTTGCTTGTGGTCCTTGACCACAGGATCGACAAGATCGGCGACGTAGCTGAGAGCCGAGCGCCCCCCAATCTGCCGGCTCTGCCAGCTTCCCTCCCTGACCTTGTAATCCTTCACCGACTCCGCCTGATTCCCGGCGAATTCCTCCGCCTGCGGTCTCAGCCCGCGCTCGATGGCGTCCTTCTGCGTCTGCTTCTTCTCCACACGAAGAGTGCAACTGGCAGTTGCTTGAGGATCGAGCAGAAGCACCGTGACGGGACCTCCGGGCTTGGATATGCCGGCGCCTTCGACCTTCATGGACAGCCAGTCCCCAGGGGCGGCAACCGAGAAGCCCATCCCGTCATCCCGGAACGTCCGCTGAGGACCGGGGTCGCCCGTCCTCGCGCGGCTCAACTCCGCCACCACTACACCGCTCGATTCCAGCTTCACGAGATAACGCGGGCCGTCCGTCGAAATCCAGAAGGTCTGGTTCAGCGCGTTCAATTGGATCTTGTAGCACCGGAACTTGCCAGCGGGCACTTCGACATCCTCCGTCGCGACGACTTCAAAGCCGGCCTTAACCACCAGACCGGTTGGCGAGAGAATTGGCACGGTGACTTTGAACCCGGGCGCCAACGGCATTCGTCGCAGCAGGTAGAGCCACTCGTTGTTGTCATAGGTGGAGGCTTCCAGATCGATCGTGCGAGGGTTGTCCTGGCCCTTGGTCCAGATTCGCGCCTGCCGCCCCTGGTATTCCAGGCGAAACTGGCCCAACAGGTACTCGATCGAGGAGGAGACTGGCTTAAGGCTCTCTCGATCCATCGTGACTCGGCAGAGCTGTTGCATTCCCATGGTGTAGGTCCGGCTCTGGGCCAGCCAGCGATGCGCGGGATCTCCCGGCGCCGCATCGATCGAGAACACTATCGCGCCCGCCGTCATGCCTCCCGCCAGCTTTATGTTCAGCTCCAGCACTTCGCCGTCCGTCCAGGGCGCCGGAAGCAGCTTCAGCCCCCCAGGCACGTGTTCCCGCGCCTTCTCTACCAGGTCTTTCTGCTCGGCATAGTTGTCGATGACCGCCTGGAACGCCTTGGCGGCCTCGGCCGTCTCGCCTTTGGCCAGCAGGCAGACCCCCAGCCGGTACTGCGCCTGGGCCGCGTAGCCCCGATTCTCCTTGGCCGTCGCCAGGAGCTGTCTGTAAATCTTCACCGCGCCGTCCAGATCCCCCAGGGTTTCCTGGGTGTAGATGCCTTTCTGGAGCAGCTCGGAAACGGTTTGCGCAGCGGCGGGTGATCCGGCGCTCAACGCCGCCATAAGCGCAACAGCAAGTACTGCCTTCTTCATCTCGTCTTCCTCTCTGAGAAGACTCTACAGACCCGATGTTACCCAATTGTAACCGCCAGGTCCTTTTTCAGCACCGGCCCAGCGGTCCCCCTCTTTTTTGCTGGAACTCCGGCTTGACTTCGGCGTCCAATGGAGTAGGAGGACCGGATATGAGCAACACGGCGAATCGATTGAAGCTCTACGAGGCGATTCTGGCCCTCATCGAGCAGATGCGCGCGGAGACCGGTGACGAGTCTCTGGGCGCCTCCATCGAGCGTGTCGTTGTCGACACCCAGTTCCGCGAACTCGAACGCGAGATCCTCGAGGACCCCGGCCCGATCGAGCCCTGGCTCATCCGCCGTCGCCGCGGCGAGGCCTAGCGTAGCGCGCTACCGCAGCGCCTTCTGAATCGCTGCTTCGGCTATCGGCGCCATCAGCTCGTAACCTTTGGTGTTCGGATGCAGCCCGTCCTCCGAATAGCCTTCTCGCAGCATGCCCTTGTCGTCCACCAGTGCCCCGTAGTAGTCCGCATAGACCGCGTGTGCTTTGGCGGCATATTCGCGCAACCACGCGTTTAGCTTCAGAATGTCCGCCGGCGGGCGGTGCTCGGTCTGCTTGCGCGCGGTGTAGTCGCTGACCGGCGCCACGGAGCACAGGATCACCTTGATGCCGTGTACCTGCGCAAGCTCCGTAATCGCCTGGATGTTCTCCCCGACCATCGCCGGCGTTTGCGGCCCGGTGTTTCGCGAAATGTCGTTCGTCCCGGCGAGAACGATGAGCGCGGCGGGCCTTAGATCGATCACATCGGGGAAAACGCGCACCAGCATCTGCGAGGTTGTCTGCCCGCCAATGCCGCGATTCACGTACGGCTTGTCCGGGAAGTACTGCGCCAGTTTCCAGCCGTCGGTGATGGAATCCCCGAGAAACACCACGCGCCGCGGGTCCGGTGACAGCGCCTTCAGCCGTTCGTTGTCCGCGTGATATCGGCCGAGCTGATTCCAGTCCTGAAGTTGATCGGCGAGACTCTGCGCCGTCCCTGGCAGGCAGCAATTCGCCTTCGGCGGCTTGAAGTCCTCCACCAACTGGCACTCGGCGGCCGCGGGTAGCAGAAGCGCCGCGAAGAGAAGTCTTGGAACGTTACGGTGCATTGGTCCTCCCCGGCCATTATGCCATCCTCGGGGACAGACGTCAGTGTCCCAAGCGTAGTTTGCGCGTGGACACTGCCGTCTGTCCCCTCCTACACTGGAATCAAGCAATGCAGCTCTCGCAACGGATCGATTCCGGCGACCAGGCCCTCCTCCTGGCGGTGGATGCCGCGCTGGCCGAGGCCGCGCGCAGAAGTGGCCCCTGGCTGGTCTGCCGCCCGGGCTGCACCCCGTGCTGTATGGGCCCGTTTCCCATCACCCCCCTCGACGCCCACCGGCTGCGGCGGGGCCTCGCCGAACTCGCGGCGCGCGATCCCCAGCGCGCCGCCCGCATCCGCCAGCGCGCCGCCGCCGCCCGAAATGAAGACGACGAGCCCTGTCCCGCGCTCGCCCCGGAATCCGGCCTCTGCGAGCTATACGCCGCGCGCCCCATTATCTGCCGCACCTTCGGCCCGTCGGTACGCTGCGGCTCCGGGGGCCTCGGTATTTGCGAATTGTGTTTCCAGGGCGCCAGCGACGCTGAAATCGCCGCCTGCGAGGTCGACATCGACCCCGACGACCTGGAATCGGCCCTTCTCAAAGAACTGGAGCAGACCACGGGCGCGCGCGACGACACCCTGGTCGCTTCCGCCCTGGCCGGCTGATCCTCGTGCTAACCTCTGTATTGCGATCGGAGGGATCAATGGCCACTTCACGTCGAACGTTTCTGGCTGCTGCTTCGGGAGCCCCGGCGCTGCGGGCGTTACAGGGGTCGCCGGGCGACCGGATCCGAATCGGGTTGATCGGCGCCGGCGAGCGCGGCCTGGCTCTGTTCAGCGAGGTGCGCCGCTCGGGTGAAAACGCCGCCATCGTCGCGGTCTGCGACGTCTGGCGTGTGAACCGCGAAGCCATGGCCGCGCGCATCCAAGCGGCTTTCGGGGCCGCGCCGAAACAGACCACGCGCTACCAGGAGTTGCTGGCGATGAAGGAAGTCGACGCCGTTCTCATCGCCACGCCGGACGTTGGCCACCCGTGGATCCTCATCGACGCCGTCGCCGCCGGCAAGGACGTCTACGTCGAGAAGCCCTTCGCAATCTCCCTCGACGGCGCTACGAAGGCCTACGCCGCCGTGAAGCGCTCCAAACAAGTCGTCCAGGTCGGCACGAACCGGCGCAGCGAGCCCGGCCTGATCGGGGCCGCCGCCGCGGTCCGGAGCGGCACGCTCGGCAAGATCACTCGAGTGGACATGGAGGTCCACTTCCAGGAGCCGCGCTGGGCGCGCGATTACTCGATGATCAAAGCGGAAGACGTCGACTGGGAGGCATTCTGCCTCGGTGGCCGCATCCAAAGGCCGTTCGACGCCCGGCTGTTCCGGCGGTGGCAACTGTTCCGCGAAACCACCAACGGCATCCCGGGCCTCTGGATGTGCCACTACATCGACGAAGTGCCCTGGTTCCTGGGAATGCCTTACCCGACGAGCGCCGTCGCCCTCGGCGGCGTCTACCTGTGGAAGGACGGGCGCCAGACCTCGGATGTGTTCCAGGCAATGCTCGAATACCACGAAACCCTGGTCACCTTCGCCATGAGCCTGACCAACGCGGCCGGCTGGCGCGACCTCTGGTTCGGCACGCGCGGCACTCTGGACGCCAGAGCGCTGAAAATCACCGGCGAAGGCAGCCGGGCCCCCGACCGCATCGTAGACCCGACCCAGATCGAGACAAAGCCGGTGGAGTCCCACATGGCGAACTTCCTGCGCTGCGCGCGCAGCCGCCAGACGCCGCGCGCCAGCGTCGAGGCCGGCTTCTCGCACGCCGTGGCCTGTTGTATGGCAGCCTCCTCTCTGGAGACCGGCCGCCGGATCTCCTTCGACGCGGCCAAGCTCGAGATTCGATGACCCGCAGGCGCCTGTTGCAGTCCTTTGCCGCCCTGCCTTTCCTCAAGGACGCCCCGCCGATCCGCGCCATCGAGGTGTTCCCGGTCCGCTACCCCGTCGACGGTTTCTTCAAGTTCTTCTCCAAGCCCGAGCGCCCCGCGGTGCTGGTCAAAGTGACTTGCGAGGACGGCGCCGTCGGCTGGGGCCAGAGCGTCCCGCTCCCCACCTGGAGCTACGAGACGCTGGAGTCGGCGACGGGCACGCTGCGCAACTATCTCGCGCCCGCCCTCATCGGCAAGAACCCCACGGACCTGGCCGCCGCCCACGCCGCCATGAACAAGGTCATCGCGCCCTCCTACTCGACCGGGATGCCGATCGCCAAAGCCGGGCTTGACTTGGCTTTGCACGACGTCGCGGGCAAGCTCGCCGGCAAGAGCCTGCCGGAGCTTTGGGGCCGGAAGCCGCTCCAGCGAATCGCGCTGAGCTGGACGGTAAACGTCAAGTCGCTCGATGAGGTCGAGCCGCTGGTCGAGCGCGGCCGCCAGCGCGGCTATCGCCACTTCAATATCAAGGTCGGGCCGGACCCTGCATTCGACGTGCCGCTCGCCAGCGTCGTGCGCCGCCTGGCTCCCGAGTCTTTTCTCTGGGCGGACGCCAACGGCTCCTATGATATGGAGACGGCTCTCCTGGCGGCCCCCAGGCTGCGCGACGCGGGAGTGGACGTCCTCGAGCAGCCCGTCCCGCCGAACCGCCTGAGCGGCCTGGCGGCCTTGAAGAAGCAGGGCGCGCTTCCTATCATCCTCGACGAAGGCGTGGTCTCCGTCGTCGATCTCGAAGAGTTCCACAAGCTCGGATTACTCGACGGAGTGGCCATGAAGCCGGCGCGCACCGCCGGGCTGTTCGATGCGCGCCGCCAGGTCGAGTATCTCGAGCGCAACAAGCTGATGTTTCTGGGCAGCGGCCTCACCGACCCCGACGTGTCCCTAGCCGCATCGCTGGCCCTGTATGGGGCCTATGCCCTGCGGTACCCGGCTGCGCTGAACGGCCCGCAGTTCCTCTCCGGGTCGTTCCTGAAGCGGCCCTTTCGAGTGGAAGGAGGTGCTCTCAATGTGCCCACTGGTCCAGGCCTCGGTGTCGAGGTGGACGAACAAAAGGTCCGCGAGGCGGCGCATGATTAGGATTGCCACCCTGCTGTTGGCCGCCGCCTGTGCGGCTGCCGCCCAGGGCCCGTTCGCCTGGAAGGATCACCGCGACGGCCGCATCGAGCTTCTGGAGAACGGCAAGACCGTCCTGGTCTACAACTATGGCCCGCAACTGCGCCAGGGCGCGCCGGAGGATCGCCGCCGCTGCTGCTACATCTTCCCCCTGTTCACCCCCGCGGGCGTTTCCGTGCTCGACGACTTTCCCAAGGATCATTGGCATCACCGCGGCGTCTTCTGGGCTTGGCCCGTGGTGGAGACCAGGGAAGGGAAGTACGATCTCTGGGGTCTCCAGGGCGTCGCGCACCGTCTCGAACGGATTTTCGAAGCCGCTGCCGAGGCCTCCTCCGCCCGGCTCGTAGTCGAGAACGGCTGGTACGCCGGCGACCGCAGAATCGTGCGGGAGGCTCTCCGCCTGACCGTCTTCCCCACCCGCGGCGAAGCCCGTGAGTTCGAAGCGGAACTGCGCCTGGAGGCGATCGAGGGCCCCGTGACCTTGCGCGGCTCTCCGGACAGCGGAAAGAGCTACGGAGGCTTCAGCGCCCGCTTTGCCCCGCGCACTGGCACCGTCCTGAGAGCCGACGGCGCCGTGCTCTCAAAGGACGAGGATCTGAACCCCCACCATTGGGCCGAGCTCGAAGCTTCCTACGGCGGCCGCCGCGCCATCCTCCGCATCACCGCGGATTCGGCGAATCAGTGGTGCCTGCGCCACTACGGCTTCATCGGCGCCGCCTTTCCCGGACGTACCGAGAAAGTCCAAGGCTACACGCTGGAGCCCGGCAGACCCCTCACCCTGCGCTACCGCCTCCGCGCCGCTGACGTCCCCTGATCCCCAACCGTCGCTCCCACCAGCCTGCCAGCGCAGCTACCGAATCCAGCACGGAACCGGCGCCCCGGTGCACATCGTAGCGCTCCTGCCGTAACACCGTAGTGGTGCGCCTACGCCTTCAGGCTTCCCCAGACGCTCCGCCCGCCGAGCTCTGCCTTGGCCAGTGTCCCGCGCCACCCCCGCGGATCGCACTCCATCGCGCGCTTGAAATGCTCCTTCGCTACCGCTTCGTTGCCCAGCGCCTGCATCGCCATGCCCGCCCGGTAGTGCGTTCCGGCGAGTCCCAGTGGGGACTTCTTGTTCGTGCCCTTCAGCGCGTTCTCGATCGCTGGCGCCACCTCGGCCGACCGTCCCAGTCGCGCCAGCGCCCAGGCCTTCACCGCCCAGTAATCGTCCTGGATCCGGCGGCTGAGGCGCCGGTCGCGCCAAGACATCCCCGCGCGATCATTGATCCGCTCGGCGTACTCCAGAGCCTGCTCCGGGTTCTTCCCCTGGCGCAGCAGCAACTCCGCCATCCGGAGATACGGGAGGCGAAACCCCGGAACGGCGTGCAGGGCGGCCTCGTAGCTGCGCATTCCTTCGTCGTACCGGCCCTGCTCGACCAGCGCGTCTCCCAGATTGTCGAGAGCGAGCGCCTGCTCAATACCCGTGCGTAATCGGGCGATGGCGCGCCGCAGCGTGTCTTCGGCCTCGCGGTACCGCCCCGCCAGCAGCAGCACGGCCCCGCGCAGCCTCAGCGCTCCCGCGCCTTCGGGGTGGTAGAAGTAGAACCCCCGGATGACCTTCAGCGCGCCATCGTAGTCGCAGCGCCGCAGCGCCCTCATCATCAAGAATGTCCGCAGCAAGGCGTACGACATCGTCGCGGCGACCGCGGCGAGCATCCATGTGACAGGGTGTTCCACGAACCACGGAAGCCACTGAGGGTTCAGAAGGAGGAACAACACCACCACTCCAGCCACTGCTTTCCGCGTGATGCCCCAGTCGTAGCGCGGAGCTCCGCCCGGCCCGATTGGGTCCCAAGGCTTTGGCTTCCGCTTCGTCAACGACCGCACGAACGTCACCGCCAAGTGCAGCCCCAGCGCCATCACAACAAAGGTCCACGCAGGCGCTCCCCGCCACAGCAGGCGCAAGATCCAGTACCCAATCAGCGCTGCCAGGATCACGCCCGCAAATGCCAGCCCTCCCCACCAGGAGGAGTCCCGCGCCAGCCTCTGCTCGGCCCGCTCCAGCTCCCGGGGGACCTCGCCCGTCGCGTGCTCGACTGCCTGCCGCACGCGCCGGTGTTCCTCGAGCTTGCGACGACTGAGGCGCTTGAACATCCACAGCGCAACTCCGACGAACCCAATCAGCATCGCCAACGGAACCGCCAGGTACACCCACCATCGGCTCCGCACCGAAGTGTCCGGCGGCACACCGATGACCCACAGCGCGCCATCCGGCCCCAGCCCCATGCTGGCAATCGCTTTCACGCCGTCCCGAGGCGGAGCCAGATGCCGCCAGGCCACGCCCTCGAATTCGAGAATGCCAACGCTGGTCGCAAACCACGTCCGGCCGCCCGCCGACACCGCGTCATTGATCCACTCCGCTTCAACCAGGCCGATTTGCGCCCACGTGTACGCAGCCTCCGTTCTTCCGTCCATCGAGATGGACCGCAGGCCTTCGTCTTCCTCCAGCCAGATGCGGTCTGCGGTTCGGCCGACCAGCACCGCCCCTTTGGGCTTCCGCCCCCCTGGCGTGACCGACGCCCAGTTCGCGCCATCGAATCGCCACACCCCGCTTCGCACCAGCCACAGCGCTCCGTCCAAGGTGCGCGCCAGCGCGGGCCGCGTCATCTCCGGCTCATCTCCCCACTTCTCTCCCTCTAGCTCGACCTTGTGGATCGTCCACCGCCCTCCTTCAAAATGAGACAGGTTGCCCTCGCGATCGATCACCCAAACCTGGCCGCCACCGGCCACGATCGACGAAGCCTCCCTACTCGCCACCGCCTCGTGGTAGAAACGCCAGCGCTGCCCGTCCCAGTGCAGCACGCCCTCAGACGTCGCGGCCCAGACCTCTTCTCCGTCCAGGACGAAGCCCCAGGAAACGTAACCCTTCCGGGTGCCGAAATCCACGCCCGTGTAGCTCCGCCACGCGCTGCCCTCCAGGCGGCTGAATCCGGCATCGCCCCAGGTCTGCACCCAGACCGCGCCGCCGCGGGAAACCCGGAGCGTCTCGGGATATCCCGCCGGCGCTGGCAGTCGCTGCCACCCCTCCCCGGCCTGGTGCAGCACGACGCTTTTCGGTGAGGTGGGAAAGACCGGCAGCCATCTCGGCCCCAGCAGCACGACGGCCACCAGCAGCGCCAGCGCCACCATGGGGGCCAGCATCGAGCGCAGCCCGGACGTTTTCTCGGGTTTCGGAAGCTGGGTGTTCTCCGGCATGTCCTCTCCCTCGCCGCCCACGGCAAAACCGATGCCGCAGTCCGGTTCCAAAGAGTATACACCAGGGAGCTATCGGAGC
This sequence comes from Bryobacteraceae bacterium, assembly GCA_050008465.1. Taxonomy (GTDB): domain Bacteria; phylum Acidobacteriota; class Terriglobia; order Bryobacterales; family Bryobacteraceae; genus Fen-330. The sequence goes on from JBEKMO010000014.1 coordinate 70,498, forward strand.
CCGGCCGCTACGTCCTTGGACGCGAACCTCTTAGCCGTGCGCCCCTACTCTCGAAGCCGCGCGCCGCGCGATTTCTTCGGGCGTGACGTCTTCCTTGTGCGTGGCGATCCACCAGCGATTGCCGGCCGGGTCCTTGACGCCCGCGTTGCGGTCCCCGTAGAACTGGTCCGCCGGCGCCATCTCCGAGACCCCGCCGGCCGTCAGCGCCCGCTGGTACACCGCGTCCGTGTCGGTCACGTACAGATAGAACATGCCCGGCATCGGCTGGTGCTCGCCCATCGGCTCACCCAGCATGATGTTCGAGTCGCCGATTCTGACCTCGGCGTGCATGATTCTGCCGTCCGGCCCCGTCATGCGCGGGTGTGTTTCCTCAGCGTCAAAGGACTGCTTGAGGAAGTCGATCACTCCGGCCACGCCTCGAACAACCAGGTATGGCGTAACGCTGTGGTAACCGTCAGGTATGGGTTTCACTGCCATAACATCCCCCCTATGGCTCCACTATACCTTGTCCCGCGCCCTGCCCGAGGCGGCCCAAACCTTAGAATGAGTTTGTGGGTACATCTGCCGCCGGTCAGCCTCCTCTTTCACCCTCCGCGGAAAGCCGAAAGCCCTGGCTCCTGGGCGCGGGCATTTTCGTGGCGGCGATCGCGGTTTTCAAGTTGCTCCTCCATCTCTATGCCGGCCGCCATTACGGCTGCTTCATCGACGAGCTCTACTACCTCGCCTGCGCCGGCCACCTCTCCTGGGGTTACGTCGACCAGCCCCCGCTGATTGCATGGATCGCCAAGATCGCGCGGGTACTGCTGGGCGACTCCCTTCCTGCCATCCGTTTCCTGCCAGCCCTGGCCGGCGCCGCGAAAGTGCTGCTCGCGGGCCTCATCGCCCGCGAATTGGGTGGGCGGCGATTTGCCCAAGGGCTGGCGGCGCTCTCCATCCTGGTCGCGCCGGGTTTTTTGGCCGTCGACAACTGGCTTTCGATGAACGTTTTCGAGCCTTTGTTCTGGATGGCTTGCGCTTACCTCGTGATTCGCATCGTCCGGACCGGCAACCACAAGCTCTGGCTGTGGTTCGGCCTGCTCGCGGGAATCGGGTTGGAGAACAAGTACTCCATGCTGATCTTCGGTTTTGGAGTTATTGTCGGGCTCCTGCTGACTCCCGAACGGCGCTTCTTCCGCAGGCCCTGGTTCTGGGTCGCCGGCCTGGTCGCGTTCCTCATCTTCCTCCCCAATCTCGTGTGGAACGTCCAGCACCACTTCCCGTTCCTGGAATTGCAGCAGAACATCCAGCGAAGCGGCCGGAATGTCCCTCTGCCGCCTTTGGCGTTCCTGGGCCAGGAGCTACTCACCATGCATCCGCTCGCCGCCCCGGTATGGCTGGCGGGCCTCTGGTTTCTCTTCTTCCGGCGCCAGGGGAAGCCATTCCGTGCGCTCGGCTGGGCCTGGCTGATCGCGGCTGCATTGATCGTGATTCTCAACCCGCGCGCCTATTACCTCTATCCCGCGTTCCCGATCCTGTTTGCCGCCGGCGGGGTGATGTGGGAGTCCTGGCTGATTCGTCCTCGGCTCCAATGGATCAAGCCGGTTTATGTGGCGCTTATGGTTCTGTCCGGAGCGGCGTTCCTGCCGGCGGTACTCCCCGTGCTGCCGGTTGAGATGTACATCCGCTATGCGGCAGCCATGCATCTCCAGCAACCCCGTATCGAGACCTTCAAACTGGGCCCCCTGCCACAGTTGTATGCCGATCAGTTCGGATGGGAGGAGATGGCGGCCACGGTGGCGCGTGTCTATAACGGCCTGCCTCCCGACGTGCGAGCCAAGACGGCGATCTTCGGGCAGAACTACGGCCAGGCCGGCGCGGTGGACCTGTTTGGCCCGAAATACGGTCTCCCCAAGGCCATCAGCGCCCACCAGACGTATTACCTCTGGGGACCGCGCGGCTACACCGGCGAAAGCATGATCGTCATGGCCGGCCGCCGGGAAGTGCTCGAAAAGAGATTCGCCGTGGTGGAAAAGGTCGCCCGAGTCGAGCATCCCTACTCCATGCCTTACGAGCACTTCGACGTGTTCTATTGCCGCGGCTTGAGCCAGCCCCTGAAAGACCTCTGGCCCAAACTAAGGGCCTGGTGCTGATCGGAAGGCAGTCCCCGGTTGCCCCCGCGCTTCACAACCCGAACTGCGCGTGATACCTCCGGGGCAGCTTGGCCGGCTTGAGGCTACGGTCGCAGAACAGGTGCTTGGTTTCACCGGTGGTGAGCAGGCGGCCGTCCCCGGCGCGACGCATCTCGTAGCCGAACTGAACCATGCGCGGGCTGGCTTTCTTCACCCAGGTCTTGACGACCACCTGGTCGTCGAAGCGCGCCGGGTGCACGTAGCGGCATTGTGCTTCCACCACCGCCAGCAGCACGCCGTCCTCCTGTTCCATGTCGCGGTAGTTGAAGCCGGCCGACTTGCACCACTCGACCCGCCCCACTTCCATCCACACAAGGTAGTTGGCGTAGTAGGCGACGCCCATTTGATCGGTCTCGGCATAGCGGACGCACAGCCGCGTTTCGTTTGCCTGCATATCTAGTAGGATAAGGCTCCAGCCTTGTCCCCGTCGCCCTTCGCGCTACCATACGAGTAATGGGTCCCTCACAAGCGGGCGAACCGCCCAAGCTCCCGATTCCAGGTGTCCGCAATCTGATCGCGGTTGGTTCCGGAAAGGGAGGCGTCGGCAAAACCACGGTCGCGGTCAACCTCGCGCTGGCGATGGTCCGGCTGGGCCACCGCGTCGGGTTGCTGGACGCCGACGTGTACGGGCCCAACGTTCCGCTGATGTTGGGCGTCAAGGAGATCCCGGAGGCGATCGGGGACCGCATCCAGCCCATCGAACGCCACGGCCTGCGCGTCATGTCCATGGGCTTCATCAGCCCCGGCGACAAGCCGTTGATCTGGCGCGGGCCGATGCTGCACAGCGTAGTCCAGCAGTTTCTGCGCGGCGTCGATTGGGGCGACCTCGACTACCTCGTCGTCGATCTGCCGCCCGGAACCGGCGATGTGCAGCTCACCCTCATCCAAACCGCGCCGATTACCGGCGCCATCGTGGTAACCACGCCCTCCGACGTATCCCTGGAGGACGCGCGTAAGGCCGTGCACATGTTCCGCCAGGTGCGCGTCGAGGTGCTGGGCATCGTCGAGAACATGAGCTACCTGGTTTGCCCGCACTGCAACCAGCGGGTGGACGTGTTCAGCTCCGGCGGCGGCCAGCGTACCGCGGCGCGCATGGGGGTTCCTTTCCTCGGCGAAGTGCCGCTCGATCCCGAGGTGCGCATCGGCGGCGACACCGGCGAGTCCGTGGCCCTGCGGCCGCCCGACGACCCCCACGCAGCGGCGTTCTACACGCTCGCGCGCGATACCATCGCGCGCCTCGAAGAGGCCGGAGCGCCCCAAGGCCCCAAGATCGAAATCACCGACTAAGTGGCCTGCGGCGCCTCAATCTTCTTCTTGCCGATCAGGTTGTCAAGCGCACAGACCCCTGGACCCGCCAGCACGAAAACCACATTGGCGATCAGCAAGGTTAAAGCGTACTCGACCCCGGCGGGCAGGAAGAACCCACCCTTCAGATGCACCGCCAGGATTGCCACCGCCATATTGATGGCCAGCAGCAGGGCCGCCCAACGCGTCAGCAGGCCGAAGAACAGCGCCAGGCCCCCCAGTAGCTCCACCAGCGTCACCACCACCGCCGACACCTCCGGCAACGGGATCCCAATTCCCTTGAACATCCCAGCCACGCCGGTAAAGTGGTAGACCATCAGTTTCTGATACCCGTGGGCTGCAAACACCACGCCCACCATCATTCGCAGGGGGGCAATGCCCCGGCCATGCCAGCCGTACTTCGCGACATCCGCCATAGTATCCTCCTCAGAATTAATCACCCACCAGCGCCGCGTGCAGGTAGTCCCGGTGCATGCGCGCGATCACCTCGATCTTGATCCGCTTGGGGCAAACCGCCTCGCACTCGCCGATGTTGGTGCAGTGGCCGAACCCTTCCTTGGTCATCTGAACCACCATGGCGATGGCCCTGCGGTCGCGCTCCGGCTCGCCCTGCGGCAGCAGGCCGAGGTGCGCGATCTTGGCGCCGGTGAACAGCGCCGCCGAACCGTTCGGGCACATGGCCACGCAGGCCCCGCAGCCGATGCAGGCGGCCGCGTCCATCGAGAGCTCGGCTTTCTCCTTGGGTACCAGGATCGAGCCGGCCTCCGGCGCGCTGCCCGTCCGCACCGAAATGTAACCGCCCGCCGCGATGATGCGGTCGAACGCGCCGCGGTCCACCGCCAAGTCCTTGATCACCGGGAAGGCCCGCGAGCGCCACGGCTCCAGGTACAGCTCGTCGCCATCCTGGAAGTAGCGCATGTGGAGCTGGCAGACGGTGGTGCCACGCTCGGGCCCGTGCGCCACCCCGTTGATCATGAACCCGCACATCCCGCAGATGCCCTCGCGGCAGTCGTGGTCAAAGGCGATCGGCTCCTCGCCTTTGGCGATCAGCCCTTCGTTCACCACGTCGATCGTCTCCAGGAACGACATGTGCGTGCTGATGTCCTTGGCCTCGTAGCGGACCATCCGGCCGGGGTCGCTCGCGTTCTTTTGCCGCCACACGTGGAGGATGAGGTTCATTTGTAGCTCCGTTGCGCTGGAAGCACGTACTCGAATTTCAGGGGTTCCTTGTGCAGAGCCGGGGCGTTCCCCGCGCCGCGGAATTCCCAGGCCGCCACGTAGGAGTACTCGGCGTCATTGCGCAGCGCCTCGCCTTCCGGGGTCTGGTACTCCTCGCGGAAATGGCCGCCGCAGCTCTCGTTGCGCTCGAGCGCGTCCAGGCACATCAGCTCGGCCAGTTCGAAGAAATCGCCGACCCGGCCGGCCTTCTCGAGCGACTGGTTAAACTCCTCGCCGTCGCCGGGCACGCGCAAATTCGTCCAGTACTGCTCGCGCAGCTCGGGGATCTTGGTGAGCGCGTGCTTCAGACCCTCGGCCGTGCGCCCCATGCCGCAGTACTCCCACACCAGCTTGCCCAGCTCGCGGTGGAAGGAATCCACTGATCGCGTGCCCTGGATGTCCAGGAGGCGCTTGGTGTTCGCGGCCACCTCCGCCTCGACGGAGCGGACCGCTGAGTGGCTCGTGTCGATCTTCTCGAACTTGTTGGTCGCCAGGTAGTCCCCGATGGTGTAGGGCAGGATGAAGTAGCCGTCCGCAAGGCCCTGCATCAGGGCGCTCGCGCCCAGCCGGTTCGCTCCGTGGTCGGAGAAGTTCGCCTCGCCGATCACGTATAGCCCGGGGACGGTGCTCATGAGATTGTAATCCACCCACAGCCCGCCCATCGTATAGTGGCTGGCCGGATAGATGCGCATCGGCCACTTGTAGGGGTCCTCGCCGGTGATGCGCTCGTACATCTCGAACAGGTTGCCGTAGCGCTCATCGATCACCGCGCG
>JBEKMO010000140.1:0-8118 GCA_050008465.1 Bryobacteraceae bacterium
GTCTCCAGGTGCTTGTCGTTGATGTTGACGCCCTGCAAGCGGTAGACTTCCTGGACTTCGTTCACCAGGTATTTCTGCAATTCGGTCTCGCCCAGCACGTCCAGGATGTCGTGCGGATTGCGCGGCCCGTCCATCAGCGGATCGCCGGCCTTGATGCGCTCGCCTTCCTGCACGTTGATATGGATGCCGCGCGGAACCAGGTACTCGCGCTCCTGGCCGTCGTCCCCGCGGATGATCACCTTGCGCTGGCCCTTGGTCACGTCGCCGTATTTTACCGTGCCGTTGATCTCCGCAATGATGGCCGTCTCGCGCGGCTTGCGCGCCTCGAACAGCTCGACCACGCGCGGCAGGCCGCCGGTGATGTCCTTGGTCTTGGTGGTGGCGCGAGGGATCTTGGCCAGCACGTCGCCGGCGTGCACTTCCTCGCCGTCCTTCACGGTCAAGTGCGCGTGGGTGGGCATGAGGTAGCGCTTGTCCTCCCCGCGCCCGCCGGTCGGCGGCCGCACGATGATGGTGGGCATGCGCTTCTCGTCGGGCGAGTCGGTGACTACCCAGTGCGACATGCCGGTGATCTCGTCCATTTGCTCCTGGTACGTGACGCCGTCGAGCAGGTCCTTGAAGTGGACCGCGCCGCTGACTTCGGTGAGGATCGAGAAGGTGTAGGGGTCCCACTCCAGCAGGATGTCGTTGGCCCTCACGCGCGCCCCGTTTTCGACGCGCAGCTTGGCGCCGTACACCACCTGGTAGCGCTCTTTTTCGCGGCCCTTCTCGTCGACCACGGCCAGGATCCCGATGCGGTTCATGGCCACCAGGTCGCCCACCTTGTTGCGAACCGTGGCGATGTTGAGGAACTTGGCGAACCCGTCGGACTTGGTGTCCTGCGTGGACTGCTCGCTAACCCGGGTGGCCGCTCCGCCGATGTGGAAGGTACGCATGGTGAGCTGGGTGCCCGGCTCCCCGATGGACTGCGCCGCGATGACGCCCACCGCCTCGCCGCGCTCGACGAACCGGCCGGTGGCCAGGTTGCGTCCGTAGCAGAGCTGGCAGACGCCGCGCTTGGATTCGCAAGTCAGCACCGAACGGATCTTCACGCGCTCGATGCCCGCCGCCTGGATGGCCGCCGCCAGGTCCTCGGTAATCTCCGAATTGACGGCGACGATGAGATTGTCCTCGTAATCCCTTTGATCTTCCAGGGCCACCCGGCCCACGATGCGGTCGCGCAGCGCCTCGATGATCTCGCCCGATTCGACGATCGGCTCGACGTAGATGCCATTGGCGGTGCCGCAGTCGGCCTCGGTCACGATGACGTCCTGGGCCACGTCGACCAGGCGCCGCGTGAGGTAGCCGGAGTCGGCCGTCTTGAGCGCGGTGTCGGCCAGGCCTTTCCGCGCCCCGTGCGTCGAGATGAAGTACTGCAATACGTTCAGGCCCTCGCGGAAGTTGGCCGTGATGGGGGTCTCGATGATGTCGCCGGAGGGCTTGGCCATCAGGCCGCGCATGCCGGAGAGCTGGCGGATCTGCTGCTTGGAGCCGCGGGCTCCGGAGTCCGCCATGATGTAGATCGGGTTGAGGTAACGGCCGGTGCGGTCGTCCTCCTCCATCACCTTGAACATCTCCTCGGAAACGCGCTCGGTGACCTTGGACCAGATCTCAATGATCTTGTTGAGGCGCTCGCCGTTAGTGATGGCGCCCTCGATGTACTGGTTCTGGACGCCGATGACGTCGCGCTCGGCCTCTTTCACCAGGGCCTGCTTCTGCTGCGGCACCACCATGTCGTCGATGCCGATGGAGATGCCGGCGCGCGTGGCGTAGTAGAACCCGAGATCCTTGACCTTGTCGAGCATCTGCACGGTGATCGGCAGGCCGAACTTCAGGTAGGCGTACTGCACGAGCTGCGTAAGGCCCTTGCGCTTCAGGAGGCCGTTGACGAACGGCATCTCCTCGGGCAGCGCGTCGTTGAAGATCACGCGGCCGACGGTGGTTTCCATGTCCACCTTGTTATACTCGGCCGGCTCGGTGTGCAGCACGTTCTGGTTGTCGAAGGCCTTGGTCAAATCGATCACCCTGCCGGTGTAGCGCAGCTTGATCGGGCTGAGGGTCTCGACCTCGCCCATCTCCAGCGCGATCAGCACGTCCTCGACCGACGCGAATTTCTTGCCTTCGCCCTTGGTGCCGGGACGCGCCTTGGTCAGGTAGTACAGGCCCAGCACCATGTCCTGCGTGGGGACGGCGATCGGCGAGCCGTGGGCCGGCGACAGGATGTTGTTCGAGGCGAGCATCAGCGTCGCGGCCTCGATCTGCGCCTCCGGGGAGAGCGGGATGTGGACGGCCATCTGGTCGCCGTCGAAGTCCGCGTTGAAAGCCGTGCACACCAGGGGGTGAATCCGGATGGCCTTGCCCTCGACCAGCACCGGCTCGAACGCCTGGATGCCGAGGCGGTGCAGGGTGGGAGCGCGGTTGAGCAGGATGGGATGGTCCTTGATGACTTCTTCCAGAATGTCCCAGACCACCGGGTCCTGCTGTTCGACCAGTTCCTTGGCCTGCTTGATGGTGGTGCAGTGGCCGCGCTGTTCCAGCCGGTGGTAGATGAAGGGCTTGAACAGCTCGAGCGCCATCTTCTTGGGCAGGCCGCACTGGTGCAGCTTCAGCTCCGGACCCACCACGATCACCGAGCGGCCGGAGTAGTCCACGCGCTTGCCGAGCAGGTTCTGGCGGAACCGGCCCTGCTTGCCCTTGAGGTTGTCGGAAAGCGATTTCAGCGGACGGTTGTTGGCTCCGCGCAGCACGCGGCCGCGGCGGCCGTTGTCGAACAGCGCGTCCACCGCTTCCTGGAGCATGCGCTTTTCGTTCCGCACGATGACGTCCGGCGCGTGCAGCTCGATGAGCTTCTTCAGGCGGTTGTTGCGGTTGATGACGCGGCGATACAGGTCGTTGAGGTCGGAAGTGGCGAACCGGCCGCCATCCAGCGGCACCAGCGGGCGCAGTTCGGGCGGAATCACCGGAATGACGTCCAGGATCATCCACTCGGGTTTGTTGCCGGACTTGCGGAAGGACTCGACCACCCGCAGCCGCTTGGCGAACTTCAGCTTCTTCTGCTGCGACAGCTCGGTCTTCATCCGCTCGCGGATATCCAGGCTGAGCGCCTCGACATCCACCTTCCTCAGCAGCTCCTTGATGCCCTCGGCCCCCATCATGGCCACGAACTTGCCGGGATACTCCTGGTCGAGCTGGCGCTTGCGCTCGTCGCTGATCACCTCGGCTTTGGACAGGTTCGGCACTTCTCCGGGATCCACCACCACGTAGGCTTCGAAATAGAGCACCCGCTCGAGCTCGCGCAGGGTGATGTCCAGCAGATAGCCGATGCGGCTGGGCAGCCCCTTGAAGAACCAGACGTGAGAGCAGGGGCTGGCCAGCTCGATGTGGCCGAGCCGCTCCCGCCGCACCCGCGACAGCGTCACCTCGACGCCGCACTTGTCGCAGATCACTCCCCGGTGCTTCATGCGCTTGTACTTGCCGCACAGGCACTCCCAATCCGCGATAGGCCCGAAGATCCGGGCGCAGAACAGGCCGTCGCGCTCCGGCTTGAAGGTGCGGTAATTAATCGTCTCCGGCTTGGTGACTTCGCCGTGCGACCAACTGCGGATCTTTTCCGGCGATGCCAGACTGATTCGGATGGAATCGAAGTCGGCGATCAAATTGGCTCTGTCGTACGGAGAGGATCGGTACAAAATGTGTTCCTCCTAACTCATGAAAGCCCATTGACGATTGATCCATTGCACCATTGACGATTGCACATCGGGGCGCGCCCGAAATCGTCAATCGTCAATGACTCAATCCTAAGTTCCATTAGTCCGCGGCCAGCGCCGTGTCCGCCATCTCTTGCGGTTTCTTCATCAGCTCCACGTCCAGGCACAGCGACTGGAGCTCGCGGATCAACACGTTGAAGGATTCCGGAACGCCAGGCTCCGCGGCCGCCTCGCCCTTCACGATGGCCTCGTAGATCTTGGCGCGCCCGTAAACGTCGTCCGACTTGGCGGTGAGCAACTCCTGCAAGATGTACGCCGCGCCGTAGGCCTCCAGCGCCCAGACCTCCATTTCGCCGAACCGCTGCCCGCCGAACTGGGCCTTGCCCCCCAGCGGCTGCTGCGTGATCAGCGAGTAGGGTCCGATCGAGCGGGCGTGGATCTTGTCGTCGACCAGGTGCGAGAGCTTGAGCATGTAAATGTAGCCCACCGTGACCGGCTGTTCGAACGGGATTCCGGTCATGCCGTCGTACAGCAGCACCTTGCCGGAGGTCGGCAGCTTGGCTTCCGTCAACTGCTTCTTGATGTCGCGCTCGGTGGCCCCGTCGAAGACCGGCGTCGAGTAGTAGCGGCCCAGCTTGTGCGCCGCCCAGCCGAGGTGCGTCTCCAGAATCTGGCCCACGTTCATTCGCGACGGAACGCCCAGCGGGTTGAGCACGATCTCCACCGGGGTGCCGTCGGGCAGGTAGGGCATGTCCTCTTCCGGCACGATGCGCGCGATCACGCCCTTGTTGCCGTGCCGGCCAGCCATCTTGTCGCCGACCGACAGCTTGCGCTTCATGGCGATGTAACACTTGACCAGCTTGATGACCCCCGGCGGCAGCTCGTCGCCCTTCTTCAGCTTGGCGATCTTTTCCTCGGTGATCTTCTCGAGCACCGCGATCTGCCGCGAGGTCATCTCCTCGATCTCGTCGATCTGCTCGTTGACGCGCGGGTCCTTCTCCTTCAGCTTCATGCGCTTCAGGTCGCGCGCGCGCATCTTCTCGATGATTTCGCGCGTCAGGTCCGTGCCCTTGGCGAGCAGGCGCTTGTTGGTTTTCTCGTCGTGCAGGTCGGCCTGGAGCTGTTTGCCCTCCAAGAGGCCGGCCAGCCGCTTGGCGCGCTCGTCGTTGAGGATGCGCTTCTCGTCCTCGAGGTTGCGGTGGAGCGCGGCGATCTGCTCCTCCTGGATCATCTTCGAACGCTCGTCCAGCTCGGCGCCCTTCCGCGAGAAGACCTTGCAGTCCACCACCGTCCCCTCGATCCCCGGCGGACAGTATAGCGATGCGTCCTTGACGTCGCCGGCCTTCTCGCCGAAGATCGCCCGGAGCAGTTTTTCTTCCGGAGTCAGCTGCGTTTCGCCCTTGGGCGTCACCTTGCCGACCAGGATGTCCCCCGGCTTGACCGTGGCGCCGATGCGGATAATGCCGCTCTCGTCCAGGTTGCGCAGGAACGACTCGGCGATGTTCGGGATGTCGCGCGTGATTTCCTCGGGCCCCAGCTTGGTGTCGCGGGCCTCGATCTCGAACTCCTCGATATGGATCGAGGTGTAGTAGTCCTCCTTCACCAGCTTCTCGCTGACCACCACCGCGTCCTCGAAGTTGTATCCGCGCCAGGGCATGAACGCCACCAGGACGTTGCGCCCGAGCGCCAGTTCGCCCGAATCGGTGCAGGGGCCGTCGGCGAGCACCTCGCCTTTCCTCACCCGCTGCTCCTTCCTGACGATCGGCTTCTGGCTGATACAGGTGTTCTGGTTGGAGCGCTTGAACTTGGTCAGGGTGTAAATGTCGGCGCCGACCTCGCGCGAGAGCTGCCCCTCGTGGACGTTGCCCTCCACCCGCACGATGATGCGCTCGGAGTCGACCGAATCCACGATGCCGGCGCGCTTGCAGATCACCACCGCTCCGGAGTCGCGCGCCGTCACCCGTTCCATGCCGGTGCCGACGTAGGGCGTCTCGGCCCGCAGCAGCGGCACGGCCTGGCGCTGCATGTTCGACCCCATCAGGGCGCGGTTGGCGTCGTCGTTCTCCAGGAACGGGATCAGCGAGGCCGCCACCGAGACCAGTTGCTTCGGGCTGACGTCCATGTACTCGATCTCGTCGCGCTGCTTCAGCACGAAGTTGCCCGCTTGCCGGGCGTTGACCAGGTCGGGGACCAGCCGGCCCTTCTCGTCGAGCTCGACGTTGGCCTGGGCGATGGTGTACTTGTCCTCCTCCCAGGCGGAGAGGTACTCGCAGTGGGCCTCGGATTCGGCTGGCTGCTTCTTCGCGCTGAGGTCGCGGTTCACTTTCTCGACCTCGGCGCGGGACGCGACGTCCCCCACCTTGAAATGCGCGTCGCCGGGGTTCAGGATCTTGACTTCGTCGACCACGTGTCCCTTGACCACGCGGCGGTACGGGCTCTCGATGAATCCGTAGTCGTTGATCCGGGCGAAGCAGGACAGCGAAGAGATCAGCCCGATGTTGGGACCTTCCGGCGTCTCGATGGGGCAGATGCGGCCGTAGTGGGTCGGGTGCACGTCGCGGACTTCGAACCCCGCCCGCTCGCGCGACAGGCCCCCCGGACCGAGCGCCGACAGACGCCGCTTGTGCGTGATCTCCGACAGCGGGTTGGTCTGGTCCATGAACTGCGAGAGCTGGCTCGAGCCGAAGAACTCGCGAATGGCGGCCATCACCGGCTTGGCGTTCACCAGGTCGTGCGGCATGGCGGTCGACATTTCCTGGTACACCGACATCTTTTCCTTGATCGCCCGCTCCATGCGCACCAGCCCGATGCGGAACTGGTTCTCGAGCAACTCGCCGACCGCGCGGACGCGGCGGTTGCCCAGGTGGTCGATGTCGTCCACCGAGAGGGTACTGACCCGGCGCAGCTTCAACAGGTACCGGATGACGTGGTGGAAATCCTCGGCATCCAGGATCTTCCGCTCCAGCGGGTGCCTGCCGCGATTATCCGGGTTCTGCTTCCAAGCCTCGGGCGCGTACTCGGCGTCGTCGTGGATCTTGATATTGAACTTCATGCGGCCCACGCGGGAGAAGTCGTACTTGCGCGGGTCGAAGAACATCCCCTGGAAGAGCTGGGTGGCGGTGTCGACCGTGGGCGGGTCGCCGGGGCGCAGCTTGCGGTAGATCTCCAGCAGGGCATCGTTCTGGGTCTTGACCGGGTCCTTCTTGAGCGTGGCGGAAACCACCGTGCCGGCGTCGTCGCGCTCTGGGAAGAACACCTCGAAACTCTCGATCTCGCCCTCCAGCAGCTTGCCCAGGATGGCGGCCGTGAGCTCGCGGTTGGCCTCCACCAGGACCTCGCCGGTGGACATATCCACGACGTCGGCGGCGATGAGGGCGCCTTCCAGGTCGGTGGACGCGATCTCGACCTGGTCGATCTTGGCCTTCTGGATTTCCTTCAGCACGGCCGAGGTGATCTTGCGGCCCTGCGGCGCCAGCGTCTCGCCGGCCTTGGTGACGATGGCGTGGGACAGCTTCATGCCCAGCAGGCCCGGCGAAACGTTCCACGACAGACGCTTGCTCTTGATCGAGATCTTGTCCACGCGGTAGAAGGTCCGCAGGATCTGCTCGTCGGTCTTCAGGCCCAGCGCCCGCAGGAACACCGTGCCGTAAAACTTGCGCTTGCGGTCGATCCGGACGAACAGCAGGTTCTTGGTATCGTACTCGAACTCGACCCAGCTTCCCCGGTAGGGAATAATCTTGCCGAGGTAGTAGCCCTGGACGGCGATTTTCTCGAAGAACACGCCCGGCGAGCGGTGCAACTGGGAGACGATCACGCGCTCGGTGCCGTTGATGATGAAGGTGCCGTTCTCGGTCATCAGCGGGACTTCGCCGAAGAAGACTTCCTGTTCCTTGATGTCCCGCACGGTGCGGACGCCGGTTTCGGCGTCCTTGTCGAAGACCGTCAGACGGATGGTGACTTTCAGCGGCGCCGCGTAGGTCATGCCGCGCTCTTCGCATTCCGCCACGTCGTACTTGAGCTGAAGGCCGACCGGGTCGCCGCAGCGGTTGCAGAAGGTGACGCGGTTCTGGTTGAAAGTGCCGCAACGATGACACAAGACCTCGCCCGCGTGGAACGGGTCGGTGCGGATGGTGGCGCCGCAACTCGGGTTCCGGCAGGTCGAGCGCAGGTGATGCAGCCCCTTGAGGTTGCCGCACTTGCATTCCCAGTTCCCGATCGAGTAGTCGACGAACTCCAACTGGCTCAGCCCTCGGAAATCGGAGATCGGAAAGACCGAGTTGAACACGCTCTGGAGGCCGGCATCTTCCCGTTCGCTCGGCAGCAGGTCCATTTGCAGGAACCGCTCGTAGGATTTCTTCTGGACCTCGATGAG
>JBEKMO010000141.1:0-7958 GCA_050008465.1 Bryobacteraceae bacterium
AGGGGCTCGTTCCTCTGGCCCTCAAATATGACTCGTTACACCATTAGGAGAAACCGCCGTATACGCGAAGTACGTACGGTGGTGTGGGAGGACGGGGCCGCGAGGCCCCTCCTACCCGATTCTTACTGCGCCAACCGCCGCACCCCACAAACCTTGGAACGCCAATACGGGTCGAACCGCGACAGGTTGGTTCCTTTGGAGGACTCGGCGTGGAAAAAGTCGGAGCGCGAGTTGACGATGCCGCAGTGGGCGAGGTTGTCGAAGAACACGATGTTGCCGAAGCTCCATTGCTCCGGCTTGGAGACGGCGGGTAGCAAGAAACAGAGCTTCCGGGCGGTGGTGCGTTTCATGAGGATGCCATTCTCATACATCACGCGCCAGACAAAACCGGAGCAGTCGAAGCTCTTCAGCCCGGACGCGCCCCAGGCGTGGGACCGGCCGAGATGACCTTCCACCACCGCGCGGAACCGGTCCCAGAAGCCCGGCTGCGCGGGGGGCGCCGCGGCCAGCGCGCCGCACCAGAGAACGACAACCGCGATCAACCGTCTCATTGCACCGCGCTGCCGAGCAGCAGCCCCAGCCCAATGAACAGCCCGGCCAGGAAGATCGCCACCGAGCGGTTATCGGCCTTCAGTTGATCGGAGAAATGCACGCCCGGAGTCAGCCAGTCGAAGATCTTGTAGGCCAGGACGAACCCGGCCAGTCCGACCGCCAGCGAGGTCAAAATGGAGAGCAGGTAGCGTACATCCGCACATCATACTCGCCCGAGCCGCGCCGCGCCAGTGCCGTGGCGCGGGCTTCAGCATGCGGAGACCCTGACCCTCCGCGCCTTCAATCGCGGCAGCACTTCCGGGTTCAATACGCGGCCAACCAGGTTGACCGGGCTCGCTGCCCGGCACTCCTGGCCCTGGCTGGCCGGCGTCTGGCCCCAGAAAATGCACAGGCACGCTCCCTGGGGCCAATAGGCGACCGTGCCCGGTTCCACCACTTCCTGGGCCGTCTTCTCCAGTGGTGCTTTCACCGGGATGGGAAAGTAGAATTCGCCTCCCCAATAGTTGCCCGAGGCCTCGATGGGCAGCGCCTCCAGGATTCGCCGCGCAGTGGCCGAATCGCCGAACTCGCTCTGGACCTGGATGTCCCCGATCGAGAAAATGACTTGTGACATCACCGCGTAATGACGCCGCAGGCGACGCGCGCACCGGCATTGCCCGCCGGGTCGGTTTTGTAATCGTCCGGGCTGGCGTGGACTACCAGCGACGTGCCGCCCTCGTGGAACAGCCCGTTGGCTTCCGTCCCCATGGTCACCCCGGGCGCCATCAACGTAGTCGTAGCCGTTCCCTTTTCGCTCACTATGAAGTTGGGCAGGTCGCCCGCGTGCGGCCCCTCGGGGTTGTCCTTGCCATGGTGCTTGTGGGCGGGATTGAAGTGCCCGGCCGCGGTCTTGAACTCGGGCGGGTCGCATTTCCCCGCGTCGTGAATGTGCACCGCGTGCTCGCCCGGCGGCAGGTTCTTCAGCCGCAGCGAAATCCGGACCCCGTCCGGCGCGGCCCGGAACGTCGCCGTCCCCACCGCCTGCCCTTTCGCGTCTTTCAGCTCCGCCTTAGCGACTTTCGCCGCGCCCGCCTGCGCCCAAGCGCACATGCTCAGCATCAGCGCCCCCGCGACGAGGCTCAAGAGTTTCATGTCTGTATTCCTCCTCAACTGAATTGGCATCCCTCGTCCGTATGCTAGCACCTCCGCCGCGTGCCTGATCCGTTTGTTCGTCCTTTCCATCCCAAGCGACTCCGGCGCTACTACTTGCCTGAAGCCCGAGCTGATATGCAAGGTTGGTCCGGTGCGCGGAAGTCGGACGGGCGAGAGAGAGTATGATTGCTACATGGATTCCCGGCACGTCCGCATCAACGGAACCGTGCGGGGCTGGCCATGCCGGTAAGGCCGTCATCGTTGCTGCTTGCACGCCTGGCATGCCTGTGCGGGTTGTGGGTTGGTTCATGCAGCTTCGAGCGCGGGCATCCGCCACAATTGCAGCAGGTCTACCGCTGCGAGGGCAGCCACGAGGATTGCGCCTCGTTGATTGTGGTGGCGAAGACCAAGTCCCTCCGCGATACGGGCCAGAGCCAGGAATTGGCCAAGGACAACGGCCGCATCGAGACCAACGGGCCAACCAGGACGTCTCTCTACGAAGTGGAAGCAGACGTGGAAAATGTCCTCAAGGGTTCCCTCAAAGGCCGCACGGTCAAGTATTACTTCTGGGGCCACCCATTAGGCGAGCCGATTATTGGTTTCGTCCCGTTTTTTCCCGCGCCAGGTGAGAGACACGTTCTCGAGCTGCGCCAGGAAGGCGATGTCCTGCGTACCGTGATCGACTACTTCGGTGCGCCCGATGACAGAGTATTAACGGGATTCCACGCGCCTGAATTCGTGCGCCCAGAGTGATCCGTGGAGGAGCGCATCGCGCGAGTGATCCTGCTCCCCGGCCAAGGCGCCGAGGATGCCGAACTGGCGCAACGACTCGACACCATTAGCAACCATGCAGAGTACCTGGTAGGCCCCTGGGAGACGATGCAACTCCTCAAGTCCATCCTTGCGTATCCGGGATGCGCTGTCCGCAGCTCGGCATGTCTGGTGTTGGCCCAGAAGTACCCGGGACAGGACTCCTGTCTGACCCGGGTGCGCGATGATTCTTGTATTGGCAGCCTGGGCCGCGGGTCGCTCTTCTTGGCTCCCGACATAGTCGAATGGCGGGCCGAAGCGGACACCAGAGCCCGGAAACTGGCGGAGGAGATCAATCGAGATGCCATTCCGGATTACGGTCCTCGGTTCAGTCGCGAGCGGATGAGAGAGGAGCATTTGCGCATTTTCGCGATGCACCCTGACGAAAGGGTGTCGTCAGCGGCGCGCCGGGCGCTTGCCCGGACAAGACGACCAGATTGACTCGAGTGTTCTCCCGCATCCCTGTCGGCCCAGATGCGCCGTCGTCCAGCGACAATTACCCGCGACCATGACCAGAATCCACATCAACGGGTCGCCGGATCTGCATGGGAGGGAGTGTGGACCGCTGGCGGACGCGGGCCTGGCCGGCCGGGCCGCTGCGAGAGGCGCCGCGTGGTATCCTCTTTCGACAGGAGTACCGAGGTGGAAACTCGCATTCATATCATCGGTCTGGTGGTACCGGATCTCACCGACACGCACTTTGCCGAGGTCGCGCGCGGCGTGACCCGGGTGATGCAGCCCAACGGCTACACGGTGCTGATCTCGAATTCGGAGGGCGACTCCGATGCGGAGCGGCTGGCCATCGATCTGCTGCTCTCGTGCGCCCAGGTGGACGGCCTGATTCTGGCCTCCGCGCAATCGCCCGAGGAGACCGCGCTGTTCCAGCGCATCGAGAAGCACCGGCTGCCCTATGTGCTGATCGACCGGGCCTTCCCCGGCTCGGCGGCCAGCTACGTGGGCGCGGACGACGAGGAGATCGGCGCGGCAGCCGCCGAGCACCTGATCTCGCGTGGGTGCCGCCACATCGCGCACATCCGCGGGCCAGAGTCCTCGACGGGGATCGGCAGATCGAAGGGTTACGCGGCGGCCCTGGCGCGGCACGGTCTCAAGGCGCCTGCCGCCTACGTCGCGAGTGGCGGGTCGAGCGACTCGGCGGGCTATGCGGCGATGCGGCGGCTGCTCTCGGTGAATCCCCGGCTGGACGGCGTGGTGTGTTTTAACGACGCGGTCGCCGTGGGCGCGATCAAAGCCATTCTCGAAGCCGGCCTGGAGGTGCCGTACGACATCGAGGTGGTTGGAGCGGGCAACGTGCACTACTCCGACATACTTCGGGTGCCGCTGTCGACCATCGATCTGAACAGTTCGCTGGTGGGCGAGCGCGCGGCCCGGCTACTGCTGGGCACTCTGCAATCCCCGGAGCCGCTGCCACCCGAGCGGGTGCTGATCCCGTTCCAACTGGTGGCCAGGGAATCCAGCAAAGCCGTCGCCGTCTAGACCGCTGGCTTCCCGGAAATCGCGCGGCCTACGCGCCGCATCCAAGCGAGTTCGTCTTCCGACATGGGACCGCGCCGCAAGGCTTCCAGCGCCTGGTCCATCTGCGCGGCGTCCGCTGGCCCGCTCATGCAGACATCGACGTCCGGTTGCGTGAGCGCGAAGCGGTAGCAATCCGCCGCCGTGGGCTTGCGCTCCCCGCGAGGGATCTTGCGGCTCTTCAGCAACTGCCCCCAACTTGTGGTGGTGAAGGAGACCAGGCCGGGCCGGTTGTCCGCCGGCAGGTGCGGAAAGATGTCCTGTTCGGCCCCCGGGTGCGCGGCGTTGTAGCGGAAATGAACCACGTCGAAATCCGAGCCCCTGGCAATGTCCGGCACCAGCCGCCGCTTGTGCGTTGACACCCCGAGGAAGCGCACCAGGCCGCGCTCCTTCACTTCGCGGCAGGCATCCAGAATGCGCGGCGGCACGGGGCGGTTCCACATGCCCAGCAGCAGGACGTCGGCCCGGTCGAAGTTGAGCGCGCGCAGCGCGCGCTCGAGGCTCCAGCGGATCAGCCCGGCCACCCACGAATAGGATTGAATCACGAGCACGAACCGGTCGCGCCGGGAGGCCAGGTTGCGGATTGCCTGCCCGAACCGGTCGCGCCGCATGCTCCCCCAGTACAGGTAGTTCACACCCTGCTGGAAGGCCCGCCCGACAGCCGCTGCCGGCACCCCGTAAGACGCGGCTACGCCCAACCGCCCGACCTCGAGGCCCGTGCGCCCCAGCACCGCTCGCTCAAATGAGTTCCTCACAGTACCCAGGTTACAGCATCCCGAACCCGTGCTATCTTCAGGGAATGGAGGGGCAACCGGAACTCGACGAGGCCGTTGAAAAAGCACGCGCACCATTTGAGCGAGGAGTCGGGGCGACCATTGCGATCGTCGCAGCGGTGCTTGCGCTGGTCTCCGTGTCCGGACACATCCAAACCACCGAGGAGCTGCTCTTGCAGCAGAAGGCGTCGGACCAGTGGGCGTACTATCAGAGCAAATCGATCCGGCGCTACCAGTCGGAGTTCGCCGCGGACATCCTCGCGGCGGTGAAGGACACGGAAGCGGCGAAGAGGTACCAGGCGAACTTCGGCCGTTATGAGAAAGACGCCGAGCGGATCCAGGAGCAGGCGCAGGACCTCCAGCGGGAGAGCGGGGTCGCAGGCCGCCGCGCCCTGCGGCTGCACATCGGAGAGATCTTCCTGGAAATGGCCATTGTGTTCTCTTCGCTGGCGGTTCTTACGCGGCGGTACTTCTTCTGGTGGTCGGGGATCGCGGGCGGCGTCATCGGCTCGGTCGTGGCCACCACCGCCCTCGCGATCCGATAATGGAAGCGATGTTGTTCCGCAAACGCCAGCCCAAACAGACCACCTTCGAGGAGCGGCTCGAGGCCCTGCGCGCCTCGGGTTTCGAGACGCTGCCGCAGCCCGACGGCCGCGTGAAGGTGAGCCGCAACGGGTGCGCTGCCATAATCGACTCGGCCCCGCGCATCGAGCGTGCCGGCTGGCTGGTAGGCGGCGAGATTGCGGCGCTGGTCGATGGCGGCTACCAGAAGTTCTGGCGCGCGGGCGGCCGCGACGTTCCCGCGCTCGCCCCACAGCTCAAGGCGCTGCACGACTTCGAGGAAGACTTGCGCGAAGGGCTGGGACTCGAGAGCCTCTACAACACCTCGCTCGGCACCACCAACGACCTACATCTCTACGACCGGCTGGCGGGGCGTTAGCGGATCTCCACCCGCACTGGGCCAATCAGGCCGGAGCGCAGCTTGTCCGCGTCGCGCAGGATGTTCCCGTCGTGCCACCAGCGGCTCATGGGCCTGGAGATGGCCGCGTCGAAGAGGTTCCAGCGCATCTGGTTGGCGAGCAGGTTGGCGGCCACGATCACGAGTTCGTTGCTTCCCGCGCGCGCCGCGCCGGTGATGTCCGCACGGTACGGCGGCCAAGCCAGAGTGTCGATCAACTTGCCGTTCAGCCAGACCTCTCCCGTGTAGCAGAGCGCCCCGACCGTCGCTGGCGGCGGATTGGCGTTCCGTCGGGGCATTGGGGACGCCGTTGAGCAAGACCTGGTAGTGGGCGTAAATCCCGCCGATGGTCATCTGCGCCGCGGAACCCTCATAAGGCCGCGAGATCGGGCCGTTCTTCTTGCGATAGAGATCCGCATCCACGCCCAACAGCCGGATGGAGGATCGCGGAGCAGGCCATCCCGCTCAGTCTACATGAGCGTGGGCAGCATACTCATAGGACATGAGCCGCACGCCCGAGGTTCTGCAACGCACCACCACCTGATAGGTGGCCGGAAAGCCCTTCAGCCCGGCATTCAAGAAGCGTTGTTTCATCTGGCTCATAGCCGCCGGGGAACAGAAGAACTCGACGGCGCTTTGCACGGCGGCCGAGCCGGATCCGGAAAGCACGAGCGTGCGCCGGGGCTTCCCCAAGGGATCCGCGGAGGTGATCACGGTCAGCAACCCGTACTGGACTGCCGGGACCGGGGTTCCAATGGGCTGCGACTCGAAGAGCTGGTTCTGGCCCGCGGGCTTGCGGCGGTCGAACACGGCAAAGCGGTTCTCCGACGTGTAGTCGATCGTGAACGGCAGGTTCACGAGCAAGATAGAAGCCGCCTGGCTGTTGGTTCCCGAGCCAATGAGCGCTCCGTTTCGGCCGCGCAGCGCGGTCACGGGCGCTTCAGCTTCCGGCAGAATCTGGAAGCCGCCGCCAAACTGCGCTCGCATGTTGCAGAGTTCCACGGCGGCTGCCAGCTCGCCGAGCGGAACCGACAGTTGGGCCGGCTCCATAAACAGTTCACCACCGGGCGCTAGCGGACGCTGGGGACCGTAGAGGGGATATACTTCCCGCGGCGCCGGGTAACGCAGTGGATAGGGCCCAATGTGCGGACGCACGATCATGTGCATATTGGTGGCGATGGAGAGCAGAAAGTCGTCTCCCCGATCGGCCAGCGGGCCCCAAGCCTCGCGCAGAATCGAAGCCGGCCGTGGCGGGCCCGTGCGCGAGAAGTCGGCCAGGAAGAAGCCGGCTGCCAGGCACGCCACCGCGATCGTCACCACCGACCAGGGGCCGAAACGCCACCTCGCTCTGGGCGGGCCGGCCATGAATTCGATAGTTGGTTCCGGCCGTGTGTGCTCTAGCGCCACCGAAGGACGCGTATAGTGCGGGAGGTACCCCCCGCGCGGTATCTGTATCCGCACCGGGGCGTGAGGCTGTTCGCTCGAATAGTACTTCTCCAGCCGTTGCCTGAGCTCGTAGGCCCGGTTACGTACCGAGGAATCCTCAACCGTGCTGACGTCCTTGCGCCGCCCCAGTACCTCCACCGCGATCTCGTATTCCGTCAGTTCTTCCCCGTGGCCCGCCAGTTCCTTCTCGCAGATGTGCCGGAGGAGCGCCCGGAGCTGGCCTGAACGCGCGAAGGTGTCGCTGTTCAGGACCGTTTCCAGCGCCTCACGCTTTTCGCTCGCCGAAACTGGAGGATCGGTGGTAACCATTTACCAGACAAGCAGATTATAGACCTTTCCAAACCGTTTGCAAACGTCAAGAAACGTCGGAAAACTTGCGGGGCCGGTCTGAGAGGCACTATTCAATGCTGAGGTGGGAGGGATGGTGATATCCATCTTGATTCGCCTCGCAGGGGGATTCCGGTGGGGACTCGCCGCCGTCCTCTTGTTTGCAGCTTCCTTGCCGGCACAGCAGTTCCGGGCCACCGTTACCGGCTCCGTCACCGATCCGAGCGGCGCGGCTGTCCCGAAAGGTGAGGGTCGGCGAGGTCTTTGTGGAATGCACGGTCTAAGGGTATCTCTCCCAGATTTCTCGCCATGGAGGAAGGTATGTCTCTGTTGACAACGTTCAAAACCGCGCTGCAGGTCACACTCGCAGCCGGGCTACTATTGGCTGTCCCGCTGTTGGGACAAGAGTTTCGAGGAACCATCACAGGCAC
>JBEKMO010000142.1:0-7908 GCA_050008465.1 Bryobacteraceae bacterium
CGCAGGCGGTGCCGCAAAAGGTGCTGATCGATCCCGAGACCTGCATCGAGTTCAAGAGCGGCAAGTGCAAGAAGACCTGCATCGAGGCCTGCGGCGATCGCAACGCCATCGATCTCAAGCAGCCCGAGCGCATCGAGACCAT
Source organism: Bryobacteraceae bacterium (assembly GCA_050008465.1). GTDB lineage: Bacteria > Acidobacteriota > Terriglobia > Bryobacterales > Bryobacteraceae > Fen-330. The sequence goes on from JBEKMO010000142.1 coordinate 143, forward strand.
AGAGGTCGGCTCCATCATCCTGGCCACCGGCTTCCAGGTCTTCGACGCCAAACGCCTCCCCTATTACGGATACGGCGTATACCCCAACGTCTACACCGCGCTCGAGGTGGAACGCCTGGTCAACGCCTCCGGCCCCACCGGCGGCGAGATCACGCTCCGCGACGGGCGCAAGCCCAGCTCGGTCGGCATCATTCACTGCATCGGCAGCCGCGACCATCACACCAACCGCTGGTGCTCGCGCGTCTGCTGCATGTATTCGCTCAAGCTCGCCCACCTCATCAAGGAGAAGACCGAGGCCGAAATCTACAACTGCTACATCGATATCCGCGCGCCCGGCAAGGGCTTCGAGGAGTTCTATGACCGCGTGGCCGAGGAAGGCGTGCAGTTCATCCGCGGCAAGGTAGGCGACGTCTATCCCGCGGGCAACGGCGATGGGCGCCTCATCATGCAGGTGGAAGACACGCTGCTGGGCATGGTGCGCAAACTGCCGGTCGACATGGTGGTGCTCGCGGTCGGCCTGGAGGCCCACGCGGACGCCCAGGACGTGCGCCGCCTGTTCAACCTCACCTGCTCCACCGAAGGCTTCTTCCAGGAGCGCCATCCCAAGCTCGCGCCGGTCAGCACCTTCACCGACGGAGTTTTCCTGGCCGGCTGCTGCCAAGGGCCGAAGGATATCCCCGACACCGTCGCCCAAGCCGGCGCCGCCGCCGCCGAAGCGCTCGCGCTGATCGACGCCGGCCACGTCGAACTCGAGCCCAACACCGCCTACATCGTCGAAGAGGAGTGCAGCGGCTGCAAGACCTGCATCCCCCTCTGCCCCTACAGCGCCATCTCCTGGAAAAAGGATGTGAAGAAAGCCGCCATCAACGAGGTGCTCTGCAAAGGCTGCGGCACCTGCGTCGCCTCCTGCCCCTCCGGCTCAATCGGTCAAAACCTCTTCGAAGACGCCGAAATCTTCGACGAACTCGAAGGCGTCCTAGCCGTGTAGGGCGGGCTTCCAAGCCCGCGCCGAGCCTCCCGGCTCGGCATGCAATGAGGGAGAATGAAGGCATGGTCACGCTGGACACGCTGCGGCGGGAGAAGAAGGCCGCGATCCTTCAACTGGCCGATCAACACGGCGCCCGCAGCATCCGTGTGTTTGGTTCCGTAGCCCGCGGCGACACCCAGGAAGCCAGTGACGTCGACTTCCTGGTCGAGTTCGAGAAGGGTAGAACCTTATTCGATCTCATCGGACTCCGTTTGGATCTTCGGGACTTGCTGGGAGTTGAAGTGGATGTGGTCACCCCCAACAGCCTCTGCTACCTCCGCGACCATGTGCTGGCTGAGGCGCAACCCATTTAGACCCATGCCTGCGCCGGACCCGCGAGTCTACCTCCTGCACATTCGGGACTGTTGTCAGCGAGTGATGCAGTGCGCCACCCTGCGCGATCAGGGCGCGACGCCCGCTTACATCCTGTTGGACGCTGTGTGCCGGAATCTCGAGATACTGGGCGAGGCATCCAGGAAGATCAGTCCGGAGTTCCGCGCTGCTCATCCTGAGATCCCGTGGCGTGAAATGAACGACCTCCGTAATGTGCTCATCCACAACTACGAGGGTGCCGACGCAGACATGGTCTGGGGCATCGTCGAGCGCGAGGTCCCACAATTACTGGCCGCTGTCCGTGCTCTGCTGGGCGAAAGCACGGAGTGAGCTCCCGTCTGCGCGGCCGGTCGTCAGGCGGCTGGGCTAGGGTGAGGTAGACTGAACCTGTGGTCTATGAGTGGGATGCGGAGAAGGCTAAGGCCAATCTGCGCAAACACGACGTATCCTTCGAGGATGCGGCAACGGTCTTCCTCGACCCACTGGCATTGACCTTTCCCGATCCGTATCACTCCTGCGGGGAGAAATGAGAGATCACAATCGGTCATTCCGCCAGACATCAGGGCGTACTCGTGTCGCATTGCCAGCGCGGGCATCGTATGAGGAGAGCGTAGGCAATATGAACAACGCTTCGGCAAAGAAATTGGATGAGGATTTGCGGCCGAGGTATGACCTCTCGCAGCTCAAGACAGGAGTCCGCGGGAAGTACTACCGGCGGGCGACCCGACGCGCGCCGGCAAGGTTACCGCCAGCTCCTCTTTGACTGCTGGGAGGTGCGCAATGGAAAGTCGGACTGACAGACACCAGAGATGGGTTCTGGCGCTACGCTGGACCGCAAGGGTCTGGAGCGCCGCCAGCGTCGCCTTGCTGTTGGGCTTCATCGTAGGCGAAGGCTTCTACCCATCCGGACTGAACCAGTGGCTCGGCCTTCTGTGCTTCCCCATAGGAATCTCTATTGGAATGATCCTGGCGTGGTGGAAGGAGGGTCTCGGAGGCAGCATAACAGTAGGAAGCCTGCTGGCGTTCTACGTGCTTCACCTCGCGACCGCGGGCACGCTCCCGAGAGGCTGGGCGTGGTTGGTGTTCGCAGCCCCCGGATTCTTGTTTCTCCTGTTGTCCTATGTCTCTCGAAGACCAAGGGCAGCCGCGGCCTAGTAGGGCGGGCGTCCACGCCCGCGCCGAGCCTCCCGGCTCGGCACCTTGGGCGATCGGGTGTCCCCGCACTGACGTTCCCAAGTGGAACAGCGCTTGACTGCCCTGTCGAACTGATGTCTAATCGAGAACGTTGCTGCCGCCAGCGCGCGAATTCGTGGGTAGGCAACCGCAATGAGCATCGCGCCCGCATACCGCCTGCCTCCGTTGGGGTTGTTCCCTGCTCAGCCAGCACCGAGTCCTCACGACCGGCTGCGGAGGCCTGTCTCCGGCGAGACCCTGGGGATTATGCGGGCCAGCCGGTCCGCACAAGATTGTGGAGGGAACTCGCAGAATGGAACGGAAGTAGTTACACGGCAAGCACTTGCCCGTGCGGCCCGCAGGTGGCGGTTTCGTCTTCGGCCGGCCGCGCCGAGGCTTATGCACGTCGGCCTAATCATGAGTTCGGCAGGTGTGGAGTGGAGCCGATGAAGCCAATCGAGATTTGTCGCGACAATTTGGCAACGTAGAAGGAGGGACTGTGGTTGACACCGAGAAAACGAAATCAGCGCCCGATGCCGACGTTCTCACATCGAGCGGCGCTCCACTTGTCTTCATCAGCCACGACGCCCGAGATGCGGAACTGGCCGAGGCCTTCGGCAAGCTGCTGAAGAGCGTCAGTGCGGGGATGATCAAGGCCTTCCGATCGTCGGACAAGAAGGGTACCGAGGGCATAGACTTTGGGGATGAATAGTACAGACGATTAATGTCCATGTTGCAGTCAACCTCTCATGTTGTCTGCCTCTTCACGGAGCGAAGTCTGGATCGCCCCTGGATCTTGTTTGAGGCAGGCGTGGCAAAAGGGAAACTGGGCACTCCCGTGGTTGGAGTTGCCCTGGGTATCCCTTTGAGCCGGATAACTGCAGGGCCGTTCTACCAGTTCCAGAACATGGACGATAGTGAGGCCGATCTGACGAAGCTGGTGCACCAACTCGCACGCCGCGTCCCGGGTCTCGAACTCGACACAGATGTGGTCAGAGTGCAGGTGGCAGCATTCAAGACGGCAGAGTCCGACATACTGAAGAAAGTCACAACTCCCGCCGGAAAGAAAGGAGCGGCGGACCAGGCCGAAGACAATCCAGTCGCGAAGCTCGTTGAAGAAATGAAAGCGTTGCCTTCCCGCGTGGCCGAGCGATTGGCAGACTCAGACGAGTCCATTCTGCGCCGCCGGAGGTTTCGTCATTTCCATCCGATGATAGAGGAAATGATGCACATGGCCGGGGAACCCGGTGATCCCGTTGGAATTCTCATGGCCGCGAGCGTATGCCGCGATGATGCGCCATGGCTTTACGAGCTGGCAATGGAGGTCTACCGGGCAGTCAAGTCGGGAGACCCGGCGGCAATCGAGACTGAGATCGCCCGACTTCGGCGCTTCTCCGAATTCACGATGCGCAATCCGTTCATGGAGGAGTTTGGCCTCGGAGGGAAGGAATCGTACGTGTTCCTCATGGAATTCCCGCGCATGCTTCTCCATATGCTGAGCCGCATGCAGGAGGAGAAGAAGAAGCCACACCCTCGACGGCAATCGCCACCGCCCCAGTCTAAGCAATCATGAGGCGCAGTGCCTGAACAGCGGGTGTCGACCTGTCGAGAACCGCCGAACAACCGTTTGCAGCGGACGGCGTTCCGCCGCCGCTGAAGCGGAGCGTTAGGCAGCAGGAGCGTGCATGCGATACAGCTTTTCGGCAGAATTCCTGCGGGTACTGCCACCCGATACCACGTTCGGCAACGCGTGGGAATCGCTGTGCTTTGAGTTGCTTGCCGCTGAACACGGACTTCATGGCCTGCAGCGTCTTAACGCCCCGGATAGCGGCATCGACATCCTTCGCCGCGCGAGCGCCATGGCATTTCAGTGCAAGAGTGACGAGCGCGGTTCATTTGGCTCTCTCTCCGCCGCCGAGAGCATCAAGTCGCTGAGGGCTGCAGTTGATGCACGATCCGAGATCGCATGGCAATGTTACACGTATGCGACGAACGCAAACTACACAGGAGGTGCCATCAAGAACATCCTGGCCGAAGCCACGGCCCTGAACATCACGAACGAAAAGATCGACTTTCTGGGTCCCGAGCACTGGGATGCTCTGTGCTCCAAGCACTTTGCGCGCGTCAAGGACCGCTTCGACTTTCGTGTGACCGTAACCGAAGCCCAGGTTATTGAGGCATTTCGCAAGGCACGGTACTTCGACGAATACCTCAACAAGTTCGCAGGCCTCATCTCCAGGGGCAACTTGGTATTGAAGATCAAGAACAACTGGACACCAGTCGAACTGGAGATTCCCTTTTCACCTGACCTGACCGTCGAGAACTGTGTCGATGCGGTCCAGGAGCTGCTGGGCGTCTCGCTCAAGTGGACAAACTTCGCTGATCTCGGGACTTCGACTGGTCCATCGATCTCGTTGACTGTCGATCGGTGTGGCCAGGCGTTCAAGCAGACGATTCGCGAGGTGCAAGCGGCCAATGGCGACAAGGATCTCGTGTTCTGGATCACCCTCGTTTGGAAGGACGAGACACAGAGCGATGGGTTGGCGCACCACGCACTTTGCGACCGGATGAATTTGTCGTACACGACGCTTGATCGGTCGGCCTTCACTGAGATTGATCGACGAAAACACACTCTCCAGCGCGCCGAAGAAATGGTTCAGGCAATGATCTGGGATTCAGCACGGAAGCTGAAGAAGCCTGCGGCAAGCCTCGGTTCTGCCTAACAACGGCTTGCAGCGGACGGCGCTGCGCGCCCCGGCTGAAGCGCGGTCGTAAGGCTTCGACATCGGCAGGCGGCCATGTTGGGCGTAGTTCTCACGTAGTTCCTGTGATGTAGAATCCTTTCCCGCTCGCAGTGCCTCGCCGGCCCGTCCCTCCGCGTTCGCCTCCTCCTCTGCCCCAAGACGAATCTGCTACAGTAGTTGCCGACGGATGGACAGCCAGCAGCCCATCAAGATCTTCATCTCCTACGCCCACCGGGACGGGGCGGAGCTGGCGCAGCGTCTCCTCGCGGATCTCACCAAACAGGGCTTTGACGTGTGGCTGGACGTCCCCCGGCGGGCTGGCGGTGACATCTGGACTAGCGGCATCGAGGAAGCACTCGACCAGGCGCAGGTGGTCCTGGCATTGCTCACGCAGGGCGCCTACTTCTCGGAGATTTGCCGCGCCCAGCAGCTTCGCGGGTTGCGCACGGGCAAGTGCGTCATCCCGCTACTCGCGCAGCACGGCGCCAAGATCCCGCTCCACCTCGAAGCCAGGAACTACCGCGCCTTCACCGCCGCCACGCAATACGAACAGGAATTCCAGCGGTTATTGGAAGACATCCGCGGTGGCAGGGGTGTTGAGCCGAAGCCCGAGTACCTGAGCACCTATGTCACGGCGCCGCCCCTGCCGGTAAACTACGTCGAGCGCACCGAGGAGAGCAAGGCTCTTCGCGACGCCCTGTTCGCCGAGGGCGGCGGCCGCCACATCGCCCTCACTGCGCTCCAGGGTATGGGGGGCATCGGCAAGACCGTCCTCGCCCAGGCACTCTGTCACGACGCGGTGGTGCAGCAGGCCTTCCCGGATGGAATCGTCTGGATCACCGCTGGGAAAAAGCCCGCGCACGACTTGGTGACGCGGATGCGCGAGGCCGGAAAGGCCCTGCACGACGACCTCAGCCGCTACGACGCGGAACTGGGCTGCATCAACCGATACCGTGCGGTCATACGGGAGAAGGCCGTTCTGATTGTGATCGACGACGTTTGGCGATCTAGGGACATCGAGCCGTTCCTTTGCGAGTCCCCCCGCTCGCGCCTGCTGTTCACCACCCGCGATACCTCGCTCGCCGCCGCGCTTGGCGCTCGGGAACATCCGGCGGACCTTTTGACGGAACCGCAGTCCCGTGACATCCTCGCCCGCTGGTCCGGCCGCAACGCCGGTGACCTGCCGCCGCAAGCGGCACATCTGATCCAGGAGTGCGGGCGCCTGCCCCTGGCGCTTGCGATGGTCGGCGCCATGCTGCGCGGCAAACCGCCGGCATTCTGGAAGCGGGTCCGCGGTCTCTTGCGCAACGCCGATCTGGAGAAGATCAAGGCTCAGTTCCCCGACTACCCCCATACGGACCTGTTCCGCGCCCTTCAGGTCAGCGTGGATGCGGTCGATGCGGCCACTCGCGAGCGGTATGTCCAACTCGCGGTGCTTCTCGAACACATGCCGGCGCCTCCCGCGATTCTGCAATCGTTGTGGGGTGTGGATGAAGCCGAAGCGCTCGAAACCGCCGATCGGCTCACGGGTCTCTCGCTGGCCCAGCGCGACGGCGACTGTGGCGGCATCCGCCTTCACGACCTGCAACTCGACTACGTACGCGCCCAGTACCCGGATCGCGAAGCCCTGGACCTGATTCGGGGCGCTGTCCGGCTCTCCTCGCACGTCATCGAAAAGGACCCGTCACAGTTCGCTTCGCAAATCGTGGGCCGTCTGCTTCCGTACCAGGGACAAGCGGCGATCCGGCGCTTCACGGAGGACCTCATCAAGGCCGCTCCGCGCCCCTGGCTCCGGCCCCTCCAGCCGGCGCTGGCCGCGCCTGGTACTGGGCTCATCCGCACGCTCGAAGGCCACTCCTCATGGGTTAATGGCGTGGCAGTGAGTCCGGACGGGCGGTGGGCCGTTTCCGCGTCTTCGGACCACACGCTGAAGGTGTGGGATCTGGAAACGGGCCGCGGGCTGCACACGCTCGAAGGCCACTCCTCCCCTGTCAATGGCGTGGCGGTGAGTCCGGACGGGTTGCGGGCCGTGTCCGCTTCTCACGACCAGACGCTGAAGGTGTGGGACCTGGAAACCGGCCGCGAGCTGCACACGCTCAAAGGCCACTCCGCCGCTGTCACTGGGGTCGCGGTGAGCCCGGACGGGCGGCGGGCCGTGTCCGCATCTGACGACAAAACGCTGAAGGTGTGGGATCTGGAAACCGGCCGCGAACTGTGCACGCTTGAAGGCCACTCCTCCGGGGTGACCAGCGTGGCGGTGAGTCCGGACGGGCGGCGGGCCGTTTCTGCTTCCTGGGAGAAAACGCTGAAGGTCTGGGATCTGGAAACCGGCCGCGCACTCCGCACACTGGAAGGCCACTCCAACATTGTCGCTGGCGTGGCGGTGAGTCCGGACGGGTGGCGGGCCGTTTCCGCTGCTCATGACCACACGCTGAAGGTGTGGGATCTGGAAACCGGCCGCGAACTGCGCACGCTCAAAGGCCACTCCT
>JBEKMO010000143.1:0-9740 GCA_050008465.1 Bryobacteraceae bacterium
CCACCGCTCGCTGGCGTAGAGCGCCATGTCAGGTGAGTTGCTCTCCCGAGCCGGATTCGTAGTGCGGACCAACGCATTTCCTCCCATGAAATAGGAGTCGGCCTGCCACTGCTGCCCGGCGGGATCCTGCCAGCAGGCGGTCCAACCCGCTCGAATCCGGACAGGCCTGACCTTCCCGGGACTAACCGGCAGCACCTCGATTCCACTCAGGATCGCTGTTCCTCGAAAGGAGACAAAGCCCAGGTGCAGAAAGCCGTCTTCGGCCGGTGAGATGTCCCTTAAGACCCGCTCGTCTGCGATGTTGGCGCCGGCGGCATCAGCCACTACATCAAAGAAATCCAGAATCCGTTTCCCATTGGCGGCGACCCGAAAAAGGCGCTGCCCCTCGCCGCTGGATTCCGCGCTAATGGAATCGGTCAACCACGTCTCCGCAAAGTGAAGATGCAGTTCGTAAGAACCAGGCTTCAGCGGAATGTCATAGCGGAAGTCGCCTTGGCGGGAACGCCTGTAAATGTCCGGATCCAGTGTACGGAGGATTCTCTCGGACGGGCGGGCGAGGACAGAACCTCCGGAAAAGCAGCGATCAGGGCCCCATGTCCGTCCGCTGCGGTCGATGTAAGGATTGGTAGAGCCCGCGATCATCCTCAGATCCTGGCCGCTCGGCGGTGAGTCTGGAACCGGGCCGGGAACGGGAGTGGACCTGGCATCAATGGAGATCGACTTCGCCGCGTTCCAGCGCCAAGCAGAAAGGGCGCCAAGGATCACCAGAATGGCCGCGGCGCAGGCAATCATCCGGCGGGCGCGCCAACTCGACCGTGGCGGAACACGCGTCTCTGCGATCGGCGTCTCCCACCTGAATTCGGCTCTGTAGGATCCCGGCGGCAAGTCGATTCTGACCGGATGAGACGAACCGTTCTCGGCGAGGTACTGCTGGGCGAGCTTCTTCCGTAGTTCGTTGGCTGTTACGCGGACAATCGTGTGCTGACCCGGGTCGAAATCCGGCGGAAGCTGGAAGAGTTCCACTCCGATCGAGCGCTCCTTGAGAGCGTCGCTCGGCCCGCTAATCGTGTGCTCGACGATGTACTCGAGGAACTCCCTGCATCGCTTGCTGGTGCGAAACGCGGGGCTCTCCAGCAGACGATGGAGTTCCGCCCGCACGGCACGCTCGCGTGATTCGTTGCGTCCCGTCTCTTCGCTTTCGCCCAACCTCTCCTCCGCGGCAATCGTACCACAACCGTCTTGCCGGGTCCAGGGTGGTCTTAACAGTCTCGGGTAACAGTTAACGGGACCAGACACCAGGCTCTTCCCATGACCGCAACAACAAGATTCCATAAGCGTTGAGCGCCTGACACCGTACGAAACCTAGCCCGTGCGGGACCTGCGTGCTGGAGTGATGCGACTCAAGCGGGAGGCCCCGGCGTCAAAGCCTGAACCTTCAAGGATGGGCCGAGGAACCGACGGGCCACCGCTTGGGTCGCTGGCGCCAGTGCCAGGCGAAAACCCCATGGAGATGAACAATGCAGCCATTGATGAGACGCTTTCTATCATCTTTAGCCATGCTGGTGGCTCTCTCCGCGATGCCTCTGTGCGCCCAGACGTACGGCGAGATCACGGGGCACATAGCCGATAGCTCGGGCACAGTCGCGCCCGGAACTCAGATTGCCTTAACCAACCATCGCAAGTGCTTGAGCCTGCTTGGCGATGACGTTTTGTCTACCTACCTGATCCAACAGTCGCATCGCCTAGAAACGGCGACGCTCCAAAGCCTCGAAGTCGCCTCGTACTCCCGCGGGATTGCCCACACTGGGTAAGACGCACTATGGCGGAAAAAGTGCCGCTATATTATGCGGGACTCAGTAGTGCCAGTTGCGGATCATCCAACTTTGTCGCAGCCGGACGCGATCCGCGGCAGGATCGAAGTGGCTGCCGACCCGGAATCGAGCATCCGCATTACCGTCTCGTTCCCCGATTGAAGTGTTACCAGAAATGGGTGGCCAAGATGCGTGGCGGCCCGGGCGTGCCGTCGATGATTCTCGTACCCAACACGCCTGGAGCGCCACGCCCAGATACTCCGGCTCGGTGATGAATTCGCTCGCGGCGAGTGTGCCATATGTTTCGATGCCGGCCGCCGAAATCACGGTCTTTTCGGTGGCCGGGTCGAACACCCGCGTGACAAGGGCAAAATCCTCGGTCATTGACCCAACCACCGGCTGCGTCACCCTCCAGTTTGCGGCATTCGGATTGCGCCGGTCGATGATGCAGTTATAGGTAATGCCGTCGACGGTCCGATGGTCGAATACGAAACGCAGCTCGGCGGTTGCACGCATTGCCCACGGGTTGTTGAACGCCCCGATCGCCACCAGGAGCGCGTGCCGGAGCCGCGAGTAGTCCGTCTGCGACACCGACATCAGTTGATAGGCGCGGCCCTTGGATTGAATCCATGATGCTACTTTGAAGCCCGAAAGAGCATCCCGCAAGAACAGGTATTCAGGCGCGACCCATGCCACCTCGCCGGCAGCGATCGATAGATTTGGGGTATTGCGGTCAGGCGATGCCGGACCCGCAAAGAGGCGGTTCAACTCCTCGCTGCGCGGTCCAATAAAGCGGTACAGACGCGTGGGCTGGCCGATGCAGACCTGAATCGGTTTCCGTTCGCGGAATAGGGGTTCCCAGAAGGCCTCGAATTCGGACCTGGGAGTACGGCGTGCGCCCCAGAGAAACGCCGCTGCAGCTCCAAGCAACGCTAGGGTTGCGGCGGCGAAGGCCCACTTCAGGGCATGGCCGCGACCGGCCGCGCCTGGCTTCTGTGGTTCCGCGACGGGCGCCTCGACCGCAAAGGTGGGCATGTAGGAACCAATTGGCAGCTCAATCCGCAATTCGCATGCGTGCTCCGGCTCGAGGTAGTACTGTGCCAGCCGCTTGCGGACTTCAATGGCCGCATTGCGGACGATCGGATCCTGCGCCGTGTCGTATGCCACTTCGCGGCCAAACACCGCTGCGCCGACGTACCTCTCCTTCAGGGCGTTCTGGTCCCCTCCGAGCGCCGCCTCCACCACAAACCGCAGCAGGGCCTGGCTACGCTTGCTGGTCCGAAAGTGAGGACTCCCCAGGATCTTCGCCAACTGGGAGTGCACGGCCGCGTGGTCGTGGCCCATGGCGCCAGTGACGTGCCCGGCATCCGCATTCGGAGTTCGCACGGTCCTTAAGCCTGCGTCGATTCTATCACATGTGGCCGCACCGTACTGCCGACCGAACGCACTCTACCCGCCTTGCAACATGTTGAAAGAGAAGCGCCAGGCTCCCACGTACTACGGTCGCGTACCGTAGGCGACCTTGTTCTGACTGGCGATGGACTTCAGAATACGGACTCTCGACGGCGTGGGAAAACACGGACCCGAATCCTAACGTGGGCCGAGGAACCGACCGCTCACCGTTCGGGCTGGCGGCAGCGTCAGGCGAGAACCCACGGAGGTAGATGAGGTAAACAATGCAACCAAAAATCAGACGTCTTCTGTCATCTTTAGCCACGCTGGTGGCTCTCTCTGCGATGCCTCTGTGCGCCCAGACATACGGCGAGATCACGGGGCACATAGCCGATAGCGCGGGCGGAGCCGCGCCGGGAACTCAGATTGCCTTAGCCAACGTCGCAACTAACGCCGTTCGCACTACCGCCACGACGGATTCCGGGGACTACACGTTCCCCTCCGTCGCGCCCGGGTTCTACAACATCAAATTCGAGCACGCCGGCTTCAAAACCGGCAGAATCGACAACTTTCAGGTACAGGTGCAGCAGACGGTCCGGCTCGATTTCGCCTTGCAGGTCGGGCAGATCACCGACTCGATCGAGGTATCGGCGTCTGCCGAGATGCTCCAGACCGAGAACAGCACGCTCGGCACGGTGGTTGACAACAAGAGCATCGTCGAACTGCCGCTGAATGGCCGCAACTACCTCGGTCTGGTCGCCCTGTCGTCGAACGCGAACACGCTCTCCGCGGGTGTCGGCCAAGCATCCGCCCGGCAGGGCGGCGACCGCGCCGCCCAGTCCATTTCCGTTGGCGGCAGCCGCGTCATGTTCGACTACTACACCCTGGATGGCGTCGCCAACACCGACCCGGACTTCGCCACCTACGTCGTGCTGCCGTCCATCGACGCCATCCAGGAGTTCAAAGTCCAGACCGGAGTCTACCCGGCCGAGTTCGGCCACCAGTCCACCCAGATCAACGTGCTGACCAAGTCCGGCGGCAATGCCTATCACGGCGCGCTGTTCGAATTCGTCCGCAACAACAAGTTCGATGCCGTGCCATACTCTTTCACCTCCAACCACGCCCCCAGTTCGCCCTTTAAATGGAACGACTACGGCTTCGAAGTCGACGGTCCGGTGCGGATTCCGAAGGTGTTCGACCTGCGCAACCGGCTGTTCTTCATGGCGAACGACGAGTGGAAGGCCCAGCGCCAGAATTCCCAGGGCACCTATTCCGTTCCGACCGCCGCCATGTTCGGCGGCGACTTCAGCGCCTGGCGCACGACGATCTACGATCCGAGCACGGGCGGGAACGGCGCCACCAGGACGCCGTTCTCGAACAACGCGATTCCCTCGAGCCGGATCGATCCCATCTCGAAGAAGTTCCTGAATTACTACGTCCCTTCCAACCTGCCGGGCTTTTCGAATAACTATACCCAGATGACCTCCGCCCCCAACAACCGCGATGCGTTCACCTTGCGCCTGGATTTCGTCCAGTCGGCGAAATCGCAGTGGACGGGCCGGTATAGCTGGGGCGACGAGAACCAGGCGTCGACCGGCATCAGCATCACGGGCAGTAAGCTTGTCACCAACTACGAACAGTACCTGGGGACGAACACTCACACCTTCAGCCCCTCGCTCGTGAACGAAGCGCGTTTCGGCTACACGCGGCTGAGCAATTCTGTGGGCACGTATTCGGCCTACAACGCCGATACCGTGGGCGGGCTAGGGATACCGAACCTCAAGTCCGGCGACCCGGTCACTTGGGGCGTCCCCAACGTCGTCTTCACGGGCGACGGCTTCGTGGGCATCGGCGACTCCACGGACGGTCCCTACTACATCGACGACAACACGCTGCAACTCGTGGATAACGTTTCCTGGATCCACGGAAAACACAGCCTCCGCTTTGGCTTCGAATACACCCGCCAGAACTTCAATCAGATCGGCAACCAGTTCTCTCGCGGCCAGTTTACGTTCCAGCCGAACGCCACCCAGAGCTCGAGCAAAACGGGAGGCGATGCCTTCGCCGATTTCTTGTTGGGTGACCTGTACCAGTCGGCGGTGGCTGTGGCTTTGGCCAGCGCCAAGTTCCAGCGGAACGCGGAGGCGGCTTTCATAGACGACACCTGGAAGATGACGCCGAAACTGACGCTGAGCCTTGGCCTGCGCTGGGAGTTGACGCCGCCGTGGACCGACACTCTGAACAACTTGTTCTCGGTATACGTACCGCGCATCTATGCGGTATCGCAGGTCCCCGCGTCCCAAACTCCGTTCATGATCCGGCAAGGCAATTGCAGTGACCCGTATGCCGGGCCTCCACCGCTGAGCATCAAGTATATCGGGGTCAGCGCGCAGTGCAGCAACGGGCTGTTGCCCAACCAGTTGATGAACACGTCATACCGGGATTTTGCTCCCCGTCTTGGAATCGCTTACTCGCCGAACGCCAAGACGGTGGTCCGCGCCGGCGTCGGCGTCTTCTATAACCAGGACATCAGCAACATGTATTTCGACCTGGCCCGTAACATCGGCGGCCGCGTTACGTTCACATCGGATACCACCACGCCCAATCTCTTCTATAGCAATGCCGCGCCGGGCTCAAGCGGCGCGACCGCCAACGTGCCGTCTCCTTTCGTCTTTTCCATGTCGACGGATCACCACACCCCCTATGTCATGCAGTACCTTGTCAACGTCCAGCAACAGTTGACCCGCGAGTGGGCGCTTGAAGTCGGATACCTGGGCGGCTTGAGCCGTCACTTGGAGGGCTACCTGGACGTCAACCAAGCCATTCCCGGCACGGTTGGCAGCGCCAACTCGCGGATGCCATACCCCAGTTTCAGCAATATCGGGCTGGTCTCGGACGGCGCCACCGGCAATTACAACGCGCTCAGCCTCAAGGTGACCCGGCGATTCAGCCAGGGCATCAGCGTGGTCAGTTCCTATACCTGGTCGAAGTCCATCGACACGACGAGCGGAATTCGGAACCAGGGCTTCGACTCCGTCTACCCGCAGAACAGCTATTGCGTGTCCTGCGAACGCGGCCGTTCTGCGTTCGACACGCATCACCGAGTGGTGACTTCGGTGCTTTACGATTTGCCGGTCGGCAAGGGCAAGGCGCTGGGCATAACCAACCCGATCGCGAACGCGGTCGTCGGCGGCTGGGAATTGGGCGGCATCCTGACTTTGCAGAGCGGCATGCCCGGATATCTCACGATCGGCGGCGTGGACAACGCCAGTACGGCCGAGGGCGGCTACGACCGTCCCAACGCGACGGGCACTAGCCCCTATCTCGACAACCCCACCCCCTCGCGGTACTGGAACCTGGACGCGTTTGTTGAAGCTCCTCCGGGTCAGTTTGGCAATGCGGGGCGCAATGCCATCGTCGGTCCGGGAATCATCGCTTTCGACGCGGAAGTGCACAAGCAGTTCCACATACCGCGCACAGAGCGCCACACGCTCCAGTTCCGGTTCGAGGCGTTCAACGTCCTCAACCACCCGAACTGGGGGATGCCGAACCTCAACGTTCTGTCGGGAGCCGCGCGGTCCGGACTGCCCAGCACGGCAGCCCATCAGAACTTCGGAGTGGTTTCGTCCACGTCCACGGCCATGCGCCAAATCCAGTTGGGTCTGAAGTACTCGTTCTGATCCGGAGCGCGCTTTCGGAAGCGGATCAGTTACTGGAATCGCGGCGGAATAGGTGCGGGTCTCGCGGGCGCCCGCGGATCCGCGCCTCAAGCTTACGGCCCGGCCCGGATGGAAGCAGTTCCCTCTGGAAGAGGCGAAGAATATGGGATACAGGCACGTTCCGGCATTCCTCTCGATTCTCCTGTGGCTGTCCAGCCAAGTGTATGCGCAGGCTCGTTACGACCTGCTGCTGCGGGGGGGCCATGTAATCGACCCCAAGAACGCGATCAGCGCCGTTCGGGACGTCGCCATCGCGAACGGGCGCATCGCCGCGGTCGCCGAGCGCCTGGACCCGGCTTCGGCCGTGAAGAGCGTGGACGTCTCCGGCCTGTACGTCACGCCGGGGCTGGTCGACATGCACGTGCACGTTTTCGCCGGAACCGGCGAGCGGAATTCCTACGCTGGCGATAACAGCGTTTACCCGGACGGCTTCACGTTGCGCGCTGGAGTGACCACCGTGGCCGACGCGGGCTGCGCCGGCTGGCGCAATTTCGAGGACTTCAAGAGCCGCGTGATCGACCGTTCGCAAACGCGCGTGCTGGCGTTTCTGAACATCGTCGGGGCGGGGATGCGAGGCCCCGCGTTCGAAAACAACCTGGAAGATATACAGGCCGCGCCCGCCGCGGACATGGCGCTCAAGCACAAGGGCCTGATCGTGGGCATCAAGCTCGCGCACTACGCCGGACCGGGATGGGCGGCCGTGGAGCGCGCGGTGGAAGCGGGGACCAAGGCCAATATCCCCGTGATGGTCGATTTCGGCGATAAGCGTCCAGAGCGGCCCTCAAGCGTCCTCTGGACCCAGAAACTGCGGCCCGGCGACATCTACACGCACTGCTATTCCGGCGTGCGCGACGAATTGGGTGCGGACGGGTGCGTGAATCCGGCCATGATCGCGGGGCGCGAACGCGGCGTGATCTTCGACGTGGGCCACGGCGGCGGCAGCTTCGCCTGGCGCGTCGCAGTTCCCGCCATCCGCCAGGGTTTCCTGCCCGATTCCATTTCCACCGATCTCCACATCGATAGCATGAACGCCGGCATGAAAGACATGCTGAACCTGATGAGCAAGTTCCTGGCGCTGGGCCTCTCGCTGGATGACGTCATTCTGCGCTCCACCTGGAACCCGGCCAGGGAGATTCATCATGAAGAGCTCGGCAATCTCACGGTGGGATCTCCCGCCGATGTCGCGGTGCTGCGCCTGGAGACGGGCCGCTTCGGATTCACCGATATGTACGGAGCGCGGCTCGACGGCTCCCGCAAATTGTCCTGCGAGCTGACCGTTCAAAATGGCAAGGTGGTCTACGATTTGAACGGCATTTCGCGGCCCGAGTGGATCACGCTGCCGCCGGACTACACGGCGGTCGGCGACCCGGCCTGGGACGCGCTCAATCCCGCACCGGTGCGGCACAGGGTGGCCGCGAAAAAATAGGGCCTTCGAGGCCAAGGCGCAGGTTGTACCTTCTCCGGCGGGCAAGTCATTGATTCCAGGAGCTCGACGATGTACTCGAGGAACTCCCAGCATCGCTTGCTGGTGCGAAATGCAGCACTCTCGAGCAGGCGATTGAGTTCCGCCCGCACAGCCCGCTCGCGTGACCCGCTGCGTCCCGTCTCTTCGCTTTCGCGCAACCTCTCCCTCCGGGGCAATCGTACGACAACCGTTTTGCCGGGTCGAGGGGGGCTTAACAGTCTCGGCTAACAGTTAACGGGACCAGACACCAGGCTCTTCCCGTGACCGCAACATCAAGATTCCATTAGCGTTACACGCCGGACACCGTACCAAACCTAGCCCGTACGGGACTTGCGTGCTAGGATACGCCAACCTGGAGGGGGAGTTGCGTCCTCAAAGCTCTTCCGCAGAGGTGCATGGAGGAGCCGACCGGGACCGCCGTCCGGGTCGCTGGCGGCAGCGCCAGCCAAAAACCGAAGGAGGTGAATAATGCAACCAGGAATGAGGTGCTTTCTAACGTCCTCAGCCATGTTCGTGGCTCTCTCCGCGATGCCGCTGTTCGCTCAGACATTCGGCGAGATCACGGGGCACATCAGCGATTCCAGCGGCGCAAGCGTGCCGGCAACTCAAGTCACCCTGACAAATGTCGCGACCAATGCCGTGCGCTCAACGTCATCGACGGCTTCCGGGGACTACACATTTCCCGCTGTCGCGCCTGGCTTCTACAACATCAAGTTCGAACATGCCGGCTTTAAGGCTAGCACCATCGGTAACCTTCAGGTACAGGTTCAGCAGACCGTCCGCCTTGATTTCACCTTGCAGGTTGGGCCAGTCACCGAATCTGTCGAGGTTACGGCCTCCGCCGCGCTGCTCCAGACCGAGAACCTCGCCCTCGGCACGGTGATTGAAAACAAGAATATTCTTGAGCTGCCGCTTAACGGCCGCAACTACCTGGCCCTGGTCGCGGCCGCATCGAACGCGAACACGCTGTCGTCGATATCGGGTCAAGCCGCCGGACGGCAGGGCGGCGACCGCGCCGCCCAGTCCATTTCCGTGGGTGGCAACCGCATCATGTTCGACTACTTCACCCTGGACGGCGTCACCAACACCGATCCCGACTTTACGACCTACGTAGTGCTTCCATCCGTCGATGCGATCCAGGAGTTCAAGGTTCAGACCGGTGTCTACCCGGCCGAGTTCGGCCACGAGTCGACGCAAATCAACGTGGTGACCAAGTCCGGCGGCAACGCATACCACGGCGCGCTGTTCGAGTTTCTGCGCAACGATAAGTTCGATGCTATGCCGTACTCGTTCACCTCCACCCACGTCAACAAATCGCCTTTCAAATGGAACGATTACCGTTTCGAGCTGGAC
>JBEKMO010000144.1:0-7750 GCA_050008465.1 Bryobacteraceae bacterium
CGACCAGCGGCGCCACCACCAGCGGCGCCGCCATCGAACCGATGTTCGCCCCGGAGTTGAAGATTCCCACCGCCTGGGCGCGCTCTTTCTTAGGAAACCACTCGGCTATGGTCTTCATACAGACCGGGAAGTTGGCCGATTCGCCGAGGCCCAGCAGGAACATGGCGATGCCCAAGGTCGTGGCCGAGCTGGCCACCCCGGGCGTCATTGCCGCAAGGCTCCAGAAGACCATGGCCAGGGCGAACGCCTTCCGGGTACCCAGATGGTCCGCAAGCCGGCCGGCCAGCAACATTCCGATCGCATACCCGGTCTGGAAGGCGGTGGTTATGAATCCATATTGAACGCTGTCGAATTTGAGAATGCCTTCGAGCGTCTTTTCTAGAACGGAGAGGACGTTGCGATCGACGTAGGCAATGACCGTCGCAAAGAACAGAAGAGCGCAGATTACCCACCTCACGTGCGAGGTGGCGGGTTTGGAAGCGGTTGCAGGTGCCATGTTTGAGAATTGATTATAAGCGAAACCTCACGCGTCTGGAGTCGCGCCCCGGCCAGACCCGCAATAGTACTATCAGCACCAGTCTCCCCACCCCCTCCAGGCCCCGCGGCTACCCGTAACAGACCGCACGTCGTCTTTCCTTTGGGGACTTCCCAGGAGGCCGGATTCGGCGTAAAAAGGTAGGGAAGCTGCAGATTTGCGCTTGAGGTGGTTAGCGATAATCAACCGCAAAACACGCAGGCTGTGGCTTCAGATCGTACTCAGAGCTTGCGGGCGCGACCTCATCCGAGATTCCTTCCCGCGCCCGCAAGCACGTTTTCTCCCCTTCAGCCCTAGCTGCTTCCCCGTCCCGGTCGGGGTATAATCTGTTGCCATGAGTGCCGGGAAATTGCTCGTGATCGACGACGATCGGGACTACAGGGATTCCGTTCGATGTCTGCTCGAAAGCGAGGGCTTTGCCGTGCTCGAGGCCTCCTCCGGCGACGAGGGGTTGCGCCTGCTGGCGCAAGACCCGCCGGACGCCATCATCCTGGACGTCATGATGCGGTGCTGCTGCGAGGGCTACGGGGTGAACCAGGCGATCAAGTACCGGGACGAGTACTCCGGGTACCGCGACATTCCCATCATCATGGCGTCCTCCATCGAGCAGCCCCCGGATGAGTTGTTCCCGATGGCCGGTGAGGTGGGCATGATCCGGCCCGACTATTACGTCACCAAGCCCCTGGACATTCCCCGCTTCCTCGAAGTCGTCCGGCGGGCCGTCGGGAAGTCATGAACCCCGCGGCCGAGCCCGAAACGGTCGTGGTCATCGACGACGACTACGCCATGCGGCTCTCGTGCCGGAAGATCCTGGCCAAGCTGGGCTTCCAGGTGGAGACCTGCGAGAACGGCGCCCAGGGGCTGGAGGCGGTAGCCCGGCTCAAGCCCGCGCTGGTGTTGGTCGACCTGAAGATGCCGGGCCTCAGCGGGATGGAGGTGATCCCGCGGGTGAGGGAAATCTCCCGGGAGATCGTCGTCGTGGTGATCACCGGCTACGCCACCATCGACACCGCCGTCGAGGCCATGAAGTCGGGCGCCTACGACTTCCTCCCCAAGCCGTTCTCGCCGGAGGAGCTGCGGCTGATTGTCAACCGCGGACTGGAGCGGCGGCGGCTGGCGCTCCGCTCCAATCAGGCCGAGATGGAGCGCGAGCTGCTCAAGCGGCGGTTCGTATCGTTTGTCTCGCACCAACTCCAGACGCCACTGGTGGCCATCCACCAATACCTGAGCGTTCTCAAACGGCTGGAAGAGACCGAGGATGCGGCCGCCAAGCGGCACGAGTGGTTCGACCGCTGCCTGAAGCGCATCGACGATCTCCAGACCCTCATCCGGGACTGGCTCACGCTGGCGAAACTCGAGGGGCAGTGCCTGGCGCAGCGGCGTGTCCGGGTGGACCTGAAGCAGGCGGTTGACAACGTGCTCGCGAGCAACGCGGAGATCGCCGCCGTCCACCAGGTGACGCTCGAGTCGCGAATGCCCGACGAGTGTCTGGTGCGGGGCGACCCGAACTGCGTGGCCGTGCTGGTGGACAACCTGGTGGTGAACGCCATCAAGTACAACCAGCCGGGCGGATCGGCCACCATCCTCGCGGAAACCGTCGGCGAGGAAATCGAGCTGGCGGTGGCCGACACCGGGATCGGCATCCCGGAGGAATTCCGCGCGCTGCTGTTCGACGAGTTCTTCCGCGTGGAGGGCGCCCAGCCGGGCGGCACGGGCCTGGGCCTGGCGATCTGCCGCAAGGTGGTGACCGAGATGGGCGGAAGCATCCGGGTGGAGAGCGAAGTGGGCGCCGGCTCGACCTTCCGCGTCCGCCTGCCGGCCTGGCGCGACGAAGCCCCCGGAGACGCCTGACGCGATGCGGTTCGACCTGCCATTCCGCTGGCGTTCGCTCAAGGCCAAGCTGATCTCGAACTACCTGGTGGTCCTGGGCATCGGCGGCCTGGTGACGTCCATCGTGGGATCCTACATCGTCAGCTCCACGATCATGATGCAGGCGCGGCGGTCGGTAGACCACGACCTGACCACGGCCCGCACCATTTACGAGCAGCAGCTCGAAACGCTGAAGCTGACCGTGCGCTTTCTCGCCGCGGGCTCCGTCGCGCCGGCCTCCCTGGAAGCGGTCCGCAAGGACTACGGCTTCGACTTCCTCAAACTCACCGGGGATCCGTCGCTGGGCGTGGTGAGGGCCGCGCTCGCCGGGCAGGTGGCGGCCGGAACCGAGAGCTCGGAGACGCTGGGGATGGCGCTGGTCGCGGCGGCGCCGGTGCGCGGCCCGCGGGGCGAGATCGTGGGAGCGCTCTCGGGCGGCGTGCGGCTGAACCGCAATTTCGCCCTCGTCGATCGCGCCTGGAACCTGATCTTCAAGGGCGAACGCTTCGAGAACGAAAACGTGGGCGCGGTCACGGTCTTCCAGGACGACCTGCGCATCTCGACCACACTGAGGAGCCCGGCGGGCGAGCGCGCGGTGGGCACTCGGGCTTCCTCGGAAGTGCGCGACGCCGTGCTGCGGCGCGGGGAGAAGTGGCGCGGGCGCGCTTTCGTGGTGCGCGACTGGTACATCAGCGCCTACGACCCCATCCGCGACTACGACGGCCGGATCGTCGGCATGTTGTTCGTAGGCGCCCTCGAACGCGCCTACACCGCCACGCGCGATCGCGTCATCCTGTCCTTCTTCGGCCTCGCCACCATCGGCTTCATCCTGATCATCGGCATCACCTACTACGAGATTCGCGCCATCACCTCGCCGGTGGCCAAGATGGTGGCGGCCACGCGCAACATCGCGGCCGGGCGCTTCGATCAGGAAGTCGAGTCCAGCGGGCAGGGGGAAATTACGCTGCTGGCGGATTCCTTCAACACCATGCTCAAGAGCCTGCGGCAAATGAAGGGCGACCTGGAAGAGTGGGGGCGGACGCTCGAGGAGAAAGTCAAGCAGCGCACCGAGGAGTTGGTGGCGGTGGAGGCGCGCGTGGCGCAGTCCGAGAGGCTGGCCTCGCTGGGCATGTTGGCGGCGGGCGTGGCGCACGAGATCAACAACCCGCTGGGCGCGATCCTGGCGCTCACCGCGCTGACCCTCGAGGACACCCGGCCCGACGACCCCGACCGCGAGAACCTCGAGGAGGTGCTGAAGCAGGCCCAGCGCTGCCGCGACATCGTCAAGGGCCTGCTCGAGTTCTCGCGCCAGTCCGAGATCCACACCGAACGCGTGGACGTCAACCGGATTCTCGAGGACACCCTGTCGCTGATCTCCAAGCAGGCGGCCTTCTTCAACGTGACCGTGGTGAAGAATTGGGAGCCGCGGCTCCCCGCCGTGATGGGGGACAAGTCGCAATTGCAGCAGGTGTTCATGAACATCCTCATGAACTCGGTGCAGGCGATGGAGGAGCGGGGAACCATCGCCATCGCCACCCGCCGCGGCCGCCTCGGCGACGTCGAGGTGGTGGTCTCCGACACCGGACGCGGCATCCCCGAGGAGGTGATCGCCCGCATCTTCGACCCCTTCTTCACCACCAAAGGGAGCGGCGAAGGCACCGGCCTGGGCCTCTCCATCGCCTACGGCATCATCGCCAAGCACCACGGCACCATCCACGTCGAAAGCCACCCCGGCAAAGGAACCACCTTCACCGTCCGCCTGCCCGCAGCCGCGGATGGGGCGCAGGAGAGGCGGGGCTGAAACCGACTGCGCACCCCGAGGACGGCGACAGGTCCACGCTCGCCATCGTTCGGCCACGTTACGGTTGGCTATGGCGTCGCATCCTGCCGCTGGTTTGCGGCCAGGATGATCGACTCGGCCCAGCGAACTACCATTTCAGCGATCGCGACGGCCTCGGCGTATTGCTCCTCTGTCACTTCCCTGGCCACTGAAGGGTAGCGAGCCTCGACTGCAGATGAAGTGCGCACGCGTGCCGCAGGCTGCTGCGCGCCCGGTTCAACCACTCGCGTGGATCGGTGGGTTCAAGCCGCCTGGGCATCGTAGATCACCTTGCCCTCGCGGAGGGCGGGATACAGCACCAGACAGTATTCCTCCCGGTACTTCTCGACCTCCTCCGGCGTCGCTACGGTGATATCCACGGCGAAGTCCCGCCTGCCTAACGCCATGTAGATGCGCTGCGCCACCTCGACGTGGTGGTAGTCGCCGCTCTTAATCACGAGCAGATCCAAGTCGCTTCCCGGCCTCATCGTGCCCCTGGCGGCGGAGCCGAACAGGATGATCCTCTCGGGTTGCACGGAGTCTACGATCCGGCGCACGACACTCTCCAGAGCATCGGCAAGCATCGGAACGCCGGCTTGCCGGATCTGCTCCCGCGAGGTCATACCCGTATGGTACACCGTCCGTCTGCCCGCAGCCGCCGAATGATGCTTGCTAGAATCTGGGTGGAAGCTAGTCTTGGCCGGTGCCGGGCCCGGACTTCAAATCCGGCGTGTGGGCCGTCACGGTGTCACAGGTGGGTTCGACTCCCACTAGCTTCCGCCAATTCCGTACACCTCCGCCTACTCTCTGGTGTAACGGGTCGCGTTCTTGGCGGCCTGGCGGTCGAGGGCCAGCTCGATGAGGCGGTCGATGAGCGCGGCGTAGGGGATTCCCGCCGCCTCCCACATCTTGGGATACATGCTGATGGAGGTGAAGCCGGGAATGGTGTTGATCTCGTTGATGAAGATGGGGCCGCTGGCGCCTTCCATCAGGAAATCCACGCGCGCCATGCCTTCGCAGCCCACCGAGAGGTAGCAGGCCACGGCGAGGCGGCGAATCTCCTCGATCCGCTCGGGTGGGAGATCGGCCGGCACCACGGTCCGCGCCCGGTTGAGCAGGTACTTGTCCTCGTAGTCGTAGAACTCGCGCGAAGGCAGGACCTCGCAGGGCACGGAAGCGCGCGGGCTCTCGTTGCCGAGCACGGAGCACTCGAACTCGCGGCCCACGATTCCGCGCTCGACCAGCAGCTTGCGGTCGAACTGGGCGGCGGACTGGAGCGCGGCGGAGAGTTCGGCGGCGTTACGGGCCTTGGAGATGCCGACCGAGGAACCCAGGTTGGCGGGCTTCACGAACACCGGGTAGCCGAAAGGGCTCTCGAAGTCCACGTCGCCACGCCAGAGCACGACGTAGTCCACCACCGGCAGCCCGCTTTGGAGGCAGAGGCGCTTCGACACTTCCTTGTCCATGGAGACGGCGGAAGCCAGCACGCCGGCGCCAACGTAGGGCAGATCGGCCAGTTCGAGCAGGCCCTGCACGGTGCCGTCCTCGCCGAAGGTGCCGTGCAGGACGGGGAAGACCACGTCGATGCCGGGGTTGGAGCCGGGCTCGGGCTGGATGGCGCGCGGCTCCCACTTGCCCTCCGGGGTGATGAAGAGCCGCACGATCTCGTATTTCTCAGGGTCCATCGCGGCCATGATGGATTCCGCCGAGCGGACGGAGACTTCATGCTCCCCGCTCCTTCCGCCGTACAGGACGGCAACGCGCAGTTTCATAAGATCCTCTTGCCCATGGCCGAGAGCACCAACTCGACCGCGAGCAGCGCGGTGCGGTTGGCCTCGTCGATGATGGGATTCACCTCGACGACCTCCATCGAAAGCAGCCGCCGGGTATCGCCGGCCATTTCCATGGCCAGGTGCGCCTCGCGGTAATTGAGCCCGCCGCGAACCGGGGTGCCGACGCCGGGCGCGAACTCGGGGTCCACCGAGTCCAGGTCGAGGGAGACGTGGAAGCCCGCTGTGCCGGCGCAGACGATCTCGAGCGCCTCGGCCATCACGGCGCGCATGCCGCGCTCGTCGATATCGCGCATGGTGAAGGCGCGCACGCCGGAGTCCCTGACGTGGGGCTTCTCGAGGGCGTCCACATCGCGGATGCCGACCAGCGCGACGTTTGCGGGATCGACCTTGGGCGCGAAGCCGCAGAGGTGGGTGAGCTTGCGCGGGCCGAGGCCGATCGAGCAAGCCAGCGGCATGCCGTGCACGTTGCCGCTGGAACTGGTCTCGGGCGTGTTCATGTCGGGATGCGCATCGACCCATAGGACGCCCAACCGCTTCTTGGTCCGGCGCAGGTGGCTGGCGACTCCGGCGATGGTGCCGATGGCCACCGAGTGATCGCCGCCGAGCACCAGCGGGAGTTTGCGGGCGCGCGCCGCGGACTCCACCATCTCGGCCAGGCGCGCGCAGGCGAGCGCGATCTGCGGTAGGAACCGGGCGGTGGCCGGGCCGGCGGGGGCGCGCTCGGGCTGTTCGACCACCAGGTTGCCCAGGTCCTCGACGGCGTAGCCGAGCTCGCTGAGGCGCTGGCCGAGGTTGGCGAAGCGGATCGCCGAGACGCCCATGTCGACGCCGCGCCGTCCCGCGCCGAGATCGAGGGGCGCGCCGATCACCGCGATGCGGGGCTTAGGCATAAGGCCTCGAGGCCGGACCTGGAGGTCCGGCGCGGTCCTGGAGGACCGCCCCACACGTCCGTGCAACTGGCATAGGCATAAATCCTCAAGGCCGGGTGCGATAGAGCATCCGCGGGAAGGCGATGGTTTCCCGCACGTGCTCGAGGCCGCACAGCCAGGCCACGCAGCGCTCGATGCCCATGCCGAAACCGCCATGGGGCACGGTGCCGAACTTGCGCAGATCAATGTACCAGTTGAAAGCCTCCTTGGGCAGGTTCTGCTCCTCGATGCGGCGCAACAACAGGTCCAGATCGTGGATGCGCTGGCCGCCTCCGATGACTTCGCCGTAGCCCTCGGGCGCGAGCACGTCCACGCCCAGCGCCAGTTCGGGGCGCTCGGGGTCGGGCTGCATGTAGAACGCCTTGATGGCGGTCGGGTAGCGGTCCACCATCAGCGGGCGATCGTAGCCCTCGCTGAGAATGGTCTCGTCGCCGCCACCGAAATCGCCGCCCCACTGAATCTCGCTGCCCTTGGCCTGAAGGACCTTCACCGCCTCGTCGTAGCTGATGCGAGGGAAGGGCGCCTGGATCGACTCGAGCTTGCCGGTGTCGCGCTCGAGCTCCTTGAGCTCCGGGCGCCGGTTCTCGAGCACGCGGTTCACGATGAAGACGATCAGCTCTTCAGCGACCCGCTTGACGTCCTCGAGGGTGGCGTAGGCCATCTCCGGCTCGACCATCCAGAACTCGGTGAGGTGCCGGCGGGTCTTGGAGCGCTCGGCGCGGAAGGTCGGGCCGAAGCAGTAGACCTTGCCGAAGGCCATGGCGGTGGCCTCGTTGTAGAGCTGGCCGGACTGCGTGAGGTAGAC
>JBEKMO010000145.1:0-7748 GCA_050008465.1 Bryobacteraceae bacterium
TCACACCAGTGGCATAGCTGGGTAGCGAAGTTCGGTCAGGATAAGCGCTGAATGCATATAAGCGCGAAGCCTTCCCCAAGATAAGATCTCCCAACCGAAAGGTAACAAGGGCACTGGAAGACTACCAGTTTGATAGGACGGATGTGTAAGTGTGGCAACGCACTGAGCTTACCGTTACTAATAGCCCGTTCGGCTTGACCATAAAATTCATCGTGGACGCAGGGTGTCCAACGCGCTAGGGCCCGTCAATATTCGGAACGATACGATCTTTTGGGTGATTGTAGCGAAGGGGTTCCACCCGTTCCCATCCCGAACACGGCAGTTAAGCCCTTCAGCCCCGATGGTACTGCACGCGCAAGTGTGTGGGAGAGTAGGACGTTGCCCGAAATAAGAAGAAGCCCTCTGGGAGACCGGAGGGCTTTTTTGTTGGGCGGGGGGACGGGTTGGGGGCGGGGGCCGCGGGCTTGCAGCGCACTAACCTTTGGAGTAGTGTGGTTCGGAACCAGCAAGGACGGCAAGAGCAATGGGGAACGCGACTACGTACTTCGCGCACAGCGGGAACGACCAAGGAGCGTGGGACCCGTTGCGAGCGCATTTAGAGGGGGTCGCCGAGCGGGCGCGAGGCTTTGCAGAGCTTTTTGAGGCCGCAGACGACGCCTACCTGGCCGGCCTTTTGCACGACCTCGGTAAGTACGGCGACCTGTTTCAGGAGCGGCTTAAGGGAAACGAGAGCGGGCTCGATCACTGGTCCATTGGCGCGAGTGTATGCCTGGAAAGGTACAGGAGCGACAGGACTGCGATGGCGGTCCAGGGACACCACCTGGGATTGCAGTGGTGGGAGAAGGAGGAATTGCGAAAACTCCTGCCGGGGGAACTGGAGAGGCACATTCCGGAGGGACGGCGCCTGACGGAGAGGGACAGGGATGTTCTGTTGGAGCGCCTTCGGGCGGACGGGCTAACGCTTCCGGAGAGAGCATCCGGGCTTCCGGGGGAGGTAAAGTGCGCCGCGGCGATGCTCGATTTGCGAATGTTGTTCTCGGCCGTGACCGACGCAGACTACCTGGCCACGGAAGCGCACTTTAATCCGGAGGCAGCCCGGATGCGGGAGCCGGCCGCCGAGCTTCGGCCCGGCGAGGCGGCCGAGGTGTTGGATCGGCACCTGGAGGCTCTGGCAGCGAGAGGAGATTCGTCGCCCGCTGTGGCCGCGATGCGCCGGGACTTGCTGGATGCGTGCCGGGCGGCGGCTGAGAGCGCGCCAGGGCTCTTTACGCTCACCGCGCCCACCGGAGGGGGGAAAACGCTCAGCACCCTGGCATTCGCACTGGGGCACGCAGAGAAACACGGGCTCCGGCGCATTGTTGTGGTGATGCCGTTCCTGAGCATTATCGACCAGACGGTGCGTGTATACCGGGAGGCGCTCGCTGAGATGGCGGGCGACGATAGAATGGAGCGCTACCTGCTGGAGCACCATTCGCTGGCAGCGGAGACAGCCGAAAACGATGGCGAGATCCCGCGACTTCGCGGGATGCTGGCGCAGAATTGGGACGCGCCGATCGTAATCACGACGAGCGTGCAGTTTCTCGAGTCGCTATTCTCGAATTCCCCGGCTGCATGCCGGAAGTTGCACCGGCTGGCGCGATCCGTGGTTGTGTTCGACGAAGTGCAGACGCTGCCGTTGAAGGTGGTGTTGCCGACGTTGGCAACGCTCTCGCACCTGGCCGCGCGTTACGGGAGCTCGGTTGTGTTTTCGACGGCGACGCAACCGGCATTCCGGCACCTCGACGAAAAGGTGCGCCAATACTGCACGAGCGGTTGGCGGCCCCGTGAAATCGTGCCGAACGAATTGCGGCTCTTCGAGCGGTCGCACCGCGTGCGGGTGGAGTGGCCCCGGCGCGAGGAGCGAATCGGCTGGGGAGAGCTCGCCGGGCAGTTCGCGGACCTGCACCAGGTGCTGTGCATCGTAAATTTGAAGAAGCACGCCCGGGATCTGTTCCACCTGCTGGAGCCGCGCTGGGGGGGCGATGCATTTCACCTCTCGACCGCGATGTGTCCGAAGCACCGCGCGGCGGTGCTGATGGAGGTGCGCGGGCGCCTGGAACGCGGGGAGCGGTGCGCGCTGGTGGCGACGCAGTGCGTGGAAGCGGGCGTGGACCTGGACTTTCCGGCGGCGTTTCGGGCGCTAGGGCCACTGGATGCGATGGCACAGGCGGCGGGCCGGTGCAATCGTAACGGGAAGCTGGCGGCTGGGGTTCTCCGGGTCTTCGTACCCGAGGGCGGCGGATACCCCATGGGAGGGTACAAGCAGGCAGCGGACCTGACGGCGATTCTGCTGAATCGCGCGGAGGGGGTTTCTATCGACGATCCCGCCGCTTTTGACGAGTATTTTCGAAGTCTGTATTCCATCGCGAAGCTGGAACACCGGCCTTTGCTGGAGGCGATCCAGACGCGGGATTTCCCCGAGGTTCGGAAGCACTACCGCATCATCGAACAGGATAGCGTCAATGTTCTGGTGGCCTATGATCGGGAGCGTTACGAAGAACTGGCGGAAGAGGCGCGCCGGAAAGGTCTGAGCCGGGACTGGGTGATGCGTGCGCGTCCGCATACGGTGAGTTGCTTCCGCCGAGCGACCGCGACAGCGATGGTGGAACCTGTTCGTTTGAAGGACCGGACGCCATCGGGCGACTGGGTCCTGTACCTCTGTCACAAGCACTATCATCCCGGGACTGGGCTGCACATTCCCACGGAACTGGAGTATTTGGAGGGGTGAGGGATGCTGCACATTACCAGGCGAAGCGAAAGTGAGGTAGCATTGACTGGTATCGCCTTGTCAGAGGCGTGGATTGAAACTTGCTTGCTATGGTCTGATCGGAGGGGCGGGGGGGTGGAGCTTCGGCAGAGGCTATATTTTCTTGCTTGCTATTGTCTAAAGGTTGTGTTAACCTGTGTGCGGAGGTCAGATGGAGTCACACACACAGGTATTGGAGGTTTGGGGCGATCTCGCCTGCTACTCCCGACCTGAACTGAAGGTCGAACGATTCTCCTATCCTCTGCCGCCGCCCTCTGCCGTAAGGGGCATTTTTGAGGCGATCTACACCAAGCCAAAGGAATTCCGGTGGCAGGTGGAGCGCGTCGAGCTGCTGTCCGCTCCGTCCTACATCGCGTTGCGACGCAACGAGGTGAAGGAGAAAGCGAGCGTTGCGGCGGTGGAGCAGTGGGCCAAGGGGCAGAAGGCGCCGGAGCCGATCTGGGCTGATGGCGACCGGGATCTTCTGGGCTCAGACGAGAAAGGCCGGACGCAGCGGCAGACGATGGCGTTGCGGAACGTACGGTATCGTCTGTATGCCACCATCCGGCCGTGGCCGGGCTTCGAACGGCAACTTGCCGCCTTCGAAGCGCAATTCCGGCGAAGGGCGGAGGCCGGGAAATGCTTCTACCAACCGTATTTCGGCTGCCGCGAGTTTGCGGCGTTTTTCGAGTTGCGGGAAACGACAACGACCGAACCGCCGCCCGACCCGTGGAGCGCGGATCTGGGGCTGATGCTGTACGACGTATTCGACCTGTCGCGGCCCGGGAAGGGCGACGATTCACCAGCCGTCAGCTTGTTCCGCGCGAGCGTTAAGGAAGGCGTGATGCGCGTGCCGCCCTACGAGGATGCGGCGGTGATCAAGCTCTCGGGAGGGGCCATCTGATGTTGCATCAAGTTGTGGAGTACGCGCGAACACGCGAACTGGCCGCCGAGCCCGGGTTTGCACCCAAGGCCGCGCGGTGGGCCATCGTGTGCAGCGCGCGCGGCGAATACCTGGGGCTGGTGGAGCTGGGTGACACGAGCCTGAGGGGCAATCCGGGAGTTCATTTTCTGAAAGCTCCCGACCTGAGCCAGCCGGAGATGAAGGCCGGGGGCGTGACGAAGAGCCACTTTCTGATCGACACGGCAGGCGTGATTGCTGGCTATGGCAAGGATGCCGTGCCGGAGAAGCGCCAGTACTTCGTCAGCCTGCTGGAGCAGGCATCGACGGCAATGCCGGTGCTGGGGGCGGCTGCCAAGGTGCTGCGGAGCGATGACAGCATCGCGAAACTGAGGGCCGACCTCGAGGAACGCAAGGCAAGGGCTACGGACAAAGTAACGTTTCAGATCGATGGCGAGTTTCCCGTGGAATCGAACGCGTGGCACGAATGGTGGCGGGAGTTTCGCCGGGGATTGCAGACCAGCAGAGAACGCGGCCGCAAAGAGAAGAGCACGAAGATGCTCTGCTTCCTTACCGGAGAGATGGTGGAGCCGGCGGCGACGCATCCGAAGATCACAGGACTCACCAGCGTCGGCGGGCTCGCGATGGGAGACGTTCTGGTCGGCTTCAAACAGGAGTCGTTCCGCTCATATGGACTGGAGCAATCGGCAAACGCCGCCATGTCCGAATTGGCGGCGAAGGAGTATCAGGCAGGGCTGAACGACCTGATCGCAAATCACAGCGTCCTGCTTGCCGGAACACGGGTGGCGCACTGGTTCCGAAGCCGGATCCCAAAGGAAGAAGACCTGATGGACTTGATCATGGGGCCGGGCGAGGCGGACCAGCTCAGTGCGCAGGTGCGGGCGCGGAGGTTGCTGGAAAGCATCCGCGCCGGCGAACGTCCGGACTTGGCCGGCAATACGTATTACGCGCTTACGATCTCCAGCAATGGTGGGCGCGTCGTGGTTCGGGATTGGATGGAGGGGAGTTTTGAAGAATTGGCCACGAGTGTGGACCAGTGGTTCTCCGATCTCGAGATCGTGCAACGGGACGGCGCGGGCAGCGCCAAGCCGCCGAAGTTGGCCGCCGTGATGGCTGCGCTGGTGCGGGAGTTGAAGGATATATCAGCGGCAATGGCGGCGAAGCTCTACCGAGTGGCCGCGCGAGGCGAACCGATTCCTTTCGCGGCGATGGCGCAGGCGTTGGCGCGAGCGCGGATCGACGCGATTCAAGGAGAACGGCCGAACCACGCGCGCATGGGCTTGATCAAGGCATATCACGTAAGGAAGTGGAGACAGGAAGGAGCGGACATGGAAGAGCAATTGAAGCCGGAACGGAACGCTGGCTTGGAAAACCCGTCCTATCAGTGCGGCCGGCTGATGGCCGTGCTGGGCAAACTGCAGATGTCAGCTTTGGGAGATGTCGGAGCCGGTGTGGTGCAACGCTACTACGCGGCGGCCAGCACGACACCGGGGCTGGTGTTTGGGCGATTGATTCGCGGAGCGCAGTTTCACTTGAACAAGATCGCCGGCGAGAGACACGGGCTGGCGGTTTGGTATGAGCGGCAGATGAGCGAGATCTGCGGCCGGATCGGCACGTCGATGCCGGCTACGCTGAGCCTGGAAGACCAGAGCCTGTTTGCGCTGGGCTACTACCAGGAGCTTGCGGCGCTTTGGGCAGGCAAGGAAACGGACGAGAAGGAGAACCAATAGCATGAGCCAAACAATCGAGAACCGCTACGAATTCATTTTCCTGTTCGACTGCGAGAACGGGAATCCCAATGGCGACCCGGATGCGGCCAACGCGCCACGCATCGACCCCCAGGATATGCACGGATTGGTCTCCGATGTAGCCCTGAAGCGGCGCCTGCGCAACTACGTGCAGCTCGCTAAGGGCAACCAGATGCCCAACGCGATTTTCATAGAACACGCGACGAACCTGAATCGGCCCATCGCGCAGGCGCACGAGAGCACCGAGGGGGGAATTGCGGAAAGCGACAAGGGCGCACCGAAAAAGAAGGTGGAGATGGCGCGGCAGTGGATGTGCAAGAATTTCTACGACGTCCGGGCATTCGGCGCGGTGATGAGCACGGGGCTCAACGCCGGCCAGGTCCGCGGGCCGGTGCAGTTGACGTTCGCGCGCTCGGTGGATCCGATCCTTCCACTGGATCTGTCGATCACCCGGATGGCCGTGGCCGACGACAAAGGAGGGAAAACGGTGGCGGACCTGATCGCGTGGGAGGAGAAACAGCCCGAGGAAAAGCTGCGCACGATGGGCCGCAAGAGCCTGATCCCCTACGGGCTGTACGTGGCCAAGGGATTCATCAGCGCCAACCTGGCGGAGCAGACCGGTTTCGACGATGCGGACTTGCGCTTGCTGTGGCAGGCGATCCTCAACATGTACGAGCACGACCGGTCGGCAAGCAAAGGCATCATGACGGTACACCCAGAGTATGCGTTCTGTTTCCGGCACGCGGGCACGGACACCGACCTGGAACAGCGTAAGCGCGAGGCGAAGCTGGGCTGTGCCCCTGCGCATCGTCTATTCTCGCTGGTGACGGATGGAATCCGGCGCAAGAGCGGAGTCGAGACGGCACGCTCGATCAAGGACTACGAACTGCCTTCCTTGGAAGCGATCCGCGCGGGATGTCCGGCAGGTGTGGAGGCACACCGCCTGGCTGACTTGGCTTGACCGTGTACTCCGAGGACGATCTGCTGCCGCTGTCGGGGTTGCAGCACCTGGAGTTCTGCGAGCGGCAGTGGGCGCTGATTCATATCGAGCAGGCTTGGGAGGAGAACGCGCTGACGGCGGAGGGGCGGGTGCTGCACGAGCGCGTGGACACTCCGAAACAGGAGAGCCGCGTGGACGTTCTGGTGTGCCGGGGGGTCGCGATCTGGTCGGCGCGGCTGGGGCTTTCCGGGCGGGCGGACGTGGTGGAGTTTCACCGGGCGGCGGATGGGGTTGCAGTGCCGGGAAGGGCGGGTTTGTGGCGGCCGTTTCCGGTGGAGTACAAGCGGGGGCGGCCGAAAACGGGACTGTGCGACGAAGTGCAACTCTGCGCGCAGGCGATGTGCCTGGAAGAGAGGTTCGGAGTACGGATCGGCGAGGGCGCGCTGTATTACGGACGGACGCGGCACCGGGAGGCGGTTGAGTTCAGCGCGGCGCTGCGGGAGAGGACGGAGACGCTGAGCGCGCGGATGCACGAGATGTATCGCCTCGGGCGGACGCCGCCGCCGGTATACGGCGAGCGGTGCGAGAAGTGCTCGCTGCGGGAGGTGTGCATGCCGCGGGCGCTGGAGAAGGCGGGAACCGTAGAGCGATACCTGGCGAAAGCTTTGCGTGAGGACGGATGAAACAACTGCTGAACACGCTGTACGTGACGACGCAGGGGGCCTACCTGGCACGGGACGGCGAGACCATCCTGGTGCGGGTGGAACAGGAAACGAGGCTTCGGGTTCCGGTCCACACGCTGGCGAGCGTGGTTTGCTTCGGGCAGGTGACGTGCAGCGCGCCGACGATGGATCTGTGCGCGGAGCGCGGAGTCGCACTGTCGTTCCTGACGGAGCGCGGGCGTTTCCTGGCGCGGGTGCAGGGGCCGGTGTCGGGGAACGTGCTGCTGAGGCGGGCGCAGTACCGGTGGGCGGACGACGAAGCGCGGTCGGCGTCGATCGCGCGGTGGGTGGTGACGGGGAAGGTGGCGAATTGCCGGACGGTATTGTTGCGCGGGGCCAGGGAGCGGCGGGAGGGCGAGGGCGCTGGCGAGTTGGAACGGGCGGCGCAGCGGCTGGGGCGGTTGCTGGAGGATGTGCGGGGGAGCGCGTGCGTGGACGCGGTGCGGGGCTTGGAAGGGGATGCGGCGCACACGTACTTCGGCGCGTTCGATCATCTGATCACCGGGTCCAAGGAGGCGTTCTTCTTTCGGGGGCGGAATCGGCGGCCGACGCTCGACAACATGAATTCGTTGCTGTCGTTCCTGTACACGCTGCTGACGCACGATGTGGCGTCGGCGCTGGAGGGTGTGGG
>JBEKMO010000146.1:0-7744 GCA_050008465.1 Bryobacteraceae bacterium
CCCGCGACGCTGGCGTCGGCGGCGCGCGCCAACCAGTGCGACTCGATCGCTTATACCTACAGCGAGCCGGTGATCTTCTACGAGTACATGGCCGATTCGGCGCGGGCGGGGCGCGCCGCGGGCATCCAGAGCGTGGTGGTGACCGGCGGATACATCCAGCAGGAGCCGCTCAAGAAGTTGTGCGGGCTGGTGGACGCCATCAAGGTCGATCTGAAGGCGTTCTCCCAGAAGTTCTACAAAGAGGTGGTGAACGGCGAATTGAAGCCCGTGCTGGAGGCGCTGGTCGCGATGCGCAAGCTGGGCATGTGGACCGAGATCGTCTACCTGGTGGTGCCCACGCTGAACGACGGCGACGCGGAGTTCAAGGGCCTGGCGCGCTGGGTGCGCTCGGAGCTGGGACCGGACGTGCCCGTGCATTTCACGCGCTTTCACCCGGAGTACCTGCTCAAGAACCTGCCGCCCACCCCGTTGGAGACTCTGGAGCGCGCCAAAGCGGTCGCGGATGCGGAAGGCCTGCACTATGTTTATCTGGGCAACGTGCCGGGGCACCCCGCCGAGAACACTTACTGCCCCAAGTGCCGCCGCGTGGTGGTGAAACGCGAAGGGTTTTCCATCGAGGGCGTCTTCCTGAAGAGAGGCAAGTGCCAATACTGCCAGCAGGAAATCGCAGGAGTGTGGAAGGGATGACGAGGAGACTGCTATACGCAGCGAAGGAATTGAATGCGCCACCGCTCCCTCGCGGTCGCGGCTCGGCCAAGGTACTGAGCCGCGCGCGCGAGCGAGCGGTTGGTCTGATGCGCAAGGATCTATGACGACACGCATAGTTGTCGGCCTCTTGCTGATTGCGGCCGCGCAGGCTCAGGACGAGAGTTACTGGACGGTGGAGAAAGACATCCGTCTGTTCCATTTCTCCGAGGGGAAGGGCAAGAACGTTCTGATGGTCCATGGAGGGCCGGGATTCCCGACGCACACAGCCTGGCCGGGGCTCAAGCCGCTGACCAGCCACTACCGGTTCGTGTACTACGACCAGCGCGGGTGCGGCAGGTCGACCCGGCCGATCGACAAGTTCGCCTCGCTAAACTACGGCGAGAACCTCAAAGAGCTGATCCGCACTCTGGGCTTGCGCACGCAGATCACCGATATCGAGAAGATCCGCCAGAGCCTCGGGGACGAGAAGTTGATTCTCATCGGGCACTCGTTCGGCGGCTTCCTGGCAGCGATGTACGCCTCCGAGCATCCGGAACAGGTGAAAGCGCTGATTCTGGTGGCGCCGGCGGAAGTGCTGGTGATGCCCGCCGCCGACGGCGGGTTGTATGAGCGGATCAAGACGCTGCTGCCCGAGGCCATGAAGCCGGAGTACGGGGCCTTTCTGGGTCGCTACTTCGATTACGGCAGGATCTTCACGCGCTCCGAAGCCGATTTGAAATCGATCAACGCGGAGTTCGGCAAGTACTACCGGGCGGCGGCGGAAGCCAAGGGTTTCAGAATGCCGCCCGAGGAGCAGATCCGCGACAACGGCGGCTGGATGGTCCATGCCATGTTCTTCAGCATGGGCCGGCAGCACGACTACCGCGATGCGCTCAAGAAGGTGAGCGCACCGGTGCTGGTGATCCACGGCGAGAGGGACTTGCAGCCGGAGCAGGCAAGCCGCCTCTACGCCGATACGTTTCCGAATGGCAGGCTCGCAATCATCAAGAACGCCGGACACTTCTCGTTCAGCGAGCAGCCGCGGGAGTTTTCGAAGGTGGTCCGTAGGTTTCTGAATGAGCTGAAACAGCCATGAGACAACACCGAATCACTCGCGCCATTGCGATCCTGGCGCTGCTGTCCGCGACCGCTTGCGGCCAGAACCAGAAGGTGAGGCAGGCCGGAGTCGCGGGCGCGTTCTATCCCGCGGATGCCAACGAGCTCCGCAAAATGGTGGACGGTTTCCTGGCGCAGGCGGTCGCGCCGGCGATCCCGGGGTCCGTAGTGGCGCTGATTTCGCCGCACGCGGGCTATGAGTATTCGGGTGCCGTGGCGGCGCACGCCTACGCGCTGGTGAAGGGGCGCAAGCCCGAACGGGTGGTGGTCATCGCTCCGTCTCATTATGACGCGTTCGGGTTCTCCGCGGTTTTCGACGGCGAGGCCTACGTGACGCCGCTCGGCACGGTGCCGGTGGACAAGGCCTTTGCGGCGAAGCTGGCTTCGATGAGCCCGCTGATCAAGCTGTCGAGCCAGGGACACGGGTCCCGCGAACACGCGCTCGAGGATCAGCTCCCCTTTCTGCAGCGCACGCTGGGGCAGTTCAAGCTGGTGCCCATCGTCATGGGCGACCAGAGCTACGATACCTGCCGGGCGCTAGGCGTCGCGCTCGCCAAGCTGATACAAAGCTCGGATACGCTGATCGTCGCCAGCTCCGACCTCTCCCACTTCCACACCTACGACGAAGCGGTGAAGATCGACCGCAAGACGCTGAAGGCGATTCAGGAATGGGACTACCTGAGCATGTCGCGGAACTTCGCGACCCAGGTGTGGGAGGCCTGCGGGGGCGGGCCGATCGTCGCGGCGATGATCGCCTCCGAGCGGCTCGGCGCCACTGAAGCAATACTCTTGAAAAGCGCGAACTCGGGCGACGTTACCGGCGACCGCAGCCGCGTGGTCGGCTACGGCGCGCTGGCGCTCATCAAGGTCCCCGGCGGGCGCTCCTCGGCGGCGCCGCCGTTCTCGCTCACCCAGGCGGAGCGCGACGAGCTGCTCAAGCTGGCGAAGACCTCGGTGGAAACCGCGGTACGCCAACACCGGCCGTACGACTTTAACGGGTCGAAGTCCGAAGCCCTCATGCAGGAGCGCGGGGCGTTTGTGACGCTGAAGGAGAAAGGCGAGCTGCGCGGCTGCATCGGCTACGTCGCCCCGATCAAGCCGCTGAGCCTCACCGTGCGCGACGTGGCCACCTATGCCGCGCTCAGGGACAGCCGCTTCTCGCCGGTGGAGCCCGCCGAACTGGGCCAGCTCCAGTACGAGGTGTCGGTGCTGTCGCCGCTGCGGCGCGTGCTCGACATCAAGCAGATCGAGGTGGGCAAGCACGGGCTGGTGATGCGGCGCGGCGAGCGTGAGGGCTTGCTGCTGCCGCAGGTTCCCGTCGAGCAGCAATGGAACCGCATGACGTTCCTGGCCGAGACCTGCCGCAAAGCCGGGCTGCCCGCGGACGCCTGGAAGGACGAGCAGACCGACATCTTCATGTTCACGGCGCTGGTGTTCGGCGACCACACGCCAGCAGCAGGGCCGCCGGCGCGGCATTGACAATCGCCATCAGCAGGGCGGTCTTGAGGAACCCGAACACCGGAACCAGGTAGAGGCTGAGCGCCACCGCGCCCAGGCAGGCTCCGGCCAGATCGAGACCGTAGAGAGTTCCCGGGCTGCGCGCCGGGCCGTTGAAGAACACGCGGCTGGCCACCGGAAACTGGTAGCCGCCCAGAAATCCCGCCGTGAGCGCCACGGCGGGGAATAGAAGCGTGAACTGGATGGGCGAGGCGAACAGGAGGCACAAGGCCACGGGGGCCGCCGCAGCCAGCAGTTGAATCCGCGCCAGAGCGCGCAGCCCCGCCGTGCCGCGCACGGCCCGCCAGGCGCCCAGCGCCATGCCCGCCATCAAGGCCGCGATCACGATCGCAAGCTGGTGATATACGTATCCGTGCGTAGCTTGAAACGCGAGCAGGATCAGCAGCTCGAGCCCGATCAGCGTGAATCCCATGGCCGCTACCGAGTAGCCCGCGATGGCGGCCACGCGGCGGCGCAGCGCCACAGCCACGGCGGCTGCCACCAGCATGACGGCGCCGGCAAGCCAGCCGAACGGGAGGCGGGCCATCTCCCGAAACACCGATGCGGGCTCGAACCGGCTGCTCCACAGCACCGTGTCGAAGTAGTACGCGATGGGCGCGAAATCGCGGTTCACCGGCGTCTGCGGGCGAGGCGCGATCTCGGTTTCCAGGTCGCGCATACGGTCCGGCATCATCCGGAACGGAATGAAGTACTCGCGCACGTACCTGGTCTGGAGTCCGCGCGCGCGGAGCCGGGAGACAATCTCGCGCGGATCGCGGAGCAGCACTTCCCTCCGGCTGGCGGCGAAGAAGTGCACCGTCGAGCCCGGAATCGCCGTGACCTCGGCAAACGCCTCGCGCAAGGTCTTGCGGATGCAGCGCAGGAAGTCCGCCAGCTCGGGGCTGATGTAGTCCTCGGCGCCGCTCACTTGAAACGAGAACACGCCGCCAGGCGCCAGCTTGCGCGCCGCTTCGCGGAAGAATTCGAGCGTGTAGAAGCGGTTGAGCTGAGCGGTCCGGGGGTCGGGCAGGTTGACCAGGATCACGTCATAGGTGCTGGCCGTGGTCTTGAGGAAGAGGCGTCCGTCAGTGTGGTGTACGCGGAGGCGCGGGTCCGCGGGGATCGAGTTCGGGAAGTACTTTCGCGCGAGGTCGAGCACCGCCGGGTCGAGCTCGACGTAATCGACCCGCTGGAGGCTCTCGTGTTGTAGAGCCTGCGCCAAGCTGCCGTTCGCGCCGCCGCCGATGAGCAGCAGGGAACGCGGCCCGGGGTGTTCGAGCAGCGCGTAGTGCACCGCCTCTTCAGCAGCCTCCGGGTCGGGAGCGGTGAAGGCCACCAGACCGTTCTCGAACAGGCTGCGGCTCCCCTCGGTAGCGACCACGGCCAGGTTTCCGAACACGGAGTTGCGCGTCGCAACCAGGCGGAATCCGCGCCAGAGGCGCTCGAGCGAAAGCGCGTCCAGCCGCGGGCTTACCACCGGAAAAACGACCAAAGAGAAGCCCGCCGCGAGCGCCAGCATCACCCCCGACCGGCGGATGGGCGAGCGCACGGTCAGCCACGCTGCCGCCAGCAGATTCAGCAGCGCCAGGAGCAGCGCAATATCGAATGCCGTGAGATAGCGGATCAGCGCCAGGCTGGCCAGGATGCCGCCGGTGCCGGAGCCGATCGCCTCGTACAGGTACACCGACCCGGTCGCCTCCGGCGTGGGCGTGCCCCGCTCTTCCGCGCACAGGCGGCTGGAGGCGGCGAACAGCCAGCCCGAGAGGGCGCAGAACAGGCTGAGCGACGCCAGCGAGATGAGGAACATCGGCCCCGGCCCAAGGATCTCCCCGGGCACCCGCTCAAAAACCTGCTTGCTCGAGCGCACCGCCAGGATGGTGAGAGGCAGCGCCGCCGCGATGGCGGTTTCCAGGATGGCCACCAGTCTACGTGGGGTGGCATGGATCCGGCCCAGGAGCGCGCTGCCGGCCGCTGTCCAGAGCAGCCAGTTCGCCAGCATGATGCCGAGCGAGAGCTCGTTCCCGCAGAAGACCACCATCAGCTCGCGCATGAGCACGATCTGGGCGATCACCGCCGTGAAGCCGATCAGTACCAGAACCAGCCGCACGATTGTAAACTTAGCATGATGGCCGACCCGGAGCGCGCCGATCGCCGCGAAGCAATGCTCAAGCTGCTGCGGCTGGGTGGAGCGAGCGTTGCCGCCGCGGGCCTCGCGGTGTGGCTGAACAGCCGCAGCGGCCGCGAGGAAACTGCGGTTGCCACGGTCCGAAAACCCAACTTCGCAGTGCCGCCCGACGCCAAACTTCCGCAACTGGTGGTCAGCCAGGGCGACGATCCCCGGCAACTGGTGCGCGCCGCGCTTCGGGAACTCGGCGGAATCCAGCGGTTCGTCACGCGCGGCGACGTGGTAGTCGTCAAGCCCAACATGGCCTGGGACCGCACGGCGCAGCAGGCGGCGAACACGAACCCCGACGTGGTCGCCGAAACGGTGCGGCTGTGCCGCGAGGCGGGCGCGAAGGAGGTCATCGTCACCGACGTGCCGGTCCACGAGCCGCACCAGGTGTTCGAGCGCAGCGGCATCGCCGAGGCGGCGCGCGCGGAAGGGGCGAGCGTAGTTCTACCGGAATGGCGGCTGTTCAAAGAGGTTGACCTCCGCGGCGAGGTTCTGGGCGCCTGGCCGGTTCTGGAGCCCTTTCTGGCCGCCGACAAACTCATCAACGTCCCCATCGCCAAGCACCACAGCCTCACCGGAGCGACGCTGGGAATGAAGAACTGGTTCGGCGTCCTGGGCGGCCAGCGGCAACGCCTGCACCAGCGCATCCACGAGAGCCTGGCCGACTTGGCGGACTTC
The DNA here is from genome assembly GCA_050008465.1 of Bryobacteraceae bacterium. GTDB lineage: Bacteria > Acidobacteriota > Terriglobia > Bryobacterales > Bryobacteraceae > Fen-330. Next base: position 6,152 of record JBEKMO010000146.1, read on the forward strand.
CTGCGCCCCACGCTCACCATCCTCGACGCCTGGCGCGTGCTGATGCGCAACGGGCCCACCGGAGGCGGCTCCGGCGACGCGGAGCTCAAGAGGACGCTCATCGCGGGAACGGACCCGGTGGCGGTGGATGCCTATGCCGCCAAGGCCTACTGGAACCTCGACGCCGCGAGCCTGCGCTACCTAAAGCTGGCCAGCGACCGCGGCCTGGGGACCGTGGATTTCGAGCGCCTGCTGGTGCGGGTGGGTTCAGCCGATTGAAACGATTGGCGGGGACGACGAGATTCGAACTCGCGACCTCCGACGTGACAGGCCGGCGTTCTAACCAACTGAACTACGTCCCCGTTTGGACGCCTTCATTCTAGCATGGATCGCGGGGCGTTCCATCCAGGCCCGCCAGAATGGACGTCTCCCGGCCATTCGGATGCGGCGTCGAGGAAAGCGCCAGGCGCAGGTAGGCGCGGCCGCCAAACACCCGCGTGTACATAGCCTTCATCTGCTTCATGCGCTCCGGCCCCCACTGGGTCTGGTGGCACTCGATGGCTCTGAGGCCGGCCTCGACGTAGTCCTGGCAGTCCACTTCGGTGGTGACGAACACATCGCTCACCGTGTAGAAGAGGCGACCGCGCCGCAGCCGCTCCGGCATCCCCGCGAGCCGCGACTCGGGAAGCGCCACGTAGTAGAGCTTGCGCGGCTTGTGCCGCAGCAGGCTCTGCTGCTGGAAGACCAGGGTGGCGATATCCCCGGTCACGCGGTGGTCGATGTGACCGGTGATTCCGTCCGGCCCCCAGGTAACCACGACATCGGCGCTCGTCTGGTCAACCAGCTCACGGAGGCGTGCGGCGACCTCCTCGATCACCGGAGGCGAAGCGATTCCCTGGTCCTCGAATCGCAGCAGGAACGGTTCATGGATGCCCAGTTGCCGGCAGGCGCAACGCAGTTCCTGTTCACGGACGGCCGCGAGTTCGTCGCCCGCGGCCAGCCCGTAGTCGGGTCTCACCCCTTTCTGCCCCGAGGTCACGCTCACCAGGTACACAGCGTGTCCTTCGCGCGCATACCGGGCGAGCATCGGTCCGACGCTGGTTTCGTCGTCGGGATGCGCAAACACAGCCAGGATGGAATGCATCGCCAGGCTCACCCCTCACTTCTAGAGTACACGGAGGCTCGCGGAACGTGCGGGATCGGATGCGGAATGGGAGGAGACTACGCGGCCTTCTGCACCTTGCCGCTGCGGAGACAGGCCGTGCAGACCCGGATCCTCTTCGCCGCTCCGTTGACGATGGCCCGAACGCTTTGCAGGTTCACGTTCCAGCGCCGGCTGGTGACGTTGTGCGCGTGGCTGATCCGATGGCCGAACTGCGGGCCCTTTCCACAGATGTCACAAACTCTTGCCATCGAAGGAGTTCTCCTTAATCGGTAGGAACTTCGATTGTAACAGGCGCGAACTTCGGCCCGCAACCGGCCTAGGTGAAGCTGTCGCGGCAAAGTGAGAAGTTCCTATATGGGCAAAGTAGAAAGTTCCTCTTGACAGCCACAGGCTGGAAGGATGGAACGAATTGCGATGAGCCAAGAGGAACGGGACTGGTTGCACTGGCT
>JBEKMO010000147.1:0-7495 GCA_050008465.1 Bryobacteraceae bacterium
TCGAGGGAATAACGACGCCGCCCGGCTAGCAGCGTGTTTCCCCGCACGTGCAGGCCGCGCCGCACGGCTGCCTCCGGGTCCGCCGCCTCCAGCGCCGCCCGAAACACCGCCACGGCCTTCTTTCTAAGAGTCATAAGCTCGTCCGCCGGAGGCGGCAAGCTGGCGCGGCCCGCGCTCATTTGAAGATCGGCAGCGCGCAGATCGCCTCGACCACCACCGCCGGATCGTCGCTCGTGACCTCGATGTGGTAGTCCGCCCGCGCATAGTATGGCCGCCGCGCCTCGAACAGCTCGTCGAACTTCCCCGGATCCCGCGCCAGCGGCCGGTCCGAGCTCGACTCGACCCGCCGCTGGACCATCTCCAGCCGGCAGTCCAGCCACATCGTCACACCGTGGTCCTCGAGTAGTTGGAGATTCTCCGGCCGCGCGAACGCGCCCCCGCCGAGCGCGTCCGCCCAAGCCGCCGAAAACCCCGGGCGTCACCTCAATCGAGATCGAGAAGCACTAACGATTGATGGATCAGCCCCAATACTGTTCCCTTTGTCTTCGTGGGGCTGACCTCTGGTCCGCGGTCCTCGCCGGCCCAAGCCGGACCAAAGGGTCCGGTTCAGTCCAGGGGGACCGCCCTACAAATCCGTGCGCGTGGCAGCCTTCGCGGTAAGTGAACACCATTGGGATTAGTCCTTGACGGTCTTACCTATCGCTCAAGGCAAGTGTGCTGTCGCGCGCACAACACAAATCAGAACGGAACGTCATCATCGGGCACTAAAGGCTCGAGTTCGGAGAGAATCTTGTCGAGTGCCTCGTCAACCCCCAGCGCTCTCCGCCTCGCCACCGTGTACAATGCCCTCATACGCTCAAGGTTCGCGGAGCCCGCGGAGGAGCTGTCTAGATCTGTGTCCCAGACGTCCTCCATTAACCGTCCTTCTCGGTCATAGATCTGAAGACCGTAGTCGTCGCTCAATTGACCGGTGCGTACACGCACCTGAACAGAGAAGTCCGCGAAGGCGGCTTGGTACACGCCCTCGTTGACGGTCGGTTCCCAGTCAACTTTGCCCTTCGCTGAGCTTGCCAGCAACCTCTTAATGAGTTCCACCATCTTGCTGTCGGGCATAGCCTGTGTTCCTAGCGGGTTTTTCCATCCTGAGCGCGACAAGCAATGAATTGAGCTTGTCTGCTTGCTTCGATATGATCTCGTTCAGCTTCGGGACTTCCCCAGGGTTGCTGTCGGTGGCCAGACCTCTCTCGACCAACCTCTCGATGTCACCGAGCTGCTTTATTGCGCCAACAAGTACGCTTTTTCCCTCATCCGAGAGACCAGGGTTGCCGGCCAGAATCGAACCGAGCAATCTGCGAACAGATGTGTAGCGATCCGGCAGAACCGTCCAGTACCCGGCGCGATGCAGCCTCTTGATCTCGTCCATAGTCGTCGTCGCTGCGGACAGTTCCTGGATTGTGTCAAAAGTCAGAATGCTGTCGCGCGCCTCTTGCGCGGCTGCCTCCGCCTGGTTCGCAGCGTCCCGCGAGCGCCGGACGTTCCAAATCGTCACCACGAACCCAATCAAACCGGTGGCCAAAGCGAGAATGCTTGCAATATCCGCCCAGTACGCCAACTGTCTCCACAGACTCGCGTCCGTTGCTGGGGGAATCAGTAGGAGCATGTCAAGCACGGCGCTCAATTCAGCGCTGCAAGACGAAATAGTACATCACCGAAGATGCCTAGCGCAAACGTCTTTGTCCTTCGAAGTTTTCACAAATCCCATGCAAAAGGGTTCCGCGCTTGGAGCATACCAGAGCCGCCGGCTAAGAGCGGCCCAGGCCGAGCAACGTTTGGCCACCACACTCCCCCACCAGCACCAGCCTGACGTCCATCACGTTGGTGTTGGTGGGGCCCCTTCTCACGAGATCCCCTAAAGCCTCGAAGAAGTCATACGAGTCGTTTTCCGCCAGGCTCCGCCGCGCGTCCAGGCCCAGACGCTCGGCGCGCCGCAGGCTCGACCCGTCGGCGATGGCCCCGGCGGCGTCCGTCGGCGCCGTCCGTGCCGCCGCTCAGCACCACCACGCCGTCGCTGCCCGCTAGGTCGATGGCCGCGGCGAGCACGAATTCCTGGTTCCTTCCACCCAGCCCGCCCCCGCGCAACGTGACGGTGGTCTCGCCGCCCGAGATCAGGCACACCGGTGGCCTGGCCGGCCGCCCCGATGCCGGGATCTCCCGCGCGATCGCCGCGTGCATCCGGGCCACGTCCCGCGTCTCCCCCTCGATGAGGGTCGAAAGCACCAGGGGCCGCAGCACCAATTCCCGGGCGACACGGTAATCAACAAAAAAGGACCCTCGAGGGGTCCTCAATGTGGGCGGTCGCTGGCCATCCGGCGACCACCCCTCGTATTGTACACGAAACACGTCAAGCGAGTGTAAGATTCGGTCGAGACGCTTTTCTGCGGGCCGCGACCAGTTCCTCATACAGCTTCACGTGATCGCGAGCCATCCGGTCACCCGCGAACCGTTGTCTGACCAGCCGGTATCCCACGCGCCTAAGGCGCTCTGCCAACCCGGGTTCCGAAGCAATTCTCATGAGCTGCGCAAGCAACTCTCTTTGCTCGCCGATCTCGAAGAGCAGTGCTCCCTCTTCGCTGTGTTCGATGACCTCATCGATGCCCTTCGTCTTGCACGCCACAACCGGCACACCGAGCGCGAGAGCTTCGAGGAGAACCAATCCCAAGCCTTCTTTGTAGGACGGAAGCACGCAGGCGGTGGCCCGCCGGAAGACTGCCGGTAGCTGATAGAAATTGAAAGACTGAAACGAGAGCAACTCGCCGATGCCGAGGTGATCGGCCTGCGCTTGAAGTTCCTGGCAGTGCTCCTGCTCCTCAGCGTCTTGAGGCTGTCCCGTGATTAGAAATCTCCAGCGATGCTGCGGAAGAGCTTTGGCCAGTCCCGCAGCTGCAGCGACGAACGCAGGAAGATTCTTCCTGGTGTCGATTCGTGCTGGACAGATGACCAGCTTCTCTCCACTGCGAAGGTGAAGGCCGACCGCGGGACTGAGATCGGCGCGGAACGCCCGGGATCGCAGCCATCGATAGGAAACGCCGTGGTAGATGAGGCGCACGGTCTTTGAGTCGACTCGTCCGGCCGAAACCCGGAGGAGCTCCTCCAGAAAGGCTCGACTCCCGGCGACGAAATGGTCACACAACCCGGTTGAGGCAAGAAAGCGGATCTCGGCGTACACCGGGTCTCTTTCGACTAGGCCATTCCCCAAATCGAAACGCGGAGTCTTGTGGATCGTGACCACTGTCGGCAGGTTCAGGGCAGCTTTGAGCCTCACGGCGACATTCGCACCAGCCAGATGCTGTCCGTGAACGACGTCAGGCGCTATCTGCTTCGCAAGCCTGAGTGCACCATCCACTGCGCCAGCAGAGCAGAACACGTTCTTTGGCCCAAAGTCCGTGCGATGAATCCAAAGATCCTTGCCGGGAATCTTCGTCACTCTCGTTAGATTCTTAGGTCTCGACGTTAGGACGTGCACCTCACAGTGCAGCCGTTCCAACTCCGAGGCCAGGTAGAAGCTATGCGAGCCACCACCGCCCTGCTGGGGAGGGTATTGAGAGCAGATGAGTAGAACCTTCATGGACGGCTCATACACACAGCACCCTACCGTACGCCCGTGCTGCGGAATCAAGCGCCCGGGAGACCGAGCACCTTGTCCACGACCGCCGGCAAGCGCTTAGCATAAAGATTCCACAATACCAAAATCGTTGCCACCCTGCTGGCGTAACTCGGCGGCTTGGCGGCTTCGTCTTGCCGACCGTCGCCCCGCGCCAGACGGCAAGCCTCGCAAATGAGCACCTGCGGGCACTGGACCGGACCAGTCGGTATGTTCCCAAGCATGATCTGCCGGGCCGCTTCCTTTGAGTCGCGGATGGCCTCCGGATCGGGTGGTTGTGGCAAGACCTTACCGAGAAACTCCCGCCCCTCCTGAGACCGCACGAGCCGAGATAAGCCCGAATCAAGGAACCGTCTCTCCAGGCGATGATCGGAGAGCAAGTGATCGAGACGGTCTACATCAGCCTCCGCATCGCTCCGAAGGAGTTCCCTAAAGAGACTCTTGATCGGGGTGACCACCTCGGTCTTGAACCGCCGGGCGACCTCGCCAACCTCCACGTCGTCCGCGACTTTGGAGTGCCGGATATAGACGCACAGCAACCGCGACAAATACCCTAATAGCTGTTCCCCAACAAACGTAAACTCAGGTGGGTACTTCGCGGGCTCCACATCTCGCGGCCGGCGCGCCAGGATGAACCGAATCAGATAGTCGATCACAGTGTCCCGGTACAGAACCCAGTCGCAAAGGAAGCCGAACTCATAGTCAAAGATGTCGGAAACCGCTTCCCAGACCTGGTTATCGATGTACTGCCCGGCGATTTGGTCGTCCGAATAGTCACCCACTACCTCAGCAAGCAACCGCTCCAAGGCGGGGCCGCTCGCCGCCCGCATCCGGCGGTAGTAGAACTCGTGGCCCGCCTCATGAAATACGCCCCACCACAGCCCAGGGCTCAGAATCATCCGTAGCGGCACGCTGACGATCCCGAGATGCGAGCGCAAGTAGTCAGGGGAAACCCCGAATACCGCAAAACCCGTCCAGTCGTCGCCAGCCTGCTGGAACAACCCATCGATGAGTGCCTCCACGGCCCAGACGGCCCGGTGTATTCCTCCACGGTAGAACAACGGAACAGGGTTGCCAAAGCTCCATGGGCTGTTCAGGGTGCCCAACGAGCGCTGTTGGTACGCCTGGTTCAAGTACACCAGCACGTCACGAAAAAGCGCCTCGCGGAAGCCAGCCTTGTTGTCGTAGTAGCTCACCAGCTCGCGGAGCGCGGGTATCATGTCGATGTACGCATCCCACGTGACCGGGCTCTGGACGGCGCTCACGTACATCTGCCCGAACCGCTTGTGGAGGTGGTACGTATCCTCGTAAGCCACTTCTGCAGGCTGCGCGTCGAAAGGCACCGGCAAAAGGGACCGAAATCCCTGGGCCGCCAACGCCTGCCGCCTAGATGCGAATGCGTCCGATTGCGTTTCAGGCAGCTGCGCATCGCCGACGCGCGGCTTCACGTTGAACAAGAGGCGGGTGTTCGTAGCCCAGACGATACCGCAATCACGCCCGTAGTGCTCCCGCAGTCTGAGCACCCAGCTAAAGTACTCGCCGAGACGCAGTCCGCTCCGAGCGACGATTTCCTCGCTGCCAAAGACAACGCTCGCGTTCGGATCCTTGGCCTCGTGTCGGACTATTTCGAGGATCCTGAATATGTCACCACTACGGCAGGTCACCAGGACCTCAGCCGACACGTTTTCTGCCTCGTCGAGCCTGCTCCACTGCCGCGATCCAGTGAGGAAATCCAAGGAAAGCCCGAACACGGTCAGGCTCTTGAGGAACGACTCGCGGCCTTCGGCGTCTATGGCGAGGACAGCCGCCGAAATGTCCTCGACCTGGTCACTCCACGTGAGAACGATGTGGTTGAACCACCCCATACCGCCAGCGACGAGGTACGACGGGAATCCAACTTCTGACAGTCTGCGCTCGATTTCGCGAAATGCGTGGAATTCCATTTCGATCGGCGACTCGCCCCCGTTGGCGAACCATTGTGAATTCAGCTTCAGCATGGTGACGCCGAGCCAGTTGGTGGCGGGGACTCCGTCGGTTTCGAGTAGCCGCAACAACGCTGCATTATGCTCCGACCGATAGAGGAAGGTGACAAGGTGCTCGTAGTCGACAACCCGTGGCAGGTGCTCTGGGCCAATCGAGCCGATACCTCGTGGCTCAGCAGTGAAAGTAGACACGGCGATGAGGTCGTACTTTCCGACCGCCTTGTACACAAGGCGAGCGCCGCGGCTCATCAGGTCAACCGCGACAGGCTGTTCGAAGCCGGGCGCAATCTGCAGCATGAGCAGTTCCACGCCGATATCCAAGACTGCGGGAGTGCTCGCTTTGGATTCAACCATCGTCGTACGCTGCCTCCTTCAGGGTGTGGGAACGATCTCGCGAAGGAAGAGAATCTGCGTCCTCCCGAGCATGCCGTTCCAGTGTCGGAAGTCGAACTTGTTGGCCGTGATCAGAGCTGCCCCGACGCGTTCCGCACAAGCGGCGATCAGCGCGTCGCCCAATCGCCAGTCAATTACCCACTTCCCCTTCCTCTTATTCCTCTTCTTCCCGAACATCTCGAGCGGCATCTCCCGGACGATCGCTGTCCGGTCTAAGCCAGCCGTGGGGTCAGGCGCTCCATCGGCAAGCTGCTCATTTCGGAGGCGTTCGATCGCATCGAGGATAGCCTGTCTGAGCGCAGGGTGATCCTGGTACCTCCTAGTCAGTTCTTGATGCATATGCTCAGCCAATTCGGCAGCGCGGACCGCGAGGTCCCAGTCTACCTCGACGTGCTCGATGACCCTTCGCTCGAGGTGCCTGGGGCTGGGCGAGAGGAGTGCCTCCGCCATCGCATGATCCCATCCCCGTTCCATATTGTGCCAGACCTCGGCACGAGTGATCACACTGCAGTAAACGGTAGCGTTCTTCGCCCTGAGCCTGTCAAAGAGGTATCCGAGAAGCCGCTTCGATCGAGGGTAGTGGTCGTCCCCAGTCAGGTACCCGATGATTACATCTGTGTCAAGCAGGAACTTGTCGATCCGGTCGAGGACATCCAAAGACGTACCTGAATGGGTGTGAGACACCTGAGTGTCGGCAGGGAGAGGGGCGAATCAGTCGAGAGAATCGTCCTTCGCGTGGGCCGCCCCGGCCAGTGACTCAAGCAGGAGCAAGTGCTCCTCGAACGGCAACCTCTGCCAGTGGTTAAGGCCCACCGGCCGCCGCTTCAAGGCCGCACGGCTCGCGAACTGCCGTTCAGCTGGGGCGGGAGAATAGCCCGCTCGGCTCATGTTCTCGGCGGCGAAGCGCGGCTCGCGCCATTCGCTCTGAATGTTATCAAGTTCCAAAATGCTTCCTCCAACCACTGGGATCCGCGCGTAGGCTCTTCTGCCCGCGTGGGTTACAGGCACCATGCGCGAGGGCATTACAAGACGGAGTATACATGAGTTCCTCCCCACCGGCAACGGTTTTCTTGCCCGAACCTGTTCTTTTTCTCCGACTTGCGTCTTCTATTGTAACAGACGTAAGGGATTCCCGGGATGTTCCGGGCAAGGTCCCTGCCTGGTCCCCGTCGCGGTTGCCGGAGGGCTTCATCAGTGCCTTGTCGGTCCCGCAATACATCGGGTTGGTGCAAGTGCACCAAAGTCGATTCCCTGTAAGTAGTTGATTATAGACCTGCTATTCCCGGATGAAGTCGGGCGCTGGCACTCCACCTCACCCCACCAGCACCAGCCTGACGTCCATCACGTTGGTGCCGGTGGGGCCGGTTTTGAGCAGATCCCCTAAAGCCTCGAAGAAGTGATACGAATCGTTTTCCGCCAGGCTCCGCCGCGCCTCCAGGCCCAGACGCTCGGCGCGCCG
>JBEKMO010000148.1:0-7419 GCA_050008465.1 Bryobacteraceae bacterium
TTCGCCCAGGTAGTCGATGCCGGTCCACATGTAGTCGCCCGCCACGTAGTCGTAGGTCCTGACGAACTTCCACAACTGCTCGACATCGATGGCCCGGCTCCTCCCCATGGCGCGAAAGCCGCTGCCGGCCCCGCCGATGAACAGTCCGCGATAGTCGCCCCGGATGCCACCCATGGACCCGCTTTCCGTGCCGATCATCCTTCTCCGCGGATATGCGTGCCGCGGGATACTTCGGACTGGCCTCTCAGCTTGTGTTCATGCTGGCCATGTTTCCCGCCGCCGCGATTCAGGCGGTCTTCCCGGCGTTGGCTTCCATCAGCGCCCCGAATCCCCGCCAATTCTCCGCCGTGAACTCCGCGTTGCCGGCCATCCCGGCGGCTGCGGCCGCGCCGCTGTACTTCACCGGCTGCGCCGCGCCTCCAGTCTTCATCTCCGTCTACAAGCATGGTTGCGCGCCCTCCATTCCGCTGATCCCGTTCCTGTGCCTGGGGCGCGTTCTGCTGTTCGTGGCCAGCCCGCCGTCGACGAGCCTGTATGCCAGCGCGCATCATAAGGTTCTGCTCAAGATCGTCCTCCTGACCGCCGCGCCGGGCCTGCTCATCGACTACCTCCTGATCCGGCGCTTCGGGCTGATGGGTGCGGGCTTCGCGGTCGCCATCGTCCAGCCGGCGGTGGCCCTGCTGGCGGTCGTGGTTGCGCAAAAGATCGTCAAGTACTCCTGGCCCCTGGAAGCTCCAACGCTGCCGATGGCCCTGGCGGCATTCGGAGCCGCGGCCTGCGCCGCGAACAACGCCTGAGCCTGGATTCCTGCCTCCTTTGTCCTCCTGCTCTACTGCCGCACGATGTGGCGCGACAAACACGTGCAAGCGTTGCGCGCCGCCAGTGCCGAAGCGGTCTTGACCCTGCTCGCAGCTTGACATACAGATACTCCCATGGTATGTCTAGACATATGAGGACCACCGTCCGCCTCGATGACGCCCTTCTGGAGCAGGCCAAACGCGAAGCCTCCCGCCGCGGGGAAACGCTCACCGCCCTGATCGAGAATGGCCTGCGCCTGATGCTGTCGCAGCGCCGGACGGCGCCGCGGCGCCCGCGGGTTGTCCTCCCGGTCTGCCGCGCCGGCGGCGGGGTGCTCCCGGGAGTGGACCTGAACGATAGCGCCGCTCTCGTGGACCTCATGGAAGGCCGGGAATGATTCTTCCCGACGTGAACGTGCTGCTTTACGCCTTCCGGAGCGACTCGCCCAACCACGCCCGGTGCCGGCAGTGGCTGGAGGCCGTCGTCAACGGCCCGGCCGCCTACGGCATGTCTCCCCAAGTGCTGGGCTCGGTGGTGCGCATCGCCACGCACCCCCGCATTTTCGCGCGGCCAAGTCTCTTGAAGGACGCGCTGGCGTTTTCGACGACGCTATTGGAGCAGGCTCATTGCCAACTCATCCAGCCGGGACCCCGCCACTGGCGAATCTTCTGCGATCTGTGCCGCCACGCACAGGCCTCCGGGAACCTGGTCCAGGATGCCTGGCTCGCCGCCCTGGCCATCGAATCCGGCTGCGAATGGGTCACGACGGACCGCGACTATGCGCGATTCGAGGCCCTGCGCTGGCGTACCCCGTTTTAAACTAGATTCTCGCGATAGGCTGAGCTGCATGGCTATGCTGCTCCGGCAATCTCCTTCGCATTCGCGTCCAGAACCCGGTATCCCGGTATTTCGAGCTGGCGCCATGATCCCTCTCGAATAGATGAGTGATGAAGACCTCGAGCGGCATGCCCTGGCGATTCTGCGGCGCGAATTGGGCTTGGATGGTCTGGCTCGCTTCCTCCGCCTCTACCGTTTCGGGACTGGCGACTACACCAGAGGCCGTCCTCGGTGGCTGGAAGGCGCCACGATCCAGCAAGTCATGGCTGAAGTGGACCTTTGAGTTGCCGAGCGGGTTGGCGTTATGGAGCCTGGACCGCTATAAACGCGCCGCCCTGGGTGCTCTTCCCGCCGATTTGCGCCACAACCGCCGCATTGCCAGCGGGAACATCGGGCGGGACCTGAACATTCAGTTGCCACAACCCGGCCCCGACGATTCCGGCCCACTGAACCTGCGCCGGCCTTCCCCCGATAGTCAGGTTAATGGCGGAGAGGTCAACAACCGGCGCACTGGGGACAATCTGCCCGGAGGGAGTTGGCGGCAACGTGGGCCCGAACCCGGTGGCGTACAGGATAATCACCTCACCCGGCCTGGCGGGAGTGGACCCCGGATACAACCCGGCCGGCGCCACGATGGAATAGCCCACGTGCTGCGCCGCCACGTTCGCTGCGTCGTACATGAACAGGCCGGGGGAGACGGTCTGCATCGTGGCGGTGGTGGTCGCCGTGCCTTGCGGAGCAGTGACCACCACCTGGACAGGCCCGGTGGTGGTGTCGTCCGGCGCCTGCACGTTGAGTTGGCCGGGGCTAATGTAGTGCACCGCCGACGGCTTGCCGTCGATGGTCACGCTGACTCCATCCAACTGCGTGGGCAGCTTGCCGTTGATAACCTCGCTGTCCAGCCACGATCGCGTGGTCGATGACAGGTTCGCGCCCCAGATGACAATCCAGGCACCGGGGGAAATGCCCTGCTGGTAGCCCGCGGCGTCGGTGACCCCCGTAATTTGCGCAGAGCTTGGTGCGATCTTCGCGACGAAGCCGTTCCCCTTCTGGCAGCACGCGCCGTCGCTGGAGGTAGTCTGGAATGCGCCGGGGGTCGTGATCAGGTCCGGGCCGGCGGTATTGCCGGCCAGGAAGATGTTGCCGGCGGTATCGACGGCCAGCCCGGCTGGATTCGTAGTATTGAGCCCGTGGGATCCAATGGTCGTGGAGAACAGCAAGTGCAAGCCTGTCGGGTCGAGTTCGGCGACCAACACCTGCTGAGACCCGCCGGTTGGGGTTGGCTCAACGGGATTGACCATGGGGAATCCCGGTCCTCCTCCAGTCTGCCCGATGATATAGACGTTCCCGGCTCCATCCAATTGGATGGGACCAGTAAAGAAAACGGCGTCGCTCCCACCGACCGTGGCGTCTCCCACATAGGTGGACCAGAGGATGGAGGTGGCGGACGGATTCAACTTAGTTACATGGGCTGCCGCGCAAGTCCCCCCGCTCGGCCCGCAGACGGTCGAATAAGCGCCTTGCGTCACGGGAAAATCCTTGGAATTCGTATATCCGACGACATAGGCATTGCTTGCGCTATCTATGGCAATGCCGCTGATATAGTCGCCCAAGTTGCCTGTGTGCCCACCAAGGTAGGTGCCGTAGGCCTGCGATGCCCCACCGCTGGAAGTGACAGGATTGAACTTCGCGATGAAGCCGCGCCAAGCCTGCACAAACAGTCCACCGCTGTCCAGAGGACCGCTGGTAGGCTGAATGACGCCGGCGGTTGTCGGCAGTCTGCCGGCCTTGGTTTCGCCGACCAGATAGAAGTAGCCGTTTGCATCAACCGCGATCCCGGTGGCCCACGCGTCGCCACCGCCACTGTAATTCAAGTCGCCGAAGAGAGTGGAATACAGCAGGTGAGCGCCGGTGGGATCAAAGACCGCGACGAAGGCGTATTGGGCCGAACGTCCGCCAGGCTTGTCCCCGCCGATTACCGCGCCGCTGGTGGTTGGAAAGCAGGACTGGAACGTATAGCTTGTGGAGCAGATATCGTCCTCGTTTCCGGCAACGTAGGCGCGGCCAGCGCCGTCCACGGCAATGGCGGTTCCGTAGGCCCAATTCCCGTACCCGCCAAGAAATGTCGAGTAGACCAGGCCGGTTCCCGCGGGATTCAGCTTGGTCACAAACACGTTCCAGTCGAAGGCGTTGCAGTTGGCTGCCGCGAAGCCTATCCCTGTGTTGTTAGGAATTGGGGCGCAGACTGTCTGGTAGGCTCCAGGGGTGATTGGGAAATCGGTTGAATATGTCAAACCGGTCACGTAGGCACTGTTGCTCGAGTCCACCGCTATGGCGTAAGCGCGCTCGGCGCCGTTGCCGCCCAAATAGGTGGAATAAACCAGCGAACTGCCATCCGGGCTGAATTTGGTCACAAAGGCCGTAGCCCATTGCCCGGGAGGGACGCCCTGCTGCTTTGTGGGAGGCGCGCCCTGGTAAGGGTTCTTGGTCGGGAAATCTATCGAGAGGGTGTTCCCCGTCACATACGCGCTGCCCGCGCTGTCCACCGCGAGACCCTGCGACGTACCGTTCCGAGCGTTATCGGTCGCATAGCCGATTTGATCGGTGCCGGCTCCGCCCAGATAGCTGGCATAGCTGAGCACGGGATCGATGATCAGCGCCCTGGAATGGTCGTAGCCGCCGAGCCGGAAGCGAATCTGGTTCCCGGCCACCTCGAACGACCCTTCCACGCTGGTCTTCTTGTTGCCATCCATCTGATAGAGAACCGGTTTCTTGAAGCTGGCCGGGCCGTTGGGCGCATTCAGAGCTAAATTGCCCTCCGCGTCGACGCTGGCGCGGGCCCCGTCGATCCGCCAGGCGATACGGCTGGGGTCGGCGCCGGGGGCGACCACAAAGTCGTACTCCAACTGGCGCTGATTCCCGTAGAAGACCAGATCCACGCCAGGGTAGATCTGGGCATAGTTGACCTTGCCATAGGTCGGGATGCCGGTGCGCCACTTCTTCGGGTCGTTGCCGATGAAGTAGTTCACCACGCCGGGCTGCGGAACGAGTCCTACTGCGTTGGCGTTGGCATTTGCGCCGATCAGGCTCATGCGCAGGGTGTCGACGGACGCGGCTTCGGGCGTTTGCCCGGTCGCCGCGGCCGATGCCGGCTGTTGCCGCTCCAGGTTCAGAACGACCTTGGCCGGAGTGAGGAAGAGCGCGTAGCCAGCTCCGCGCGAGAGAAACTGAACCGTGGAGGCCGCCTGCCCCTGGTTCGGCTCGAAACTCAATGGCACGTTCATGAGCTTCGCCTCGGGACGGTTCGTGGACAGTGGGAGAGATCGGGGGTTTTCCGCCGGAAGGGCGGGCGCCCCGGGACCGGCCTGCCGGGAAGCCGCTGCCGCCGCCTGCCGCTTGTGATCTCGCGAGGCCGCGGAGGCGCGCGGCCAGCCAAGACCAAAGGAGATCGAAATAATCGCGAGCGCCGTTACTGCCCGAAGCGCACACGCCCGGCGTGCAACCGAAGACCGTTCGCTTGGCATACCCGTTGTCCCCCTCTGTCCTTCCGGAGTTCATTAGCCAGGATTACCGTTTTGGCTTCCTGGCCACCGTCAAGTATAACTCCAACCGTCTGATCGGAGCCGTTTCTTACATTTCTTTACATCGCGAGCGACTCCAGTGGCCCGCGAACGGGCCGGCTCTGGCTCCTCCGGGAGCGCAAGAACTTGGCCAGAATTTACATTTTAGACTCGCAGGCCCTATTCAGTCCGGACCCGCCGCCATCCATCGATCCTCCGCGGTGCAGTTTCCGCGTCGGGAGCCGTCTTCGTCTCCGCAAGGGACAGTTTTCGCCCTGCTCGGAAAATCCAGAACCGGGAAGCCCCAACTTTTCAACGGCTTCGTAGATCTCTGGCTTGGCGAAGGCCGCGTCGGCCCGGAACACGACTTCCTTGCCCAGCTTCTGCTGCCGCTCGATCTCGGGCAAGAGCAGTTCTTCCCAATCACCGGCGCTGTGGACGTTGCCGGGCCGCGGCCTTGCCGCCAGACCACCGCCCTCGCGGTTGGTGCGGGCCAAGCTGCCGAAGTTCTCCTCCTCGGCCAGCATCTCGGCCTCAAACGTCTGCAAGCGCGAGGTCAACGCCGCCCCACGATCCCAAATCTTCTCGGAACCGATCAGCCGGAACGTCGGATCTTGCGAGAGCCGCTCGGCCCGGTACGCGGGTCCTCGAAGCCCGCGATGCGGCTGTAGACGGACTGGCGCAACAGGTCCGCCAGCGAGAGTTGCGTGTTCTTCCCTTTCCGTGAGGAGGTGACCCGCGATCCCTGGAAACCGATCTTCATCGAAGCGTTGAACGAGAGCTGGAGTGGTCGATTTTGTTCCTCACCCATTGGGTGTCGACCTCCAGAGCGGCTCTATCAGGCTGAAACCCGCACGAATAAAGGCGTCGGGGGCCATCAAAAGGTTATCAGTAACCGCTCAAAACGGAAATGCGGCTCTGCATTGTGGGACAAGTAACCGGGACTGCACAGTGCCTGTCTCTACATGGGACAACGGGGCGTCCCGAAACTTACCCTTTGTGAAACAAGGCGGGCGCATGGCGCTTCTTACTCAACCCCAAGCGCGGCGCCCGTTCAGTTAGTATCTGCAGGCGCGGGGATATGGGCTCACCGCAAGCTGGGCTGCTTGCTCAGATGTCAGGGACGACAATCCGCCGCAATTGCTCATGCAACCCGGTGCGCGCGGCGCAGAAGTCCAGCAGGCGGCGCATGGTGTCGCGCGGCTGCATGGCCACGCTCAGACGCATCAGGGCGCGGCCGCTCCGGTCCGCGAAGACGAGCGACCGGCTGGTACGGCCGGGAATAGGCAGATTGTCCGTCAGGGAGAAAGCCCTGCGGTTGACTGCAACCACCTCCCGTGTCTCGACGCCGGCCACCTCCTCCCAGGGAATGTCGCGCCAGCCGAAGGCCGAGGTTTCGCGGATGCCGTGCGCATCGGCCGCCACCTCGGTGGTGCCGTTGTGCAGGGACAGCCCGCTCATCAGCAGCACCCAAAGGCCCCCCAGGAAAATCGCACCGAGCCGCGGCAGGGGCGCGCCGGAACGGGCGAACAGCCCACAGGCGGCCATTGCCACCCCCAGCAACGACCAAAACAGCGGCGCCCTCCATTCCGATGCCGGCCGATGCACGCGCAACTCGGTCTCGAGAGGCGGTGGTGACTCGCTCAACATCCAGTGACCCGCGCCGTAGCCGCTCTCACCGCCGGTGCGGCCCAGGCGCGCGGCGGTTAGCGCGCAGCCGAGAAAAAACACCGCCAGCAGGACCAGCACGGCGGGCCGCAGCCACATCTGCAACGCGCCCCCGGGCCGCACATGCGCCGGGTCGGCCGGGTCCACATAAACCGGCGCCTTCTTGAGCGCCGACAGCCCGAGCTGGTGATCCGTTGCGATCATCACGCGGCGCGTGTCGGGATCCGTCCCCAGTTCGATCTGCACCTCGTGCCCCCCAGTGTAGGTGACCAACCCCTCGGCGCGCGTCCACGAGCGCAGCATCACCAGGTTGTCCACGACGGCCGACCGGAGGAACCAAGCGGCCAGCGCCGCGAGCGCCGACGCCAGGAGCACCAGCGCGATGCGAATCTCAGTGTGCATGCCTCTTCCTCGGTGCCGCTGTGTCTAGCCCCTGGCCCCAATTGTGACACTGCTTGGTTTTAGCCCAGCCGACGTTGCATTCACGCGGATCTGTCCCGGTTTGCCGGTGGATTCGACGATCGCCAGGCACAACCCGTTGAAAGCCTTTCTGCGA
>JBEKMO010000149.1:0-7418 GCA_050008465.1 Bryobacteraceae bacterium
CCGCCCATCATCCGCCGGCCCACCACGCGCTTGGCGTACTGCACCGGGATGCGGCGCTCGCCGCGCTCCACCAGCACGATGAACGCCACCACCGCCAGCATCACCAGCAGGATGATGAGCAGTTGCAGCGCGTTCCACTGCCGCGTGACGAACACGTTCAGGTAGATTTCCTGCATGGCGTGCGGCAGCCCCACCACGATCCCGGTGAAAATGATCAGGGACATTCCGTTGCCGATGCCGCGCTCGGAGATCTGCTCGCCCAGCCACATGATGAAGGCCGTGCCGGTGGTCAGAGTGAGGATGGTCATCAGGATGAACGGGAGGCCGGGGTTCAGCACGAAGCCGCTCCCGCTCGACTGCAGCGCGGTGGCGATGCCGAACGACTGCATGACCGACAAGATGACCGTCAGGTACCGCGTCCACTGCGTGATCTTGCGCCGCCCCAGCTCCCCTTCCTTCTGGAGCTTCTCCAGGGTCGGCACGACCACCGTGAGCAACTGCAAAATGATCGACGCCGTGATGTAGGGCATGATGCCCAGCGCGAAGATGGTCAGCCGCCGGAACATGCCGCCGCTGAACAGGTCGATGAACCCGAACAGCGTGCCCTGGTTCTGGCGGAAGAACTCGTCCAGCTTGTTGGCGTCGATTCCCGGCGTGGGGATGTGCCCGCCCAGACGGTATACGGCCAGCAGCCCAAGCGTAAACAGCACACGCCTGCGCAGGTCCGGGATGCGAAACATGTTCGCAAAGGCTTCCAAAAACTTGTTCATTGTCTACTCATCCGCCGGCTGCTCCGCGCCGGCGCCAATCGTCTGAACGCTTCCCCCCGCGGCCTGGATCTTCTCCTGGGCGGACTTGGAAAACAAGTGAGCCTGGACCACCAGGGGACGCGACAACTCGCCTGCCCCGAGCACCTTCAGCCCGTCGCCCAGCTTCTTGATGACGCCCAGTTCCATCAGCCGCTCCGGACCGAAGCTGTCGCCTTCCAGGCGGTCGAGACGCCCGACATTGACGATCGCGAATTCCTTCTTGAAGATGTTCCGGAACCCCCGCTTGGGCAGCCGCCGGTGCAGCGGCATCTGTCCGCCCTCGAATCCGCGCATTTGGCCGAATCCGCTCACCGATTTCTGTCCCTTCTGCCCGCGCCCGGAGGTCTTGCCGCGGCCCGAACCCATGCCGCGGCCGATGCGCCGCTTGGCGTGTTTCTGCCCCGCCGGAGGCTTCAATCCACTGAGGTTCATATGATTACCCTACCCGACAATCGCCACCAGGTGCGGCACCTTGTTCACCATGCCGCGGATGCCCGGATTGTCCGGCCGCTCCACCACCTGGTTGACCTTGCGAAGGCCCAGGCCACGCACCACCTCTTTGTGCTTTTCGGGCGCGCAAATCGGGCTGCGCACCAGTTTGATCTTCAGTTTGCCGTTCGCCATAAGTTTCACCGCGCCGGGCCGCCTGCAAACCCGCCCTTACAGTTTCTCGATCGCCAGCCCTCGAATCGCCGCCACCGCGCTCTTGTCGCGCAGTTGCTCGAGTGCGTCGATGGTGGCCTTCACCACGTTGTGCGGGTTGTGGGAGCCGATGGACTTGGTCGCCACATTGGCGATCCCCACCGCCTCGATCACCGCGCGCACCGGGCCGCCGGCGATCACGCCCGTGCCTTCCGGGGCCGGCTTGAGCAGCACCCGGCCTCCGCCGTACACTCCCAGCACCACGTGCGCGATGGTGGTGTGCTTGACGTTTATTCTCCGGAGGTTCTTCTTGGCCGCTTCGATGGCCTTCTTGATGGCCGCCGGGACCTCCTTCGCTTTGCCGGTCGCGAATCCGACCACGCGCGCGTCCGGATCGCCCACCACCACCAGCGCCGAAAAGCTCAGGTTCTTGCCGCCCTTGACCACCTTGGTGACGCGGTTGATCGCTACCACGTGTTCTTTCAAGTTCAGGCCCTGCGGATCGATCGGTTTTGTCGCTATGGCTGGCATGCGCTAGAACTCCAATCCCGCTTCGCGCGCGGCGTCGGCCAGGGCCTTCACGCGCCCATGGTAGAGATAGCCGCCGCGGTCGAAAACCACTCTCTGAATTCCTTTTTCCTTGGCCCGCTCGGCGATGAGCTTGCCGATATCCTTCGCCCCCTGGACGTTGCCGCCACCCGCGCGGCTGCTCTTCTCGGTCGAGCAGGCCGCTGTCAGGGTCCGCCCCGCCGTGTCGTCGATCACCTGGACGTAGATATGCTTCAGGCTGCGGAACACCGCCAGCCGCGGGCGTTCCGCCGTCCCGCGAACCTTGTGCCGGATCCGCTCGTGGATCCGGCGGCGCGTCTCGTCTCTCGCAGTTTTCCGGATCATTTCGCCGCCGCTCCCGTCTTGCCGACCTTCTTCCGCAGCGCCTCACCCGTGTACCGGATGCCCTTGTTCTTGTAGGGATCCGGCGGCCGCAGCGCGCGGAGATTGGCCGCCACCTGGCCCAGCAACTGGCGGTCGGCCGAACTCAGCACCAGGTGGGTCTGCTTGTCGATCTTCAGGTCCACGCCTACTGGAAGCAGAACCTCGATGGGATGCGAGTAGCCCAGGCTGAAGCTGGCCACGCGTCCCTTGATATCGGCCCGGTAGCCGATCCCGACGATGTCCAGTTCCCTGGTGAACCCGGTCGAGACTCCCTGTACGGCGTTGGCCGCCAGCGCCCGGGTCAGCCCGTGCAACGCCGCCTTGTCGTCGCCGTCGCGCGCCAACTCCAGCGCGCCGTCCTTCTGCCGCACCGTCACGCCCGGCGGGACCACCACGCTCAGCTTGCCTTTCGGCCCTTCCACCCGCAATGTGTCGCCGATCTCGACCTTCACCCCTTTGGGGAGCGGAATCGGCTTGTTACCCACTCTCGACATGGCATTCTCCACACTGTGGCGCAGGCTTCAGCCTGCGCCATCATGAGATCTGGCAGAGGATCTCTCCTCCCACGCCCTGCTTCTCGGCCTCCCTGCCGGTCATCAGGCCCTTGGGCGTGGTCAGGATGTTCACGCCCAGCCCGCCTACCACGCGCGGGATCTCGTCGCGGCCCACGTAGACGCGGCAACCCGGCCGGGACACCCGCGCCATCTCCGAGATCACCGGCTTGTTGTTGGCCTGGTACTTGAGATAGATCTTGATGGTCTTGCGCGCGCCCTCTTCGGCCACCTTGTAGTTCAGAATGTAGCCTTCTTCCTTCAGAATCCGCGCGATCTCCGTCTTCAGGCGGGAGGCCGGCACGTCCACCTTGGGGTGCCGCGCCTTGATCGCGTTGCGGATTCGGGTGAGCATGTCGGCAATCGGATCCGTGATCATCGCTCTCTCCTACCAGCTCGCCTTGATGACGCCCGGGACCTCGCCCGCCAGCGCCAGCTCCCGGAAGCAGATCCGGCACAGGTGGAACTTGCGCAGGTATCCCCGCGGCCGGCCGCAGCGCCAGCAGCGGTTGCGGTGCCGGATCTTGTACTTCGGCTTCTTCTCGTCTTTAGCAATCTTGGCCGTCGTCGCCATTCCAATTCCTTTCAAAAGCTCCTAGCTCGTGGCTCGTAGCTGGTAGTCCGGGGCCGCCTGCGACGGGCTACGAGCTACGGGCTACGAGCTCGTTATTGCCGGAACGGCATCCCCAGATGCCGCAACAGCGCGATCCCCTCGGCGTCGCTCCGGGCGGTCGTGGTGATCGAGATGTTCATGCCCTTGATCTTCTCCACCTTGTTGTAGTCGATCTCCGGGAAGATCAACTGGTCCTTGATCCCCAGGGTGTAGTTTCCGCGCCCGTCGAACGACTTGGTGGAAAGGCCGCGAAAATCGCGCACCCGCGGCAGCGTCACGTTCACCAGCCGGTCGAAAAACTCGAACATCCGCTCGCCGCGCAGCGTCACCATGCACCCGATGGTCATGCCCTCGCGCAGCTTGAAAGCGGAAATCGACTTGCGCGCCTTGGTCACCACCGGCTTCTGGCCCGCGATCTGCGCCAGCTCGTTGACCGCGGGGTCCATCAGTTTCGGGTTCTGCGTCGCCTCGCCCAGGCCGATATTGATGGTGATCTTGTCCAGCCTGGGGACCGCCATGACGTTGTGGTAGTCGAACTCCTTCATCAACGCCGGCACAACCGTCTTCTTGTATTGCTCCCTCAGCCTCGCTGCCATACTATTTCTTCTCCAGCGGCGCTCCGCACTTGCGGCAGATCCGTGTCCGCTTCGCCCTGCTGCCCCCTGTCTCCAGCCGGTGGCCGATCCGCGCCGGCCCGCAGGCCGGGCACACGATCATCAGGTTGGAGATGGCGATGGGGCTCTCGCGCTCCGCAATGCCGCCCTTGATCTGCTTCTGCGGGTTGGGCCGCGTGTGACGCTTCACGGTTTGCACCCCTTCCACCAGCGCCCGGCCGGTCCGGGTGTCGACGCTCAGCACCCGGCCCTGCTTGCCCTTGTCCTTCCCCGCGATTACCTTCACGATGTCGTTCTTCCGCAGCTCGATCCGGACGCGCCCCTTGGGCCCCGTCGAGTGCCGCGGCGTGCTCTTAGCCGCTACGCGCGCCATTTAAATCACCTCCGGAGCCAGCGACACGATCTTCATGAACTTCTTGTCGCGCAATTCCCGCGCCACCGGCCCGAACACCCGCGTGCCCACCGGCTCCCCTTCGGGCGTGATCAGCACGGCCGCGTTGGAGTCGAAGCGGATGTAGGTGCCATCCCTCCGGCGCGTCTCTTTTCGCATGCGTACGATCACGCAGCGCACCACTTTCCCTTTCTTGATGGCCGAATCCGGAGCCGCTTCCTTCACGCTGGCCGTGACCACATCGCCCAAACCCGCGCGCAGGCCCTTGTCGCCGCCGCGCGGGAGGATACACATCAGCCTGCGTGCGCCGCTGTTGTCGGCGACCTCCAGAATCGTTCGCATTCCGATCATGGCAATCTCCTCGACTTACCTAGATGACCGGCGCCTCGGGCTCCGCCGTCGCCGTGTCCTCGACACCCACCAGCGCCGCGCGCCGGACCACCTCCGCCAGCCGCCAGCGCTTCAGCCGGCTCAGCGGACGGCATTCCACGATCCGCACCACGTCCCCCACCCGCGCCGCGCCTTCCGGATCGTCGGCATAGAACTTCTTGCGCCGCTTGACGATCTTCTTGTAAACCGGGTGCGGCACGCGCCGGGAAACCTCCACCACGATGGTCTTCTGCATCTTGGTGGACACCACCAGCCCGACCTTCTCGTTCTTGCGGCCCTTCGCTTTTTCCTCTGCCATGTCCGCTTACCCCTTCTGGCTCGCCGCCGCGCGCCGCTCGACCAGGATGGTCTCGATCCGCGCCCGGTCCTTGCGCAGGCCGCGGTACTTCTTCAGCCCCTCCATTTGCCCCATCCGCATCTGGAACCGCAGATGAAACAACTGGCCGGTGATCTCCTTGAGCTGCCGCTCCAATTCCGTGCTGTCCAGATCTCGAATCTGTTCCGGTTTCATGTCTGCTCCTGCTACTCCAGGTGGGGCCGCGCCACCAGCTTGGTGGGGATGGGCAGCTTGTGCGCCGCCAGTCGCATGGCCTGCGTGGCGATTTCCCGGGTGACGCCTTCCATCTCGAACAGCATCCGGCCGGGCTTCACCACCGCCACCCAGCCTTCCGGCGCGCCCTTGCCCTTGCCCATGCGGGTCTCGGCCGGCTTCTTGGTAATCGGCTTGTCGGGGAAGACGCGGATCCACACCTTGCCGCCGCGCTTGATGAACCGCGTCATGGCCACGCGCGCGGCTTCGATCTGCCGGTCCGTGATCCAGGCGCATTCCATGGCCTTCAACCCGTAGTCGCCGAAAGCCAGCGTCCCGCCCTTCCAGGCCTTGCCCGTGCGGCGCCCGCGCTGCTGCTTCCTGTACTTGACCTTCTTCGGCATCAACATCGCTAATATCCTCCGTAGGATCAGCCTCCAGGCTTGTCCCGGCCGGACAAGGCGGAGCCTTATCCTACTCCCCTTTCTCCCGCGGCCCCGGGCCGCTCTCCTGCTTCAGCTCCTGCTTCCAGGACGGCTGCGGCGGCGCGAGCGGGGGCAGGATCGGTGCGCTGGAGCGGGCCGGTTGCGGCAACTCGGGCGGCGCGGCCTGCACCGCGGGCCCGGTCGGCTCGGGCGGCGTCGCCAGCGGCGGCGTTCTGCGCTCGCCCCGGTCGCGATCGCGGTCGCGCCGGTCGCGAAGGGGCCGCCGCGGCTCGGGCTCGGAGGTCTTGCGCGCTTGCCCGTCCAGCAGATCGCCCTTGTAGACCCAGCACTTGATCCCGATCACTCCATAGGTGGTGTACGCCTGGCTGAACCCGTAGTCTATGTCGGCTCTCAGCGTGTGCAGCGGCAACTGCCCCTGCAAGTACCACTCGCTGCGCGCGATTTCCGCCCCGTTCAGCCGGCCCGAGACGCGTACCTTGATTCCCTTGCACCCGAACCGCAGCGCCGAATCCACCGACTTGCGCATCGCCCGCCGGAACGCCACGCGCTTCTCCAATTGCAGCGCGATCGATTCGGAGACCAACTGCGCGTCCAGCTCGGGCTTGTGCACCTCCTGGATGTCGATGAACACGTCGCGCTTGGTTTTCTTGGCCAGGTCCTGCTTCAGCTTCTCGATCTCGGCGCCCTTCCGCCCGATGATGATTCCGGGGCGCGAGGTGCGGATGGTGATCCGCAGCTTGTTGCCCGGCCGGTCTACTTCCACCGAGCTCACGCCCGCCGCCTTCAACCGCTTCCGCAACGCGTCTTTGAGCTGCAGATCTTCGATGAGCAGCTTGGCGTATTCCTGCTTGGCATACCACCGCGACCGCCAGGTCTTGGTGACCCCCAGCCGAAATCCGTATGGATGAACTTTTTGCCCCATGCGTTATCCCTCTGACACCGTGATCGCGATGTGCGCCATGCGCCGCTGGTAGCGGTAGGCCCGCCCCATGGGCGCCGGCCGCACGCGCTTCATCCGCGGTCCCTCGTTCACGTACGCTTCCGAGACCACCAGTTTGTCCACGTCGACGTCGGCGGAGCGGTTCTCCGCGTTGGCGATCGCCGACCGCAGCACCTTCTCCACCGCCGGCGCGATGCGCTTGTTGGTGGCCCGCAGGATGTTGATCGCCTCCCCGGCGTTCCGCCCGCGGATCAGGTCCACCACCAGGCGCGCCTTCTGCGCCGAAACCCGAACGTATCTCGCTTCTGCTCTGGCTTCCATGATCGCCTCTACGCCGGCTTCGCCGTCTTCTCCGTGGCCGCCCTGGCCGAGTGCCCCCGGAAAGTGCGGGTCGGCGAGAACTCGCCCAGCTTGTGCCCCACCATGTTCTCGGTCACATACACCGGGATGAACTTCTTCCCGTTGTGCACCGCGATGGTCTGCCCGACGAACTCCGGCAGGACGGTCGAACGGCGCGACCAGGTCCGGATCACTTTCTTCTCGCTCTTGGCGGTCGCCGT
>JBEKMO010000015.1:0-135489 GCA_050008465.1 Bryobacteraceae bacterium
ACGTCAAAGATAGTGTTTTGAGCCAATCGAAGCAGGTCATCGACCGGACCAGGTCCGGCTGATGGTGGAGATATCGCAGGCCCACGCACACCTGATTGACGACGGCGTCCAGAGAGCCGAAGATGCGGTTGCTGATGTAGTTCTCGCGCAAGTGATCCCAGATGTGTTCCACCGGATTCAGTTCCGGGCTGTAGGGCGGAAGTTTTAGAGCTCTTCCGGCTTTTTAGTGGCATGACGGCGCCATGTCCAAACCCCCGTAGTGGAAGTAGATCGCCGTCTGGAAGTTTCTTTTGTTCCGGAATCCGCGGGCGGTGTACTTCACCCATTGGATCTTGGAGTTGATGGATTCGCTGGCCGCGTTGGTGACTCGGTGGCGCAGATAGGTCAGGATGTTCTCCAGCCGCCGTTTGAGCATGCGTGCCGTTTCGATCATGGGCCGGAGCCGGCTCCGAACCGCCCACCCATGCCACCAGCGGAAATGCTTCCTTGCCGGCCGCTCGTAGACATAGCCATACAGCGCCATTGCCGCCTCCTTCAACGCCCACGCCCGTGCCGTCTTCAGATTGCTGTTCCGCAACGCGGCGAACTCCTGGCGGTCTTTCGGTTCCATCGCCGCCGGATGCCGCAGCCACTCGTAGCGGGTTCCGGTCAGACGGTCATCGCCCGCCGCCCGCAGGGTTTTGTTCTCGCGCCGCCGCACTCGATCCACGGCGTCTCCCAGATGCTTGGCGATGTGAAACTTGTCGAACACGATCTTGCCCTCGGCCCCCGTAACGTGTTCTCGCACCGAGGCAATGTAGGGGTCCCACATGTCCATGGCCACCGCCTCAATGCTGGCCACCTGCTCTTCCGTCAGGGTTTCCCAGAAGCCGTCCAGACTGGCCTGCGTGCGGTCCTCGGCCACATACAAGACCCGGCTGCGTTCCAGGTCGTTCACCAGCGTGAAGTACTTCTGCCCCTTCCGGAACGCTTTCTCGTCCACTCCCACGAACGGCAGCTTCTCGGCTTGGCGGCGCTCCAGCCCACGTTCCACAGCGCGTTCCATGATGCCGTGGATCTCATCCCAACTCAGGTCCAGCCGCTCGCCCACCGCCTTCTGGCTGGCAGCGGTCAGCCAGTCGATTGCCAACCGCTCAAACAGCGCCGTAAACCGGCTGCCCGGTTCCGCCCAGGGCAGCCTCACCACCCGAACCCCATGCTGGCCGCACTCCCCGCGGGGTGGCTTGGCATGCGGAATGGTCCGGTATTGGCAGGTGTCCAGGCGTCGCCACTGCCGCTCCGGCTGGTGGTCGTACGGCTGGCACGACTCGCCACACTCCGGGCAGGGCCAACTCCGCACATCGTGATGATCCAGATGGACCTGGACCTCACCCTCGGCTAGCTTCAGTTCCACCCGCCCCACAAACCAGGGAGCCTTGATTCCAAGAATCTCTGCGTACAGTTGTCGGTCTTGCATGGAGCTTCATTTTCCCGTGCAGAACCGGCCGCCTTCCCACTACAAAGCCGGAATTCCCATCTTGTGAGATCCTTGACGTGATGTCCAATTCCCCCGGCCCGGGCATCTTGAGGCGGCTGGAGGCCCTCGGTCTGGCGCAGATCGCGGAGACCATTCGGCCGAGCGTCAACGGATGATCCCAAACACTGAAAGACTCTCCATCAAAGAGAAGATCGGGTATGGCTTGGGCGATACGGCGGCCAACTTCATCTTCCAAACGATGGTCGTCTTCCAGTTGAGCTTCTACACCGACACCTATGGCATTACCGCCGCGGCGGCGGGAACGCTCTTCATGGTGGTGCGCGTGTGGGATGCGGTTTTCGATCCGCTGATGGGAGTTATCGCCGATCGCACTAGAACCCGATGGGGCAAATTCCGCCCTTGGATCCTCTGGACTGCGGCGCCGTTTGGCCTCATGGGCGTGCTTACTTTTCTGACTCCCGATTTTGGACCGTCCGGCAAACTCGCCTACACCTATGCCACTTACATCCTCCTGATGATGGTCTACTCCGCCAACAACCTTCCGTATTCGGCCTTGACCGGGGTGATTACAGGCGATATCGGGGAGCGGACCAGCCTCTCGTCGTACCGTTTCGTGTGCGCTATGCTGGGGGCGTTCGTGGTGCAGTGCCTGGCGTTGCCGATGGTCAAGTACTTCGGGCACGGCGACAACGCCAGGGGATACCGGATGACGATGGGGCTTTTGTCCCTCGTGGCGGTGGGCTTGTTCGTCGTCACGTTTCTCGCCGTCAGGGAACGAATACAACCCGATCCCCGTCAGAAATCTTCCGTGCTCAGCGATTTCGCCAGCCTGGCGCAAAACGGCCCATGGATCGCACTCTTCGCGTTGACCGTCCTGATTTTCGTCGGCTACACGATGCGCGCCGGCGCCATGGTCTATTACTTCAAGTATTTCGTGGGCCGCGAAGATCTCTTCAGTATCTTCAACCTCTGCGGACTGGCCGCCGTGGTAATCGGCATTCTGTTTTCCACGCCACTCGCCCTGCGTTTCGGCAAGCGCGACGTGTACATCGCGGCTCTGTTTCTGTCGGCGGCGCTCATGTCGGTGTTCCTTGTGCTTCCGGCCTACGCTGTGGGACTCATGTTCGCGGTCGAGATATTGCGGCAACTATCCTACGGACTTACGACTCCCCTGCTCTGGGCGATGATGGCCGACGTGGCGGACTACGGCGAGTGGACAACCGGCCGGCGGGCGACGGGCATTGTCTATTCGGCCCTCGTGTTCGGCCTGAAGGTCGGCCTTGGCTTGGGTGGCGGCATTGCTGCATGGGTGCTTTCGCGTTACGGCTATGTGCCGAACGCCGTGCAGTCAGTACACGCATTGCTGGGCATCAGAATGGCCGCCAGCGTCTTAGCCGCCACACCGTACTTCTTGGGCGTCGTCTGTTTACTCTTCTACAAAATCGGCAAGCAGCTCAATATCAAGATTACCGAGGAACTAGCCGAACGGCGCAGCAAGTACGCGTCACTGCCTCATTGAGGACTACCATATGACCGCGACGATTCGCAATCCCATCCTGCCGGGCTTCAACCCGGACCCCTCGATTGTTCGCGTGGGCGACGATTACTATATCGCCACGTCCACCTTCGAATGGTACCCGGGCGTGCAGATACACCATTCCCGGGACTTGCGGCACTGGCGCCTGCTTACTCGCCCCCTGCGGCGAGCCAGCCAGCTCAACCTGCTGGGCGATCCCGACTCCTGCGGGATCTGGGCTCCTTGCCTCACTTACTCGGACGGATTGTTCTATCTCGTCTACACCGACGTCAAACGCTATGGGCTGGCCAGGCAGGGCGGAAGCAACGACGCTTCGCTGAAGGATTACCATAACTACGTCGTGACCAGCGAACGGATCGACGGGGATTGGTCCGAGCCGGTCTATTTGAACGGCAGCGGCTTCGATCCTTCCCTGTTCCACGACGACGACGGGCGCAAGTACCTCGTCAACATGCTGTGGGACCATCGGCCCGGACAGAACCGCTTCCCGGGGATCGTCTTGCAGGAGTACTCGCCGCGGGAACGCCGGCTGATTGGCGAGCGCCGATTGATATTCCGGGGGACGGCGATCGGGTACACGGAAGGTCCGCATCTGTACAAGCGCGATGGGTACTACTATCTGCTGACCGCGGAAGGAGGAACTGGCTGGGGGCACGCGGTGACGCTGGCGCGGTCCCGCGAGTTAGACGGCCCTTACGAACTTCATCCGGACACTTACATCCTGACGTCCCGCCACCGGCCGGACATCGAGTTGCAGCGCGCCGGACACGCCGATGTGGTGGAGACGCCGGCCGGAGAGACCTATATGGTTCACCTCTGCGGCCGGCCGCTGCGCAACCGGGGCCGATGCACGCTCGGGCGCGAGACGGCGATCCAGAAGATGGCCTGGGGCGACGATGGCTGGCTACGCACGGCGGATGGAGAAGGCTTGCCCTATTTGGAAGTGGCCGCGCCGGAGCTGCCGGAACATCCATTTCCCGTGGCGCCGGTGCGCGAAGGCTTCGAGAGTGCCGGACTTCGGGCCGACTTTCAATGGCTGCGGTCGCCGTGGCCGGAAACGCTGTTCAGCCTCACCGAGCGCCCGGGTTATCTGCGGTTGTACGGCCGGGAGTCGGTGGGGAGTCTGTTCGAGCAGGCGCTGGTGGCCCGGCGGCAACAGGCGCACTGCTTCAGCGCCGCCACGAGCGTGGAGTTTGAACCGGAGCACTTTCAGCAGATGGCGGGCCTCATTTACTACTACAACAGCGCCAAGTTCCACTATCTGTATATCTCGGCGGACGAAAGTGTCGGCAAGCACCTGCGCGTGATGTCGCGCCTCGCGGAGCAGCCGGATTCGTTCACCCCGCCGGTGCCCATCCCTCGGGGAGGTGCTCTCGAGTTACGGATGGAGGTGGATTGCGAACGGCTGCTAGTCGGTTACCGGCTGAATGGGGAGGCTTGGCAGTGGCTTCCCGAGCAACTCGACGCCAGCATCGTTTCCGACGAGGCGGGACCTCCCGAGCTGCCGAATTTCACCGGGGCGTTTGTGGGCATGTGTTGTCAGGACATGGCCGGAACCCGCAAGGCCGCGGACTTCGACTACTTCGAGTACCAGGAGCGGGACTTCCTGCCGAATCCGGCGGCGGATTGAGAGACGGCGCCACCGCGTCTTCAGTGAAACGCGGATGCCCGTTCGATATTCCACCGCTGCCCATAGACCTCCAGGACCTGCCGCGGAGCCGTCTCCCAGGTGGTGAATACAGCCAACAGAAACGGCCGGGCTTGGTTGGAGGGCTGAACCAGACACACCAGCAGCCGTCCCCGCACACAGGCGTCCTTCGGCAAATGGGGATGGCTCTTGCGATCTTCGCGGCTGGGTCTCCAGGTGAGGGGGCGATCGATCCCCTCGTGCAACGGTCCGCCCGCCGGACGTTGTGCGCGTTGCGTGGTCAAACGGCGCCGTTCTCCTGTGCCAGGCTTGCAGCCGTTTGCAGGGTTTGGGCCAAAAGCCGGCGGGCAGGCCATGCAGCAACTCCAGCACCGCACTGTCCAGCGATCCGTGGCCCTGCAGCCACTGGCCGATCATTAGCCACAGGACCACGGCCAGAGTGTAAACACGATTGTTCTGGCGCATTTTCGCCTGCCGACGGAGGCGATCCAAAGACGGGGCGGGTACCAGCCGCCGATACAAGGAAAGCAGGCCGGCTTTCCATGCCGCGGATCGCTACGCCCAGCGCTTTGGCCAACTCCGCCAGCAACTCCAGGAGTTGGGCTGCTTCTGTAAGGGAACCGTCCTGGAAAGGAGAATGAAGCGCGGGCAACCCAGTTGCCCTTGCCATCGGGCCCCCTCTAAGCGCCATGGCCCGTACGGGGAGTGGACCTACAAGGTCCAAGGCAAAACCGTAAATGTGAAGCTCAGCCCTGAGGCCGGCCGGATCTACCAGGCGGCCTCGCAGCAATACCGCAAGCTGAAGCCGCTGCTGAATCGCCCGGAGCGGCTGTCGCGCACGGCTCTGGCAGCACAGGCGAAGCAGGCCAAAGCCGGTCGCACCGCCTGAGCCAACTGCTCTACCCGCTCCACCTCGCTTTGGCCGTAAGCGTCCGGTAAATCCATCTTCGGCGTTGTGAGGAGGTGGCGTGTACTGCTCGATCCGCGAAGCGGCGCAGAGTGGGCTCTCGATCCGGGATGGCCGCGCAGGTCCCGGACCGGGGCGGCGCGGTGCCTGCAGGAATTGCATGCCGCCCGAGTCCTGCGCCTTTGCTTTCCTAGACTTCCGATTTGGCATCCGAATTGCTTGACTACCCAGCGAGGAGAACAGTAAAGATGCTACGGAGACTGATCGTGACGGTCGCTTTGAGCCTGCTCATGGTTCCCCTGGCCGCGGGGAAGCCGGGTAATGGGAAAGGCAAAGGTCAGGACAAGAACAGAGGCGTCCAGGTCTTCGCCCCAGAAGACCAGCGAGTCCTAAACGACTACCACGCCACGGGGCGCCAGGGCGGACTGCCACCCGGACTCGCCAAACGCGGCGGCGACCTCCCGCCAGGACTGGAAAAGCAGTTGCAAAGGAATGGCCGCCTTCCTCCGGGGCTGGAGAAGAAACTGGTGCCCTACCCGCCCGAAATCCACGGACGCTTGTCGCCTCTCGCCCCCGGACTGGCGCGCGGCTACATCTCGGGCCGGGCTGTGATCTATAACCCGAGAACGAGAGTCATCCTCGACGTGTACGCTCCACAGCAGTAGGTTTACTCCCGCCACGCCGGGTTGGCGCCCTTCAGCACGACAAGACGCCAAGCGCGGCCGCTGGGGCGCACGTTCCCGGCATGCCGGGTAGGTCCTGGTGGTCAGAACCACCCGATGCGTGAATATGAGGCGGGTGGAGCGCGAGGCTTCGTCGATCGTGCGCGCAACCTCGCCTACTGGGTCGGCCCGGCGACCGCTTGGCATGACAGAGCCATACGTGCCGACCGCATTGACTCTGTGAAGGTCCTCGGTTGGAGCGGTTCGGTACGTGTCCACATAAGAAGTTATGTGGACAGCTATCGGTATGGGTGGGTCAGGCCGGCAGCAGCTGGTCCGCCGACTGTCGGCTGAGATTCCAGGGCAGCAGCTCGCCGATACGGTTGATCGAATGGCCGGCGATGCGCCCCAGCACCTCGCGCAGGTAGGCCTCCGGATCCAGGCCGTTCAGTTTGGCTGAGCCGATCAGGCTGTAGATCGCCGCCGCCCGTTCACCGCCCGCGTCGGACCCGGCGAACAGGTAGTTCCGGCCCAAAGCGACGGCGCGTGGCGCGCGCTCGGCCGCGTTGTTGTCGATCTCCAGCAGCCCATCGTCGCAATAGCGCATCAGCGCAGTCCACCGCCCCAGTGCGTACTGGATTGCCGACGCGGTCTCCGACTTCTTCGACAGTCTGGCGAGGCTGGCCTGGAGCCACTCGCGCATCGATTCCAGTAGCGGTCGCGCACGAGTGTTTCTCGCCTCCAGCCGCTCGCCGGGCGGACGCCCCCGGATCTCCGTTTCGATGACGTACAGTTGCGCGATCCGTGCCATCGCCTCCGCCGCCAGCGGCGATGCGTGCGCCTGGTGCAGATCGAAAAACTTGCGGCGCACGTGCGCCCAGCATCCGGCCTCCTGGATGCGGCCTTCTTCATACAGCCGGTTGAAGCCGGCGTAGCCGTCGGCCTGCAGCGTGCCATGGAAGCCTCTCAGGTGCTCCCGCGGATGCTCGCCTTTGCGATCCGGCGAGTAGGCGAACCACACGGCCGGAGCAGCGGTGTCGCCGGCGGGGCGATCGTCGCGCACGTAGGTCCACAAGCGCCCGGTCTTGGTCTTGCCGTTGCCCGGCGCCAGCACCGGAACAGGTGTATCGTCGGCGTGCAACTTGCCGGTGCTCATGACGTACCGTCGCAGTTGCTCGACCAGCGGCGCCACCAGGCGGCTGGCGCCGCCGACCCAACCAGCCAGCGTCGAGCGATCCAGTTCGATTCCTTCCCGCTCGTAGATCTCCGATTGCCGATAAAGCGGAAGATGATCGGCGTATTTCGCCACCAGGACATGGGCCAGCAGTCCGGGCCCGGCCAGGCCGCGGTCGATGGGACGGCTCGGCGCCGGCTCCTCGACGATGCGCTCGCACGCCGTGCAGCTCAGCTTCGGGCGCACTACCCGAATCACCTCGAAGTGCCCCGGCACGTACTCGAGCATTTCCGAAACGTCTTCGCCGAGCGGACGCAGCCGGCCGCCACAGTCGGGGCAGACTTCGTGCTTGGGCGCGTGCGTCCTGGTGATGCGCGGCAGCGTTTCCGGCAAGGGGCGGCGCGCGGGTTTGTTCGGGGCAGGTTCCGCCGCCGGCGCGGCGCTGGGCGCGGGAGGCGTGCTGGGAGCCGCCTCCAGGTCCTCCAGGCGCAGCTCCAGTTGTTCGATCTGCCGGTCCAGCTTTTCCGATTTACGCCCGAACTGCATGCGCTTGAGCTCGAGCACCAGCAGCTTCAGGTTGTCGATCCCGGTGCCGCGCGACAACAGCTCGGCATGTTGCGCCAACACCAACGCCCGCAGCGCCTCGTTGTCGAGCGCCGCCAGGCCGGGAAGCGTTGTGCGCGTGTCAGTCACTGAAAATACTTTGCCACAAATGCACTCCCAGTACAAACATTTTATGTATGAAATGTTTTATTACTACACGGCCAGTCGTGGCGCGGCGGTGCGCACCGGACGCCGCCAATCGATGCCTTCCAGCAGCATCGACAACTGCGCGCGCGTCAGCGCCACCGTGCCGCTTTCGGCCTTCGGCCAGACGAAGCGCCCGCGCTCCAGACGCTTGGCGAACAGACACAGTCCGTCGCCGTCCCACCACAGCACTTTGATCAAATCGCCGCGCCGGGCGCGAAACACGAACACGTGTCCGCCGAAGGGATCCTGCTCGAGTGTGGTCTGCACCAGCGCGCTCAGCCCCGTGAAGCCGCGCCGCAGGTCCGTGACCCCGGCGGCGATCCAGATCTGCGTGCCCGCCGGGACGGTGATCATCCCAGCAGGCACTCCAGCACGACGCGCAAGGCGGCCGGGTCGGCTGCCCCCTCGATGCGCAACCGGCCCTTCGGCGGTTGCAGCTGGATCGTGCCCGGTGGAACTGTGGGCGCAACGGGCGAAGCCGCAACCGGTTGCGGATCGGAAACCGTCACCGGCACCAAGGCGGCTGTACCGGCGCTGTCGCCCAGCAGGCCGCGTTGATACAGCCGGCGCCAGGAGAACACCTGGTTGGCGTTAACACCGTGCGCCCGCGCCACGCGAGCGACCGACG
This sequence comes from Bryobacteraceae bacterium, assembly GCA_050008465.1. GTDB lineage: Bacteria > Acidobacteriota > Terriglobia > Bryobacterales > Bryobacteraceae > Fen-330. Next base: position 8,784 of record JBEKMO010000015.1, read on the forward strand.
CGCCCGGCGCAAACGTTTCTTCCACGATCCGCCGCCGCTCCAGGATCGAACGCCAGCGACGCTTCGGCGCCTCTGGCGGCACCGGCTCAATAGCTGCACGGATGGAAGTGCCCATCAGCTTCCTCGCGGAACACATGGTGTTCCACATCAAGGATGCCGGGCTACCGCGCCAGAGTCCAGACGGTCAAGACCGGACGCTTACCTTTGGCCCTGAGGCAAGAAGTTTGCGGGGTATTGAGGGAGCGCACACCGTGCGTCGAGTAGAGTCTCGACGCGGCACGCACGAGTGCGTGCGCCACAGAAAATGGGCTAGAAGACTCGGCGGGTGAGGCGGGCGACGTTGAACTTGGCGGTGTCGGCGACGGCCATGACTGCCATGACTCCCGCCTGCACGGGGTCGGTGACGACGAAATCGGCGGCATCGGGGACGCTGCCGGCCATGTTGAGGCTGATGACGAGCAGGCCCTCGGCGCGGACCTCGCGGACGGCCTTCTCGATCTCACCGCCCATGAGCGCGCCGGCCAGCACGAGCGCGCGGGCGCGGGGCAGACGGGCCACCGCGCGGACGGCGTCGGCCAGCGGCTGCTCGCCCACCAGCGGAATCGTATCCACGGAGATGTGCTCGCCACGAATGTTGTGGCGGTCGGCCTCGGAGATCGCGCCGATGGCCACCTGGCCGACCTGCGCGCCACCGCCCATGATGATGATGCGCTTGCCGTAAATCTTCTGGAAGGTCTTGACCTGAAGCGCCTGGCGGACTACCGGCAGGCCCCGGATGTCCTCGACCAGCGGCGCGGCCTGCCCCGGCACATCGATCTCGAAGTAGATGCGGGCTTCCGGGGGACGGCTCTCGATGATCTCGACCAGCGTGATGTTGCCGTTGTGGCGGGCAATCGCGCCGGTGAGCTGGTGCAGGACACCGGGGCCGGATTCGGCCCGCACCAGCAATCCGATCTGCGCGTTGGACGCGGAATCAGGCATCGACTTCATACTTGCGGAGAAGCTCTTCCCAGTGTCCCTGCGCCTGGAGGAGAAGCTCGCAGACTTCGCGAACCGCGCCCCGGCCGCCTTCAGCGGCGGTCACCAAGTGCGCGCAGCGCTTGACTTCGGGCCGCGCATTGGCCGTAGCGATGGCGAAACCCACCCGGCGCATGATGACGACGTCGGTCAGATCGTCGCCGACGTAGGCGACCGCGCCGGGCGTCAGGCCGGAGGCCGCCAGGATCTCCTCAAACAGCGGGGCCTTCTCGATGTGGCCCTGGTAGACGTACTCGACGTGGCACTGGCGGCAGCGCTCCGCGGTGGCCGGCGAGACGCGCCCGCTGATGACTCCGGTGCGGATGCCCTTCCAGTGAAGCCATTGGAGCGCGATGCCGTCCTGGGTGTCGAAGGCCTTGGTCTCGACCATTTTCCCGGACGGATCGGGGACGTTGTAGAGCTTGCCGTCGGTCAGCACGCCGTCGACATCCATCAGGAGAAGCTTGATGCCGGCGGCCAATTCGGTGATGGAGGTTGCCACGTCTCTTGTAGGTTAGCGCGAAATGCGCGCCGAACCGAAGGAGCGCACCTGCTCGAGGGTCACCATGGTGGTGTCGCCGGGGGTGGTGGTCAGCAGCGCGCCATGCGCCCAGCCGAGCCGGACCGCCTCCTGCGGCTCCTCGCCGGTGAGCAAGCCGTAGATGAAGCCGGAGGCGAAGCCGTCGCCGCCGCCGACGCGATCGCAGATGTCGAGCTGGCCGGCTGGGGCGATGTAGGTCTGGCCGTCGATCCAGGCCACCGCGCTCCAACTGTGGCAGGCGGTGGAGTGCACCTCGCGGAGGGTGGTGGCGACGATCTTGACCTTAGGGAACTTCCGGACTACGTTGCCGATCATCCCGAAGAAGACCGCCGGATCGAGCTTGGATTTCTTCTGGACGTCGGGACCGGGGATGCCGAGGCCGTTTTGCAGGTCTTCCTCGTTGCCGATCACGACATCGACATTCTCGACGATGCGGCCGATGATTTCGGCCGCCTTCTGGGCGCCGCCCCAGATGTTCCAGAGCTTCTCGCGGTAGTTCAGGTCGAAGGAGATCACCGCGCCGGCAGCCTTGGCGGCCTGCATGCCCTCGATGATCACCTCGCCGGTGGTTGCCGAGAGGGCCGCGAAGATGCCGCCGCTGTGGAACCAGCGGACGCCGCCGGCGAAAATGGAATTCCAGTCGAAGTCGCCCGGCTTGAGGAGCCCCCCGGCCTCGTTCGAGCGGTTGTAGAAGACCACCGGACCGCGCACGCCGTAACCGCGGTCGCTGTAAACGGTGGCCATGTTGGGCCCGTTGACGCCGTTGTGCTTGAAGCGCTTGTAGAAGGGCTTCACGCCCATGGCACGCACGCGCTCGGCGATCAGATCGCCGATGGGGTAATCGACCATGGCGGTGGCGACGCCGGTCTGGAGCCGGAAGCAGTCCGCCAGGTTGGCGGCGACGTTGAATTCACCGCCGCTGACGTGGATCTTGCACTCGGTCGCCTTGCGGAAGGGGATGATTCCCGGGTCCAGGCGGTGGACCAGAGCGCCGATGGAGACGAAGTCGAGGGCGCCTTGCGGAGCGATGTTGAGACCGTATTTCATGGAGTTCTCCAAAGTAATGATTCAGTTCTTGCCCGGGGGGCAACCGGGGACAGCCTGGGCCGTCCCCACAGCGGACGGCCGAGGCAGTCCCTCGGTTGCAGGCAGCGCAGGCGGGCAACCGGGGACAGCCCGAGCCGTCCCAACGGCGGACGGCCTAGGCAGTCCCTCGGTTGCGGAGGCACCATTTTTCAGCAGCCTCCCAGCCAGTTGGTGTGGAACTTCTGGCCGGCGGGCTTGTCGAGCCGCTCGTAGGTGTGCGCGCCGAAGTAGTCGCGCTGGGCTTGCAGCAGATTCGCGGGCATGCGTTCGCGGCGATAGGCGTCGATGTAGTTCAACGAGGCCGCGAGCGCCAGGACTGGCACGCCGAGCCTCGGCGCTTCCATCACGATGGCGCGCAGCCAGACCTGCAAGCCGTTCACGAGCTCGCTGAAGCCAGGATCAACCAGCAGGTTGACCAGGCCGGGACTAGCCGCGAAGGCCTGCTTGATGGGCTCGAGCAGCCGGGCGCGGATGATGCAGCCGCCCTTCCAGGTGCGGGCGATCTCGGAGAAGTGCAGGTCGTAGCCGTACTCCTTGGAGGCCTCGCGCATAAGGGCGAATCCCTGCGCGTAACAGGTCACGATCGCCAGGCGCAAGGCCTGGCGCAACGTCTCGATGAAGGCTTCCGGATCGCCCTCGTGCTTCGCGACCGGCCCGCGGAGGATCTTCGCGGCGGCGATGCGCTCGTTTCTGGCGCCGGAGAGGATGCGCCCTTCCAGCGCTGCGTTGATCGTGGGGATGGCGACGCCGAGGTCGAGGGCGTTCTGCGAGGCCCACTTTCCGGTGCCCTTCTGGCCGGCCTTATCGACGATGATGTCGACGGTGGGCTGGCCGGTCTCCGGATCGGTGTGCGCGAGAACCGCGGCGGTGATCTCGATGAGGTAGGAATTCAGCTCGGTCTGGTTCCAGGCGGCGAAGATCTTGCCGATCTCGGGGGCGGAGAGGCCGAGCGCCGACTTCAGGATGTCGTAGACCTCCGAGATCAGCTCCATGATGCCGTACTCGATGCCGTTGTGCACCATCTTGACGTAGTGCCCGGCGCCGCCCTTGCCGATGTAGGCGCAGCAGGGACCGTCGTCGGTCTTGGCGGCGATGGCGGTGAGGATCGGCTCGACCTTGCGATAAGCCTCTTCCGGACCGCCCGGCATGATGGAGGGGCCAAGCAGCGCGCCCTCTTCGCCGCCGCTCACGCCCGTGCCGATGTAGAGGATGCCGGCCGGTTCGAGTTCCTTGCCGCGGCGGTCGGTGTCCGGGAAGAAGGAGTTGCCGCCGTCGATGAGAATGTCGCCCGGCGCCAGGTGGGGCTTGAGATCCTGGATGACGGCATCGACCGGGCTGCCGGCGGGGACCATGATCAGAATCCGGCGCGGGGTTTCGAGCGCCGCGGCGAGTTCCAGGAGCGAGCCGGCAGTCGCCATCTTCTTACCGGCCCACTTACGTTCGGCGGCGCGGGCTTTCTCCGGGTCGAGGTCGAAGCCCGCCACCGTGAATCCTCTGCTCTCGATGTTCAGGGCGAGGTTCTGGCCCATGACTCCCAAGCCGACCACGCCGAAGTTGTACTGGCTCATCGTGTTCTCCCCATGCAGTTCGGACCGTTGGTCTACGGCCGGCAGTGTGTTGCTGAACCTCACAGGATAGCACCGCGCGGCAGCCACGATGGCGGCCTGGAATCTAAGCTGGAATCTAAGCGGTGAGGTGCCGCGACGCGTCCGTGACAAATGGGTGGAACCCGCCGTTGCGCCGTTGATGCTGCTTGAGAGCGCTATTTGCCGGGCGCCGGGCGGTTCCATTGATCGCCGCCGCGGAGTACTGTCAAGGCCGTGACCTCGGAGTTTTCCGGGAGCAGGGTGAGCACCATCGAGCCATCCAATGCATGCTGGTAATTGATAAAGCGGTAGCGCAGCACGTGGCTGTGCCCTTTGAAGAAAGCCAGGTCTGCGCGCAACTCGACGACGCCGGATTCCTGGTCGCGCGCGGTGCGGCCATTGACCATGCCGGCCATTTCGTAGGTAAAGCTGCCGTCGTTGGCAATCGTGTACCCGGCGCCATAGAAGGCGCTGGCGTTGCTTTCATATCGTCCTGTCTGCCGGTTATAGAAATCGTAACTACTCGCCGCGCCATGTTTCCAGTGCCCCACCAAGTCGGCGAGGGTGATGGCGCTTTTCAGCGGCTGCGCCGTGAGCGGGGCCAGGCGGACGCTGCCAATGAAGGCCAGTGCGATGTGCTCCATCGCGTTGAGCACCTGGCGATTCTGGCTCACAGCCACCACGGGAATGAAGCTCTTCCCAGTTTCCAGCGCGTACAAGCGGGTGTAAGTGGAGCCGTTCACGCTGGAGTCGTCGGCCCGACGGCCGGGATATCCCACCGAATGGCTGATGTCATAGTAGGGGAGGGGCGGCATCCCCTGGTAGTCGTTTCCCGCCAGCACAATCCGCGTCCAGGCCGCCTTCACATCACTGGAGGGGTCGCCGCTGGAAGCCATGGGCGTGTACACGGCCATGAGCCAGTAGTTCTGGCCGGAAGTCTTGACCACCGCCCCGAGGTCGGCGCCGCGTTTGTATGTCCAACCGTCGGGAACCGCGAAAGACACATCGCCCAAGGTTTGCACTTGAGCGAATGCGGTCAGCGGAGAGAGGCAGAGAAGGAGCGGAAGAGCAAACCGGCCCATCAGAACGTCCTCGTTTCTGTGATTAGGTCCCAGTCGTCGTTAACCCAGCTTAGCATCAGTATACAGCAAGCCGCCGACCGCTGGCGACCTTTTCAGGGCTGCTTTCCAGCACGGTCAAGCGGTTCGGAATCACCGTCAGTTGTTGATGTCTTGGGGTTTCAAGAGAACCCCATCTGGGATGGAGCAGGCCACTTTCGCCTGTTTTCGCCTCTTCGATGTTCCCCTGTCGTTCCCATGGTCCGGCGCTGATGTGGTATAACTGTCATACCACCCTGCAATGCGATTCCGGTTCAGCCAGGCCAAGAGCCAGTCGCTGAGGCGCAACCCGAGGCGAGGCGTCGGCTTCGAGGAGGCGCAAGAGGTCTTCACGCGCCCGTATTACCAAGACCGGCGCTCGGACGACCCGGAACAGTACCGCGCGATCGGATGGGTCCAGAATCGCTTGTTCACGGTGATCTTTGAGATCAGGGAAGACAACCTCGGCGAATACTGCCACCTGGTGACGCTGTGGCGCTCGACGCGGGAGGAGCGGGAGTTATATGAAGCCAACTCGTGAAAGCAAGAAGGCCCCTTCGGCCGAATCCATCGCCCGAATGGCCGACCGGGGCGAAGACGTATCGCGTTTCTTCACGAACCGCGGCAAGATGATGCGCCCCATTCAGCGGGTCAACGTGGATTTCACGGCCTCGATGCTCCAGGAACTCGACCAGGCGGCGGCGGAGTTGAACGTGAGCCGCCAGGCCGTGATCAAGGCGTTCGTCCGCCAGGCGCTGGACCAGCACCACCTGGCGCAGGGCGCACGGAAGGCCAGTTGATGCCGTAATCGGGTCCGCTCGAATCGAAGATATCAGCCCCCTGTCTCTGTTCCTATCACCCGACTCGTTTGAGAAGTATAATGAACGGTGCCTCCCGTATGACGCCCCAGGACTCACGGTCCGATGAGCAGTCGCAGATCCACCGCTGGCGCGGACCTTTGGCTTGGTTCGCCAAATGGCCATGGCTTGGATTAGTCGCGAGCATCTGTAGCATCATCAGCGTCCCGCTCGGCGTCTATTTTTACTCGGGTTCGCAGCGAACCCGCCAACTGGCATTTGCCGTGAATCCCGTGCAGACCATCGTAGTCAGCGCGGGCCGGACTTCCGCGATCCGGGTTCTGTCGGAAAACATGGAAATCAAGTCGGACGTCATCGCCGAGCAACTGGTCATCTGGAACAGTGGCACAGAGTCGATCCGCCCCGAGCACGTCCTCGATCCGATCACGATATCCACCCGACCGCGCGCGCCCATTCTCGAGGTCACGATCCCCAGGAGAACACGAGATCTCACCGGGTTCACGGTCGACGACTCGGAGCGTTCCAGCGGCAGGGTTGGCTTGAAATGGAAGATCCTCGAGAAGAATGACGGCGCTATGGTTCAGGTGATCCACGCCGGGCCCCCAACCACCGAGCTACTGGTTGGCGGCGCAGTGGAAGGGCAACGGGCGATAGACCGCGTCGTGCTCACTCGTTCACGGGAGACTCCGCGCGTGGTCTCGCGCAGAAGTGAGATAGTTGTCATGGTTCTTTTCGGCGTGACGTTCGCGGTCGCGTTGCTGGATATCGTGCTAACGTTTCGGACGCGCCCCGAAAAACCACTTAGGCTGCGTACCCACCTGTACATAGTTCTGGTGCTGTTTGGCATCGCTGGCGTCCTGCTTGGGCTGAGCATGGCCGGCGTCTGGGGACCATCGATGCCGTTCCGCTTCTAGCATGCCGGCTTGCGGCGCTGTCTGGCGGGATCTGCCCGGGCAACGACCGCTCCGCGGGCGGGAACCGAGGGGCCGAGCCATGCACGGCATCGGGTGGCCGCTGGGGGCGCTGAACGGCCCGGCGCCGACAGCGCGCGAAGTGAGCTCTCCACCACCGCCAGTCTCACCAGCCGCGGCTTTCCATCTCCCGCCTTTCCTCCGCCTTACCGTTCCCCACTCGCCTCACCACCGCCCCCGAGGGTCCACTAATGAGGCAGCCGTGTTCTGCTGCGTTCCATGATGTCGCGTCCGGCTCGTGCCCGTGCCGCTCCCAGACAGGACTCCGGAATCCCCACCCCTAAAGACTAAAAAGCGCGAAGCATGGCCGACCTGGAGGTCGGCCGCGGACCTGGAGGTCCGCCCTACGGGGGATCGGTGGGATCGGTGGTTAGACCGTACAATAGGGGCATGGTGGCGCGGGTGGCGGCGAGCGTCGAGCGGTACCGGATGTTTGCGCGGGGGCAGCGGGTTGGGGTGGCGGTGTCCGGCGGGGCGGATTCGGTGTGCCTGCTGCATGTGCTGATCGAGTTGGCGCCGCGGTGGGAACTGCGGCTGAGCATCGTGCACGTGGACCATCGGTTGCGGGGGGAGGAGTCGGAGGGCGACGCCCGGTTTGTTAGGGAGCTGGGGAGGGAACTGGGGCTGGAGGTCCTCTGCCAGGAAGCCGACGTGCGGCGTATCTCATTGGAGACGGGAGACAACCTGGAGCAGGCGGCGCGGCGGGTCCGGCAGGGTTTCTTCCTGGGACTGATCCAATCCGGGGTGCTGGACCGGGTGGCGCTGGGCCACACGCGCTCGGACCAGGCTGAGACGGTTCTGTTCCGCTTCCTGCGGGGGGCGGGGACGGCGGGGCTGGCCGGCATCCGGCCGGTGACGGCGGAGGGGCTGGTGCGCCCGCTGATCGAGGTTGGGCGTGCGGAAGTCGTTCAGTTTCTGACGGAACGGGGCATCCCCTGGCGGGACGACTCGAGCAACCAGGACCGGAGTTTTGCCCGCAACCGCATCCGGCACGAGCTGCTGCCGGCGCTGGAGCGGGAGTGGAACCCGGCGCTGGCCGGGATTCTGGCCGGGGTGGCAAAGGTGGCCCAGGACGAAGAGGACTACTGGCGGGCGGTGGTCGATGAGATGAGGGAAGGGAACCTGCTGGAGCGTCCCCCGGCGGTGCTGTTCCGGGCGGAGTGGCTGGCGGGCCTGCACCCGGCGGTGGCGCGACGGATGGCGCGGGAAGCCATCCGCAGGGCCAAGGGGGATCTGAGGCGGACCGACTTGCAGCATGTCGAGCAGATTCTAGAGCTTACGCGGAGCCAGCGAAGCTCGGGGAGGGGGCAAATCCCCGGGCTGGAGGTGCGCCGCTCGTTCGAGTGGGTGCGGCTGGCGCCCGCGGGGCGGGAGGGCGGCGACTACGACATTGAGGCGCCGGTGCCGGGAAGGTATAAAGTGCCGGGTTCTGGGTGGGAGGTGGCACTGGAATTGCGAGTTCCGGGCGCCCATTGCGGCTATAATAAAGATGAAGGCGAGCGATTGGACTGGGGCCGGATCCCCGGTACATTACGGCTGCGCAACTGGAGGCCCGGTGATGAGTACCGGCCGCAGGGGCGCGCCGGCGGAATCAGCGTCAAGAGCTTGTTCCGGGAAGCCAGGGTCCCGCTTTGGGAACGGCGGAAGTGGCCGGTTCTCACGTGTGAAGGGAGAATCATCTGGGTGGCGGGTTTCGGGCCGGACGCCGAGTTCGCCGCCACAGCGGACAGCCATAGCGCGCTCGAAGTACGCGAAACGCACGATGTTCCGGAATTCGGTGATCGGAAGTCCGGGCGCTGGCGTCCAATAGATAGAGGCTCCGCCGGTTCCGCAGGCGGGGGAGGTATATGAATTCGAACGTGAAGACGGCGGTCTTCTGGGTCATCCTGATCATGATCGTGGGGGTGCTGTGGACGGTCGTCCGGACGGGACAGAAGCGGGCCGACCGCCAGCTCAGCTTCACGCAGTTCGTCAAAGACGTGGCGGACAAGAAGGTGCAGGCGGTGACGATCACCGGGATGGAAGTGCACGGCAACTACAAGGACGACAACGGGGGCCTGCACGTGCTGATCCCGGCGAATTACCCGGACATCTTCAAGCTGTTGCAGGACAGCGGAGTCAACGTCGAGATCAAGGAGGCCAACTCCAGCAACTGGGTGAGCGTGATCATCAACACGGTCCCGTTCCTGTTGCTGCTGGCGTTCTGGATCTTCATGATGCGCCAGATGCAAAGCGGCGGGAACAAGGCGCTGAGCTTCGGCAAGAGCCGGGCGCGGCTGCACTCGTCCCAGCAGAAGAAGGTGACCTTCAAAGACGTGGCGGGCGTCGAGGAGGCCAAGGAAGAGCTGCAAGAGATCATCGAGTTCCTGAAGGAGCCGCAAAGGTTCCAGAAACTGGGCGGGCGGATTCCGAAGGGCGTGCTGCTGATCGGCCCTCCGGGAACCGGCAAGACGCTGATGGCGCGGGCGATCGCCGGGGAAGCCAACGTGCCGTTCTTCTCGATTTCGGGCTCGGACTTCGTCGAGATGTTCGTGGGCGTGGGGGCGAGCCGGGTTCGCGACCTGTTCGAGCAGGGCAAGAAGAACGCGCCGTGCATCGTCTTCATCGACGAGATCGACGCCGTGGGGCGGCACCGCGGGGCGGGCCTGGGCGGCGGGCACGACGAGCGCGAGCAGACCTTGAACCAGTTGCTGGTGGAGATGGACGGGTTCGAATCCAACGAAGGCGTGATCCTGGTGGCGGCCACCAACCGGCCTGACGTGCTGGACCCGGCGCTGCTGCGGCCCGGGCGGTTCGACCGGCGGGTGGTGGTGGGACGGCCCGACGTCAGGGGCCGCGAGGCGATCCTGAGGGTGCACACCAAGAAGGTGCCGCTCGGCGACGACGTGGAGCTGATGGTGCTGGCGCGCGGCACCCCGGGCTTTGCCGGCGCGGACCTGGCCAACCTGGTGAACGAGGCGGCGCTGATCGGGGCGCGGCAGAACCGCAAGGTGGTCACCATGGCCGACTTCGAGCTGGCCAAGGACAAGGTGTTGATGGGGGTGGAGCGCAAGTCGCTGATCATCAGCGAGGAGGAGAAGCGCAACACAGCCTATCACGAGGCCGGGCACGCACTGGTGCTGGTGCTCTCGCCCAACGCCGACCCGGTGCACAAGGTGACCATCATCCCGCGGGGCATGGCGCTGGGCGTTACCATGCAGCTTCCCGAGGACGACAAGCACTCCTACACCAAGCAGTACCTGGAGACCCAGCTCACCGGCCTGATGGGCGGCCGGATCGCCGAAGAGGTCTTCATGAAGCACACGACCACCGGGGCGGGCAACGACATCGAGCGCGCCACGGACCTGGCGCGGAAGATGGTTTGTGAATGGGGCATGAGCGAGCTGGGGCCGCTCAGTTTCGGCAAGAAGGAAGAGCAGATCTTCCTGGGGCGGGAGATTGCGCAGCATCGCGACTACAGCGAGGCCACCGCCATCCGGATCGATGAAGAGGTGCGGCGGATCGTGGGCGAGGCGTACTACCGCGCGCGCAACATCATCGAAGAGCACTCCGACGCCCTGGTGCGGGTGGCCGAGACGCTGCTGGAGCGCGAGGTGCTCGACGGAGACGAGATCCGCGCGCTGATCGCGGGCAAGACGCTCGCCCCGATGCCAGCCGTGCCGCCCAAGGATCACGGGCAGACACAGCAGGTGGTCCGGCCGGAGGGTGGCCGGCGCCTTCCGGGTTTGGTCGAAGGAGAGCGACCTCAGCCGGCCTGATGCCGCCCTTCCCGGTCTATATCTTCGACGTCGACGGAACACTGCTGGACTCGGCGGAGGATATCTGCGGAGCCATCCTGGAGGTGCTCGCGGAGACACCCTGGCGGCCTCTGGAAGGCAACCAGGAAGTGCTGGCGGGGCAACCGGGGACAGCCTGGGCCGTCCCCACAGCGGACGGCCGAGGCAGTCCCTCGGTTGCGGGGATGGCCGATCTAAAACGCTACGTCGGCGTGCACCTGCTGGACATGTTCCGCGAGCTGCTGCCGGGCTACACCGACGCACAGCACGAGGAGCTGATCCGCAATTACCGCACGATCTATCCCGCGCGGCAGCACCGAGCGACGCGGGTGTATCCCGGGGTGAGAGAAGCGCTGGAGGCGCTGGGCGGGCGCAAGTCCACGGCCACCACGAAGGCGTCCTCGGCCGCCCAGGCGATTCTGGAGCAGTTCGGGCTGATCCAGTACTTCGACCACGTGCAGGGGACGGATGGCTTCCCGTATAAGCCAGCCCCGGACGTGATCCACGCCTCTCTAGAGGCCCTTGGAGCGCGCCCGGAAGACTGCCTGTTTGTGGGCGACTCTCCGACCGACATGGAGGCCGGGCGGCGCGCCGGCGTCAAGATTTGCGCGGTCCGGTACGGCTACGGCGATCCGGAAGAACTGGCGCGGTGGCAGCCCGATTACTGGGTGGAGGACCTGAGAGAGCTCGTAGCTTGTAGCCCGTAGCCCGTCGGCGGGGCGTGGGAGTGCGACCGGGCGGCTGTCTTTCGGGCACTCGACGACAGGCCACAAGCTGCTACCATGTTTTTCATGAACCGCCGCAATTTCCTTAGGAGTGCAGGCGCGCTTGCCGTTCCGTTTGCCGGCGCAGCCGCGCAGGACGCCAAGTTCCGCATCTCGCTGGCCGAATGGTCGATCCACAGAGCGATTCGAGCGCATACGCTGTCGAACCTGGATTTCCCGCAGGTGGCGCGGGAACGCTTCGGGATCGAGGGTCTGGAGTTCGTCAACCAACTGTGGGAAGCGCCGACGCAGGAATACCTTGCGCGCCTGAAGCAGAACATGGCGCGACACGGCTCGAAGGGCGTGCTGATCATGTGCGACGGCGAGGGGATGATGGGGCACTCGGACCCCGCCGCGCGCCGGAAAGCGGCCGAGAACCACTACAAGTGGGTGGATTACGCCGCCGAACTGGGGTGCCATTCGATCCGCTGCAACATGCACCCCGAGAAGCAGCCCGGGACGCCGGCGGAGATCGACGCCTACATCGGCTACTGCGCGGACAGCTTCACCCGGCTGTGCGAGTACGCCAAGCCTCGCGAGCTGAACGTCATCATCGAGAACCACGGCGGAATCTCCTCGGACCCCGACGTGGTGGTACACCTGATGAAGACGGTGAACCTGCCCAATTTCGGCACGCTGCCGGATTTCGGCAACTTCCCCAAGACCACCGACCGCTACGAGGCGGTGCGGAAGCTGATGCCGTACGCCAAGGGAGTCAGCTTCAAGTGCTATGATTTCGGCCCGGACGGACGGGAGACCACCATCGACATGGACAAGATGATGAAGATTGTCCTGGACTCCGGGTACCACAACTGGGTCGGAATCGAGTACGAAGGCGAGCGGATGACCGAGTTCGAGGGCATCGCTGGGGGCAAGCGGTTCCTGGACCGGATGCTGGGGTAGGGCGCGCCGTCAATTCTTACGCAGGCGGGTCAGCAGGGCGGGATCGATTTTGCTCTTCACCGTGCGCCGGTCGAGGCCGAGACGGCTCGCAGCGGCTTGGTAAGTTCCCAACTGGTGGTAGGCGACGGTGCAGTAGCGAGACAGCAGCTCGTCGGCGCTGAGGCGGACGGTGCCCAGGTCCTGGGCGATTTCGCCGGCGGGATCGGAGGCCGCGGCGCGCGAGGGGCGGTAGTCGCGGCGGATGAGCACGTTCTTCACGCATTGTTCGAGCTCGCGGTAGTTGCCGGGCCAGGGATAGCCGGGCTCGAGGCGCCGCTCAATCCAGGCGGTGACTTCGCGCGCCAGTTCCTCACCCTCCGCTCCGGCGACGCGCCGGGCCATGTAGACCACCAACTCCCGTAGAACCCCCGGGGAATCCGCGAGCTGTTCCGCCAGAGACGGCGTGGCGATCTGGTCCGAGCACAGGCGGTAGTAGAGATCCTCCCGGAACTCCCTGGCGCGGATGGCCGCGCCCAGATCGCGGTGGGTGGCCGCGATCAGTTTCCCAGCGAACTGCCGGATCGCGGTCGAGCCCACGGGATGAAAGGTGCGCGTTTCGATCACGCGCAGAAGCTTCACCTGAATGGCGGGATCGAGGTCGCCCAGCTCGTCGAGGAACACCGCGCCGAGCGGAGGGCAAGTTTCCAGCCATCCCTTACGATCCGAGATGGCGCCGGTAAACGATCCGCGGCGGTGGCCGAACAGCTCGGATTCGATTAGCGCCGGCGAAAGCGCCGAGACGTTGATCGGGAAAAACGAGACTGCGTCGTCGTCGGCGAAGGCAAGCTTGCCGTCGTCGAAGGGAACGTAGCGCGACTGGGCAATGGCCCGCGCAACCAGCTCCTTCCCCGTGCCGGAAGGCCCGGTGATCAGAGTGGCGAACTCGCCCATGCGCCCGTACAGAGTCCGCCGGTAGCGGCGCATGTCGTGAGTGAAAACCGACTGCCAGACCGCGGCTCGCAGGCGCGCGGCCGGCATGGAGCCGCCGATGATGTCGCGGTAGATCTGCTCGAAGGCGCGCTGGATCTGGCGAAAGCACGCGAAGGTATGGAGAGCATCGTGGCGGGTTGGGAACGCGACGCCATCGATGTCGAAGAAATGGCCCCAGCCGGCCAGGAACTGGCGGTGGAAGCGCCAGCGGCCGGCGCCGCCCGAAGCGGCCGGGCCGATGCCGGCTTCAAAGAACTGATGGTAGTGGCGCTGGTAGAGAACCTGAAGGATCGCGTCCTCGTAGAGCACCAGATCTTGTTCCCGCGCCTGGGCCCGGGCGCTGAGCCGGTCCCGCAGTTGCTCAGCCAAGGGCTCGAGGCGCTCGAAAATCCGCCAGACGTTCACGCGGGAGCGTTCCGGGTCGTCGACCGGCAGGCTCCAGACCGGCTCGCCCTCCTGAAAGTCGCTGCCCAGGGCGGCGCGCTCCCACTGGGTGCGCTCGGGCAGAAAGGGATTGCAGTAGGCGAGCTGGGAGACGGCGTGAAGAAAGGCGCGCTCTCCAGAAGACAGAAAAGGCATCATCAGTACATAGATTGTACTCCTGTATACATCTAGTGTATATACCCGCTTCGAACCTCAGTGGCAAGTCATTGATTCCATTGGAGGACGCGGTCGGAGTGTCCCGTGCATTTACAATGACCGTGAACCACGAACAGGCAACCACTCACCGCGGCTTCGCGGATCTGCTGAAGAACTCCGGCTTCCAGTCCTTCCTGTGGGCCCAGTTTCTCGGCGCGCTCAACGACAACATCTACAAAATCATCGTCTCGATGCGGGCCGTCCACGTAGCTGCCAAGACCGGATCGAGCGGCGGATATTTGGCGCTGGCGGGCGCGGTGTTTGTGGTGCCGTTTCTGCTGTTCTCCGGGTATTCCGGCCACCTGGCGGACGCCTACAGCAAGCGCAAGGTGCTGATCTCGGTAAAGGTATTCGAGGTCTTGGTCATGGGACTGGGCCTGGCGGCGTTTTTCTCGACGCGCATCGAATTGATGCTGGCGGTGCTGTTCCTGATGGCGCTGCACTCGACCATCTTCAGCCCGGCCAAGTACGGCATCGTTCCCGAGATGCTGGCAGACCGGGACCTCTCGCGCGCCAACGCGCTGCTGGAGATGAGCACGTTCGTGGCAATCGTGGTGGGAACGTCGCTGGGCTCGTTCCTGTTCACGATTTGGCGGGAGCGGCCCTGGAACATGGGGCTGGCGACTTTGGGCGTGGCTCTGGCCGGGCTCGCGGCAAGCTTCAAGATCACACGCGTCCGGCCGGCTGGCGCGGCAGGGCCCTTCCAGGCCAACCCGTTCTCCGAGGTCATCACGGGCACGAAGCATCTGCTCCGGGATCGTCCCTTGTGTCTGACCGTGGCGGCGATCTCTTACTTTTGGTTTCTGGGCGCGCTGTTCCAGATGGACCTGCTGCTGTTCGGCAGTGAAGTACTGAAGGTGAGCGACCTGCGGGTAGGGCTGATGGTGACGGCACTGGCGGTGGGCATCGGCGCGGGCAGCATGTTGGCGGGACGACTCTCCGGCGACAAGGTCGAGCTGGGGCTGGTACCGCTGGGCTCCATTCTGATGGGCCTGTGCTGCTTTGCTCTGTATGCCGCCCGGACGTCTTACGGCTGGTCGGTGGCGGCGCTCTCGTGGTTGGGTGTTTCGAGCGGGCTGTTCATCGTGCCGCTGAATGCGTACTTGCAGCAGCGGAGCGACGACCGCGAGAAGGGCCGCATCATCGCCACCAACAACTTCTACAACACCGTGGGCCTGCTGCTTGCATCCGGCACATTGTGGATGCTGCACGGCCGCCTGCACGTCTCGGCGGCGACACTGGTGCTGCTCGCCGGAATCGCGACACTGGGGGCGACCGCATACATTGTGAGCGTGGTTCCGGATTTCCTGATCCGGTTCCTGCTCTGGATGCTCACGCACACGCTGTTCCGGATTCGGATCGTGGGACAGGAGCATGTCCCGTTCCGCGGGCCGGCTCTGCTGGTCGCTAACCACATGTCCCACGTGGACGGATTTCTGATCGGCGCGTGCCTGCAACGCTTCGTGCGCTTCATGGTTTGGCGGCCGTACTACGAGAGGAAGGCGTTGCACTGGTTTTTCCGTTTGACGAAGGCCATTCCGGTGGGGGCCGGCGGCCCGCGCGACCTGGTCGCCTCGCTGCGGAAGGCGCGCCAGGAACTGGCCGCGGGGCACGTGGTGTGCATCTTTGCCGAGGGCGCGATCAGCCGCACCGGGAACATGCTGCCCTTCAAGCGCGGGTTCGAGAGAATCGTCGAAGGTCTGGACGTGCCGGTGATTCCGGTCCACCTGGACCGGCTCTGGGGCAGCATCTTCAGCTTCGAGGGGGGCCGGTTCTTCTGGAAATGGCCGCGGCGGGTGCCCTATCCGGTGACGGTTTCGTTCGGCCGTCCGATGCCGGCCTCGTCCGCCCCACACGAAGTGCGGCAGGCCATCCTGGAACTGGGCAGCGACGCCGTTGCGCACCGCAAGAACAGCGGGGATCTGCTGCAGCTTCGCTTCGTAAGGGGCGCGAAACGGAACTGGTCGAAGTTGGCGATGGCCGACTCGAGCGGGCGTGAACTGTCCTACGGACGAGCGCTGGCGGGCAGCTTGCTGCTGGCGGAATGGGTTAAGAAGCACTGCGCGACCGAGGAGATGGTGGGCTTGCTGCTGCCGTCCTCGATCGGAGGCGCGCTCGCTAATGCGGGCATCACGCTAGCTGGGAAGGCTCCGGTGAACCTGAATTTCACGGCCGGGCGCGAAGCGATGAATTCGGCCATCGAACAGTGCGGGCTGCGTACGATTCTGACGTCTCGATTGCTGCTGGCGAAGACCCGCATGGAATTCGTCGGCGGAATGGTGTTTCTCGAAGACATCCTGAAGGAGGCAAGCGCCTGGGCGAAACTGCGGGCGCTCTGGATCGCACGGCTGGCTCCGGCGCGGCTGTTGGTGGCTTGGTACGGGGGACGGAATCAGACCCCGGATTCGCTGGCCACGGTGATCTTCTCGAGTGGCAGCACAGGAACTCCGAAAGGCGTGATGCTGTCGCACCACAACGTCATTTCGAATATCGACGCGATGGCCCAGGTCTACTGGATCGGCCCCCGGGACCGGATCGTAGGAGTGCTCCCCTTTTTCCATTCCTTCGGGTTCACGGTTACGATCTGGCTCCCGCTGCTTACCGGCTGTGGAGTTGCCTATCATCCGAACCCGACCGATGCCAAGGCAATCGGCGAGCTGGTGGCGAAATACAAAGGCACGTTCCTGCTCTCGACCCCGACCTTCTGCGCGAGTTACGCACGCAAGTGCGCCAGGCAGGAGTTCGAGAGCCTGCGCTTCGTGCTGGTGGGCGCCGAGAAGCTGCGCGAATCGGTGGCGAGGACGTTCGCGGAGGTGTTTGACCGGGAACTCCTCGAAGGATATGGGTGCACCGAGATGTCGCCAGTGGTGGCGGTCAATGTGCCCGACTATCGCGCAGGCAAGGACACGCAAACCGGGAACAAGCCTGGCACGGTAGGCCATCCGCTTCCCGGCATCGCGGTGAAAGTGGTGAACCCAGCCACGTTTGAATCCCTGCCGCCCAACCAGGAGGGCCTGCTGTTGGTGAAAGGTGCAAACCGCATGCTGGGCTATCTGGGCCAACCCGAGCGGACCAGCGAGGCGCTCCGGGACGGCTGGTACGTCACCGGCGACATCGGCGCCATTGACGATGAGGGATTCATCCGGATCACCGACCGTCTGTCGCGCTTCAGCAAGATCGGCGGTGAAATGGTTCCGCATCTCAAAGTGGAAGAGGCCATCTATCGCATTCTGGGTGATTGCCCCTGCTGCGTCACCGGCATTCCGGACGAGCAGAAGGGCGAACGCCTGGCGGTGCTCTACGCGCGCCCAGATGTTACGCCGGGCGATTTGTGGCGGCGCCTGTCGGACACGGATTTGCCGCGCATCTGGCTGCCGAAGCGGGAGAGCGTCTTCCAGGTGAAAGCCCTGCCGGCGCTTGGGACCGGCAAAGTCGATCTGCGGCAAGTGAAAACGACGGCGCTGGAACTGGCTCAGGGTGTCGCGGCCCTTGCGCTGCCGGCGTGAAAGAGGCCCACTGTGCCAGATCCTAAGTCTATGACCGCGAGATTTGGCGCTACTGCGAAACCGCTCGCTGACGCTTGCGGCTCGGTTAGTGTGGTGCGTATTTGCAGGCAGTCAGTCCTTACGCTGGAGTTCCCCGGATGTCCTTATTCGCGGTCAGAGATTGGCGACCTGGATCGGCGCGACCTGCTCCTCGGCCAACTCGGCGGTGTAGTCGAGGCAGGCCATGATGTCCTCGCGCGTGAGAGAGGGGTACTCGGCGAGGAGATCGTCTACCGTGTCGCCGTTCGCCAGCATGCGCACAATCTGGTGAACGGGAAGGCGCGTGCCCTTCACACATGCCTGGCCGTGGCAGATGTTTGGGTCGATGGAAATCCGATCCCTGGCGGGCACTTTGGTCAGCGCATGGCCGACCTGGAGGTCGGCCGCGGACCTGGAGGTCCGCCCCACGGAGCGAGGTTTTGTGTGAGGAGGGCGCGTTAATCCAGGCGCTTATGGAAGCGGAGGACGCTTAGGGTCATGATGAGGACGCCATAGAGGAGCAGGGCCAGCATCTGGGGCCAGAGGATGTCGATGCCGGTGCCTTTGAGGAAGATGCCGCGGACGATCTGGATGAAGTAGCGCAGGGGGTTGAGGTAGCTGAGGAGCTGCACGGCCAGCGGCATGTTGCGGATGGGGAAGGCGAAGCCGCTGAGCATGAAGGCCGGCATGAAGAAGAAGAAGGAGGACATCACGGCCTGCTGCTGGGTGCGGCATATGGTGGAGACGAACAGGCCGACGCCCACCGTGGTCAGCAGGAACAGGCAGGCGCAGAAGAGCAGCAGCAGCACGTTGCCGCGGAAGGGGATGTGGAACACCAGCAGGGCGGCGGAGGTGACGAGGACGACCTCGAACAGGCCGGCCAGAGCGAAGGGCAGGGTCTTGCCGAGGATCAGCTCGAGGGGGCGGATGGGGGTCACCATGAGCTGTTCCATAGTGCCGATTTCCTTCTCGCGCACGATGGCCATGGCGGTGAGGATCAGCGAGACCAGGGTGATGATGTTCACCACCACGCCGGGAACGAAGTAGTTGCGGCTGCGCAGGTCGGGGTTGAACCAGACGCGGCTACGCACGTCGATGCTCGGGACGCCCAGGCCGACCGGCCCGCCGACGGCCAGCGTACTGGCGACCAGCTTGGCGCGCTGCTGCCCGGTGAGAGCGCGGCCGGCGAAGGCGGCCACGATCTGCCCGGCGTAACTGGCGACGATCGAGGCCGTGTTCGAGTTAGTGCCGTCGACCAGCACCTGAACCGAGGCCGTTTCGCCGCGCTCGATATCGCGGCTGAAGCCGGGCAGGACCGCCACCACCCCCTGCACCGCGCTCTCATCGAGCAGAAGCTGGGCCTGGGCGTTGCTGGCGGGCGTGGCCCCGATCTCAAAGCGCCGCGAACCCTCGAAGGCGGCGCGCAGGTCGCGGCTCGCGGGCGTGCGATCCAGATCCATCCAGGCAATGCGGGCGCTGTCGACGTCCAGGTTCACGGCGTAGCCGAAGATGATGAGCTGAATGAGCGGCGGCATGAACAGCAGGATGCGCATGCGCGGCTCGCGCAGCGTCTGGCGGAATTCCTTGCGGATGATCTCGCGGATGCGTTCCCACATATCAGGCCACCTTCTGGCGCAGCTTGCGCGTGGCGGCGAGGAAGACCAGGGCCGCGAAGATGAACAGGAACACGATATCGCCCCACAGGATCTCGAGGCCCACGCCTTTCAGGAACACGCCTTTGAGGATCGTGACGAAATAGCGCGCCGGCACGATGTAGGTGACCGCCTGGATCACCACCGGCATGTTCTCGATGGAGTAGATGAAGCCCGACAGCAGCATCGCGGGCAGGAACGTACTGAGCATGCCCATCTGGTAGGCGAGCACCTGGGTGCGGGCGGCGGCGGAGATGAAAATGCCCCAGCACAGCGAGCCCAGCAGGAACAGGCAGGTGGAGCCGACCAGGAGCAGCGGGTTGCCGCGCAAGGGCACCTGGAAGACGAGCACGCCGACGGCGATCGACAGCACCATGTCCAGGAAGCCCAGTGTGAAGAAGGCCAGCATCTTTCCAAGCACGATCTCGGCGGGGCGGAGCGGTGTGGAGAGGAGCTGCTCCATGGTGCCGGTCTCCCACTCGCGGGCGATGGTGAGCGAGGTGATGAGCGCGGTGATGATCGCCAGGATCACCGCGATCATGCCGGGCACGATGAAGTTGCGGCTCTTGAGCTCGTTGTTGTAAAGCACGCGGAGACGAGCGTCCACCGGCGGGTTGAGCTTGGCGCCGCCCTTGCGGTCCAGCGCGCGCGTGCGCACGTCCATGGCATAAACCTGGAGCAGGGTGTCGGCATAGCCGCGCGCGATGGAAGCGGTGTTGGAATCGCTGCCGTCGAAGATCAACTGCACTTGTGGCTCGCGGCCCGCCAGCAGCTCGCGGGCATAACCTTGCGGAACCACCACCGCGAGCAGGCACTGGTCCTGGTCGATGCGCTTCTCGATGGTGTGGTACTCGTTGACGTAATCGAGGATCTGGAAGAAGCGCGAGCCCTGGAAGCGCGCGATCAGCTCACGGCTCTCGGGCGTCTTGTCGGAGTCGTAGACCAGCGTGGGGATTTGGTCGACATCGAGCGTGAGGCCGTAGCCGAACAGCAGCAGCATCACCAGCGGGACGGCCAGGGCCATGGCGAGGCTGCGCGGGTCGCGCAGGATGTGCAGGAATTCCTTCTTGGCAACCGCTCGGGTGCGCCGGAGGTTCATGCGGCCCTCCTTTCTTCCTGCTCGATCATGGCGACGAAGACGTCCTCCATGGAGGGCTGGATGGGCTCGAGACGGCGGATGGCGATCCCGCGCGAAGAGAGCGCCTGGCGGATGCGGGGCGCGGCGGGCAGCGGGTCGTCCACGGTGACGTGCAGGCCGCCGCCGAAAACAGCTACGTCCAGGATGCCCGGGGTTGCCTCGAGCGCCTTCATGCTTTCGAGCGGGTCCGAGGATTCCAGATCCATCAGGTGGTGCGAGGTGAGCGAGCGCTTGAGTTCCTCGGGAGCGCCGAGGGCGACGATCTTGCCGCGGTACATGAGCGCGAGGCGGTGGCAGTACTCGGCCTCGTCCATGTAGTGCGTGGAGACGAAGACGGTGTGGCCGGCCTCGGAGAGCTGATATATGAGGTCCCAGAAACCGCGGCGGGCGATGGGGTCGACGCCCGAGGTGGGCTCGTCGAGGAACAGAATCGCGGGCTGATGGAGGATGGCGCAGCCGAGAGCCAGGCGCTGCTTCCAGCCCCCGGCGAGCAGGCGGGTCATGGAGTGCCGGCGGTCTTCCAGGCCCGCCATCTTGAGGATGTACTCCTTGCGCGCGGCGCGCGTGGCGGCGGGCACGCCGTAGACGCCGCTGAAGAAGTCGATGTTCTCCTCGACCTGGAGGTCGTCGTAGAGCGAGAACTTCTGCGACATGTAGCCGATGTTGCGCTTGATGGACTCGGACTGCGTGGCCACGTCGTAGCCGCCCACCGTCGCGCTGCCGCCCGAGGGGCTGAGCAGGCCGCAGAGGATACGGATGGTGGTGGACTTGCCGGCGCCGTTGGGCCCCAGAAAACCGAAGATCTCGCCGCGGCCGACGGAAAGCGAGACGTGGTCGACGGCGACGAAATCGCCGAAGCGCTTGACCAGGTCGCGGACTTCGACAGCGACGCCGTTGCCGTTCATGCCGCCGCCTCCTTGCGGATCAGGGCGATGAACACGTCTTCGAGCGACGGCTCGATGCGCCGGAAGGTTGCGGGGGCAAGCCGTTCGAGCCGCTGAGGCGAGGTGCGCGCGGGATCCAGAAACAGGTGCAGCACGTTGCCCGATGGCTCGACGCTGACGACGCCGTCGGCGGCGATCAGCAGTTCCCGCGCGGCGCGGCGATCGGGGGCCTGAACCTCGTAGCACTCTTCGGTGAGCGAGGTCCGCAGGGCGCCGGGAGAGTCACAGCGGATCAGCCGCCCGCGGTCGATGAGGCCGACGCGGTTGCAGCGCTCGGCCTCGTCCAGATACGCCGTGGTAACGAAAACCGTGAGCCCGTCCTTCACGAGTTGATACAGGATGGCCCAGAAGTCGCGGCGCGAGACCGGATCGACGCCGTTGGTCGGCTCGTCCAGGAAGAGCACCTGGGGATGGTGCAGTAAGGTGCACATCAGCGCCAGCTTCTGCTTCATGCCGCCAGACAGCTTGCCGGCCTGGCGGGCGCGGAAGGGGTCCATGCGGGTCATGCGGAGGAGGCGGGCCATGAGCTGGTCGCGGTCCGCGCCGGTGACGCCGAACAGGTCGGCGTAGAAGAGCATGTTCTCCTCGACGGTGAGGTCGATGTAGAGGCCGAAGCGCTGGGCCATGTAGCCGATGCGGTCTTTGACGGCGTCGGGAGAGCGCGCCACGTCGTAGCCGGCCACCTCGACGCGGCCCTCGGTGGGATCGAGCAGGCCGCAGAGCAGGCGCACGGTGGTGGTCTTGCCGGCGCCGTCCGGGCCAACCAGGCCGAAGATCTCGCCGCGAGGGATCTCGAGGTTGAGCCGGTCGAGCGCCGTCAGGGCGCCGAAGCGCCGGGTCAGGCCGCTGGCGCGGATCATGATGGTGTCGGCGTTCATCGGTTGATCAGGATCTCGGCGTCGGCCGGCATGTTGGACTTCAGTTCCTGGTTAGGATTCTCGACCTCGATCTTGACGCGGTAGACGAGCTTGGAGCGCTCCTCCTGGGTCTGGATCTGCTTGGGCGTGAACTCGGCCTCCGAGGAGATGAAGGAGACGCGGCCCCAGTAGATCTTGCCGGGGAAGGAATCGGTGGTGACCTTTACTTTGTCGCCCAGCTTGACGCGGCCGTAGTCGAGCTCGCTGAGATAGGCGCGCACCCAGGGATGGTGGATATCGCCGACCGTGACGACGGTGGTGCCCGCGGCCAAGATCTCGCCCGGCTCGGCGGCTTTCACCAGCACCACTCCATCGATGGGCGAGATGGCTTGGGTGTCGGCGAGCTGGGTAGCGACGATCTGCACGTCCGCGCGGCGCGCGGCGATGTCCGCCAGGCGCGTGGCGATCTCTTCCTTCCGGCGCTTGAGCTCGAGGCGCTGCGCCTCGGCCTGGCGGAGGGCCGCTCTCGATTGCCCCAGCATGGCCTGAGCCTGCGCGATGGTCTCCCTGCGGGGACCTTCGAGCACCAGCGCGAGCTGTTCCTTGGCGCTCTTGAGCTGGGCGTCGGCGGTTTCGTAGCGGGTGCGGTACTGATCGTAGTCGGCGGCGGAAATATCTTCGTTCTTGAAGAGCGTCTGGGCGCGCTTCCAGTCGTTGGCGGAGCGGCCGTATTCGGTTTGGGTGCGATCGACGGCGGCGCGGGCCTGCTCCTTCTCCTGGGTGCGCGAGCCGGCCAGCAGCTCGGCCAGGCGCGCGTCGGCGTTCTTGAGTTCGGCCTGGCGCTGCTGGATCTGGGCTTCCAGGGTCTCGTCCTGCCATTCGATCGAGGTGCGTTGCTGGACGAGGAGGGATTCGGAGGAGTCGAGCGCGGCCTGGGCGCGGTCGCGCTGCGCGAGCAGTTGCTCCTTGTCGAGCCGGGCGACGACCATGCCTTTCTTCACCGGATCGCCTTCGGTGACCGCACGCTCGATGAGGCGGCCGGCGATCTTGAAGGAGATGTTGACCTCGGTAAGCTCGATGTTTCCCGAGAGACGGATGGCGTTGCCGTTGCCGCTGTGGAACCAGCCGCACGAAGACAGGGTGATGGCCGCGGCCGGTATGAGTAAGAGCCTCTGTCTGGACATGATGAGTTCGCTCCTTTACTGGACGATGTGACGGATGGCGCCCATGGCCTGCGCCAGGTTGATGCGCGCGACGTTGAACGCCAGCAACGCGGAGATCTGGTTGTCCCGAGCGCGGGCGAGGCGGGTCTGGGCGTCGGTGGGTTCGAGGCTCGAGGCCACTCCGGCCTCGTAGCGGCGCTGCGCCTGGGCCACCTCGAGCCCGGCCTGATCGAGGCCCTCTCGCGCGACCTGGACCTGGTCTTCGGCGGATTGCAGGCTGTCCAGTGCCAGGCGGATCTCGAGCTCGATCTGTTTGCGCAGGTCGGTGGTGCGGATGGATTCCTGGCGAAGCTGCGAGGCGCTTTCGGAGCGCCGGGCGTCGCGCCGGCCGCCGTCGAACAGGGGGACGCGGAGGGCGATGCCGTAAGTGCGGGTGGGGACCGCGTTGTGGAAACCGGTTCCGCTGGAGCCGTAGTCGGCGAAACTGGCGAGCGAGGGCAGGCGCTCGAACCTGGTGGCGGAATAGCTCAGGCGCGCGTTCTGCTCGCGTGTTTCCTGGGCCTTGAGGTCGGCGCGCGCGGCGAACGCTTTGTCGATGGCCTGTTTGGCGGTGACGGCATCCGCGGGCGCGTACTCCAGTTTGCCGGAAAGCTCGAAATCGGCGGCGAGGTCCACGCCCATGGCGCGGAGCAGTTCGAGTTGCGCCCGGCGGCGCTCGTTGCGGGCGACCAGCAGGCGCTGGCGCTCGTTGGCAAGCTGCACCTGGGCGCGCGTGACCTCGATTCCCGTGCCGGTGCCGGCGTTCTTGCGGTTCAGGGCCAGCGTGGCCAGAGCCTGCGACAAATCGACGTTCGCCTGCGCCGCTTCGACGTGAGCCTGGGCCGCCAGCGCCGCCATGTAGAGCGTGGCGACCTGCGCCGCGACCTGGTCTTGCGCGCTCGAGTTGTCCGCTTCGGCCGAGCGGACGCCCGCCCGGGAGGCCTGGAAGCGGCGGATCGAGCTGAAGTCGAAGACGGTCTCGGTCACGGAGACGCGGGCGTCGGTGGTGGTGAAGGGGCCGACGAAGGTGGGGATGGTGAAGCCCAGCGCCGGCGGGAGCTGGATGCGGAGGCCAAAGGCCTCGAGGTTGCGGGTCTGGCTCTGATAGGCGAATTGCCCGTCGAGATTGGGGAGCAGCGCTGCCCGGGCCTGCGCCGAGCGCGCCCGGCTCTGGCGGATCAGCTCCTCGGCGAGCTGGATGCGCGTGTTCCCTTTCGGCGCCAGCGCGATGTCGACGGCCTGCTTGAGCGTTAACCGCGGCGGAGAGTCGGTCTGGGCCAAGAGCAGAGCCGGCACCAGGGCCAGAATCAATTGGCGTTGCATTGAGGGTCTCCTTGGGGAGCCGCTCCCTGACGGTCGCGGTTCGGTAGGTTCGGGGCTGGCGTGCGGAATCCGGCGGCGAGGAATGCGATCAACCGATTCAGAGTGGTCTCCAAGTCCGAGGCGTCGCACAGGCCCTCCGAGGTCACCTTGAGGTGGTGCAGACCGGCCATGGTGTGCGCCAGCGCGCCGATCACGAAGTGCAGGCGCCAGAACATCTCCTCCGGCGGCAACTCGGGCAGTGCACGCCGGAAGGCGCCCAGGAAACGGACCTTGGCCGCACTGAACTGCTCGCGGAAGATGCGCTCGAAGATGTCGCCGGGGTCGATGTACATCCGGCCCAACAGACGACCGAAGGTGGAAGCCCGCTCGTGCCCGATTTTCAACACGGGTTCGAGAAACGCCCTCAGGACATCTTCGATCGGCAGGGGCCCATCGCCGGCGCGGGCCTCGCAAGCGTCGAGCATGGCCATGCGCTGCTGGTTGAGCGGGCCGAGCCGGCGAGCGAACACGGCCTGGATGAGGGCATCCTTGGACTGGAAGTGATAGTTGACGGCGGCCAGGTTGGCTCCGGCCTCGGCGGTGATAGTGCGCAGGGAGGTATCGGTGAAGCCGCGATCGCCGAAGAGGCGTTCGGCGGCATCGAGGATGCGGTCCTTGGTGGTTGGAAGATCCACGGGCAGCCTCCATCGAACGTTCGATTGAAACGTTCGTATGATTTAATTATACGTTTGAACTGGGGGTTGTCAAGAGGATTCTTCGGGGGGCGGACACCGATTCCACCTCTTCGAGGACTGGGGCGGCAGAGTGCGAGGTGACACTCGGGGGGAGAGACCCGCACGCCAGGCCAAGCCGAAGTGCCAACTGGCAGACATGGCTATCCCAACCAGCACGGTCAGACTCGACACGCTGGAGTTTATGGACTCCACCGAACGCTGCCGACTGCGGGCCAATGAGTTTTCCGCGATCAACGTCCGGTTGGCGGGCGAAGTTGCGGTATAACGTAGGCATGGAGAACCGAACCGAACCAAGAACTTTCTGGCAATGGATTCGCTACATTGTTGTGGCGGTAATCGCTATATGGCTGGTTATCTGGATGTTAAGGTTTGTCGGTATCAATATTTTGTAACCTAGACGGCCATTCTCGAATGACACATCCAAATCAAATACCGGATTATCTCAGATTTCGCGGCATACCCTGCTACAAGCGCCAGAACGCACGAATCCGCAAAAAGTGCCCACGCGTGTTGATCTCGACCTTCAGCTTGAGCGGTTCTCCGAGCCAGGAGTCAAGCCGCGCGTGCAACGCCGTCATCGCCGGACCAATTGGGCCGGCCTGCGTCTGTGCGAGGTCAGTGTCTTCCGAGTAGCGTGTCGCCGGGAGTATGGGCGCGCGCGATCACCCGGCTACCTCGATTTCTTCATTCACCAAGATTTTCCAGTGCCGATCCTTCGGTGCGCCCCCGGCTTCGCGATCGGGCCGCAGGGTCACAAGTCGCGGCCGTTCCGCTTCGATCCAAGCGGCCAATGGTCCAGTCTTGTCTCGGGCACCGACGTGTTCGAGCAGGAATCCTACACGCTGAGCTGCGGCGAGATCCTGCTCGAGGCGGGCCGCTTCGGCGAGGCGGACCGGTTCGAGCCTCTCAGCGAGGTCCGCGAGCACGTGTGCGAGGTTGTTCCAGCCACCGGCGTGCTCGGGGTAGCGGACGAGGTCCATTGCGGTTGCCTCCGGAGTGGATACCAGCATCGATCCGGTTTCCGTCTTTACCGAGATCGTCGGCGTGCGCTCGGCATTCTTCTTCAGGAGGAACCGAATCCGGGTGCGCCCGGCAGCCGCCGCCCGGAGTTGCCGGTTGGTCAGGACCTGGAACTCCTGAGGTTGCTGGGCGGCGGCTCCGTGCAAGGCCGCGGCCGACAGCAGACCCACGTAGTACGGCTGCCCGTGGAATCGCATCAACTCATTGATGAACCACGGCGGCGGCGGCGCCCCGGCGGATCTGTACTCCAGCGGTACGACGACAAAGAATCCTCTCCGTGGAGCGACGAGCCGCCCTTGGGCGAGCAGCCGCTCGGCCGCTCGTTTGACCGCGATCGGCGAAAGCGAGAGGCCGCTGAGCGCTCGCTCGCGCGTGAAGGAGTAAAGCCCGGACTCCTGGAGCCGGTCGACGTACTCCGGAAAAGTCCGCGGTGCGGTTCGCTGCAGTTCCACACGCATAAAGTACCACATTTCGGTACCTTTTGCATGTGACACCGTTAGCGAGGGGCGGAGAAAGTCTAAACACCGTTGAGATAGGGGGTGCCGCCGGGGGGCATCGCAGGAGCCGGGACGAGGTTGCCGGCTGGCAGGACCGAGAGGGCCGAAGCGTCGAACACTGGGGGGAGATTAGGCGGGGATTCACGTTCAGCCCCCTCGCAATGTGCTTCCGCACCGATGCCTGCGCTCCTGCGCGATTGGGCCGGAAAACACGGGAGGGCCGACGTGGACGTCGGCCCGCGGACCAGAGGTCCGCCCTACGAAGACAAAGCGCCGGTAAGCGCGCTTCACGGCTTGTCGCGGGCGAGGGTGAGGTTGGCGGACTTGAACTAAGTCGCGGGTTGCGGTAAAGTTGGGAGCACGATCCGGAATGTTCAGGGACCGCGAACCCGCTGCCAGTATCCCTCTCACGCACTCCGCCCCCTTGGAGTTTCCAATGAGTTGTGGTTTGATAGGTTAGGCTCGTAAGCCACATGAACACGCCGGCCCCCAACTGATCGCATGTATCCAAGCAGACACTTCCAACCACGCAGACCAAGAATCCGGGAAAACGTCAACGAGGCGATCCGCGCCCGGGAGGTACGGGCGGTCTTTCCCGATGGATCGGTGGAGATCATGCCCACACCCGCCGCGGTGCGCCGTGCGCAGGAGATGGGGCTCGATCTCATCCTGGTTGCACCGACCGCCGAACCGCCGGTGGCCAAGGCGATGGATTACGGCCAGTGGCAGTACGAGACCAAGAAGAAGCAGCAGGAAGCCAAGAAGAAGCAACACGTCATACAGGTCAAGGAACTGAAGTTCCGGCCCAACACGGACGATCACGATTACGATTTCAAGAAGAACCATGCCATCCGGTTCCTCCAGGAAGGCAACCGGGTGAAGGCGGTGGTGCAGTTCCGCGGCCGTGAGATCGCGCACGTGGATCTGGGCCAGAAGCTGCTGCTGCGGTTTGCGCAGGACCTGGTCCAGTACGGCAGCGTGGAAGGGCAGCCGCGGCTGGAAGGCCGCAGCACGCATATCCTGCTCAGCCCGGTGAAGAAGGACAAGCCGGCGGAGAAGCCCAAGCCGGCTTCGCAGCCCAAGCCCGTGGGCTAATAGAACAGGTACTTGCGCCACTGGTCGTCGCTTCGGCCCAACAGACGCATGAGGTGGCGGCTGGTGTGCAGGCTGAAGGGGCGCGGCGCGCGAACGAGCCGCATTCCGGCCTCTTCCGGAGTCCGGCCGCCCTTGTGATTGTTGCAGCGGTGGCAGCAGGCGACCAGGTTTTCCCAGGTGGTTTCGCCGGCGCGGGAGCGCGGGACGACGTGGTCCAGCGTGAGTTCACTGGATGGGAGGGTGCGCTGGCAGTACTGGCAGGTGTAGCGGTCGCGCATGAGGATGTTCTTGCGGGACAGCGCGCGGGTCTGGCGGGGAATGCGGCGGTACTCGAGCAACCGGATCACGGAAGGGAGCTTCAGAGCTTGCCGCGCCGAGTGCAGCAGATTGGAGGAAAACTCCTCCGGGGAGGCGACACCCTTCAGGATCAGCACCAAGGCGCGCCTGGCCGCACAGATGTTGACGGGCTCATAGCTCGCGTTGAGCACCAGCACCGGTTTGCGCAAGGCATTCAGGCCGGGCATCACGCCGCTCCCACCACAAGGGACCTGCCGAGGAAGGTGAAGGCGGAGGAGCGGCGGTCGACGCGGGCCAGGGTGAGCAGGGCCACGTAACGCGCTCCGGCGCCCTTGAGCGCCGCGGCGCAGGCGGCCGCAGTCGCGCCGGTGGTCATGACGTCGTCGACCAGCAGAATGCGGCGGCCCTCGACATCCCGTTTTCGCTTCACCAGGAAAGCTCCGGCGACGTTCGAGCGGCGGTTCGCGTTGGTCAGCCCGGCCTGGGTGGCGGTGGCGCGAGTGCGCCGCAGCGCGGCGCGAACCGGGATGCCAAACCGCCGGGCAATCGCCTGGGCCAGCAGCGCGGACTGGTTGAAACCACGCTGCCAGCGGCGCCGCCAGTGGAGCGGGACGGGAACGATGACGTCGAAGGTCTGGTCGCGCGGGATGGCGGCAGCGAGGTAGTCGCCCAACGGCCCGGCGAGCGGCCGGATGCGTGCGTACTTGAAGAGATGAACGAGTTCCCGGAGAACGCCCTCGTAAGCGCCGAACGAATAGGCGCTGTCGAAACCCCGCAATCCGCGGCGGCAAAGTTCGCAGCGGCCCTGGGCGTCGAGCGGCGCCGGATTCAGGAAAGGCGTGCGGCAGAGGGCGCAGAAATAGTCCGCCGAGAGGGGTTCGGGTTTGTGCAGGCAATCCCGGCAAACAGGGATCCGGGAGATATTGGTGAGAGGCGCGCCGCAGACGCGGCAGCCGTCCGGGAACAGAAGCGCAAAGAAGGCCGCAGAAATCTTATCGAGAGCCGACACCACGCCGTTCAGGAGAGCCCCGATGAAGCCGCGACTCGAGAAGACCCACCTCCTTCAGGAGCCGTGAAAAAACCTGGGGACACGCCTGCGCGCCTCTCGAGGACATGGACTCCCCGGGGCCGAGTCCGGAGTGTCCCCGGATTTTTTCACGTCTCCCTCAGAGTCCTAGTGTACACCAGGTCCCAGGTTGGCGGGCGGTGAGCAGGGCGGGCGCTCACGCCGACGCGGTGGAGATTATCCGGCGGGCGAGCGGCGTCGCGGCCGCGTTTTGGTCTGCTACTATTTGGGCTGGAACCAACCCATGCCAAACCGTGCGACTCTGACTGCGCTCTGCTGGCTGCTGCCGCTGGCAAGCGCCGCGACGAAGATCGATCTGAACCAGGATTGGCGCTTCCGGGTGGATCCGGAGAAGAAAGGCGAGGCGTCCGGCTGGCAGCGCGCGGCGCCGGCCGGCACGGAGGCGGTTTCCGTGCCGCATACCTGGAATATCGGGAAACACGAGGAGTTCCTGGGGCGGGCATGGTACTTCAAGACGTTCGCCGCGCCGCCGGGCAAGCGCGTGGAGCTGCACTTCGGTGCGACGTTCTATCGCTCGCAAGTGTGGCTCAACGGCACGCCGCTCGGAAACCACGAGGGCGGACACACGGCGTACTTCTTCGATGCGACGCCGCATCTGAAGCCGGTGAACTTTCTGGCGGTCGCCATCGATAATGAGCCGGGAGTGGCGACCATTCCCGGGTGGGCGATGCTGGGCTACAGGGGCGGCGATATCTGGTACGACTGGTGGCACTACGGCGGCATCGTGCGCGACGTCTGGCTGGCAGTGAACGAACCGCTGCTCATTCGCAGGCAGGAGATTCGCACGCGGGTGGTCGGAGGCGCGGCGGAGGTCACCGACCGAGTGTTCGTCGAGAACCACAGCGGCACGGCGGCGGAAATGCGGCTGCGGTTGAGCGTGCGGGGGCCGGACGGCGCCCCGGCGGCCACGGCGGAGCGCGCCGCGAGGATCGCTCCGGGGCGGCAGGAGGTCGCCGTGGCGTTGCGAATCGATCCGGTAGCGCCGTGGCATTTCGATCACCCCAGGTTGTACCGGCTGGAGGCCGACCTGTTGGACGCCGGCGGCGCATTGCTCGACTCGGTTTCCGACAGCTTCGGCGCGCGCACCGTCGAGATCCAGAACGCCCGCCTGTACCTGAATGGCGAGCCGGTGCGGCTGTCCGGGATGACGCGGCACGAGGAGTCGCCCTGGGAAGGGCTGGCGGAGAGCGCGGGCACCATGAAGCGGGATTACGACGAGATGAAAGAGCTCGGAGTCACGCTCACGCGTCCGGTGCACTATCCGCAGCACCCCTACATCCTCGAGTACTGCGACCGCAACGGAATCCTGCTGATTCCCGAGATCCCGATGTGGCAGTTCAGCGAAGAGCAGATGCGGGACCCCAAGGTGATCGCGCTGGCACGGCAGATGCTGACCGAAACGATCGAGCAGTCCTACAATCATCCGAGCATCTTCGCCTGGAGCGTGTGCAACGAAAGCGCCACGGACACTCCCGGCGGGCGCGCATACTTCCAGAGCATGTACGAGACGGCGAAGAAGCTCGATCCCGACCGGTATGTGAGCTACGCGGACGACAAGATATCCAAGGGCGCCAATCCCGCGGTCAACGCGGCGTCGATCGCGGACTTCGTGATGATGAACCAGTACTTCGGAAGCTGGCACGGTCCGGCCTCGGGGCTCGTGCCGGCGCTGGAGCGGGTGCGCCGGGAGTACCCGGGCAAGATGGTGCTGATTTCGGAGTTCGGCTTCGCCGGCCCGTTTGCCCCGGACAAACAGGCGGCCGATCGAATCCGGGAGCGGATCATCCGCGAGCAGATGGATGTATTCGGCAATTTCGATTTCGTGGGCGGCGCGATTTTCTGGTGTTACCAGGACTACCGGTCGCACCGCAATCTGCGGCCTGGGCGGCGTTCCGGCGTCGTCGAGATGGGCGTGGTGGACGAGAACCGGCAGCGCAATCCATCGTTCTATGTGTGGCAGGAGCGGAACGCGCCGGCGCGGCTCGCGCTCGACTGGCTGCCGGGCGCCGGGAGGCCATCCGGGTTTCGCGCGCGGATCGCGCCGCGCGGGGAGAACGAGATTCCGCATTACACGCTGCGCGGCTATCGCGCGGAATTCGCCGTGCGGGACCACTCCGGCAAGGTGATTGCGGCGGGAGAGAGAGCGTTGCCCGACATCGGCCCGGCGCACCAATTCGAGGTGGCCTTTGCCGAGGTCTCGTCGAGGGAAGCGACCCTGGAGTTTCGCCTGGTGCGGCCGACGGGATTCCTCGCCGCGCGGGAGGAGCTGCAATGGTGGGAGCCGGACTCGGGCGGATACCGGATCGAAGACATGAAGAAGGATGGGCACAGGGTGCCGTGAGGGGTTTCGGGGGGCAACCGGGGGAAAGAGTGTACTGTCACGGGTTTTTGCCCGCCACGGTGAGGAGGAAGGCGTAGCGAAAGGCGGTGTCGCGGTAACGGTCGTCGCGAGCGGTTAGGCCGCCATGGCCGGCTTTCATTTCGGTCTTCAGCAACAGGACGTTGTCGTCCTTCTTGAGCGCGCGCAGCTTGGCCACCCACTTCGCGGGCTCCCAGTATTGGACCTGGGAGTCGTGCAGGCCGGTGGTCACGAGCAGGGCAGGATAGCGCCCCGGTTTGGTCTGGTCGTAGGGCGAATACGCCAGGATGTAATCGTAGTACTTCCGGTCGTTCGGATTGCCCCACTCGTCGAACTCGGCGGTAGCCAGCGGAATGCTGTCATCGAGCATCGTGGTGACCACGTCGACGAAGGGCACCAGGGCGACAACGCCGGTGAACAAATCGGGGCGCATGGCAACGACAGCGCCCATCAACAGGCCGCCGGCGCTTCCTCCCATGGCAAAAAGCCGCTGGGGATTGGCGTACTTCTCACGCACCAGGTACTCGGCGCAGTCGATGAAGTCGGTGAAGGTGTTCTTCTTCTTCCAGCGACCTGGAGAACGATCCCAAACTCATTCCAGACCGGATGTTGTGGGGCGGCATGCTGCATGGCAAGTGGCTCGATCCGGTAATGGTCCCGATGGCGGCTTACGAATTCGCCCGCACGCCCAAATCCTCGGACACGTGGCCGCTCTTTCAGGAAGACCTGGGCAACCTGCGCACCTATTTCTCCGCTCTGCCCGACGTGGAACCGATCGCCAAGATTGCCGGGCTTCCGCACACCGAGCCGCAGTCCCTGCCGCTGTTGCTCGCGGGACTTCGCGCCCTCGCTAACCCTGAAACACCGATGCCCTTTCTCGCCTGCAAGCCGGAGCACATCGGCCCGTGGATTACCTGGGTGGGAGTTTAGCCAATACCTCTTCTCGACTTGCATGCGCACTTTCCCATGCCCATGCGCCTTCCCCCGCTGTTCATAGCCAAAAGCGGACCCACAGGGCGGAACGGAACGAGAGGATGTAACGGTGACGGTGGGACGCGCGTCGAAGCCGTTCGGGCAGATTCCGGCCAGAGTCGCTGGCGTAGCCTCTCTCGGCTGGCAGGGTGGAGTCGTGGGCGGCTGGAACGCTTCCACCCTGCCGTCGCCGGCGGACCTGCGTTCGGCGAGCGCTGGAGCGGGGCCTCCCGGCACCCGGCCGGTTCCCGGTCTGCGCGTGGGTGGCCCGGAACTCTCCGTGATAGACTCTCTAAGTGAAGCTCAGATCCGTGCTCTGGTCGGTCCCGCTGGTTGCGCTGGCCGCTGGCGCGGTCGCGGTCGCGCCGATCACCTTCGAGGAGATTGCCGACGCCGCCGGAGTCCACTTTGTCACCCACACTTCGCCAACGCCCCGGAAATATCAGCCGGAGCCAATGGTGGCCGGCGTGGCGGTCTTCGACTACGACGGCGACGGTTATCCCGACATCTACTTCGTCAATGGCGGAGGTATGCCTTCGCTCACGCGAGACGGACCGCAATTCAGCAACCGCCTGTTTCACAACAACGGGAACCTGACATTTTCCGATGTCACGGACAGGGCCGGCGTTGCAGGCGCCGGGTACGGGATGGGCGTCGCGGTCGGCGACTATGACAACGACGGACGGCCGGACATTTTCCTCGCGAGCTTGACCGCCAACCAGTTGTTTCATAACAATGGCGATGGCACCTTCACGGATGTCACTGCCCGAGCGGGCGTGAGCGGCGGAATGTTCGCCGGCAGGAAGATGTGGTCCGTTGCGGCGGCGTGGCTGGATTACAACAACGACGGCCTGCTCGACCTGTTCGTGTCGAATTACTGCCAGTGGCAGCCCGGCAGCGATCCGGACTGCGTGATCAACGGGCACCGGGTATATTGCAGCCCGCGCTACTATAAGCCGCTTCCCAACACGTTATACCG
Organism: Bryobacteraceae bacterium; assembly: GCA_050008465.1. Lineage (GTDB taxonomy): Bacteria > Acidobacteriota > Terriglobia > Bryobacterales > Bryobacteraceae > Fen-330. The sequence continues at coordinate 42,631 of JBEKMO010000015.1, forward strand.
CAACAACGGCGACGGCACCTTTACCGACGTCTCCGTGGAGACTGGCATTGCGCAACATCCGGGGCGCGGGATGGGAGTGGCGGTCGCGGACTACGACGGCGACGGCTATCCGGACATCTTCGTCGCCAACGACGACGCTCCGAACCAGTTATTCCACAATCTCGGCGGCAAACGGTTCGAAGAGGTGGGCGAGGATCAACTAGTGGCTTTCGCCCAGGACGGGAAGCTCATTTCGGGTATGGGCGCGGACTTCCGCGATGTGTTCAATACGGGGCGACCTGCCATCTGGGTCAGCGCCCTCGAGCAACAGACGTTCCCATTGTTCGTGAGGTCCGGGAGCGGTCCCTTCCAGGACGGCACGGCGAGAGCGGGACTGGCATGGGAGACCTCCCTGATGGCGGGATGGTCCAATGCAATGGTGGACCTCGATAACGACGGATGGAAGGACCTGATCGTGGCCCGGTCCAACGTGACGGACAACATCGCCTTGTTTTCGCAACGCTCCAATGAAGAGCCGAACGCGGTCCTGCGCAACCTCGGAAACGGGCGCTTCCAGAACATCAGCGCGACCGCCGGCCCGGACTTCCAGATCCCGGCGGCGCATCGGGGACTCGCCTTTGGAGACCTGGACAACGATGGGCTGCCAGACATCGTGATCTCCGTATCGAATGGCCGCGCCAAGGTTTTTCACAATACGACCAAGAGCGGAAATCACTGGTTGTGGCTACAGTTGACGGGGACCAAGAGCAACCGCATGGGTATCGGCGCCCGCATCCGGCTCACCGCGAGCGACGGTTCGGTCCAGTACAATCACCTGACCACCAGCACCGGATATGCTGCGTCGAGCGACCCCAGGGTGCACTTCGGACTGGGCCGGGCGGCATCGGCCAGCGAGATCGAGATCCTCTGGCCCAGCGGGATTCGACAGGTGCTTCGCGATGTGCCGGCCGACCGGGTGCTCCCGGTCACCGAGCCCCGCAAGTGACCGGGCATTTCCTCAAGCCTCAAGGGCCCGGGATTAGGACCGGCTCCTGCTCCGCACGCAAGCGGCTAAACTCGGCCCTTTCCTTGCGGGCGTCGGCATCTCTTCCGGCGCGGCTGTAGGCCTGCGCCAGGTAGAAGTGCGCTTTCGCGGCGCCGGGCGCGAGCTTCACCGCGTTTTCCAGAGCCGCAATCGCCTGGCTCGTCTGGTCCGCCTCAAGCAGTGCCCGTCCCAGAGTGGCCTGGCACAAAGCGCTCCCCGGCTCCAGCCGCGCCGCTTCCCGGGCCAATTCCACGGACTCCTTGGTGTCGCCCCGCTTGATCAACAGGAGCGCCAGTTGTACCCGGGCCAGCACATGGTGAGGCACGATCCGCAGCACTTTCCGGTACTCCTCCTCCGCGGCGGCCGGGTCCTGGCCTGTCAAGAACACCCCGTACATGTAATGCACGCCCGGCTCGCCGGGAAACTGCGCGACGAGTTGTTCGAACAGGGGGCGCGATTGGCCGGCCCGCTCGGCCACAAAGGCGCCCGTCGCACGTCCCGCCAGCTCGACCAGGGGACGCCTGGCGGCCGGCAGACTCGCGGGCAGCGTGTTCATTGCAAGCGCGCTCAGGCCCAGCGCCTCGATCACCTCGGGAGTCTCGTGGCCTGCCTTGGCCAAGGGCCGCAACTGCTCCATCGCCCCGGCGAAATCGGAAAACCGCAGATAGATGAGAGCGGCGTGGTAGTGCACTGCCGTCACGAAGGCCGGCTTGTCGGCCAGCCCAATGGACTCCCCTCTGAGAATGCCCGCGAGCGCCTCCTTGTAGTTCCCCAGTTCGTACTCGGCCAGGCCCAGAAAAGCCCACGGTGTGCCCTTTTGCGGCACCAGCTCGACGCCTTTGCGCAACGCATCCCGCGATTCGGCAAATCGTCCCAGTTGATATAGGCTGGCTCCCATGTAAAGCCAGCCTTCGGCCCAGTCCGGGCGGATGGCAAGCGCCTTCCGGTACAGGGCGGCGGCGTCGGCGGGATGCACGTCGAGCGCTGCCGCGGCCCGGCGCGAAAGGTCGTCAAAATCGCCGCGAGCGACCTGGGCCTCCGCCGCCCCGGCCACCAGAAGGAGCCCCAGCGCGGCAATGCTGGATGTGACAGACCTCATGGGCGATCCGGCGAAACTGTAATTCTACATCGGTCCGCTGAGCCGGTGTGTCGCACGCCCGAACTTTGCCGTGACCGGCGCGCGGGTATACAATCGGGTGGAACCATGGAACGTCGATTCATTCTCGCTCTAGTCAGTACCTTGATTGCCGCTGCGTGCGTGCCGGCGGGTGCGCGCGCTGAATCCGCGGGGGCGCCCCCGGCGGACAAGGCGGAGGCAGCGCCTCCATCACGGGAAGGCGAGGCCGCTCTCGACCTGGTTGTGCGCGACAAGCACGGCCGTCTCATCCGCGATTTGCGGCCTGAAGAGATTAAGCTCACCGATGGGGGCGAGCCTGCCGTCATCCGCTCGGTTCGTCTGGCCGGGTCGATACCGCAGGGCGCCGGCCGGGAGAACCGGCCACCGCACGCGATCGTGCTGATGTTCGACTCCCTGGGCGCAGATGCCGCGAGGTTGGCTCGTGAAGGTGCGCTGGAACTGGTAAGAGACTCCGCGGAGGCGGATGCGGTGGTCGCGGTCCTGTTCATCGGTAGCAGGGTAGGTGTGCTCCAGCCCTTTACCTCCGATCGTGACGCGCTGAAGAAGTCGGTCGAGATGGCCACCTCTTCCGGATCGCGCCGCTCCGAGACGGTTACATCGGTCGAGGACGGATTGCGGCGTTTGCCGCCGGAGACCGGCGCTGCCGGCCAGGCGCCGCCGGCACAACTGTTGTTGGAGGCCGTGGCGGCCTCCGAGCGGGCCGCGCGCGACCAGAGGGCCCGGCCGGCCATGGCATCGCTGATTGGTTTGGCCAGAACCCTGGCGAAGCTGCCCGGCCGCAAGGTCATTGTCTACTTTTCGGAGGGGATGCGGCTCTCCACCTCCGAATCGACCCTGTTCCAGGGCCTGATCAGCGAGTCCAACACCAGCCGCGTGAGCGTGTACGCCGTGGACGCCAGCGAAACCACCGTTCAAGCTTCGGCGCAGGCGATGCTGGCGGTCGTCACTGCCACCTCCAACATCCGTGCCAGCGGGATAGTCGTCGTAGGAACCAACCAGCCCCCACCCGTGGCACCGGGGGGGGGAGCGAACGTGCAGCAGTACCCATACCCGGCAGGCCGCCAGTACGGATCGATCTCCGATGGGATGCCAACGGGCGCCCAGGAGGCTTTGCGAGAGCTGTCGGTCTCCACCGGCGGGCTGCTCGTGCCGGCCGACGCGGATGTGAAGAAGCAGATGCGGCGGATCCTCGAAGATGAAACCAACTATTACGAAATCGTTTACTCGCCGCATGAAGAACCGCGGCAAGGCCAATTCCGGAAAATTGGGATCGAGATGAGCCGCCCGGGCCTGCAAGTCCAGGGCCCCAGCGGTTACATCGCACTGCCTTCGTCCACGGGGCAGTTTGCCGTTTTTGAGGCGCCTCTGGCCAAGGCGATCCGCGACCAGAGCGGTGAACAGGATCCGGGGATCCGCGTCCGGGCGTTCGAGGTGCGCCCCGGCGCGGGAACGGTCACCGGGGAAGTGGTGGCGGAGATCCCGCTATCCCGTCTGCACGTTCAGGAAATCGCCGCCGAGAAGGTCGCCCGGCTCCATTTCTCGGTGCTGGCTCTGCTACTGGATCAATCCGGCCGCGAGATCGCCCGCTGCAGCGAGGATGTGCCCTGGCGGGTGGCTCTCGAGACCAAGGCTCGCTCGCTCGCCGAAGTTTACACCTTTGCCAGACCGTTCGCAGCACCACCGGGCAAGTACCGGGTCGAAGTCGCGCTCCACGACCGCCTTGCCGACAAGATCGCTCTCGCGCACGCGACCTTCGAGTCTCGGGCGGCGAATGTGCCGGCGATGAGCGAGGCGATTCTGGCGCGCACGCTCGAGGACGCCCCCCCGGCGACCGATCTCGACGATCCGATGCTCTTCGGAGCCAAGCGTGTCGTTCCCGATCTCCGCCCGGTCGTCACTGACGCGCATGAAGAAGCGCTACCGCTGTTTCTGATTCTCTATCCCGACCTCTCCGTCCACGCGGAGCCCACGCTGGCGGTCCAGGTTCTCGGCTCCGGCGTCACGACCAAGGCGACGCCGCTGGCTTTGGGCCAAACCGCGGGCCGGCGCTCTATTCCGTATGTCGTGGATATCCCCGTGAAGAAGCTCCCGGCCGGCACCTACACGGTTAAGGCCACCTTTGCCCAGGGCGCGGCGCGGATCGAGCGCGAGGCCAGTTTCGTCGTGGCCGGCGAATTACGGCCCGCTGCTCCTCCCGAGACCGCCGCCGCGGCGCCTCCGCCCGACTTCCCCGAGTCCATTTCCCTTCCAAAGCCACGCGTGGAAGCCGGGGAGAAACTCAGCGAGAAAGAACAGGCTACGATTCTCGCCGGCGGACGGGAGCGCGCCCTGGCCTACTCGAATTCCTTGCCGAACATCTCCTGCATCGAGACCACGCGGCGCTTTGCGTTGAAGTCCGGCGCCAACGAGTGGAAGCCCCAGGACACCCTTTCCGAGCTGGTCCGGTATCTGGACGGAATGGAAGATCGCAGGCTGCTTGAAGTGAACGGCGCACCCCTCGCGGGAGATCGCTCCAGCCTGGCGGGAACGTTTTCCAGCGGAGAGTTCGGCCATCTCTTGAAGGTCGTGTTCGGCGACAAGGCGCACGCAACGTTCACCTGGAAGGAGACCGCCTTCCTCGACGGAGTGCGCTGCCAGGTTTATACGTGCAAAGTGGACCGCGCGCATTCTGGGTACCGGCTCGCCACCAAGGGTGGCCAGCAGGGCATCAATGTCGCCTACATCGGCACCGTGTACATCACTGCTTCAACCTTCAATATCCGCCGCGTGAGCATAGAAGCGATCGAGATCCCTTCCGACTTCCCGGTCCGGGCGTCTTCTGTCACGGTTGACTATGCCCACGTGCGGGTCGGCGATTCCGATTACCTGCTCCCCGTCTCCGGGGCCGTGGAATTGCAGCAGGGCCGGAAGTCCCGCGTCCGAAACGAGGTACGGTTCCGGGATTATCATCGCCTCGGCAGCCAGACTACCATCCGCTATTCGGTCAACTAGCTTCCCCCGGTAGCTCCAGGTCCGACGGGCCGGAGCCGGTCGTGTTGCCCATGCCGGCGGGACTCAGCTATCATCCGGGTATCGGGGTGTGAGAAATGAGATCTCCGCATGCCTGGGTGCTCGTCGTGGGAGCGGCGAGTCTGCTATCGGTAGCGGTGGCTGAAAGGTTAGCGGCGCAGCGCGCGAACTCTTCAGGGCATTCCGCCGAGTCTGGGCCGGCGGCTCTCATTACCATCGATTACCCCCCGCAGGCGGCCATTCTTCCGCCGGAGTTGCCTGCCATCGCTTTCCGCTGGCGCGACACCTCGCATAGCGCGGCCCTATGGCGAATCGTGATTGCCTTTGCCGACGGAGCGCCGAGCGTCGACGTGAAGACGCCCGGCACGCGGATGCGTGTCGGCGAGCTCGATCCTCGCTGCGTGGCTCCCCTCAACCGGCCGCCGGTGTTGACGCCCGAGGAAGCCGCGGGCCGCATCTGGACGCCCGGCAAGGAGACCTGGGCGGCCATCAAGGCGCATTCCAGGAAACCGGGCGCTACCATTACCATAACCGGATTTGCGAGCCGGGAAGCTGGCCGGCCCATTTCCTTCGGACAGTCTGTATTCGAGACTTCCGAAGACCCTGTCGGCGCGCCGATTTTCTACCGGGATGTGCCCCTGATCCCAGCTCAGTCCAAAGGAGAGCTCGGCATTCTGCCAAAAGACGCGATCGGATTCATCAAGTGGCGCCTTCGGAATGTCGCCGAGACACAGAGCCGCGTTCTTTTGGAAGGTCTTCCGACCTGCGCCAATTGCCATTCCTTCTCGGCCGACGGCAAGAGGATCGGGCTGGACGTGGACGGCCCGATGAACGACAAATCGCTCTATGCCGTGGTTCCGCTCCGGAAGGAAACAGTGATTCGTACTCGGGATGTGTTCAAGTGGAACACCCGCGACGAAATGGGCCGCAGGAAACTGCGAGCCGGGTTCATGTCGCAGGTTTCTCCGGATGGCAAGTACATCCTCACTACCATGGACGAGCGGAACCCGCTGGCGCTCAATCGGGCGTATGGTCTCGAGGAGAAGTACTATTTCACGGTCTACAAGGACTACCGTTTTGGCCAGGTGTTCTACCCGACACGGGGCATTCTGATATGGCGCGAGGTGGCGACGGGCCGCACCGAGCCTCTGCCGGGAGCCGATGATGCCCGCTTTGTACAGACCGACGGTGTGTGGTCGCCGGATGGCAAGTGGATCGTCTTCGCCAGAGCGGAGGCCGAGACTGCATTTCCCCCCGGAGCGCCCCCGGCCACGTTTGCCAACGACCCGAACGAGACCCAGATCCAGTACAGCCTGTACCGGATTCCTTTCAACGAGGGCAGAGGCGGAAAGCCGGAACCCATCGAGAGCGCTTCGCACAACGGCTTCAGCAACAACTTCCCGAAGATCACTCCGGACGGCCGCTGGATCGTGTATGTGCGGTGCCAGAACGGGCAGTTGATGCGGCCCGACAGCCGGCTCTTCGTCGTGCCGTTTGAAGGCGGGCAGTCCCGGCTGATGAAGTGCAACACGCCGCTCATGAATTCCTGGCACAGCTTTTCGCCCAACGGCCGGTGGATGGCGTTCGCCTCCAAGGCGCGGTCTCCGTACACGCAGTTGTACCTGACGCACCTGGACCGCGACGGCAACGACAGCCCGCCGATCCTGATCGAAAATGCGACCGCCTCGAATCGCGCGGTCAACATTCCGGAGTTTGTGAATATTCCGCCGGACGGCTTTCAGAAGCTGGAAATTCCAGCCACCGAATTCTACCGGGTTTTCGACGTTGCCGCCGACCTCATGCAAAAAGGCCACATCTCCGAGTCCATCCCGGAGTGGCGCAAAGCGATCGAGCTGGACCCGGAAGACGAGAGAGTGCGCGTGAATCTGGGCGCCGCTCTGGACCATGACGGGCAGTCCGAGGAAGCCATCGAGCAGTATCGAAAGGCGACCGAAATCGCGCCGGAACACGCCCCGGCGTACGACAGCCTGGGTTTCGATCTGGTGCGGCTGGGCAGACTGGACGAGGCGATCGAGGCCTATTCGACCTCTCTTAGAATCGATCCCGCCAATCCTCATTCCCAGACCAACCTGGGCACCGCCCTATATCAGAAAGGCAGGATCGAGGAGGCCATCGTGCATAGCCAGAAGGCCCTGGAGCTCGACTCCGGCTCCTTGGATGCCGAAAACACCCTCGGACTCTCGCTGGCGAAACAAGGGCGGCTGGACGAGGCCATCGCCCACTTCCAGGCGGCCGCATCCGCGAATCCCGAGTCTCTTCAGTACCAGAACAACCTGGCACGGCTGCTGGCGCAAAGAGGCAGATTCGCAGAGGCCATTCCGCACATGGAGCGGGCGGTTAAGCTCTCGAATGCCCGGGAACCGGTGATCCTGAGCCTTCTGGCTGCGATGTATGCCGAAGTCGGACGGATGCCGGAGGCCATCGATTCGGCGCGCCGGGCTCTCGAGCTGGCCAATCGCAGTGGCGACCGGGAACTGGCAGCAACTCTGAACGCGAGAATCGCCCGCTACCAGGCCAGGGTTTCCGGCCGGCAGGCCCCCTGACCGGCGCGCGACCCGCTATTCCAGCGTGACCGAGGCGGTCCGCTTGACCGATTGCGCACCCTGGCTCAGAACCACAGTCATCTCATAGCTGCCTGGCCGCAGGGACTTCGTGCCAACCTTCGCCAGCTCGCGAATGGGCCCCAATGCGGAGTCCGGACGAAGACTCAACGGCACGCTGGCAAGCAGATCGCCATCCCGCCGCACCTCCAGCTTGAGAGCGGGCTTTTCGGAGGAACCGTTATCCGGGAGCACATCGAAGAACAGGAGGATGGCCGGGTTCGTATCCCGGGCCAGCCGGGCCGAAAGATTCGGGACGACCTTGCCCTCGGTGCAACGGAGCGGTTCCGACGAGTCCTCGGCGCCACCCGCTGGTTCGATCCGACGCACCAGAACGATGTCGCCCAGCGCCGGACCGTTCGCCGCGGGCGGAATCTCGAACTTCGTGCGCTGCGCCCCGATCTTCCCGCTGTTCGCATCCATGGCCGCGGTCTCCAGGACATATTCGCCCGGCGCGGCGGTGAAGTGGCGCCGGAAGCTCACCGTGCCGCGCTGCGCCTGTTCCTGGGCATCCAGCGGGCCCTGTTTGGGGATGTCTTCGGTGAATCTCTCGACGATGGCGCCGGTATGGTCTCGCACCTGCGCCAGGACGGACAAATGGGCCGCATAGACCTTGGCGCTCGGGTCGGGCCGGATCTCGATCTGGCTGAGGGGCACTTCGAGCGCCACCGAGTTTACACTGCCTTTCTGGGTGCTCCCAAATCGCAGGACCGAGGATCGGAACTGCAATTCGGTGGGCAGTTCGGGCCCCGCCAAAGCGCCCAGCAACTTCTCTCCGAAAGGTGGCGCCGCCAGCGAAACGATGCCATGCACCGGAAAGTACCCGCCCCGCGCCTGAACCGAGATTCCGGCTCGCAGCGCCTTGATCCGGATCGGACGGAACTTTCCGCCTGGGGCCGTGGGCGGTATGAAGTAGGCCGTGTAGGACGACAATACGTCGTCGACGATTCTCTGAACGCTCTTCCGGATATTGCCGGAATCGTTGGCGCGTTCCCCTCCCGTGGCGTGGCAGACGGCGCCCAGACGGGATCCTGTTTCGTCCAGGTCGCCCATCTGGATCCGGCCGATTTGTTCGAAGACGCTTGTGGCCACGCCCCCGGGGGATGTGCCCCCCGCGGATGCGCTGATGCCGCCCAGGGCCAGGGCTCTGGTGACGTCTAGCCCGCCCCTAATCGCGTTAGTGGTGTAGGGATCGGCGATCTCGGCATCGATCGAATAGATGCTCACGCGGCTTTGGATGGCCGCTTCGGCAACCTTGGACGGCATCTCCGGGTCGGCGGTGTTCCAATCCAGGCCAGCGGAGAAATAGACCAGCGTCTTCCGGCCCGGCAGTCCACGCTGCTGCCGGCACGCGGCCGTGAGAGAGGCAATCGCGGGCGGGGTGTGCGGATCCCGGGCCAGATCCTGCGAATCCAGCAGCACGGCCAGCAGCACCTTCGACAGAGTCTGGTCTTGGCTGCCCGCGCCCGCCTTCAAATCCGCCGCCAGCCGTTTCTCCGGCGCGTCATAGTCCCGGTTGTAATTTACGGTCGCAGCGTCGATGGCTTTGCTCAGCGCCTGGCGATCCGCGGTGAACTCCTGCAGCAGGCGGAGACGCCCGTCCACCCGCAGAACGGCGAACAATATGCCCGTCTGGGGAGCCGTCTTGAGCAGCTCCGCGGCTATATTCCGGGCGTTCCGCGCGTATCCGGGCACGTCGTGAGCGAACACCAGCGTCACCAGGTACGAATGGCCGGGACCCGGCCCCCCGGTCACCAGATGAAGATCGTCCAGGTGCACGGGCGAGCCGTCGGCGGTGATCTCGAAATCCGTGGGTTTGAGATCGCGAATCGTGACCCCCTTCTTGTCATGTGCTACCAGATCGAGGGAAACCTCCACCGCGGACCCACCGCTGGGGGCCTTGGCTGGAGCGGAAACTGTCTGGGCGTAAGCCGAAAAGAGGAATAAGAACGGTGCGAGCGCGGAGCCGGCCCGGCGGCGAAAAAGCGAGATTCGAATCTGCATGGTGGTATTCTCTTCTCCTAGGGCTATTCTACGCTCTTGACGGAGAACAGACGAGGGGACCGCGGTGTGAAGGCTCTCCCGTAATCCGTCCGTAGTGCGGCCGCTCGTTGGCCAGAAGAAACCGCGTCCTCCCGGGCTGCTTGGGGGCGCTGGGTTTGGCATAATCTGGTGATATGCGCGCGATCGTGGCCTTGGCGTGCCAGGCGGGGCTCCTGGTCCTTGCGTTTGGGCAGGCCCCCGATCCGGAGCAGCTTTTCCGGGAAGCAGTAAGTGCGCAGCAGCGGGGGGATAACGCCCTGGCCGTTCAGCAGTACCGCCGTATCGTGAAGCTCCGCCCGGACTTCTTTTCGGCGTGGGTCAACCTGGGCGTGGCACTGGTCCAACTCAAGCAGTTTCCGGAGGCCATTGAGAGCTACCGGGCGGCGCTCGCTCTCGATCCTAAGAACCGGGATGTTCAGTTCTATCTCGCCCTCGCCTATCTCAAAAACCGCGATGAGTTCGGCGCCTCCGCGCAGTTGGAGAAGCTCGCGAAGGCCGATCCCAAAGACCTCCGGGTAGCAATCCTTCTCGGCGATTGCTACCTCCAGCTTGGGAAGTACGACCGCGCGCTCACGCTCCTGGCTCCGCTTGCCAAGGCGGCCGGGGATAACCCGGACTTCTTATGGGTCTTCGGGTCGGCGTTGATTTCAAACGGCAGCCTGCGGGAAGGCGTGGCGCTGGTGGAACGGGTAGCCAAGCTAAGCCAGGCGGCGGATGCGTATCTGCTGGCCGGCCGGACCCTGTTCCGGCTCAACGAGTTCGAGCGAGCCAGGGACAGCCTGGAGGCCGCGGCGCGCCTGAATCCGAACCTGCCCAACGTTTACACCGCCCTGGGCATGGCCCGCGAGAAGATGGTCGACAACCAGGGAGCCATGGAAGCGTTCCGGAAGGGGCTCGAGCAGGACCCGAACGACTTTGAGGGGAACTTCGGGTTGGGCTCGATTCTGTACTTTGAACGCGACCTCGGCGCGGCGAGGACCTATCTCGATCGGGCCCTGCGCATCGATCCGTCGTCGGTGCTGGCGCGATATGAAATGGCGCTGGTCGAGAAAGCGGCCGGACAGATCGAAGCAGCCGCGGCCGACCTGGAGAACGTGGTGAAGGCGGATCCAAACTTCCTCAACGCCCACGTCGAGCTCGCGGCACTGTACTTTCGCTTGAAGCGGTTCGAGGACGGAGCGCGGGAACGGCAGATTGTGGACCGGCTCTCCGAGCAAGAGCGCAAGGCGGGCCCGGGAAAATAAGCTGCGAGAGCGTCCCCACCCAAGGGGGCGTGGCCGTACCCACATTTGTGGGTATTAGATCACCCCACACTGTCGCGCCATGGGCGACTGTCGGACCCAAGAAAAAGCTTGACTAGCGAGGCCCCTGGGAATAATATAAATCTACTACGGAGCTTGTTTCTTTTAGCGTTCCGGGCGCTAGAGTGCCCGGATGGGGTCTTGAATTTCGAAGAGGGAGTGCTCTTCCGTAGGCGCTCCTGTGTTCGGAGAGGAACCATGCAAAGAAAGCACAACTCTCTCATTTCACTTGCCGTGCTGTTAGTCGCGGTGGCAACCCTGTTCAGCGGCGCTGCTCTCGGCCAGCAACTCACCGCCACGCTCGGCGGCACGGCATACGACCAAGCGGGGGGAATCGTCCCCAACGCAAAAGTCGAAATCGTCAACGAAGCCAGCGGCGACGTCCGCCGCTCGGTCACAAACTCGTCGGGGTACTTCTCGGTAACGGCTCTGCCACCTGGAATCTATTCCGTCATGGTCAGCGCGTCGGGTTTCACCAGATGGCAGCAGCAGGGAATCGCCCTCAACCAAGGCGACACACGAACATTGCCCAACATCTCCCTGAAGGTTGGGTCGCTTACGGAACAGATCGAAGTCGTCTCGAGCGCTGAGGCGATTGCCCCGCAGGACACCGGCGAAGTCAGCCAAACCCTTAACCGGGAGATGGTTCACGAGCTGGGGATGGTGGGCCGCGACGCCGGCGAGCTGATCAAGATCATGCCGGGCATGGCTTTCGCCAACGGCCTGCAGCAGGGGTCTAGTTTCAACGACAAATCCGTCAGCAGCAACACGGGCCCGGTAGGCGCCTATTCCTCCAATGGCACGCAGCCTAACGGCGCCATGTCCTACATGCTGGATGGCGCGAACCTGCTGGATCCCGGAAACGTGGGCACGCAGATCGCGAACGTCAACCAGGACATGACCTCCGAAGTCAAAGTCCTGATGTCGTCCTATAGCGCCGAGTTCGCCAAGGGGCCGGTGGTGTTTCAGGCCTTTGGAAAGAGCGGCGGCAAGGACTTCCACGGTGAAGCTTACGGCTACTTCCGCAACGGCGTCCTGGATTCTCTGGATTCCGCCAATAAGGCCGTGGGAGCGACCAGAGCCACTCTGCCGACCGAACACTATTACTACTACGGCGGCAACGTTGGCGGCCCGGTTCTGCTGCCCTTCCTGCACTTCAACCGCAACCGGAACAAGTTGTTCTTCTGGTTCGGCTATGAGTACATGAACCAGGTGCCGGTCGGTTTCACCAACAGGTATTTCGTTCCGACGCCGGACATGCTGGGTGGCAATTTCGCGGACGCGACCCTGGCGCCGTTTCTGGCTAGCGGTTGGTCCGGCGCCACAAACAGCCTCTGCCCTGCGAGCTCAAATTGGACCACTACTTGCGCCGCCGGTGGATCTACTCCTCTGCCGGCCCCGGGTGGGATCATTCCGAAGAGCCAAATCGATCCCAACGGCCTGATCCTGCTGGGCCTTCTGCCGAAGCCCAACATGAATCCGGCTACCAACAACGGCTTCAACTACAACTTCATCGAGCCGGGAACCGGCTTCCTTACGGCGACGAATCGTTGGGAGCAGAGCGAAAAGGTCGACTATGCCATCAACGACAGCACCAAGCTGACGGTATCGTACACCTACCAGAAGGAAGCGGACCTGCACCCGATCGCGACCTGGTGGGCGCCCAGCTCTGCGGTTCCGTATCCCTCGGCCATGCCGGCCAATACTCCCTCCAAGGTCATCATGGGCAACTTCACCCATGTGTTCAGCCCCACGCTGGTCAACGAGGTCGTCGTAACCTACGCGCGTTACGCCAACATGCTGACGCTCGGCGACCCCAAGGCGGTCGATCCGACCGCGCTCGGGATGACCACCAAGGGACTGTTCGGAGTCAACGAGAAGCAGATCCCGAACACGCTGAGTTGGAGTGGCCCCATGGCGGAGTTCATGCCCCAGACGGACTTCTACGCTTCCGGAGCTAACATGTTTGGCGCCGTGAAGTCGGACCCGGCGGTCTACGACAACCTCACCAAGGTGTGGGGAACGCACAGCCTGAAGTTCGGCTTCTACTGGGACCAGAACCAGAACTCCCAGTCCATGGGCCCCCAACCCACCCAGGGACAGTTCGACTTTGAAACCTATGGGGGCGCCAGCTCGGGCAACGTATATGCGGACCAACTGACCGGCCGGGTCGCTGGGTACACGCAAGGCAATGTCGGTCCTATGCTCGTGAACGAATACCATCAGACTTCCTTCTATGCGCAGGATTCCTGGAAGGCCTCGAAACGGCTGACCATCAACTTCGGTATCCGTTTCGATCGCGTGGGCCAGTACTACGATCCCACCGGCCCGGGTTACTGGGTGTGGAATCAGGCAGCGTACATCAACCAGCCTTACGTCAGTCAGGCGGCCACTCCCAACCTGTTCAATACCGGACTGCAGAATCACAAGTCCAATTCGTCCATTCCGGTTTCCGGGAATGTTACGCCATGGGCATATCCGCTTCCCAGGCTGGGCGTAGCTTACGACCTGTTCGGCAACGGAAGAACCGTGCTGCGCGGCGGCTTCGCCATATTCAAGTATCAGTCCGGCGTCAACGCTCCCTCATCCGCGGACACTGCCGCGGGCGGCGCGTTTGTGTATAACAGCCCCGCTTTCGTCGGCCTGGCGAATGTCTCGAACCTGACCGGCCTTCCCACCGGCCAGGGCGCGCTCAACGGCGGGAACCCCGCCGCTATGATGATGGGCGACGACAAGATGCCGTCCACCGCCGACTGGAACTTCACCATTTCGCAGCAGGCTCCGTGGCATTCCCTCTTGGAAGTTTCCTACGTCGGGAACCATAGCTACGACATGCTGTTGTACAATAACGGCAATGCCGTCGGTTTGAACAACCCCAACGCCGTTGCCCCGGGCACGTATTTCAAGCCCGATCCGAAGGACGGAGTGATCCACTGCATCCAGGGCGTCCAGTGCACCGGCTTGACCCAAAACGACTACTTCCCGCTGGTCAATTACCAGAACATCAACATTGAAGGTCACGGAAGTTACGCCAACTACAACTCCCTCCAGGTCTCCTGGAACAAGACCGCGGGGCCGGCCGTGTTCATGACCAATTACACCTTCGGCAAGGTGCTCGGAGTCCGCGACGGCTACAGCGGCAACGGAGCTGCGGCTGGGACCCCCATGGCCAACCCCTTCGACATTCGCTCCAATTACGGCGTTGTGGGCTACGATCACACTCACATTTTGAACCTCGCTTACGTCTTCCACTTGCCCAAGCCCGTTCATGGCAATCCGTTCCTGGCAGGGGTGGTCAACGGATGGGAACTCTCCGGTTATACGACGTTTCAGAGTGGCGCGCCGATTCAGCCGAATACGCAGGAAAGCATGAACGTCACCTGGCCGAACAACGTGAGCAACAGCGTCTACCTCGGCACCAATAACCAAACGCTGGTGCCGATGATTACCTGCGATCCGCGCAAGGGGCTGGCGTCGGGCCAGCTCTTTAACCCGGCCTGCTTCGCGCCGCCGGCGGCCGGTAAGCAGGGCGACATTATCTGGCCGTACATCAAGGGACCTGGGTACTTCAACAGCGACCTGACTTTGATGAAGAACTTCAAGATCAGGGAGAGCAAGAGCGTTCAGTTCCGCGTTCATGCCAACAACTTCCTGAACCATGCCAACCCGCAGTTCAACACCAACGGCGCGCAGGACCTCAACCTCCACTTCAACCTTCCTTCGACCGGTGGTTATAGCGCGACCAACGTGAATACCCAGACGACCGGATTCGTGAGGTACACGACCGGCATGCGCATCATCGAATTTGCAGTCAAGTTCTACTTCTGAGGCCTGCCTCAGAGGTACGTGGTAAGCTGAAGAGGGGTGGCAAGAGCCGCCCCTCTTTTTTTATGACGAAACTCGTTGGCGCCCTCGCGACCCTGCCGTTGCTGGCCGGCGCATTCGTTTTCTTTTCGGCCCGGGCCAGTTCTCCGAGTCCCATCCGGTTCACCTACCAGCCCATTCCGTTTCAACTCGAAAGCGACGAGACCCCGGCTCGCAACGCGCCCGAGACCATGGCCGGCGGAGTGGCGATCTTCGATTACAACCGGGACGGCCGGCCGGATATCTTTTTCACGAATGGCGCCAATATCGCCACCCTTAAGAAGGACTCGCCGAAGTACCGCAATCGCCTCTTCCGGAACGACGGCAACGGGGTGTTCACCGATGTCACCGATGCGGCCGGGCTGGCGGGTACGGGCTACGATGTTGGAGCCGTGGCCGGCGATTACGACAATGACGGTTATCCGGACCTTTTTGTCGCCGGCGTCTACCGCAATACTCTTTATCACAACAATGGCGACGGCACCTTTACGGACGTCACCGCCAAGGCCGGTCTGGACCGCGGCAAGGATCCGGAATTCGGCCCGCTCTGGGCCATTAGCGGCGCCTGGGTCGACGTCAACAGCGACGGCTTGCTGGACCTGTTTGTCCTGAACTATCTCCAATGGCGGTACAGCGACCAGCCCATGTGCACCTTCCTGGGGACCCCCGATTACTGCCATCCCCGTTATTACAAGGGCCAGCCCAATTCGCTGTTCCTGAACAAGGGCGGCGGCACGTTTCAGGATGTTTCCGCCGAATGGGGGATCCGGCAGCACGTCGGCAAGGGCATGGGCGTGGGCGTCGCGGATTACGACCTGGACGGCCGTCCAGACCTGTTTGTCACCAACGATGCGTACTATAACTCGCTCTTCCACAACCTCGGCGGCAAGTTCGAAGAGGTGGCCATGGCCGCGGGCGTGGCTCTCCCCGAGGACGGGAACTTCGTCTCGGGAATGGGGGTGGACTTTCGCGACGTCAACAACGACGGATTCCCGGACATCGCCTTCATCGCTCTCAACAACCAGACTTTCCCCCTATTCCTGAACACTGGCAAGAAGTCGTTTCGGGAAGTGACGGCCGAGAGCGGAATGCGCTCTCTGAGCATCAACAAGGCCGGTTTCGGCCCCGGATTGTTCGATTTCGACAACGACGGCTGGAAGGACCTTTTCGTCACCCGTGGCCACGTGGGGGCTCTTCCGCAGCCGGGCCAGGGCGTTGAGCAGCACAACACCGTGTTTCACAACCTGGGCGCCAGCGGGAAGTGGGAGGCCCTAACCGAGGAGGCGGGGCTGGACGCCACCCCACTGGCACGGCATCGAGGCTGCGCCTTCGGCGATCTGGACGGTGACGGGAGAATCGACGTCGTGACCTCCGCGCTCGCCCATCCCGCTGAGATCTGGATGAACCGCAGCCCGGGCGCTGGACACTGGCTCGACATCGCCCTGGAAGGGACCCGGAGCAACCGGGACGGCATGGGAGCTCGCATCAAAGTGGTCACCAAGAGCGTCGGCGCTCAGTACAACCACATGACCGCCAGCGTCGGTTATGCTTCCTCCAGTTTGGGACCCGTCCATTTCGGACTGGGCCCGGACAAGCGCGCGGATCTGGTCGAAATCACCTGGCCCTCCGGCACGCTGCAATCGCTGCGCGACGTGGATGGCGATCGGGTGCTGAAGGTCAAAGAGCCGGAGCGTTAGACTGTAATAGTAATGTCCATCCACTGTACTGGGCCACAGAGGCGCCTCGCCATCCTGCTGGTGCTCTCTGCCGGAGCCTTTGGCCAGGCGCCGGAACAGAACCGCTTTCAGACCTCAGTCCGCGAGGTAGTGGTGGACGTGGTGGTGCACGACTCGCACGGCAAGCTCGTCAAGAAGCTCAACTCCAAGGACGTGGCGCTTTACGAAGACGGTGTCCGGCGGGAGATCCGTTCCTGGCGGCTGGTGAGCGGGCAGGAGGTTCGGCGGGGGGAGGCTGCGCAGGCCGAGGCGGCGGGCGGCAAAGGCCCGCGCCCTGCTGCCGCAAGCGCGCCCAGCCTGGTCCAAACCATCAACCTGATCTCCCTCATATTTCACGACATTGGTCCGGAGACCCGCAGACAGGCCTTCCAGGCGGCCCACGACTTTCTCGACAACGAACTGCGTCCCAACACCATCATTGGCGTTTTCTCCCTCGACGATCGCGGGGTCCATCCTACGGCCAGGTTCACCACCAACCGCGCCGCCTTGCTCCAGGCCATCCAGCAGGCGTCGGCTGGCCACACTCCCAGCCTGAGCAGCTCTCGGGAGCTGTTCAGCGCCCTGGGCCTGGAGCGGAACCTCGCCATTCAGCCGCCTCCGCTTCCGGCGCAGGCCGGCGCATCGCCGCCGAACACCACCATCGTTCTCAACTCCCCCGACTTAGCCATTGCCGGCGCGTCCCTGGACTCCTCGTCCGCCGTGGGCGACGAAGCTTCGGCGGTGGGTTTGAATCCGCTGGGAAGAAACGGGATCCACGAGGCGCGGGTGGTGGCCACGCGCGAGTTGCACGCCTTCAACTGGCTGGTGGATCAACTGCGCCAGATGCCTTTCCGCAAGACCGTGGTCCTGTTCAGCCCTGGAATCACTCGCCCGCCCGACCAGATCGATTTCTGGAAGGCGATGCTCGCCAAGGCCAACGCCGCTGGCATCAACTTCTACGCGCTGGAGGTCAACGGCGTGTCGCAGGCGTCTCCGATGCTTGGCGCCATCGCCGGACTGCAGCGGACCGCCCAGCTCAGCGCCAGCCAGGGCAAGCCCGCGAGGGACCTCGGGGAGATGGCGGACCGCTCCGAGCAATCCAATATATCCGAGAACGCTATCGTGACGGCTAACACTCACGCTACACTGGTCGATCTGACGGAGGAGACTGGCGGCTTTCTCATCACCGACAGCAGCAAACGGATGCTGACCCGCATCATGAATGACGCGGAGACCCGTTACGAACTTACTTACAGTCCCGCCTGGGAGACCTACGACGGCCGCTTTCACAAAATCGAGGTGAAGCCGGCTCGGGAGGGTCTGACCGTGGAGGCGCGCAGTGGGTACTACGCTGTGCCGGCGAGGGCCGATGGCAGTCCCCTCACTCCCGAGGAAATGGCGGGCCTCCGGGCTCTCAATACGACGCCGCTGCCGCACGAGTTCGACTACCGCGCGCAGGCGCTGCATTTCCGCGCCCCGGATGGCCCGTCCGAGCTTGTGCTCGCTTTCGAGATCCCCATCGCCAGCCTGGCGGCCACCCCGGAACCGGCCGAAAAGAAACACCGACTGCATGCCTCGCTTCTAGCCCTCGTCAAGGACTCGAGCGGCCAGATTGTGCAGCAGGTCAGCGCTGACTCGCCCCTGGAAATGCCGGATTGGGAACCCCGATCGGCGCGGACCGGCAGGCTCACCTTCGATCGCTCGGTGGCGCTGCCTGCGGGGCATTACACCGTCCAGACCGCCGTGGTCGACTGGGAATCCGGCCGGGTAAGCGCGAATACGGCCGAGATCGATTGCGCCAGCCAGAAGGGACCCGAACTGAGCAGCATCGCACTGGTCCGCCGGGTCGAAGATGTAAAGGGCCCGGCTGGCGCCAATCCCATGGAGTACCAGGGCAAGCACATCGTGCCGGCTCTTTTCACCACCCTCGACGGGGGCGCCAACCCTTCCCTCTTCTTCCGCGTCTACCCGGACCGCTCCAGCACTGGCAAGGTGCGTCTTCGGGCGCAGTTTCTCCTCGATGGACGCCTCCTGGCGGACCAGGACTCCGACCTCCCGGCGCCTGACGATTCCGGCAGCATTCCGGTCCTGATTCAGCTTCCGGCCAGGACCGGCGGCAATGAGCTGAAGCTCACGGTTCTCCAGGGCGGCGCTTCTTCCGGGCAGAACATCCAGTACACGATAGCGGCACAGTAGGAAGACGGGCTAGCGGCAATGCTGTTCACTTACCACAGAGGCTGCCATTGGCACGGATTTGTAGGGCGGTCCCCCTGGACCGCGCCGGACCTTATGGTCCGGCCTCTGCCCGCAGCCTGGGAGGGCCGACGAGGACGTTCCGCCCCACGAAGACAAAGTGAACAGTATTGGGGCTAGCGGGGTATCCCGCCGCCGCCGTCGTGTTCATAACGTTCCAGCGTGGCGCGCAGGGCCCGCGCCAGTTCTTCGTTCTTTCCCTCGACAGCCAGGTCCAGCGCCCGGCGCACCGCTTTGATTGCGTCAGCCGGCCGCCCCACTTTGCTGTATGCCGCTCCCAGCGCCGCGAGGCACTGCCATTCCTTGCCGCCGCTCAACTCGACCGCCTTCTCCAAGTGCGGAATCGCGTCGCCGAAGCGCCCTCGCAGCCCCAGCGCATAGCCCAGATTGAAGCGGTACTCGACCGACTCCGGACCGAGCGCCACCGCCTTCTCCAGGTGCACGACCGCCTCGTCCCCCCGGCCCGCCTTCGCCAGCGCGGTGCCGAGCTTGCTGTGGCCGTCCGCGAAGTCGGGCGCTATTTCTACGGCCTTCGTCAGGTGCTCGAGCGCCTCCGCAATCAGACCCTTCTCGAATAGTGACACTCCCAGGTCGGACTCGACGGCGGCCTTCTCGGGATCGAGGGCGAGAGATTTGCGGTAGTTGGCGATGGCCTCGTCCAAATTGCCGGTTTGCGCCAGCGCCAGCGCCAGCTTGGCATACCAGACCGGGCGATCCGAGATGAGGTCGCAGGCCCTCCGGTACTCCGTGGCCGCTTGAGCGAAATCCCCGGTCTCGGCCAGCGCATAGCCCAGGTTGTAGTGCGCATTGCCGTCATCGGGGTCCATCTGAATGGTCCGCCGCCACTCCGGGATGGCATCGCCCATCCGGTTTTTCTGCATGAGTTCCATGGCCAGGTTGAACATCCGATAGAATTCGGTCGCTTGCGGGTCGATCTTTTCCAAACCGTCCGGGGGGATGTTCACGAACTCCGGTATGTTCACCGCGCGGTTCACGGCCGTCGAATTCTCGATCAGGATAGCGGGGGTGTCGTTGCCGCGATCGTCCAGATGCGTGAGAAACATCTGGGTGTAAGGCGTGCGGGCCTTGGACGAGAACACCAGCCAGCGCCCGTTGGGCGAGAAGCTGTGCCAGGAGTTCATCAGGCGCATGTTCGACCCGAGCGGCCGGGCCGTGCCGCCTTCAAAGGGCACGATGTAGAGCCGGCTGTCGGGGCGCATCAGCAGGCCGTTCTTGCACTGGACATAGACAATCCACCGGCCGTCCGGCGACACCTTGGGAAAGTTATTGCTCTTGCCGTTCTCGGAAGCTCCCGCGATCCGCTCGGGCTCGCCGCCCCGGCCGTTGTTAAAGGGGATGCGGTACAGGTCGTACTGGATCTGAGTTTCATTCGGATCGTTGGCGTATTCGGGCGTCTTGGCCCCGGGCGGATAGGGGTCTCGGGCTTCCGCCCGGCTGAAGACCACGTACTTTCCGTCCGGGGACCAGAAGGCGCCAGCGTGCACGAAGCGTGGGTCGTCGGCGCCGTGAAGAGGCCGCAGCTTGCCCTCCTCCCGGCTGTACCAGGACAGGATGCCGCGAGTGGGATAAAAGACCTGACCGAAACGGTAGTCGTTATAGCCGGCGTTGAAGAGGCGATTCGCGAGCCGTGCCATACCGCGGACGTGGGGGATGGCCTGGGTAACGGGATCTTCGGTCGACGTCACCACGTACCGGCCGTCCGGCGAAACCTGCGACATGAACCCGAACCGCTTCATGGCGGGCTCGGAGCTCTTGGCCGGGCCGTCCTGAAAGGAACTCCAGCGGATCACATCCTGATTGCGGATGGTCATGTGCTTCGCCACCGGGACGAGAGCATACAGCCCCTTGTCGTTCTGAGGTCCGTCGACGTCCAGCCCGAGAGTTTTGCCGTCGCGCGAAAAGGAATGGCAATTGACGCAGGTGGGAAGATTCTCCATCACCACATGGCTCTGGGGATCGCCGATGTTTCGCAGCCGCCATTTGATGAGCGGGACGGCGAATGGCGGCAGCGGCTGTATCACGCCTTTCACGGTCGGCGACAGCATCAGCGGGACATCCCGGTAAAAAATGGGAGCGCCGACGGGATCCCGGGACGTGACGATCGTCACGCTGCCGCGTGAGACAGGCTGGCCGCCCTTCCGGCTGCGGAAACCGGCGATGGTCACCACCGCCGGCCGCTTCTGAGAGCGGCTCTTGATCTGCGCCCACGTGCCGGCGTCCGGCCTCCAGGTGTGGGTGACCGCTTGCTCGGGTGTCAGTTCGGGCATCACCGCGCCCGCACACGTGGTGTCGGGTTCTCCGGCCGAGTACTTCTCGCCGCTCGAGATCAGCTCCATCCTCGGCCCGCCTTCGCCGAAAGACACGTCGATGCGCCAGAGTGCCGCGCCGGGATCCGGATCGCGCCACAGAAAGGTAGGCGCGCCGATGTCGGGCGGGAATACGGAACCGTCCATCGGGTAGTCGATGGCAATGGCCGCCGGTTGGTCGCGCGCGCCGGTTCCCTGCGCCACAAAGATAGTGCCAAACGCGGCAATCCCGACGACAACCAGACTGGCGGAAGAGAGCCTCATTTGGAACTCGGCGAATCGGACGATCCGGGCGTCCTGCTCCGATAAGAGGCGATCATGCGTTCGAGTCTGGCGGCCAGTTCCCGATTGCCCTGCTGTGTCGCCAAATCCAGGGCGCGCTTCGCGGTGGGCAAGGCATCGGAAAACCGGCCAACTCTGGCGTAGGCGGAAGCCAGGGTCGCGAGAAGTGACGGATCGGGAGGGCTCGACAGTCTCTCGAGCTGGGAGATTGCTTCGGAGGACCTGCCCTGGGACAGCAGCACACGAGCGAGATTGTACCGATAGTCCCGGGAGCCGGGGCTCGCCGCGAGCGCCTTCTCAAAGTGCGGGATCGCTTCGTCGGGCCGATTTGCCCTGGTCAGGGCGACCGCCAGGTTGTTCTGGGCATCGGCGTTTTCGGGGTCAATCTCCAGGGCCTTCCGGAACTGCTCGATGGCTCCGTCTAATTGCCCCATGTCGGCCAGCAGGCCGCCGAGGTTGCTGTAAGCCTTCGCGTCGCCCGGCTTCAGTTCCAGGGCTCTTCGAAAGTAGGGGATCGCCTCCTCGGCTTTACCGGTCTTCACCAGCGTGAACCCAAGATTGGTGTGCGTGTTGGCGTCCTCGGAATCCAGTTCCAGCGCCTTGCGGAATTGCGGAATGGCTTCGTCGTACTGGCCCAGTCTGGCGAGAGAAACGCCGAGATTATAGTGCACCTTCGCCTCATCGGGACCGAGCGCCAGCGCCTTCCTCCACTCCGCGGTGGCCGCCTCGAACCGATTCTCGCGGGTCAAATCGAGAGCCAGGTCGAAGAGGCGATAGTATTCGGTGGCGGGGGAGTCGATCTTCAACAGGCCGTTTGGCGGGATGTTTACGAACTCGGGAATGTTCACCGCGCGGTTGGCCGCGGTTGTGCCTTCGATGAGGATCGCCGGGCTGTCCTGGCCTTTCTTGTCGATGTGAGTCAGGTACATCTGGGTGTAGGGCGAGCGCCCCTTGGACGAAAAGACCAGCCACCGGCCGTTCGGCGAGAAGCTATGCCAGGAGTTCATCACCGGAGTATTGCAGAGCATTCGCCGGGCGTTTCCACCCTTGGCCGGCACGATGTAGAGCTGGCTGTCGGGGCGCATCAACTGCGCGTTGCGGCACTGGACGAACACGATCCAGCGGCCATCGGGCGAGACCTTCGGGAACGTGTTGCTCATGCCGTTCCGGCCAGCGCCAAGGAGCGGCATCGCCTGGCCGCCCTTGCCCCCGTTAAAGGGAATCCGATAGAGGTCGTACTGGATCTGCGTCTCGTTTGGATCGTTTGCGCGCTCCGCCATCGGCACGCCGCTGGGGAAAGGCTCTCTGGCTTTGGCCCTGGCGAACACGATGTACTTCGCGTCGGGACTCCAGACCCCGTCCGTCTGGACCAACTCCGGATTGTCGGCGCCGGGAAGGGGTTGCAGCACCCCGGTCGCCTTGCTATACCACGCCAGAATGCCGCGAGTTGGGTAGAAAACCTGCAGGAAGCGGTAGTCTTTGAAATTCACCACATAATACTTGCCGTAAGCATCGCTCGTGTCGTTCTTTCCGGTCACGCGGGGATCGTTGATGGTGTTCACAACGTACTTGCCGTCCGGCGAAACCTGGGACATGAAAGCGATCCGCAATTTGCCTCCCAAAGGGCCTTTGAAGGAACTCCACTTGATGATGTCTTCGTTGCGGATGGTCGTCTGCGGCTTGACGGACACCATGGCGTACAGCCCCTTGTCGTTTTGCGGGCCGTCCACGTCCAGTCCCAGAGTCTTCCCGTCCCGTGAGAACGAGTGGCAGTTGGCGCAGGTTGGAAACCCTTCGATCAGTTTCCGGCTTCCCGGTTCACCGATGTATTTCAAACGCCAGGTGATGTAGCGCATCGCTTCCGGAGCCAGAGGCTTGATGATGCCTTTCAGCGTCTCCGAGGGCATCAGCGGCACGTCCCGGTAGAAGATCGGCGCGCCGATGGGATCCTGGGAAGTCGAAATGGTTACGCTGCCTCTGGAGACGGGCAGGGTGAGCGACTCATCGCGGTAACCCGTGATCGTAACCGTTGCCGGCTTCTTGACGGAGTGCTTCTTAATGGCAGCCCAGGTTTCAGCATCCGGCGTCCACGTTCGCGCCGCGGCCTGCTCAGGGGTGAGTTTTGGCGGCTCATTGGTGTCGCTGACGCAGCAGGGGTCGATCTCACCGACGCGCATCCGCTCGCCCTTTGCCTTCACCCGAATGGGAGGCGTGTGGCCGGCGAACTCGATATCGACGCGCCACCGCAGGACCGCTTCCTCAGCGGGGTCGCGCCACAGGAACGCCGGGGCCAGGATCTCGGGAGGGAATATGGACCCCGGGAGCGGATAGTCGACAGTGATGGCGGCCACCTGGCCGGCGGGCGCCGCCACTTCCCGGACGCGATCGCCGTGGTCGGTGGCGCGGGCGGCGGGAGGCAGAATCAAAGCGCCGACAATGACCAGGCACACTGTAGCGTGCCTCATGGAACCCCCCATCAGCAAGTCCAGCCCGGCCACCAAGTGCCAGGGCGCTACTCTGTAAGGATATCATGGCGGTTGGGCATGCGCGCTGTTCTCGGGTGCGACAGAAGAGCGGAGGTGAAGGGGGTGGCGAATAGACTGAACCCCTGGGCTGAGACAAGCAGTTAAGGGGTTGTCGCCGTTCGCTGATCTTTCCTTGTCATCGATCCTCTGAAAACGTCTTTTCTTAAACTCCGGCCAGAGTAGAAAACCCAAGCGACATCATCCGCGCCGCAGGCGCACGTCGTCCCTCGATCATCAAAACGGCGCTCCAATGGTGTAAGGTTTTCCTCGAAGGCGGGAAGAAGCTGAAACCGCTCTGAAACGGATTGTTAGTCCGCTGCTCTAACCGCTGAGCTAAGGGCCCCCTCGCCTTTGCAGTCTAGCGGCCAACGGGTATGGGAGGCAATGGCATCATCGCCGGCGCGCGGCAAAGGTGAGGTCTGGAGGATACCACGACTGGATGCGAAGCTCACCCGTGGCGGATTTAAAATCGGAAGGTTCCAGCTTGCTGATGACGTTCCAGGTCTCCGCCTCGCGGAGCCAGAACAGGAAGGCGCCATCCCGATCGGCGCGAGCGGCAGTGGGATCCCTGCCGAAATCGGGGAGCTGAACCTGGAAGAACCCCTCGGCGTCGGGGATGGCAGTCGCTACCGGAATCGCAGTGACCGGGCCGTCCACGATGCCGAAGAACCCGTGGGCCCAGTGCGCCATATAGCTGACCTTCACTTCCGGCCCCCTGCCCCGAAGCACGTCCTTTGGGATGATCTTCCCCGACAGGGAGACGGACGGGAGCCTGCGACAGGTGAACTCCTCTGGGACGGTGGACAGTCCCGAGAGCGCTTCATCGAACGTCGCGATCTCACAACCCGGGGCGTAGACGATGATCTTGATGCCGGTCGCCGGCTTCCCATCCACGGCGGCCTCGATCCGATAAACGTGTACGTCTCGCTGTGGCCTGACGAAACCGCCGTAGCCGCCGAACGGACCGCTCATGTGGTAGCGGATATCGACGGTTTCCGAAAGCACATCCGGCGGAAAGGAGATCGAAATGCGGGGCAGAGACCGTTCCTCGGACGGCTGCAGCGCGAACGCCACCTGCCACACGAACGCGGCGACGGCGAGGAGACGACTGCCGCGACGGGTCACGACGCATCCAGGTTACCAGTTCACCCGGAAAATTGGTGATTCAGTGACTGTCACGGGTTTACGGGACGCACGGCGAACTCACCAGACGTGGATCGCAAGAACCCGCGGACGTCCCGGCACGCGATTCACCACCGGCACGCGCAGCACGATCTGGAGATTCTTCTTCTGCCAGCCGGGAGGAAGCTGCGGAACCGCTTCGGAGAAATACTCAGGCTTGCTGAGGAACTCCCCCGCCGCCATGGTGCCGTGCTGGGTGATGCCGGCGGCGATGACGACCGGGCGGTCGGTGGTGGTGTCCAGGATGCGCGAGACGATGGCGTAGTCGTTGGGAACATCCCAGTAGGGCCAGACGCGCGTCAAGCTCCATTGCGTATTCTCCGGGTGCTGGAGATCTTGAACGAAGTCGATGGCGCGCGCGCTGTCCTTGACGAAGGTGAAGCGCAGTTGAGGGGCGGCGCGGAGAGTCCACTGGTTGTTGAAGGCGCCGATCAGGACGGCAGGGCCCTCGGACAGGTCGGCGAAGGAGGTGGACCGCTCGCCACGGATGCGGTAGGGCTTCCCGTACTTCTCAAACAGGGAAGTGAGGTGCGCGAGGCAGACGGCATCGCCCAACACCACAAACCGGTCCGGCAGAATGAGGAGGTCCTTCTTGGGAATGACGTCCTGCGCGGCCGACTCCGCGGACGGCGGAGAGGCGCCGATGCCCTGGATGGCGTCCTGAGCCTCGATAGATCTCAAGCTGTAGGCGATGGGCTGACCCACGCAGATTAGAGAGGTGCCCTGCGCTTTAAGGACAGGGTCCCAAAGGCGCTCGAGGTCGGAGTGCGTCCAGTGCGGCAAGATTACGGCAAAGGGCAGGATCACAAGCACCAGGGCGGCGGCGCCTCCGGCGATGACCGCCCGCCGCTTGCGAGTCTGCTTGGCCGCGGATGGGCCTACTCCGTTGAAATGGAACTCGACGACATAGGATCCCGAGGACAACTCGATGCGGGGCTCGGACTCGTGCCCAGGCTCCTGGTAGTACTGCGCGAGTCTCTTGCGGATCTCGGCGGCGGTCGCTCGAACGACGGGGTCCTGACTGGTGTCGTAGTCCGGGGGACGTCCGAAGACCTCGACGCCGAGCGAACGTTCCTTTAACGACCGCGTATCGCCGACAAGAGTCTGTTCGGTAATGTGCCGCAGCAGGCTCTGGCAGCGGCGGCTGCCCCGGAAGTGGTGGCTGCTGAGGACGCGTTCCAAGAGCACCCGGATCTCCTCCGCCTTCTCCGGCGCCAGGAGAGGCAGGGCAGGCTGGGCGTCTGGCTTGCGGGACATCGACCTCCTGCTGACGGCCCATGATATCATGAAAGCCGGGCGTAGAGTCCGAGTAAAGTTCTAGTATCGTACGTTTGTCGGCGCAGCCGGTAAGAAGTCCGTAAGGCGTTGATTTGAAAGAACAATAAATGTATTGTTCCGTAACGCTCCTTACGCGGAGGCCGGAAAAGGACTATCGTTTCATCGGTTCAAGTCTCAAAGTGTGTCCCCGTGTGAAATGGGGGCCTGTATATTAATGATCGTTAAGGGAGGTAAATGTGAGACAGGTTAGTCTCCGAGTCGTTTTTCTGATGTGCGTGCTCCTGGGAGCGCTAGCAATCCCGGCGTACGCGCAAGATGCAACCATTGTGGGAACCGTGACCGACCCGACGGGGGCCGCGGTTCCTAACGCAGCCATCACACTGACGAACGTTGAGACCGGTCAGGTTCGGCAGAGCTCCAGCAACAATGTTGGCCAATTTGTGGTTCCCGAACTTCGGATCGGGCACTACACGGTGCGCGTGCAAGTCGCAGGGTTCAAGGTGGTGGAGCAGAAGGACGTTGTGCTGGCGGTCGGCGACCGACTGCGCTTGGACTTTAAGCTGGAAATCGGCACCGCGCAAGAGCAAGTCACCGTCGAAGCAACCCCCATCGCCGTGCAGTCGGATTCGGGCGAGATCAGCGACGTGATCACCGGCCAGCAGATCACGCAGCTTTCCACCAACGGACGAAGCATCTACTCGCTGGCGGCCTTGACGCCGGGCGCCTCCAGCATTATGGCGGACGCTCAACTCGCCGTGCCGGTGGGCGGGGACGCCAACGTGAGCTTCAATGGCAACCGTATGGCCCACAACATCTACTTGATCGATGGCGGCGAAGATCTCGACCGCGGGGGCGCTGGCACGATCAGCGTCATGCCGTCGGTGGACGCCATCGCGGAGTTCCGGACCCTCACTGCGAACTACAGCGCCGATTATGGCCTCTCCTCGGCCGCGACGCTGACCATGGTTTTCCGCTCTGGGGAGAAGCAGTTCCATGCTACGGCATGGGAGTTCCTGCGCAACGACAAGCTGGACGCCCGCAACTTCTTCGGTGGCGCCACCAAGAACGAGCGCAGACTCAATGTTTTCGGCTTCAATATCGGGGGTCCGGTAACGTTCGGGAGTATCTACAACAAAGAACGCGAGAAGACCTTCTTTTTCTACAACATGGAGTGGCGCAGGCAGGTGCTGGGAGGCCTCCTCAACCAAGTGGTCCCGCCGACCAGCGCCTATGGCGGCAATTTCGGCTCGACCAGCATCCATACGCCGTGTTCAAACCAGCTTTCGGCTGCCGAGGCTGCCCGCTTCACGGGCGCCGGTCTGGCGCTGAGCACCTGCACCTCCTCGGGCGCGGTGACCACCGCCGTGCCCTTTCCAAGCAACACGATCCCCAGCAGTCTGCTGGACGCGAATGCAAAGGTCCTGCTGGCTGCGGGAATTTTCCCGGCTCAAAACAACGGCTCCGCGTTCCGGGGCGGCAACAATGCTCCCACGAACGTCCGGGAGGAGATTATTCGGATCGATCACCGGTTCACCGACAAGTTCTCGGTTTTCGGACACTGGGTTGACGACGCGATCCTTCAGACTTACGGGACCACGATGTGGAGCGGCGACAACGTGCCCAGCATCGGCAACACGTTCGGCAATCCCTCCTACAGCGGTGTGATCCATTCCGTCTACTCGATCAGCCCCACTCTGGTAAACGAGCTGGCTTTCAACTACAACGGCAACCGGATCAACATCCTTCCCGTCGGCATCTACGCAAAGCCCAGCGGCCTGACCACCCCCGAGCTGTTTCCGGGCAACGCCGACAACCGCATGCCCGGCATCCAACTGAGTGGTTCAACCGGGACGAACTATTCCGCCAACTGGGTGCCTTGGGTCAACAAGGCGGACGATTACCAGATTCGCGAAGACCTCTCCTGGACCAAGGGCTCGCACCAGCTCAAGATGGGAGCCAGTTGGGCGCTTTATAAGAAGATCCAGGACCTGTTCGCCCCGACACAGGGTGCGTTCAGCTTCAACGGCAGCTACACCGGGAACGACTTCGCCGACTTCCTGCTCGGTTATTCCAACAGCTACCAAGAGTACGCACTTCAGGACCATGGCTATTGGAACAACGTTTCCTGGGCCATGTACCTCCAGGACAACTGGCGCGTGAACAAGCGCCTCACTCTGAATCTCGGCCTGCGGTGGGATGGAGCCCCGCATACCTACGAAGCCAACAACCGCATGGCGAACTTCGTTCCCAGCCTGTACAGTTCGGCGAACATGCCCATCTTTCTGCCAGACGGCACCATCTCCTCCAGCAGTCCGGGCCTGGGCACGAGCCCCAATCCCTTGCTGGCTGGCATGAAGTTCTACCTGAACGGCGTAGGGATCACCGGCCAGAACGGGGTTCCTAAGGGTATGGTGAATAACCACTGGGCGGCTTTCGGTCCGCGCCTCGGCTTCGCCTATGACCTGACAGGCTCGGGCAAGACCCTGCTCCGGGGCGGCTTCGGCATGATGTACGAGCGCGTCCAGGGCAACGACATGTACCAGGCTGCCGCGGACCCTCCGTTCACCGCCAATGTGACGCTCAACAACGTATATCTCTCGAATCCGAACAAGAACATTCTCAGTGGCGCGACGATGACCGCGCCGATCACGGTGAACAGTCTCTCCGGCCTGTTCATAAACGACTACAAGCTGCCGGTGAGCTTCCAGTACAGCGCCGGAGTCCAGCAGGCGCTCGGCGCCAGGTCGGTGTTGTCCGTTGCGTACGTCGGAACCCAGGGCCGGCATCAGAGCGACAACCGTAATATCAATCTCCCGGATCCCAGCACTCTGGCGAGCATCATCGGCAACGGCTCGCTGTACAACACGCTGGTCCCGTACCGCGGTTACAACTCCATCACCATGGGTGAAGACTCCGAGAACGCACATTACAATTCACTCCAGGTCAGCCTTCGCGCGCAGGTCCGGAACGACCTCACCCTCCAGGCCGCCTACACGCTCTCCCGCTCTTGGGACCCGGGGAACCTGTTCCAGCAGGATGGCGGGGACCTCTGCAACGTTTCGAATCCGTACAACCGCGCATACGATAACGGGCTGTCGCTATTCGACCGCACCAATATCCTCGTCGCCAACTTCATCTACAAGCTCCCGATCTTCAATCACACCCAGAACCAGTTGTTGAAATCGACGCTTGGCGGATGGGAGCTGTCGGGGATCGTCACCATGGAATCGGGTACGCCGCTCAACGTCACTCTGGGCGGGGCTGCCGGCGGCAACGGCGTGGGTGGGACGAACCGGCCCAACCTCAACGGGAGCGTCAGCTACCCGGGCACTCAGGCGCAATGGTTCAACACGTCGGCCTTCTCGGCTCCGACCATCGGACAGTGGGGCAATGCCCCGCATAACGCCGTGCGCGGTCCCGGCCGCGACAACTGGAACCTGTCGCTCTTCAAGAGCTTCGTGCTGAACGAAGCTCGCGGCAGCCGTTTCGAGCTCCGCGTGGAGAGTTACAACGCGTTCAACCACACGCAATTCCAGGGCGTCAGCACCAGCTTTACGGACAGCCGCTTCGGCCAACTCACCTCCGCTTATGACGCGAGGGATTTCCAGGTCGGGGCGAAGCTGTACTTCTAACCACCTTTGGACGTCGCCCCGCTCGCATTTGGGGGCGGGGCGGCGTATCAGACCACTCAACCCGCACCGGCCAGCAGCCTTGCTTGAGAGGCTGCTGGCCGGTTGTTTTTTGTGGATGGGGGGAACCACCGGGGGTTACTTCGACGGCTCTTTGACTTTGACGACACGATCGGCGGGTACGTTCTGGAGCTGCTGGACGATCCCCGAAGGCCAGTGGATCTCGATCAGATCCGCCGAGCTGCTCCGGCCCAAGCCGAAGTGAACGGGGCCCGCACTGGAAGAGGCATACCCGGCGGCAAAAGAGACGTGGTTGTATTGGGCGGACCCGGCGGCCACCAGCTTGATCCTGGCTCCGATGCCGTCGCGGTTGCTCTTCGTGCCTTCCAGGTCGAGATCGAGCCAGTGGTTTCCGCCCGGGCTGTCGTTGATCCAAACCTCGGCGGGCGCCGCGATCGCACTGACTACGACGTCCAGGCGCCCGTCGCCGTTCAGGTCGCCGAAAGCCGAGCCCCGGTGCCGGCTGGGCGGTTGCGCGGTCAAACCCGCCTCGCCGGTGAGCGCCTGAAACTTCGCGCCGCCCAGGTTGCGAAACACGGTGTTGTGCTGCGCCACCGGCACCTTCGAGGTATACCCGAGCGACTGAACGTGCCCGCGCGTGACGAATATGTCCTTCCAGCCGTCGTTGTCGAAGTCGGCGATGGTGGGCGAATAGCCTGCCATGGCCATGCTGAGCCGGGCGATGCCGCTCCTCTCGGTGATATCGGAGAAACCGCGCTTCCCGGTGTTCCGGAACAGCGGGAAAGTCTCGTTGTCGAGGGCCACGAAGGCGATGTCCGGATACCCGTCGTTGTCGATATCCCGAAAATCCACGCCCATCCCGGAAATAAACTGCCCATTTTCGGCGAGTGCGATACCGGATTCGAAGGCGATTTCCTCGAATTTCCCGCCGCCCACGTTATGGAAGAAGGAGTTGTACACTTTGTCGTTGGCGACGAAGATATCCATCCAGCCGTCCAGGTCGTAGTCGGCGATCCCCACGCCCATGCCCTTTCCGGGATGGGCGCGGATTCCGGATTCCGCCGAGGCGTCGCGGAAGGTTCCGTCGCCGTTGTTCAGGAACAACTGATTCGGGGTGGGCTTGTAGAACTTGGGATGGCAGTAGTCGAGGCGGCCCGGCGCGGCCTCGCAGGCGGGTTCGGTTGCGGGGTCCCAGGCGAGGTAGTTGACCACGAAGAGGTCCAAAAGCCCGTCGTTGTTCACGTCCAGCCAGGCCCCGCCGACCGACCACAACGGGCCGTACTGCTTGTCCGGCTGGTTGAGTCCGGCTCTCGCGGTGACATCGGTGAACGTGCCGTCGCCGTTGTTGTGGTACAGGCGGTTGCCATGGACGCCGCCCACGAAGATGTCCTTGTACCCGTCGTTGTCGTAGTCGCCGATGGCGACGCCGATGTCGAAGCCTCCGCCCGCGAGGCCCGCCTTTTCGGTGACGTCCCTGAAGCGGCCCTTGCCGTCGTTTTCGAAGAGCCGGTTGGAGTACTTTGAAGAAGTTTTCTTCAGCGTCTGAATATCCGCTCCATTAGTGAAGAAAATATCCAGGTATCCGTCGTTGTTATAGTCGAAAACGGCGACGCCGCCGGCCATCGTCTCGGGCGCGTGGCGCCGGGAGGTTTCGCAACTGTCGAGCTGGAAATCGATCGGCCGGAACGCGAAGCGGATCGGAGACGCGGTATCGCCGCCAGAAGCGGCGGCCCAGAGGCCGGCCAGCAACACCGCCGCCCAGCAGAGTCGCGGCGGGGCGAACCATGCCCGGCTCATGGCTCCGGCCGGCTCCTGCGCCCCGGCATCTCGATAAGCGGCGGCTGCTGCTCCTGCGTTGCCAGCTCTTTGACCTTGGCAAACTCGGAATTCGCTTCCTGCTGACGGCCCAAGGAAAGCCAAAGCCTGCCCAGACGGTAGTGCGCGTCGGGTTTCGACGGATCGAGGCGGATGGCTTCGCGAAAATGACGCTCCGCTCCGGCGGAGTCGCTCTTTGCAGCAAGCAGGATTCCGAGATCCAGGTGCGCCAGCCGGATGCCCGCATCCAGCTTCAGCGCCCGACGCAGGCGTGCCTCGGCTTCCGTTTCGTTTCCCGCATGCATTTCGGCGTCGCCCAAGTAGGTCAAGGCTTGTGTGTGTTGCGGTTGACGGGCCAGCTCGGCCTGGAACTGGCGGCGGGCATCCTCGTAGCGCTTCTGCTTCCAATAGAGGTATCCCAGGCCGAAGTGGGCCTCGTACTGACCAGGCGAGGCTTTCACCGCGGCTTCAAACTCCGCGGTCGCTTGCTCGGTCTGGTTCGCCGCGTCCAGCACTTCGCCCAGAAGCATGTGAACGGGCGCGGAATCCGGATCCTTGGTCAGTAGAAACCGGAACTCCTGGATGGCGGCCTGGTATTGTTTCGACCACAGGTAGCTTTGGGCCAGCTTGTATCGCAGTTCCGTGTTGCCGGGCTGCTGCTCGGCCGCGAGCTTCAGATGCGGGGCAGCGGCGTCGAACCTGCGGCAGCCATAGTAGCTCATCCCGAGCAGCACCCGGGCCTGAAAGCTGGCCGGGTCGGCTTTGATGGCCTGTTCGAAGGCGGAAGCGGCGTCGGGGAGTCTATTGAGCTTGAAGTAGGCCAGGCCGAGATTCAGGTAGACGCCGGGCAGTTGAGAATCCAGGGCGATGGCCGTCCGGTAGTGCGGAATGGCGAGTTCGTACTTGCCCTCGCGAGCCAGGGCGAGTGCGGCGTTGGCCTCGGCGACGGCTTTGGGGTCGCTGGTAGCCCACAGGCACGGGGAAACCGCCAGGAGAAGCAAAACGGACTTCATAGAGTCAATGCGGCAGCCGGCATCGGTATCCTCGCAGTCGGGCCTCCGCTCCCGCCAAGTATACCTGAACGGGAGTTTCGGGGACAGGCGACGTCATGGCGCGAGCGGCAACCGGGGACATTCTGAGCCGTCCCAACTGCGGACGGCCTGGGCAGTCCCCCGGTTGCGGGGCAATTGACAAGGGGTTGGGAGTTCCGATAGGCTTACCCGACATGGACAAGATAAATGGGGTTCGCGTGATCGCCGGCGGCTTGCTGGCCGGCGTGGTCATCAACGTTTGTGAGTACGTCGTGAAAGGCGTGCTTCTGAAGGAGCGCTGGGCTGCCACAATGAACGCTTGGGGCAGATCGGCGGAATTCAACTCCATTCAAATGGCATCGTTCATCGTTTGGGGTTTCCTGATAGGCCTGTTCGCAGTCTGGATGTACGCCGCGATCCGGCCGCGTTACGGCGCAGGGCCACATACCGCTGTCGTTGCGGCGCTCGCGGTTTGGGCTCTGGGCTACTTGGCGAATGCCATCCCAACGATCTCTATGCAGGTGTTCCCGCGACGCCTGCTGGCCTACGGTCTGGCGGCGGGGCTGGTGGAGGTAGTTGTGGGCACCGTGCTCGGCGCGTGGCTCTACAAGGAAACGGGCAGCTCGGGCAGCGCATAGGGAAGGACATCCGACGCGGAGGACGGTCGTAGGAATCCTCGGGCTGTCGGTTTGTGCCTCCTTATCGTACTGGCGGTCTCGACAACCGCAGTCGCGCTGGTCTTCCGATCAGCGTGAGCGTGGTGACCAAGAGCTCTCTGATAGTCCGCCAACTTGAGCCAGGCTTCGACGCCTTCAACCTCTTGACCAGGCAGATTACCCTGCCGACGGCCACGTATGCCACCGCCAACCAGCGGGAGCTTTTCTTCAGCGAAGTTCTGCGCCGAGTCGAGAGTCTGCCGGGCGTGCGATCCGCGGCTGTAGCGATGATGCTTCCGCTCAGCGGCCGCGACGCGGCGACCGAGGTCGAAATAGAAGGACATCCAGCGCCGCTCTCCGCCGCTTCTCCGACGCCGACTCTGGATGCGGTCAGCCCAAGCTACGTTCGGGCGATGAGAATTCCGATACTGAGGGGGCGGCCCCTGACGGAGCAGGACGGCGCAAGCGAACGCGGCGTTGCGCTGATCAATGCCCAGATGGCGCGCCGTTTCTGGCCGAATAGCGATCCGATTGGCCGGCGGATCAGGCTGAGAGGCGGGCAACCGTCCTGGTACACGATTGTGGGAGTCGTCGGGGATGTGAAGTATGCCAGGTTGGACGAACCGGCCGCAGCCCGGACTTATCTGCATCACGCTCGGGCTGCCTCGGCCGGGATGAGCCTGGTGGTGCGCAGCGCACAGGATCCCGCAAGGCTGACCGAGGCGGTGCGCAACACGGTGTGGTCCGTGGACAGGGACCAACCCATTGCCGACACCATGACGATGGAACAGCGCTTCCGGGCTGCGCTGAGGAGAGACGTGCAGCGCCCAAGCTATGTCCGTGCGTTGGTGGCGCTGATCGTGGCGATGGCAGCAACTTTCGGCGTGATGATGTGCTGGCCCCCTCAGCGCGATGGTGAGCGCGGAGCACCCGCGTCGCTGTGGACGAGGCAACGCAAGATACTCGGGCTCATGGAGCGGGATTTGCCGATGCTGTTGCTGAGTGTGACGATAGGCCTGTCACTCGCAGTAACACTTAAGAAATCGTTGAACCGCTTGTTCTTCGGCGTGACTCCGACCGATTCAGGGATCCTGGGCTTCAGCGTGTCGGTACTGAGCAGTGCCATGCTCCTCGCCAGCTACCTGAGCGCATGGACGGCAAGCCGGAGGGTGGTCATTTGAGCGGCTCGAACCAGGCGGCGAGGCCGCCGGCGGGAGCGAGGGGCAGGGTGAGGACGTCGGCGGCTGTCACGCGCTGGGTCGTCTCGGCGATGGAATCGGGAGCGTCGGCCGACTCTGGGGTGTCGGCGAAGAGGCGCACGCGGTACTGACCCTTTCCGAGGAAGTCGAGGGGCACTTTGAGGGTACGGGGCTCGGAATTGGTCATGCTGCCGAGGAACCAGCGGTTACCTTGGCGGCGGGCGATGGTCACGTACTCGCCGATGGCGCCATCGAGAGCCCTGGTCTCATCCCAGGTGGCGGGGACGACCTTGAGAAACTCGAGGCCTTTCTGGCCGCGGTAACTATAGGGAGAATCGCAAAGCACCTGAAGAGGGCTCTGGTAGACCACCAGCATGGCCAGTTGGCGGGCGCGGGTTCCCATGACCAGGGGGGCGGAGTCGCGGGGCTTGAAGACGGACTTAACTGCGTGGCGGAAGCCGCCGGGAGTGAAGTCCATGGGACCGGCCAACATGCGGGTAAAGGGGAGAGTCACGGTGTGCTCGGGGGTGACGCGGGAACTCCACTTGTTGTACTCGTTGCCGAGAACGCCTTCGCGGGTAATCAGGTTGGGCCAGGTGCGCTCGGAACCGGTGGGCTTGTAGGCGCCGTGGAAATCCACCAGGAGGTGATGGGCGGCGGCGTTCTTCACGGTGCGCTCGTAGAAGTTGACCATCTGCTGATCGTCGGAGTCCATGAAGTCGATCTTGACGCCGGAGATGCCCCACTTCTCGTAAAGCGGGAAAGCCAAGTCCTGCTGCGCGGCGGCGTGATTCCAGCGGAGCCAGAGGAGGACCTTGACGTTGCGGTCCCTGGCGTAGCGGATGATGGCGGGCATGTCGACGTCTGGGATCGGTTTGGTGATGTCGGCGTTGGGATTCATGGGGTCGCCATACCAGGTCCAGTCCACCAGGACATATTCCCAACCCATGTCGGCGGCGAACTGGGTGAAGTACTGCATGGTGGCGGTGTTCATGCCCACTTTGAAGTTGGCGTCGGGAGCGTAATCACCGCTCCACCAGCGATCCCAGGCGGAACGGCCGGGCTGGATCCAGGAGGTGTCTGGGAGGGCGCAGGGTTCGCTGAGGTTGAGAACGAGGTTGGATTCGATGAGGTCGCCGGGACGATCGCCGATCATGAGGACCCGCCAGGGGGAGTAGCGCGGCGCGGCCGAGCGCACGATCACGCCAGGCTCGGCGGGGCGCGGCGGGTGAGTGGTGACCAGGGCGTTGGGTACGGTTCCGGTGGCGGTGAGGTACATGCCGGCCCAATCGGTGAGGTTGGCTTCGGTGATCGACAGGTAAGTGGAGTTACTCACCTGCACTGTGAGAGGCACTAACAGGATGTTGGCGGGCGTGATGTCGGAGAGAGTGATCTTGTCGTATTCGACCTCCTGCGGCCCCGTGAACTTGTTCTGGCGTCCGGCCCAGACGGTGTGGTTGGCGGCGAAGTGGAACTCGGAGCGCTCGGAGGCGAGCAGGAAGCCGGCGAGCGAGGGCTGCGCGGGCAGGTAATAGCGGAAGGCGACGCCGTCGTCGTAAGCGCGCGCAACGAACTCGAGCCGGCGGTTGGGCGGGCGGGTTTCCTCAAGGTACAGGCGCAACTCGTTGGCGCGATCCAGGACCTCGGCGCTCTTACCCACGACGGTGCGCCAGGTGTCGCGGATCTCACGGCGCTCCTGTTTGCGAATGGCGAGGTCGCGGGCCAGAGGTGGCAGGTTCTTGAAGTCCAGTCCGAAAGGGGAGTCGAGAAGGATCTCACGGCCATCCCGGGCGACGGAGTAGTAGAGGCGGGTGCCCGAGGGGTAGGGTTCGAGTCTCTCTTTGACGGCAAGGACGACGGTGTTGCGGCCGTTGGGGGAGGAGACCGAGACAGAATCCTGGGCGAAGGCCAGCGAGGCCAGGATGAGGGCGACATGGAAAGAGCGCATCGAGAGCAATTCTAACTGAATCGTGAAACGGGGGGCGGCGTGGATTCGTCTATAGTCGGCGATATGCGCGTAATCGTTGCGGTGGTGGTATGCGCGTCGCTGGCCTGGGCCGAGGGCGCGGGATCGGTGGCGTTCCGGGCGGTTGACCGGAAAACCGGGGCGCCGGTGGCGGGACTCCAGGCGGCGGATATCGAGATTAGAGAGGGGAAGGACCTCCGTCCGGTCACCTCCCTTCGGTTTGGCGACATCCCGATGGACTTGGTGTTGGTGCTGGATGCGGGTCAAGACACCGTGGACATCTCGCGGGACGTGGCGCTGGGAGCGCGGCTGGCGTGTTCGGAGATGGCTGCGGGGGACCGGCTGGCGCTGATCACCTTCACTTCTGGCTGGAAGGTTCGATTCCGGTTTCTGGGGAAGGAGAACGAGCTGAGCCGCAAGATCGAGCGGTCGGTGTCCGCTTCTACGACCTGGTTCCGAGGCCAGAAGGTGTTCGACGCGATTCAGGCGGCTGTGGATCTGTTTCCCGCTCCGCCCGATGCTGCGCGCACGCGGGCCGTGCTGGCGATTACCAACAGCCTCGACCGAGACTCGAAGGCGGCGCCGGCGGCGATCGTGGCGGCGGCGAGGCAGAGGGATGCCGCCGTGTTCACGGTCAGCGTTCCGACGGCGCGGCCCAACGTGCCCGGAGTGCCGATCGGCAGATCCGTGGGGCCAGTCGCGGAGCAGTTGGAACAGATCACGCAACCCACGGGAGGCGAATCCCGGGTGCAGCGGGGGAGCGGCTACATCCTGCGCGAGAACCTGGAGCGAATCCGAAGCCGGTATGTGGCGAGCTATGTGGCGGCGTCGGGCGCGCGGCCGGTGGTGCGGCTGTCCCCGGCGGGCGCGATCGCGTTTCCGAACGCCGAGATTCGAGGTGCGTGGTGAAGACTGCGGCGCTGTTGTTGGCGCTGATAAGGGCGCCGGCTCCCTCATCGGACGCGCAGTTGGTGAACGTGGATGTGCTGGTGTACGAGAAGGACACGGGCCGCCTGGCGGAGCTGCTCGGCCCGCGGGATTTCGTCATTCTGGACGAGGGCGAGCCGCGGGAGGTCAAGACCTTTCAGATCGAGACGACCTCGCTGGACGTCGTGTTCCTGCTCTACGCCAAGGGTTATGTCCGATTCGCGGGCGATGGGAACGACGTGTTCGCGGGCTTGCGCCAGGCCATTGACGAGTTGCGGCCGAGCGATCGGGGCGCGATTCTTCGCAGCGACACGAACGCGGGAGGCGCGGTCCAATTGATGGAGGACAAGCGCAAAATCGATTCGCGGCGCGTGCGGCAGCGGGGGCGGGTCACCCCGCTGGGGCGCGGCGACCGGCTGTATGACGCTGTGGCATGCGCGATGTCGCTGTTCCCCCGGCCGTACGACCCGATGCGGCGACGGGCGATCATCGCGCTCACGGACGACATCGAACGCCACTCCAAGACGAAACTCGACGCGCTGATGGCGGAACTGCTGGAGGGTGGAGCGACGCTGAATAGCGTGGTGCTGGTGACGGGGCAACCATACATCTCCACGGGCGGGGCGACCATTCCGATTCCAAGAGTGACGAGTCGGCGTATCGGGGGGACCAACCCGCCCGGAGTTTCGACCCAGCCGGCGGTGGAGGCAACCGGAGGGCAGACGATCCCCGGAGACAAATCGCGCGCGGGGCTGCCGGAGATGCTGCGGAGGCTGCACGGACGGTACCTGCTGGGCTTCCAGGCACCGGCCTCGGACCGGCGGGTGTTCCGGAAAATCGAGGTAAGGCTGACCGAGGAGGCTCGGAAGCGGTATCCGAGCGCGGTGATCCGGGCACGGACGGGATACTACACCGTGGAGGGCGCGGCGAGGCAGCGGTAGGCGCGTTGTTAGGCAGAACGACTACCTCGCACGATGCGTATTCCCGGATTGGACCTAGAGCCGAGGAATGTCTGGATGGGACCTTCGCAGGCGTTTCCGGGACCGGCCAAAGAACCCGGCGCAGCCCCCCACGCGCGCTCCAGGCCGGCTCGACTGGCGATGTGGCTGATTCTGGGGGTCCACGCCGGGCTGCTTGTGGCGGCGCTGCCCGACTACCGCGTAACGATCGACTCGGGCTACCATATCTCGCTGGCCCGCTGGTATGCCGAGCACGGGACGGCTTTCTGGGACCACATTAACTACGGCCCAGGAGGGCGACCGAATCTGCAAGGCCCGGCCACCCACATGGCCATCGCGCTGCTGGGCCGTGTTCTGGGCGGCAGCGGCGACGCCTACGTGCTGGCGAACGCCATTC
This sequence comes from Bryobacteraceae bacterium, assembly GCA_050008465.1. GTDB lineage: Bacteria > Acidobacteriota > Terriglobia > Bryobacterales > Bryobacteraceae > Fen-330. Next base: position 81,793 of record JBEKMO010000015.1, read on the forward strand.
TGGCGGTGCTGCAATGGGCGGCGGCGATGTGGACGGCGGTCTATTTCGCGCGCCGCTTTTGCGGAGACTGGGGTGCGTTGTTCGCCGCTGTGCTGCTATCCGGGAATGCGCTGTCAGCGGGCAGCTTCTCGGTCGCCGTCCCCTCCGGCTGGATCTTCATTCTCGCACCCTGGGCGATCCACTTCTTCCTCGAAGAACGCCTGGTGCTGGCGACCCTGGCCACGAGCCTGGCGATTTACGTCCATTTGGCAGGGTATGCGACTGTGCCGACCGGGGTGGTGGTGGCAGCGCTGTTGACCCGCCGCTGGCGTAGCCTGGTGAAGGTGGGCGCCGGTGCGGCGTTTCTAACGGCGCCCTACACGATCCATCTTCTCCGCCACCTGGCTTGGTACCGGGGCCAGCACGGCCACGTCGCCCTGGAGCTTGCGCCGCTGATCTACGTGGCAGCGGGGCTGGGCTTGATCTGGCTGCTGCGCCGGCCCAAGGAGCACGTCTTCCTGCTGGCCTGGTTCGCCGCGCCCATCGCCTGGGTTTTCCAGGATTACACCCGCTTCCTGGCACAAGCGACACTGTCGATGTCGGTGATCGGTGGGGTGTGGGCGGGCAGGATGAGTGAACGGATGACCGGCCGGTGGCGTGCGGTGTTCGCCGTTGCGCTGGTAGCCCTAGCGACGCTGCCGTCCCCGCTCAACCACGCGAGCCTAGCTGGCGAAGCGGCGTGGGTGTCCGGTGTTCGATATCCACGCCTCATCGACTGGAGCGAGGCGCGAACCATTGCCGCCGGGATCCAACAAGCCGGCCTCACGCACCGCCTGATCGCCCCCTACAACCCGTCGCAGTGCATCCGCTTTGCGGTTTACGCGCCGCTCCAGTTCGAAAAGGGCCACTGGGTTGAAGTGCAGCCGGCGAAAGACCCCGCTGAAGACCTCTCGGCCGGCGCAAAAGTCTATGTGGTGCCAGTGGGGCCCGACGATCCGAGCCTCATGGACTTGCAGGGCCGCGGCCTGGTGACCATCCATGGAGGCAGCGCCATAACCAGTATCGTCACCTTGAAGCCGGCGCCGTTGGAGGCGGTCGTGCCGGTAGTCGCCCGAATGATTTCCGAGGAGGCGGCGTGGTTGTCCGCGAACGCGAAGAATAACGTGCCGGCGCCATGGGAAGTGGTTCGCTCGCCAGCGGCACTGGCGGAATGGAGGCGCGCCCGAGTGGTTCAACGCGGGCGCGCCGGCCGCCTGCAACTGGCGATGGCACTGTACGCCTATGCGCTCGAATCAACGGCACCACAAACGGCGCGGGGCGCGCGCGGAGCCGTCCGCGGCTTCGGCAGCATGGCGAGTTTTCTGGGCGATGAGGCCTGCCTTAACTTCGTCAGCGAGTCTCGCCACCAGCGGATGCGGCAGAACCTGGCTGAAGTCGCGGCGGCGGCGAGTCGCCTCGGGCCAGAGCCAGCGAGTATCAAGCCGCTGGGTGAAGCGCTTCGTAGGCTGTTCGGCGAGTACTTCACGGCGGCGTAACCCCGAGAGTTGCCGGCCGGCACGATGGCGGGTGAAATCAGCTCAGCACAGCCGCCAGGTGGGATATGGCTCGCTCGATCCGACTCTCGGCAAGGCTTCCGTGTCCGAACACCAGAGCGGGTTCTGGGGGAGCTTGGAAACAGTAATCGCGCATCGGGTAAAGGCCGATCGATCGGGGCGGGTGCGGCAGCGGGGGCGGCGCACTCTGATGGGGCGGCGCGACCATCCCGATTCCGATCGTGACCAGCCGGCGGTGGTGGAGGCAACCGGAGGGGAGACGATCCCCGGGGACAAGTCGCGTGCGGGGCTGCCAGAGATGCTGCGGAGGCTGCACGGGCGATACCTGCTGGGCTTCCAGGCACCGGCATCGGACCGGCGGGTGTTCCGTGAAGATCGAGGTCAGGCTGACCGAGGAAGCCCGGAAACGGTATCCGAGCGCGGTGATTCGGGCGCGGACGGGATACTACGGCTGGGGGGGCATGCCGTAGTTGGACCACTCTTCTTTGGAGGGGCCGTAGACGCCGGGGACTTTCAGGCCGGCCTGGCGCATCAGGACCGTCATCTGGCCGCGGTGGTGGCAGGAGTGCTCGAGCAGGGAGACGAGAACGAAGCCTTTGGTCCAGGACACTCCGTAGATGGGGACGTAGTCGGCGAGCTGGGCGTCGGTCCAGTTGGTTGGGACGGCCTCGGCGACGGCTTGCGCGCAGGTGTCAAAGGCGCCGGCGATGGCGGCGGCGGAGGCGGGCAGAGGATCCTTCTCGCTGGCGGCGGCGATGGGCACGCCGACCTCTCCCAGCGTGTAGGTGATGCTGCCGATGATGTGCCAGGCGATGAAGCCGAGGGTGCGGCCTTCGGGGGTGACGCGCTGGGCGAGAGACTCGTCGGTGAGAGCGCGGAAGACCTTGAGAGTAGCTTCGCTTTCCATCTTCCAGGCAGTCAGGAAATCGGAGATTGAGTGGAACATGACACCAAGATAGCCGAACTGGCGAGCTCCGGGCAACGGGTGGAAGTGCTACGATTGCTTACAGTTATGCGGGCGGCCGAATTCCGCGAACAACTCGCCCGCCGCGTTCTGGTGGCCGACGGGGCGATGGGGACGATGCTGTACTTGAAGGGCATCTTCATCAACCGCTGCTACGACGAGCTGAACCTGTCGGCGCCGGCGCTGGTGAAGGAGGTGCACGAGGAGTACGTAAAGGCGGGCGCGGAAATCATCGAGACGAACACGTTCGGGGCGAACCGCATGCGCCTGGCGGCGTACGGATACGCGGACAAGCTGAAGGCGATCAACCAGGCGGGGGCGCGGCTGGCACGGGAGGCGGCCGGGGAGCAGGCGTTCGTGGCGGGATCGATGGGGCCGCTGGGGGTGCGCATCGAGCCGCTGGGGCCGACGTCGTTCGCCGAGGCGCGCGCGGCGTTCCGGGAGCAGGCGGAGGCGCTGGTGGAGGCGGGGGTCGATCTGCTGGTGCTGGAGACGTTCGCGGACATCCGTGAACTGCGCGAGGCGGTGCTGGCGGCGCGCGAGGCGGCGGGGGCGGAAATGGTCATCGTCGCGCAGGTAACGATCGACGATTTCGGCAACATGCCCGACGGTACCCAGACGGAGGTGTTCACGCGGCGGCTGGAGGAGTGGGCGGCCGACGTGGTGGGGTTGAACTGCTCGGCGGGGCCCAAGGTGACGCTGGAGACCATCGAGAAGATGGCGCAGTATTCGCGCAAGCCGATGAGCGCGATGCCGAACGCGGGGCATCCGGCGACGGTGGAAGGCCGGAAGATCTACCTGTGCTCGCCGGAGTACATGGCGCAGTACGCGCGGCGGTTCATCCAGGCGGGAGTGAAGATCGTGGGCGGCTGCTGCGGGACGACGCCGGAGCATATCAAGCTGATCCGGGCGGAGGCGCGGTCGCTGGAGCCGGCCCATCGGCAGCTCGCGGTTACGGTGGAGGAACCGGCAGCCAAAGCGCAGGCGCTGGCAGCGGCGCCGCTCGCGGAGAAGTCGAAGCTGGGCGCGAAACTGGCGGCGGGGCGCTTCGTGGCGTTCGTGGAGATCCTGCCGCCGCGTGGGGTGGACGCGAGGAAGGAAATCGAGGGGGCGCGGCGGTGCGCGGAGGCGGGTATCGATTGCATCAACGTGCCGGACGGGCCGCGGGCCAGCGCGCGGATGAGCGCGCAGGTGACCTGCCAGCTCATCCAGCAGCAGGCGGGCATCGAAGCGGTGATGCACTTCTGCTGCCGGGACCGCAACATCCTGGGGATTCAATCCGAGCTGCTGGGGGCGCACGCGGCCGGGGTGCGGAACCTGATCTGCATCACCGGGGATCCGCCGCGGATGGGGGCGTATCCGAGCGCCACGGCGGTGTTCGACGTGGACGCGATCGGGCTTACCAACATCGCCAGCAACCTGAATCACGGGCTGGACATCGGGGGCAACCCGATGGGGTCGCAAACGGCGCTGGTGATCGGCGTGGGGGCCAACCCGGGGGCGTTGAATCCGGAGGAAGAATTGCGCCGGTTCGAGTGGAAGGTGCGGGCGGGGGCGGAGTACGTGGTGACGCAGCCGGTGTTCGACCTGGACCTGCTGGAGCAGTTCCTGCGGCGGACCGAGCACGCCAGGATTCCGCTGATTGCGGGCATTTGGCCGCTGGCCAGTTACCGCAACGCCGAGTTCATGGTGAACGAGCTGCGCGTGGCGGTGCCGGAGCAATACATGGAGCGGATGCGGTCGGCCGACTCAGGGGAGAAGGCGCGGCGGGAGGGCATCGCGATCGCGCAGGAAATGGTGCGGCGGGTGCGACCGATGGTGGCGGGCGTGCAGTTGAGCGCGCCGTTCGGGCGGTACGCGATGGCGATCGAGGTGGCGCAGGCGATCGGAACGCGGTAAAAAGGAAGCTGACCCTCAGGGCTTGATGGCCACAGACCTTATCGAGATCGAACCGGACCGGCCGAGCGCGGAGGCGCTCGATAGAGCTGCCGCGGCTATCCGCCGTGGGGCGGTGGTGGCAATTCCCACAGATGCTCTCTACACCCTGGTCGCCGACCCGTTCAACCTGTGCGCGGTGGGGCAGGTGTTCCTGGCCAAAGGCCGGGAGCCGCACCGTTCCCTGCCCCTGCTGATTCCCGATTCGACGGCGGCCGAAGACCTGGCCAAGGAGATCCCGGACCGGTTCTACGTGCTGGCCCGGCGGTTCTGGCCGGGACCGCTGACCATCATCGTGCCAGCGGCGGCGAAGGTGCCGCTGAAAGTGACCGGGAACACCGGGCGTCTGGCGCTGCGACGAACCCGTTCGGTGGTCGCCAACGGCCTGCTGGAGCGGCTGGGGCAGCCGCTGGTGGCCACCAGCGCCAACATCTCGGGGCAGCCGACCTGCCGGAGCGGGATCGAGGTGTTTGGGGTGATGGACGGGCGGGTGGCCCTGGTGCTGGACGGGGGCTTTTGCGCCGGCCCGGGCAGTACCACGGTGGATATCACGGACCCGGTGTGGAAAATCATCCGGGAAGGCGCGATCCCGGTGAAGGACGTGGCGGAGTGTCTGGGGTAAGCCAGATTGACGAATTACGATTTTGTCATTGACGATTGAAGGGCGGAGTCCGGGCCCCGCGCGGCCAATCGTCAATGGAACAATCGTCAATCGTCAGTTTTCTGGTATCATCGATCTCGGAGCGTATTCGAAGGCTGGGCGGTCACCAATATTTGAACCTAACACTCAGATATAGGGAGTCCGACTCGATTTTGCGCCGGTGAGCAAGCTCCGGTCCGAACTGGGCCATGGAGAAGCCTGAAGGCGCTCGGAGGACACCCACCCCGTTCACAAAACAGGGGTCAAAGACGGGGCCGCCACGCTCACGGGGCGCTCCACTTCCTCCAGCCGAGTCTTGTTGTACCAGCGAGAGTTGAATGAACCTGCTGTTCATCGGGGACGTGTTCGCGTCCCCCGGGCGACGGGCTGTGGCCGAGTGCCTTGCGGAGATCATCTCCTCCGAGCGCGTCGACCTGGTGGTGGCCAACGGAGAGAACGCCGCGGGCGGGTTCGGAATCACGCCGCTGGTGGCCGAGGAGCTGTTCACGATGGGCGTGGACGTCCTCACGACGGGCAACCACATCTGGGACAAGCGGGAGATCTACGACTACCTGGAGCGGCAGCCGCGGCTGCTGCGGCCGGCCAACTACCCCGGCCAGAGTCCGGGACGCGGGGTGCACGTGGGCCGGGCGCGAAACGGGGTGGAAGCGGCGGTCATCAATCTCCAGGGCCGCACGCACATGCTGGCCATCGACGACCCGTTCCGCAAGGCCGACGAGATCCTCGGCGCGCTGGACCCGTCGGTGAAGGTCCGGCTGGTGGATTTTCACGCCGAGATCACCAGCGAGAAGATGGCGATGGGGTGGTACCTGGACGGGCGGGTCTCGGCGGTGATTGGATCGCATACGCACATTCCGACCGCCGACACCCGCATCCTGCCGGGCGGGACGGCATACCAGACCGACGCGGGGATGACCGGGCCGTACGACTCGATTATCGGCATCGAGAAGGGCATCGTCCTGCGGCGGTTCCTGACCGGGCTGCCGGTACGCATGGAAGCGGCTCGCGGTAAGGTAGAATTGCATTCTGTGCTTGTAGACGTGGACGACGTCACCGGGAAGGCGGTTTCCGTGCGGCGGTACACGGTGGAGCGCAGTCGCTAGCCCATGTCACCCTGGCTGCTTTCGGTCATCGTGGAGTTGCTGGTCAGCCTGCTGTTCTGCGGGGTGCTGTACTACCTTCGCCGCTCGCTGACCCGGAAGAGCCTGGTGTTCTGGCTGTTGCTGTGGATAGGACGCGGAGCGGCCTCCCTGATCGCGCTGCGCTACCTGACGGCTACCGAGCGGGTCGCGGTGGTGTTCTACGCGCCGCTGCAAGTCGCGTTCGCGCTGGCGCTGGTGGTGATCGCAGTGCGGCTGGAGAACCAGAAGGAGCAGCTCCGCGTGCTGAACGAGGAGCTGACGCGCTTGCGGAAGCAGGCGGCGGGGCAGCTCGATCACGACCCGCTCACCGGGCTGATGAACCGCTCCGCGTTGTCGCGCTGGATCGACGAGGAGCACGGGTTCGAGGGGCTGGTGGTGGTCTGCGACATGGACGACTTCAAGGTGCTGAACGAACTTTTCGGCCACCTGGTGGGGGACGAGATCCTGCACGGGGTGGGGCACCTGATCATCAGCTCGGTCCGGGACGAGGACCTGGCGTTCCGCTGGGGCGGCGACGAGTTTGTGCTCTTCTTCCGCACCTGCGACAAGTCGCTGGTGGAGTCGCGGATGGCCGGGATCGAGGAGCGGCTGAAGACCTTCCACATCCGGCACCACGGGCAGACCGCGGTCCGGTTCAGTTGGGGCATCGCGCCGACCACCGGCCGCCCGCTGCGCGACAGCCTGGCCGAGGCCGACCGGCTGATGTACGAGTCCAAGCGCGCACGGCGCGGAGACCCTCCGGCCGGAAAGCCGCCCTCAAGTGGCTGAGCTGCGCAGCCGAAAGTGGTTCCGGGACCCCGGCTACTATGGTTTCGCCCGGCGCGCCTGGATGCGCTCGGAGGGATTCGGCGCCGAGGTGTTCGAGGGCAAGCCGGTCATCGGCATCGCGAACTCCTTCAGCGAGCTGAACAACTGCAACGCGCACCTGCGGCAGGTGGCCGAAGCGGTGAAGCGCGGGGTCTGGATCGCGGGCGGGTTCCCGCTGGAGTTCCCCACCATTTCGCTGGGCGAGATGATGATGCGCCCGACCACCATGCTGTTCCGCAACCTGATGGCGATGGACGTAGAGGAGTCCATACGCGCTAACCCGCTGGACGGCTGCGTGCTGCTGTGCGGGTGCGACAAGACCACCCCGGCGCAATTGATGGGGGCGGCGAGCGCGGATGTCCCGGCGATCATGGTCCCCGGCGGCCCGATGCTGGCAGGCCAGTGGAGGAACCGCAGGTTGGGGGCGGGCACGGACGGCAGGAAGCTGTTCGACCTGTACCGTACGGGGCGGCTGAGCGAGGAGGAGTTGCAGGAGATCGAGGGAGGCATCGCGCGCTCGGCGGGCCACTGCACGGTGATGGGCACGGCGTCGACGATGACCAGCCTGGCCGAGGCGCTGGGCATGACGCTGCCGGGTTGCGCGAACATTCCGGCGCCGGATTCGCGGCGATTGGCTATGGCCGAGCAAAGCGGGCGGCGCATCGTGGAGATGGTGGCGGAGGATCTGCGGCCGTCGCGCATCCTCACCGCGGCGGCGTTCGCTAATGCCATTACCGTGAACATGGCGATCGGCGGCTCGACCAACGCCATCATTCACCTGATCGCGATCGCGGGGCGGCTGGGGATCGATCTGCTGCTCGGCGAATTCGACCGCATCTCGAGGCGGACGCCGTGGATCGTGAACGTGAAGCCGTCGGGCGAGTACCTGATGGAGGACCTGTTCGCGGCGGGCGGCATTCCGGCGGTAATGAAAGAGATCCTGGGACTGCTGGACGGCGAGTGCCCCACTGTGACTGGGAAGGGCGTCCGAGAGAACGTCGAGCGGGCGGAGTGCTTCGACCGGGCGGTGATCCGGCCGCTGGCCGATCCGCTGTACCGCGAGGGCGGCACGGCGGTGCTGACGGGCAATCTGGCGCCGGACGGTGCGGTGATCAAGCAGACGGCGGCCTCGCCGCACCTGCTGCGGCATCGCGGGCGGGCACACGTGTTCGAGAACGTCGAGGAGATGCGCGCGGGAGTGGAGCGCGTGGACCTGCCCGTCGATGGCGACACGGTGCTGGTGATGAAGAACTGCGGGCCGCGGGGCGCGCCGGGAATGCCCGAGTGGGGGCACATCCCGATGCCACGGGCGCTGCTGGAGCGGGGCATCGAGGACTGCGTGCGGTTGAGCGACGCGCGGATGAGCGGAACGAGTTATGGGACGGTGGTGCTGCACGTGGCGCCGGAATCGGCGGTGGGCGGGCCGCTGGCGGCGGTGCGCACGGGCGATGAGATCCTGCTCGACGTCGAGGAGCGGCGGCTGGAGTTGTGCGTAAGCGAAGAGGAGATCGCGCGGCGCCTGGCGAGCTTCACCCCGCCGCCGCCGGCCTACGACCGGGGCTACGGAAAGCTATTTCTCGACCACGTGATGCAGGCCAACCTGGGCTGCGACTTCGACTTCTTGCGGAAGCGAGGGTGAGGAGCGTGGGGCAGACGATCGGTTTGTGTCGTCTGCCAGGCGCTGGACCATGGCCACTGCTCCGCCCTCTCCACCAGTCCGGCCTTCACCGGGTTCTCTTCCACATACTCGATCAAACCTCGGAGTTCCTCTTCGGTGCGCACCCAATGGTCGAACGATTCGTCCAGCCAGAAGCGCATTCCTGTGCGTCCCAGTATGCGATTGGCGGCACGGCTGGTTCTGCCCTTGAGCCAGCGCATGATGCCGGGCATCGCAACCCGCGGTTCCCAAACTACGTGGACGTGGTTCGGCATGACGACCCAGGCGTAGAGATCGTAGAACTTGCGGACCGTAGCACCGTAGCGGAGGGCGCTCACCACCACGGCCGCTATTCGCTCGTCCTATAACCAGAGGGGACCGGAGTGCTCACAGGCGCCTGTGGATGGCGGAAGGGAGCCGGCCAGACGCCAGGTCACGAAGATCAGGGATTGGTCGGGAATCCAGTGCGGGAGCCGCCTGCGGTAATCGAGCATGTTGTGGTGGTGGAGCGATGGCAGACCCCACAAAGCGATGGTCTGCCCCACCCGGCTACGGGATCAACTCGTAGCTGACGAAGGCGAACTTGGTCGAGTCGGGGGACCAGGAGTTCACGTTGATGCTGCCCTGGCCGCCGAACAGGTGGGTGAGGACGCGGATCGGCGAGGGCTTCAACTTCGCGCCCGGCGTGCGCATCAGGCGCAGCACGACGTCCTGGTTGGCCGGGTGGCCCTGGGTTCCTTTCTTGAAGGAGAGGAATACCATCCACTTACCGTCGGGCGAGAAGTGCGGGAACCAGTCCTCGTAGTCGTCGCTGGTGACGCGTTGGGCTTTGGAATCGCCCGGCCCGGCGCCCTCGGCGGGCATCCTCCAGATATCCCAAGTGCCCGCGCGGTCGGAGTTGAAATAAATCCATTTACCGTCGGGTGAATACTCGGGGCCGTCATCGTTGGCGCGCCGCGCAGTGAGCCGCTGCTCCTCTCCGCTGCCGTCGGCCAGGATTCGATAGGGGTTGAAGATCCCTTCGCGCTGACCCACGAAGGCCAGCCAGCGGCCGTCCGGCGACCATCCGTGGAAGTAGCTGGGGCAGTTCCGCGTGACCAGGCGCACGCCGGCGCCGTCGGAGGCGGCGACGTAGATTTGCGAGGCGGGGGTCGTGCCGCGCGCGGAGATCGCGAGGCGCTTGCCGTCGCGGGTGAAGCCGTGGTCGTTGTTGCAGCCGGTGACCGCGCCGAGGTCGAGCTTCCGGAGTTCGACCGGTTTCTGGTCCAGCGGCAGGCGCCAGAGCGCGCCATCGGAATTGATCAGCAGGTACGTGCCGTCGGTGGACCAGTTCGGCGCCTCGAAGAGACGCTCGGCCGTATAGATCAACTCGACCTGCTCGGATTTCAGGTGATACACGGAGAGCTTGCTACGGACTCGCGGGGCTGGCGGCTGGGCGTTCACACTTGAGAATACCGCAGTCTCCAAAACGCTAGCGTCGTGGGAGCACACCGCGAGGCCCGCGTAGACCGGGTCCTTGAGAGCTACGGTCACCGGGCCCGCCGGCCGGAGCTCTTCACCGGGATTGCCGGCATACACCGTGAAGCGGTCGCCTCGCCGCTCGATGCGGATTCGCGCCGGGGCTTTTAGCGGAAGTTGGATCTCCTGGGTGGGAGCGCCGGCCGCGGGGCGGAATTGCAGCGAGGTGAGGCCGTCGCCATGCACCGCGACATCGGCGTACGGAGCGTCGGGTTCGAGCCCCTGGCGGAACATCAGCGCGGCCTTCCGGTGCGCCACCGCGCCCGATCCCAGGAACTTGACGTCAGCGGCGAGGACGAAATCGCCCGACACGCGCCTCCAGACGAAGTGGAAGGCATCTTGAGCGCCCCAGATGTTCGCGCCGCCACCGGTGACGCGATACTCGCCGCGGGCGGCGTCGAACTCGGCGGCGCCGGCGAACGGAGTCCCACCCACGTCCCCGGCGCTCTCGAACACGCCCAGGTTGGGACTAGCGGCACACAGGAGAAGAAGGGATAGGAGCTTGGCCATGTCGAACGACATCGTAGCACGGCGGGAGCGGGCTAGTACTCGACGCGCAGGAGGAAGAGGCCGTGGGCGGGGGCAGTGCGGCCAGCTTTGAGGGCCTGAAAGCTGTCCGCAGCCAAGTTGCCTTTGCCGATCTCTAGGAGAGTGCCGACGAGGTTGCGAACCATGTGCTTGAGGAAACCGCTTCCGCGGACGCGATAGAGCAGGCGATCGCCCGCTATTTCGGCGCGCGAAGAGAAGATGGTGCGAACTTTCGAGCCCCCCTCGCGGTCGCGGTCATCGGCGGCGGCGAATGCGGAGAAATCGTGCTGGCCCTCGAAGAGGGGCGCGGCGCCGAGGAGGCGGACCAGGTCGAGGGGATAGGGGTAGTGATAGACGTAGCGGCGCTCGAAGGGAGGACAGACTTCGCCGCGGAAGATGCGGTACTCGTAAGTTTTCGCACGCGCGTCGTAGCGGGGGTTGAAGGCGGTGTCCGTTTCCTCGGCCGCGAAGACGCGAATGGCTCCCGGCAGCAGGCGGTTCATGGCGCGCTTGAGGTTCTCGAGCGGGATGGGGTTTGAGAGCGAGAAGGCGGCAACCTGCGCGAGGGCGTGGACACCGGCGTCGGTGCGGCCGGAGCCGTCGACGTGGACGGGCTGGCCCTCGATCTCGGCCAGGACGTCCTGGAGCGTTCCCTGGATGGTGGGGAGGGCAGGCTGCACCTGCCAGCCATGGTAATCCGTCCCGTCGTAAGCGAGCGTGATCTGGATGCGGCGCATCAGGCGACCGGCGCGGGGCGGGAGCCCGGCTTGGCCACCGGGACACCCTGCTCGCAGAGCGGGCAGTGGTCCGGGGGATAGGTGACCACGTTGAGAGTGACCAGGGAGACCCGGGGCACTCCGACCTCGGCGTGGCCGCCGCTGCGGTCGATGATGGAGCCAGCGGCCAGGACGCGGGCGCCGGCGGCGAGGAGGCACTCGACCACTTCACGAGTGCTGCCGCCGGTGGTGACCACATCCTCGATCACCGCGGCCGGCTCTCCCGGTTCGACCGAGAAACCGCGCCGCAGCGTCATTGTGCCGGAGGGGTCGCGCTCGGTGAAGATGGCACGGGCGCCGAGAGCGCGCGCCACTTCGTGGCCGATGATGACGCCGCCCAGAGCGGGAGAGGCCACGGTTTTCACCGCGAGGCCCGGGACGAGCGAGCGCAAGGCGGCCGCGAGCAACGAGCCGAGATGCGCGGCGTGCCGGGGATGCTGGAGCACGAGCGCGCACTGCAAGTACTCGGGGCTATGCAGACCGCTGGTGAGGCGGAAATGGCCGCGGAGGTAGGCGCCGGTCTCGTGAAAGAGGTCGAGAACCGGGCTCGTGGGAGGGCTCACAAGAGCCCACTATAGCATCCGGAGGGCGCATGGGCGCACATGCGGGGGCAACGCAGCGCGGAGTGCGGAAGCGCAACTGGGCATCGCGGAGGCACAGGATGACACGGCGGGAGGCAGCGTCACAGACAGTGTAGGTGCTGGGGGAAAACCGACAGCCGGCGCCGGTTGCAGTGACGGGTGGAAAGCTCAGCGAAGGGCAGGAAGCGATTGTGGGACCCACTCAGGGGAAAGACGCCGCCGGGCCAGGGAGCCCGTTTGGCGGAGGGGGGGGATGCGGTCTTAAGGGTGTCGGCACGAGAGCCGGCACGGCACGCTGGAGAGCGTGCGCCACAAGGGGGATAAGGTTATGAGCTGGCTGGCGATGGTGGCGGTGGGCTCGGGCGCCACACCGGATTACCTGAGAATCCGCGACTATACCATCATGGCGGGGCGGCCGTTCACGGGCCAGGACGACATGATCGGGCTGCCGATCTCGACCGCCAAGAAGAAGGTACGAGTCGCTTCGGTATGAGTGAGGTTGGGCGGAAACAGGGCGGCGTGGGTGAGGGAAAACGCGCAACTGGGCGAGAAAGCGAGGATGCGGACCCGAGTTTTCTTGGGTTTGCGATATGGCACGCGTATTGCAGGGACATGATCAAACATAAGTCGTCATTGACTTATTAGCATCCCCGGCGACGGGACCCAGCCTGTCGCCAGCCCCTCTGAGTGAAGCCCCGAGTTCCCAAAACCCGGGGCTTCTTGCTTTAGTTCCATTATGAGGGGACAGAAGAGCGCGTCAAGATGAATTAACATTAATCTTTCTGTGGCGGCTGCTGGAACTGCAACTCGCAGGATCAAAGAAAGGCGGCAGGGTGTATACTGACGACAACCCGGGAGTCCAAAATGGAAATCCCGGCTGACACTCCGATGGGGCTTCCTGCCAGCTTGTTGAGCGGTAGCCCACGAGGGGCACCCGATGTCCACCGCGGAACGATCTGCTGAAGCCCGGGGCGCGATTCGCCGCCACCTCGATTCCGGCCTTGGCCGCTCCGGTTACAAAGGATACCCGGTTGCCGCACTGGCAGTAGCTGCCGCAGTCCTCATCAGGAGCGCGCTCGATCCCCTCCTCCACGACAAGGCGCCGCTTCTGGTGTTCGTGCTGTCGGTATTAGGGGCTGCGCTCTACGGCGGCCTCAGGGCAGGTATTGCGGCCACCGGCCTGGGTGTCGTTGCCATCGATTTCTTCTTCCTGGAACCGCGGTTCGATATCATCCAGCACGACGCCTCGGATATTGCGTCGCTGGCGTTGTTCGCGGTGGTGGGGGGGGCGAGCAGCATTCTGGTTCATCGACTCCAGCGAGCGAATCGGGCCGTGCTGGATCGCCAGCGGCAGCTTGATCTGGCGGCGGAGGCGCGCAAGGCCTCGCTCTACGCTCGAAGCCTTATCGAAGCCAGTCTGGACCCACTGGTCACGATCAGTCCGGAGGGGAAGATCACCGACGTGAACAGGTCCACCGAGCTGGTCACGGGGGTGGCTCGCGAGCGTTTGATCGGGACACGTTTCTCCGACTACTTCACCGAACCGGAGAAGGCCGAAGAAGGGTATCACAAGGTCCTCTCGGAGGGTCTGGTCCGCGACTACGCGCTGACGATTCGCCGCGCCTCCGGCCGCACCACCGACGTGCTCTACAACGCGGTGGTTTACCGCGATGAAGCCGGCCAGGTGCAGGGAGTGTTCGCCGCCGCCCGGGATGTGACCGAGCGCAATCGGATGGAGGAAGAACTTCGCGTCGCCTCGCTGTACGCGCGCAGCCTGATCGAGGCCAGCCTCGATCCTCTCGTCACCATCAGTCCGGACGGCAAGATCACGGACGTGAATGAGGCCACTGCAATCGTCACCGGCGTGGCACGCGAGCAGTTGATCGGCGCCAGCTTCTCCGACTATTTCACCGAGCCGCAGAAAGCGGAAGAAGGTTATCACGAGGTCCTCTCCGAGGGTCTGGTCCGCGACTACCCGCTGACCATTCGCCACGTCTCGGGCCGCACTACCGACGTGCTCTACAACGCGACCGTGTATCGCAGTGCAGCCGGCCGGGTGCAAGGCGTGTTCGCCGCCGCCCGCGACGTGACCGAGCGGAAGCGAGCCGAAGCCGAACTGGCCCGCTATCGCGACCATCTGGAAGAACTGGTCGGACAACGAACCGGCGAGCTCGAAGCCGCCAACGCCCAACTGCAGATGGAAATCGCCGAGCGTCGGCGGGCCGCCGAGACGTTGCAGCGCACCACCGCGGAGCTGGCCCGCTCCAACCAGGAACTGGAACAATTCGCTTATGTGGCCTCGCACGACATGCAGGAGCCGCTGCGGGCCGTGACGGGTTACCTCGGCCTGCTCGAACAGCAGTTCGGGGACAAACACGACGACAGCGGCCGGCGCCACATCGCCGGGGCCATCCAGGGCGCCGCGCGCATGCACACGCTCATCTCCGATCTGTTGGCGCTCTCCAGCGTCGGCACCCGGGGCCAAGCCTTCGAAGCGGCCGATCTCGAGACCGTCCTCGACCAGGCCCTGGATGGCCTGCGCGCCAGCGTGAAGGAAACCGGCGCGAAGATCGTTCGCGATCCGCTCCCCACGCTTCGCGTGGACGCCGGCCAAATGGCCCAGCTCTTCCAGAACCTGATCGGCAATGCCCTAAAGTTCCGCAGCGAGCGGCCCCCGGAAATCCACGTCAGCGCCCAGCAGCAGCCGGGCGAGTGGGTCCTGGCGGTGAGCGACAACGGCATCGGCATCGAGCCGCAATACTTCGAGCGCATCTTCCTGATCTTTCAACGGCTGCACACCCGCAGACTGTATCCCGGCACCGGCATCGGCCTGGCCATCTGCAAGAAGATTGTCGAGCGCCACGGCGGCACGATCTGGGTGAAGTCGCAAGCGGGCCAAGGATCGACGTTTTGCTTCACCATCCCCGAAGAGTCAGAAATCCCATGGACACAAAAATCATAAACCCTCGTCTGGGCAGGCCGATTGAAATCCTGCTGGTGGAAGACAGCCCCAGCGATACCGACCTGACCGTGGCGGCGCTGGCCGCCGCGAAAGTGTGCAACAGCCTCAGCGTAGTCGAAGACGGCGTGCAGGCGATGGAGTTCCTGCGCCGCCAGGGCAACTACGCCCAGGCGCCCCGGCCCGATCTGATCCTGCTGGATCTGAATCTGCCGCGCAAAGACGGCCGGGAAGTGCTGGCGGAAATCCGGGCGGATGAGAAACTCACCGCCATTCCCGTGGTGGTGCTGACCACCTCGCAGGCCGAAAAGGACGTGCTGCAGGCCTATGCCCTCCACGCCAACTGCTACGTCACCAAGCCCGTGGATTTTCAGCAGTTCCTCGAAGTCGTCAAAGCCATCGAAGGTTTCTGGCTTACGGTCGTCAAACTGCCTCCGGAGAAATGAGGAAGCGGATGAAACCACGAAAGACCCAGCCCGGCGCAGGCGCAGGCGACGCCGGGCGTTGGCAATCGCGGGGACGATGAACACTCGGGACCACACACCATGAACACCGCCGGTATCCGCATCCTGCTGGTCGAAGACAGCCCGTCCGACGCCGAGCTGCTGCAAGAGACCCTCCACCAGGCTGGCGCGGGCCGTTTTGAGTGCACCTGGGTGGAGCGCCTGAACGACGCCCTCGCGCGATTGTACCAGGAATCCTTCGACGTGCTCTTGCTGGATCTGTCGCTGCCCGACAGCTCCGGGCCGGACACCTTCCGGCGCGCGCAGAAAGAGGCGCCCGGCTTGCCCATCGTGGTGTTGACCAGCCTCAATGACGAAAGGCTTGGCCTCGCGGCGGTCCACGAGGGCGTCCAGGACTACCTGGTCAAAGGCCAGGCCGACGGCCGGCAGATTGCGCGCGCTATCCGGTACGCCATCGAACGCAAGCACGCCGAAGAGCAACTGCGCCAGCAGCGGGAATGGCTCCGCGTCACGCTCACCAGCATGGGCGAAGCGGTGATCGCCGGCGACACCGGCGGCCGCATCACCTTCCTCAATCCCGCCGCGGAGTCGCTCACCGGCTGGAAAGCGGAGGAGGCTCTGGGCCTGCCGATCCAGCGCGTGTTCCGGATCGTCAATGAACGGACCCGCCAGCCGGCGGACGATATTGTGGCGCGAGTGCTGAAGGAGAACTGCGTCGTCACGGTCGCCAATCAGATCGCGCTGCTCACCAAGGACGGCCGCGAAGTGGCCATCGAGGACAGCGCCGCGCCGATCCTCGACGCCACGGGCCATGCGGCGGGCGTGGTGCTCGTGTTTCACGATGTCACCGAAAAACGGCGCGCCGAGACGGCCCTGGCGGCGGCGCACGCGGAGGTGGTGAATGAGAAGAACCGCCTCCTGGCCGTCATGGAGACTCTGCCCGTGGGTGTGGCCTTGGTGGACGCCTTGGGCGCCAACATCCAGTCCAACCGCGCGTTCGAGCAGGTATGGGGCGGCCCGGGGCCGCTGCCGCATTCGTTCGACGATTATTCCGCTTACAAGGCTTGGTCGGTGGACACCGGCCAGCCGGTCCAGCCAGAGGAATGGGCCTCGGTTCGCGCCGTGCAGAAGGGGGAAACGGTCGTTGGCCAGGAGATGCAGATCCAGCGATTCGACGGCACGCGCGCCTTTGTCTTGAACAGTGCCGCCCCCATTAGCGACGGGAGCGGCAAGATCGCCGGTGGCGCGGTGGCGATCATGGACATCACCGCCCGCAAGCAGGCCGAGGAGAGAATCCGCTATCAGAACGCAGTCCTGGAGGGAATCAACCGAATCCTCACGGAAGCCCTCACCCGCGACACGGATGAGGAATTGGGCCGCGTCTGTTTGGCGGTGGCCGAGGAGGTGACCCAGAGCAAGTTCGGGTTCCTCGCGGAGATCAACGCCGAGGGGCGCGTCGACAACGTTGCCATCAGCGATCCTGGTTGGGAGGCCTGCCGGATCGGGACTCCCGGCCAGCGCAAGGCGCCAGCCGGGTTCAAGATCCATGGCATCTATGGCCGCGTGCTGGTGGACGGCAAAGGCTTCTTCACCAACGACCCGCGCAGTCACCCAGACAGCATCGGCGTCCCGGAAGGTCATCCGCCCCTCACAGCGTTTCTGGGCGTGCCCCTGAAACACGGCGGGAAAACCATCGGGCTGATCGCCGTCGGCAACCGGGAGGGCGGCTACCGTTCGCAGGACCTGGAAGCGTTGGAGGCCCTGGCTTTCGGTGTCGTGCAGGTCTTGATGCGGAAACGGGCCGAGCGGGCCGCGCGGGCCAGTGAAGAGCTGCTGCGTCAGGCGCAGAAGATGGAGAGCATAGGGCTGCTGGCGGGCGGCGTCGCGCATGACTTCAACAACCTGCTCACCAGCATCATGGGCAATGCAAGTCTGCTGCAGGACGAAGTGTTCGAGGAGAGCCGGGGCCAGCTCGACTCGATCCTCCTGGCGACGGAAAAAGCGGCCGATCTTACCCGGCAGTTGCTGGCGTACGCGGGCAAGGGCCGCCTGGTGGTCGAGAACCTCAACCTCTCCCGTATCGTCCGCGACATGACGGACCTGCTGCGCGCGTCTATCCCGAAGAAAGTGACGCTCAAGCTAGCGCTGAAGCCCGATCTGCCGGGAGTCGAGGAGGATCGTGGCCAGTTGCAGCAGATCGTCATGAACCTGGTGATCAACGGCGCCGAGGCGATCGGCGCGGATCAGACCGGGACAGTGACGATCACCACCGGAGCACAGGAGGTTTCCGAAACCGAACGCATCTCCGACGAGGTCACGGGCCGCTCCTTGGCGCCAGGAAGCTACGTTTGCATCGAGGTCGCGGACACCGGCTGCGGAATGGACAACGAGACCCGCAGGAAGATCTTCGACCCGTTCTTCACGACGAAGTTCATGGGCCGCGGCCTGGGGCTGGCGGCTGTGGCGGGCATCATTCGGGCACACTCCGGAGCGATTCAGCTCGACACGGCGCCGGGCAAGGGCGCCACGTTTCGCGCGTTTCTCCCCGCCGGGGCGCCTCCCGATGCTCCGCGACAGAGCGGGCGGCAGCCGGACCTCCGCGGGACCGAAACCGTTCTGTTGGTCGATGATGAGGCGATGGTCCGCGAGGTTAGCCGGAGTGCGCTCGAGCGGTACGGGTACAGGGTACTGGTCACGAACAACGGCCGGGAGGCGATTCGGATCTTCGAGGAGCACGCCGAAGAGATCGGCCTGGTCCTGGTGGATCTCATGATGCCCGAGATGGGCGGCGATGAGGCGGTCAGCGTGCTGAAGAGCAAGTGCCCCGGCCTGAGAGTCATCGTCATGAGCGGGTACAGCGAATCGGAGGTCCTGAAAATGTTCGCGGGTAAGGGCGTGTCCGGCTTCCTGCAAAAGCCGTTCACGGCAACGCGGCTGGCCGAGGAAGTGAAGGCGGTTCTGACGAATGTGGCCGGCAACAGGCCCGATTAGGCGCGGGGCAGCGCAAATCCGCGTGGACTGACTGCGGCACGCACGGGCACCCGCACATCCTGCGATCTACGAGTATGCGTCTGGACAGTGGGGCAGGCTTTACAGCCTGCGGACCCGCTTTCCAGCGGGTCCAGCCGGCCGGAAGGCCGGCTGCGGGCAAGATTGCCCGCCCCACATCTCTGCCCCACCTGGGTTCCAGAATTGAGGGGCGGAGGCGCTACTTCTTGGACTTGAAGGTGCCGGTCACTTGCGTCGCGCCGTCCGCGACGGATACCGTCACCAGAGCCTGGCGCTGCTCGCCTTCGTCCTGCCCGGTAACCATGCCGCCATTGTCCTGCTTCATGGTGGTGACCTTGAGGCCGGCGCTCTTGAGGCCGGTTTCGTAAAACTGGAGGACCTGCTCGGGGGAGTCCTTGGTGGTGAACTGGAAACCGGCGGCGTCGCTGGTGTTGTCGGAGACCGAGTAGGTGCCGCGAGGGGTCACGCCGGCATAGGCGGGAAACCAGGCGGGCAGCTTGACCGGGCCACCGGCGCCGAACGTGGCGGTCCCCTCGGAGGACTGCACCTTCATGGTGCCTGACTCGCCCTCCCCCTGGATAGTGACCTTCTCACCGTTTTCGCCCTCGAAGGAGATTCTGCCCTTCTTGACGTCTTCGAGATTCAGGGTGACGGTCTTCCCGGTTCTCTTGTCGCGGACGACGACCCTGCCATGGTCATCGTCAACCGAAACCACTTCGGCGTTAGGGTTGGCGGCGAGCGCGATCCTGGCGAGGGCGGCGGCGGGATTCCTCTGGAATACATGCACGCCATAGGAGAGTAAGACTATGGCGGCGATGCCGATGAGCAGAATGAGTCCCGCACAGCCCAGCAGGACCCAAACGAGGGGGCTGGTCTTCTTGGGCGGTTGTGCGGCGAGGGGCGGCGGCGGGGGAACGTAGCTGGCCATCGAAGTGATCTCCTTGGATCGGGATTGCGACTGCGCTGACGGGAAGATTATAGCAGGATGCGGGGCGCCGCCCAACGTTGCGATACCATGGGAGATTCAGGGAACAGAAGGTTGCACGACAGCGTCTTAGATTGCTTGAGGCAACTGAACCTGCATCGAGGTGTGACTCCATGATCTCAATCCAGCGCGGCATTGCCGTAGTCTGCGTTCTTTTGCTGCTGACGCCCGTCGCGGGCGCGCAAGGCCCAGCCATCCAGAGCAACGGCGGCGGGCGGTTCTCGGGTCTGACCCGAAACTACCGGTTCCAGGAGCTGGCGCCCGTCGATCTATCGAACTCGAACCGGCTGGAGTCGCTGCTGCGGGCGGGCAACATCTATCTTTCGCTCCAGGACGCGATCGCGCTGACGTTGGAGAACAACCTGGACATCGCCTACCAGCGATACGGAGGGATGAACGCGTCGGCGAACCTCTTGCGGACCCAAGCGGGCGGACTGCTGCGCGGCGTGCCCACGAGTGTGCAAACGGCGACCACCAACGCGCTCTCCCAGGCGGGCGTGACCAACGTGGTGGGCACCGCCAGCTCCGCCGCGAGTTCCAGCAGCAGCGCCGGGGGCACGATCATTACCGCAACCGGGACGTCCATTCCGAATTTCGACCCTTCTGTCTACTGGACCTACGGCGCGTTCCACCAATCCAGCCCCCAGGCCAACACGGTGACTACCGGAACCACCAGCGTCCAGGTGAACGGCACGAGCTCGAGCGTCGGCTACCAGCAGGGTTTTGTAACGGGCACGTCGTTGTCGGTGGGTTGGAACACCAGCACGGTTTCCTCCAACAACCTGTTCAACAACCTCAACCCGAACTCCGTCGCCAACGTGAATCTGACGGTCACCCAGCACCTGCTGCAAGGCTTCGGGATCGCGGTGAACAACCGGAACATTCGAATCGCCCGGAACAGCCAGAAGATCACCGACCTGGCGTTCAAACAGCAGGTGATTACCACGGTGGCGCAGATCGTCGCGGCGTACTGGGACCTGGTGAGCTTCGGGGAGAACGTGAAGGTGAAGGAGCAGGCGCTGGCGCTGTCGCAGAGACTCTACGAGGACAACAAGAAGCAGGTGGAGATCGGCACACTGGCGCCGATCGAAATCGTGCGCGCCGAGTCCGAGGTGGCGACCAACCAGCAGGCGCTGGTGAACGCGCAGACCCAGGTGCTCCAGCAGGAGACTTTGCTCAAGAATGCGCTGAGCCGGACCGGCGTTGCCAGCCCCAGCATCTCGGAAGCGCACATCATCCCGACGGACCGCATCCGGGTGCCGGACATGGGGCAGATCGAACCGGCTCAGGATCTGTTAGCGCGGGCCCTGGAGAACCGTCCGGAAGTGGCGCAGGGGCGCATCGCGATCGACAGCACGAAGATCGGCCTGGCCGGGACGAGGGCTGAATTGCTACCGTCGCTGGATGTCCAGGCTTCCTTGCAGAATAACGGGCTGGCCGGCCAGGCTACCCCCCTCGGACTCGCGGACCAGTTCTTCATCGGCGGCGTCGGCGCGGCCATGTCGCAGGTGTTCAGGCGCAACTTCCCCAGTTATTCGGTGGGTTTCCAGTTGAGCATCCCGATCCTGAACCGCGCGGCGCGGGCCGACATGGTGATGGATCAGATCAGTCTGCGGCAGCAAGAGCTGAGCCAGCAGCGGCTGATCAATGGCATCCGGGTGGACGTGCGGAACGCGCTGATCGCGGTGCAGCAGGCGCAGGCGGCCTACCAGGCGGCGGTGAAAGCGCGCCAACTGGCGGAGCAGGTGCTGGATGCCGAGCAGAAGAAATACGCGCTGGGCGCATCGACCATCTTCTTCGTGATCCAGTACCAGCGCGACCTGGCGCTGGCCCGTTCGAACGAGGTGGCGGCGGAGAGCGCTTCGGCCAAGGCGCAAGTGCAACTGGACCAGGCGGTGGGCCGGACGCTGGAAGTGAATAACATCTCGATCGACGAGGCGCTGACGGGCAAAGTGGCGCGGGCGCCGAGCGCGCTGCCCGCCGTTCCATAAAGCGGCCGGTTTCGGGAGTTCCGGTACTGGGCCGGCTTGAGCCCGCGCAGACCAGGCGTGGCTTGCCCGACCGCAGTTCGGGGGCGAACTTCCGAGTCGCTGACGATCCGACTAGAACCTACGCGAGCCACGGCGGACTCGTCAGGCAACCCTGAGCAGTTGATGCAACATAACGGGCGTTATGTTGTAGCCTGGAAGGAACATGACAACCTATGTGCTTGGTGCTGGTGCCTCACTTCATGCCGGATATCCACTTTGTTCGGAGCTGTGGCCAAAGGTGGTCACATGGGTCATTGAAACACACCCTCCAGACTCGGAATACCGGCAAGCAATCGACGTCGTCACCACGCTAAATGGCCCAGTTCTGGATGTGGAGGGTCTGTTTACCGACCTCGATCTCGGTCGGGGAGCGTTTCGCACGTTGACTGAAGATCAGCAAAAGAGGTTAAACGGAAGGATTTGCCGTTGTCTCGGAGACTATATCAAGAGTATTTGCAAACAACGTCGCGGAGCACCGCTGTACGAAGCTTTCGCGCACCGCATCGAGAAGGGGGATGTAGTCGTAACGTTTAACTACGACGTTTCCTTGGAGAATGAACTGGTTCGCGCCCAGAAGTTTCGCGTCCGGAACGGGTACGGCTCCAGCCTTGAGGCGGATTGGGATGAACCCGATTCAGATGTGACGGTACTGAAGCCCCATGGAAGCATCAATTGGATTGCACTGTTATTTGGGGGCGCTACAGGTGGCCCTCGGCACGTTTCCAACAGTCTTGGGGAGCGACCGTTTGTTGACAACGTGGATTCCGTTTTTCCTGACTATCCGAGCCGTGTCTTGGACAAGACCTTTTCGGGCGGCGGGGTCGCCCCATTGGCCACCCTCATACTGCCTACTTACGAGAAGGAGTTCTCGGTCAGAACGTCCCTGGGCACCGAGTGGATTCCGTTTTACGAGTCGCTCTGGTCACAAGCCGCTGAGTCTTTGGAGCGCTCAGACCGGATTGTCATCATTGGCTACAGTATGCCGGATGCAGATTACCGCTCCCGTGCGCTGCTCCTTTGGAACACTAACAAGCGGGCAGAGGTCTTCGTCTGCTGTGCCTCCTCGAACGAGACCGTGAAAGCCCAGTTTAGGAACCACGGCTTCGGGCGAGTGCGCGACATGGGAGGCTTTGCAGATTTGGCTCGAGTTTGGCTCCCGACAGTGCGGGGCGTCAGCCGGCAAGCGCCCGGTAGAGGGTAACGCGCCCCACATTCAACAGGCCGGCCACGTACTGCCGGGATTCGCCTTCGTCGATCAGCTTGCGGGCGTGGTCGATCTGCTGGCCGGTGAGCTTGGGCTTCCGCCCGAATTTCACACCGCGGCGCTGCGCGGATTTCACACCGGCGCGGGTGCGCTCGGTGATGAGGCTGCGTTCAAGCTCGGCAAGTACGCCGATCATCTGCCACATGGCGCGGCCCGTGGGCGTCTCGGTATCCCGAGCTTGAGGACGAGCTTGACCAGCTTGCTGATATTGTCCTTGCCGCCCACGGAAGTGACGGACACGTTCCGCTCATCTAGCTGCTTGGGAAAGAGCTCTTTGGCGGTGGCGCGCACGATGAAATAGTCGCCAGCCGTCCAGTCTCCTTCTGGTGCGGTAGCAGGGGTGTTGGTTCGATGTTGCGAAGCGATGGAGGAGACGAGTTCCGAGGCCGAGATCGGTCACGGCCCCAACTCCCTGTGCCACCACACGATCATTGCATTCTTAAACAGCTCTGTGCCACAAAAATCACCGCGAACTGGCCTGATTCAGTGTATAGTCTATAATGATAAGGAGATCCTCTCCTCTGCTTCGGTGTTGCAAAATGCAACCACTGATGTTGCGAAGTTATGCGCGGGCAGCCCAATAGCTCGACCACACGGCAACGGCAGCCCTGGGCGTGGAGAGCACCCCCTCGTCAGGAGAAACACTATGGCACATTTTCGTCCATCGTCTCTTAGGTTTACAGTTCCCCTGCTGATGCTGCCATTGGCAGCACTAATGGCAGCCGATCGGGCCAAGAAACCCGGGTATACCGGCCAGTTGCAGGCGTCTCACCTGGACTCTATTCAGGTGGACTTCATCCGACCGGGTATCGTGGTCAAGATCGTGTCGGCCAGCATCGGGCAGGATGGCACCATCACCGCCCGCGTCAACATAACCGATCCCAAGGGGCTGCCGCTCGATAGGGACGGAGTCTATACGCCGGGCCCCGTCTCCATGAGTTTCATCGCTGCCTATATTCCGGCCAATCAGAGACAGTACGTTTCCTACACCACAACCACCGCCAAAGCGACGTTGAACAACAATCCCTCTCAGATCCAGGCGGCCAATGATTCCGGGGGGACTTTCACGAAGAACGGCGACGGCGACTACAGTTATACGTTCAAAACCAAAGCGCCTGCTGGCTTTGACGCCACCGCTACACATGCCATCGGCGTTTCCGCCCAGCGCAATCTGACCGAGTTCATGACCTATGACGAATGGAGTGAGACGGCCAACGACGTTTTCAACTTCGTTCCGAACGGCGCCCCGGTGACGGTGGTCCGGTCGGTGGTCGGAACCGATGCCTGCAACAATTGCCACAACCCATTGATCGGGCATGGCGGATCGCGCTTGAAGGTCGAGCTTTGCATCCTCTGTCACACGCCGCAGACGGTGAACCCGGACACGTTGCTCACACAGGACATGCCCGTTTTGATCCACAAGATCCACATGGGATCGAGCTTGCCCAGCGTGAAGGCTGGAACCCCGTACCGGATCTGGCACCGCGGCCAATGGTCGGACTTCTCCACCGTCGTCTTCCCGCAGGATATCCGCAACTGCACCACCTGCCACGCGGCGGGGCCCGCGCAGGCCGACAACTGGAAGACGAAGCCTAGCCGCGCGGTGTGCGGTTCCTGCCACGACGATGTCAACTTCGCCACTGGTCAGAATCACGTTGACTACCCGGTATTCGACGACAACGGGTGCGCGAATTGCCACAGTTCACAGGCTACGAGGGACTTGGACGCCTCGATTCCCGGCGCCCACGTGGTTCCCAACAACTCGGCTTCACTCCCCGGAATCGTCACGCAGGTCCTGAGGGTGGATAGCACCGTTCCCGGCTCCGCCCCCACCGTAACCTTTAGCGTGGCCGACAAAGCCGGCAACCCGGTCGACATCAGCAAACTGACGCAAATCCGAGTGGTTCTCGCCGGTCCCAACACCGATTACCAGACCGGCGCCGGCGGAATCAGGGTCTCCGAGGATCCCAGCAAAACGCCGGGCAGCAATGGCGTCTACAAGTACACCATGACCAACAAGATCCCGACCGCTGCGGCGGGCTCGTACACGGTATCCATCGAGGCCCGCAATACGGTGACGCTGTTCCCAGGGACATTGGACCAGACCAGCGCCACCGACAGCGCCAAGCCCGTCGAGTTCTACTTCTCCGTGGACAAGAGCAAGGTAGCTCCAAGACGCGTTGTCGTAGCGACGGAGAAGTGCGCCGCCTGCCACCAGGACCTGAAGTTCGTACACGGCGGCACCCGCGGGGCTACCCAGGAGTGCGTCATCTGCCATAATCCGACGCTGGTGGATGGCACCTCCCAGCAGAGCGTCAACCTGGCCTGGCAGATCCACAGCATCCACCGCGGCGACAATCTGGCGAATCCTTACGTCTTGGGAACCACCAACTATCAGGAGGTTCGCTTCCCCGGCGACCTGCGCGTTTGCACTACCTGCCACGTCGGTAGCTCCTACCAGCCGGACAACATCGGCGCGGTGGCATTGGTGGCCAGTCCAGGCGGGTTTACGCCGACCACCCCTCCGATCTCGGCCGCCTGCCAGGGCTGCCACGACGACAAAGCGACCGCATCGCACGCTCTGATCAACTCAAATTCGCTCGGCGAGAGCTGTGTGATTTGTCATGGACAGGATGACACCTTCTCCGTGGATAAGGTCCATTCAAGGACTCAGTAGTCCAGCGGCAACCTCTCTGGGGTCGTCAGATGGAATCATCAGGCGATCCCAGGAGGGAATCGCTAGCGTCACTCCTCGGCAATTCACTGAATCGACCGATCCCGAACTGGCAGTCGATATTGACGGCTCTGGAGCGTGAACCGCTCTTGGCAGCAGGGCACATCCACCTCTTCGCATTCTCGACCACCCAATCCGAGAGCTGTCGCGAAATCCCTTTCCCACCAGCAAGCGCCCACGAGGTCCGGTTCCGGGAACCGGCTGAGGCTTTTCAACGCGCCCCACTACCGGCGTTTCGGATGCCAAGGGCACGGTTTCAGCCGTGCCCTCTTTGCCTGCGGACCGCCCTACTTTCGTCTCTGCTATAGTCAAAAGGTTGGTTCCAAACTGGTGGCAATCCATGCCGGGGGGGCGGGTTTGCGACCCACCCCTACGCGCACGAGAGATAACAAGGAGGCAGGCGTGAGTCGAAAGAAGGAGCCAGAGGAGCAAGCCACGACCAGGGCCGGTTTCTCGCGCCGCGGTTTCATCCGCGGAGTCGGGTTGGGGAGCGGCGCGCTGGGCGTCGGCGTCCTGGAGGGGGAGGCGGCGGCACAAGCGCCGGGGGGCCGGGTGGCCGGTCCCGGTGCGGCGCCGGTGACGCTGAAAGTGAACGGCAAGGAGCACAAGCTCAGCCTCGAGCCGCGCGTGACCCTGTTGGACGCGCTGCGCGACCGGCTGGGCTACACCGGAGCCAAGAAAGTGTGCGACCGCGGAGTGTGCGGGGCCTGCACGGTGATGCTGGACGGCAAGGCTGTGTACGCGTGCAACGTGCTGGCCATCGAGGCCCAAGGCAAGGAGATCCAGACCGTCGAGAGTCTCTCGGAGGGCGGCACGTTTCATCCGGTGATCAAGGCGTTCGTGGACAACGACGCGCAGCAGTGCGGGTTCTGCACTCCGGGATTCGTGATGGCGGCCAAAGCGTTTCTGGAGCAGAATCCGAATCCCTCCTACGAGCAGGTCAAGGCCGGTCTGGGCGGCAACCTGTGCCGCTGCGGAACTTACATGGGCGTGCGGAAAGCGGTGTTGCAGGCCGCCAAAGAGATGAAAGGAGCACAGCATGCCTGACACTCCCGATTACAGTTGGCCTCCGGTCGAGAAACGGCGGGTGATCGGCAAGCGCACCTCGCGCCTGGATGGCTACGCCAAGAGTTCCGGGAAGGCAACCTACGCTTACGATGTCCAGCGGCCGGGGATGTTGTATGGCGCGGTGCTGACCTGCCCTCACGCGCATGCGCGGCTCAGCAGCATCGATGGGGGCGCGGCCGGGAAATCCACGGGCGTGACGGCGATGGAACTGCTGGCCACGCCGGGCGAAGAGATCCACTACGCCGGCTATGAGGTGGCGGCGGTGGCGGCGACCTCGGAAGAGCTGGCCCGAGACGCGCTGCGGAAGATCAAGGTGGAGTACGAGGTGCTGCCGCACCTGGTCAGCGAGCGGGATCTCGCGAAAGCCGGCAGCCGCGCCAAGCCGAGCGGCGAGCAGGTGACGGGCGACCCGGACCAGGCGTTCAAGGACGCCGATGCGGTCTCGGAAGGCTTCTACGGCATTCCGGTGCTCAACCACTGCTGCCTGGAGGCGCACGGCCAGGTGATCGAGTGGAAAGGCGATCAGTTCGAATACTGGCCTTCGACCCAGAACCTCTCGGGAATTGGCGGCGACCTGGCGAAGGTGCTGGAAATCCCGGCCACCAGCGTTCACGCTCACATGGACGTGATGGGCGGAGGGTTCGGCAGCAAGTTCGGGCACGACCGCTGGGGCGAGTTTGGCGCGCGTCTCTCCAAGAAGAGCGGCGGGCGCGCGGTGAAGCTGTTCCTGGATCGCTCCACGGAGTTGCAGATCGCCGGCAACCGGCCCTCGTTGTTCGGCAAGGTCAAGCTGGGCGCGAAGAAGGACGGCACGATGACGGTGTGGCAGTCGCAGAGTTGGGCGACGGGCGGAGTCGGCGGGGGCGGTCTGCCCGCGGGCCAACTGCCATACATTTTCCGCGGCGTGCCGAACAAGCGGATGACGCACACTTCGGTGTCGGTGAATGCCGCCGAGGAGCGGGCCTGGCGCGCGCCGAACAATCCGCAGCTCTCCTATCTGACCTGCACCGCGATGGAGGACCTGGCCGCCAAGCTGAACATGGACCCGGTGGCGTTCTTCGACAAGAACCTCCAGTACGCAGGCAAGATTCCGGGGCCGGAGGTGTATCGGGCGCAGTTGAGGAAGGCCGCTGAGCTGGCGGAGTGGGCCAGGCTATGGCATCCGCGTGGGCAGTCCGGATCGGGCAGCATCAAGCGGGGGCTGGGCATCGGCTTCAACCAGTGGGGAGGCTTGGGACATCCGAGCAAGTGCCTGACGACGATCAACCCGGACGGCACGGTGAAGGTGGAGCTGGGCAGCCAGGATCTGGGCACCGGGACGCGCACCGTGATCGGAATGGTGGCGGCGGAAACGCTGGGGCTGCCGGTGGGCGCGATCCAGGTGCGGATCGGAGACACCAAGTATCCGCCGTCGGGCGCATCGGGCGGTTCGACAACGGTGGGCGGCGTATCGGCCTCGACGCGCAAGTCGGCCATGAACGCGCTGGTGAAGCTGTTCGAGGCGGTGGCTCCGGCGCTCGGCGTCCCAGCGGACCAACTGGAAGCCGCCGACAGCAAGATCCAGGTGAAGGGCAACCCTTCCAAGAATTTGAACTGGAAGGCAGCGTGCAGGAAGCTGGGCACGAAGACCATCGCGGAAATGGGCGAGAACGCGCAACGGGGCCCGGGCGGGCTGATCGGCTCGGGAGTGGGCGGAGTGCAGATCGCCGACGTGAGCGTGGACACCGAAACGGGCATCGTCAAAATGAACCGGGTGGTGGCGGTGCAGGACTGCGGGCTGGTCATCAACCCGAAGACGGCCGAGAGCCAGTGCTTCGGGGCGGTCCTGCTGAGCATCAGCGGCGCGCTCACCGAGGAGCGCATCATGGACCCGGTGACCGGGCGGATTCTGAACGCCGACATGGAGTTCTATAAGCTGACCGGGATCGGCGACGTGGGGGAGATTATCGTGCATCTGAACCGCGAGCCGGAGCACGACAAGCGGGGTGTGATCGGGCTGGGCGAGCCGCCGGTGATCGGCGGGATCGCCGCGATCGCCAACGCCGTGACCAACGCGATCGGGGTACGCCCGCCGGTGGTTCCATTGACGCCCGACAAAGTGCTGGCGG
Source organism: Bryobacteraceae bacterium (assembly GCA_050008465.1). Taxonomy (GTDB): domain Bacteria; phylum Acidobacteriota; class Terriglobia; order Bryobacterales; family Bryobacteraceae; genus Fen-330. The sequence continues at coordinate 110,515 of JBEKMO010000015.1, forward strand.
CGCTGGAAAGGAGGAACGCCTGATGCAAGCCTTTGAGTACGGGAATCCAACCACGGTTCAGGAGGCGCTAGGCCTGCTCGGGAAGCGCTGGGAAGACGCGAACATCCTGGCGGGCGGGACCGACCTCGTGAGCCTGATGAAGGACTACATCCAGACGCCTAAGCGGGTGGTGAGCCTGAAGGGCGTCCAAGAGCTGGGAGGGATCTCCAAGACGGCGGCGGGGCTGCGCATCGGCGCGATGGTCACGCTGGCGGAGCTGCTGGCGAACGCCGGAGTGCGGGCGGAGTATCCTTCGCTGGCCGAGGCCGCGCGCGGAGTGGCGAGCATGCAGCTCCGCAATGTGGGGACGGTGGGCGGCGACCTGTGCCAGCGGCCGCGGTGTTGGTACTTCCGGCTGGGCTACGGGCTGCTGGCGAAAGGCCCGAACGGGGAGAGCCTGGTGGAGAAAGGCGATAACCGCTACCACGCGATCTTCGACAACAAGGGGCCGGCATACTTCGTGAGCGCATCGAGTTTCGGGCCGGCGCTGGTGGCCTTGGGGGCCAAGGTGAAACTGGTGTCGGCGACGGGAAGCCGCGACCTGCCGGTGGAGAAGTTCTTCCTGACGCCACGGGACGAGAAGACGCGGGAGAACGCGCTCCAGCCGGGCGAGATCCTGACGGAGATCCTGGTGCCGCCGGCCGCGGGCGTGCGGAATGCGACCTATGAAGTGCGGCAGAAGGAGGCGCTGGACTGGCCGCTGGCAGCCGCAGCCGTGGCGCTGAAGATGAAGGGCGGCGCGGTGGCCAGCGCGCGGATCGTGCTGGGCCACGTGGCGCCGGCGCCGTGGCGCGCGCTGGCGGCGGAAAAAGCGCTGACCGGCAAGGTGGTGAACGCGGCGGTGGCGGAAGCGGCCGGGAAGGCGGCGGTCGAGGGCGCGACGCCGCTCGGCGGGAACGCCTACAAGGTCCAGTTGGCGCGGGTGGCGGTGAAACGCGCGCTGCTGGAGGCGGTGAAGGCGAGGGCGTAGGCATGGGGGAAACCGGTTTCCGCGTGATTGGCAGCGACCGTTGCGAGAACCTGCGTTGGAAGGGCCTGTTCATCGATCCCGAGCAGGAGGCGCCCAGCGGAGGCGACCACATTCTATGGTGTTTGAAGACGCAGCTCGCTCTGGGGCCGGACGGCAAGCTGGTCGACAAGTACGAGTGCAACGCGGCGCGGATCTGCTATAAGGCGCTATAGCGGGAAGGCGTGAGCGGGCCATGCCAGAGCACGCCATGGAATTGGTCGCGGTTCTGGAGACTGATGATTCGTTCGCTCTGACCCTGGCGAAGGCGTCCCTGGAAGATGCTGGCATCGACTACCTGGTGACCGGAGATGACCCTCGCTACATGGCGGGGTGGATTCCAAGGGAGTATGGAGGCGGCATGACCCCGTTGGGTCGCTGCTCTTGCCGGATTCAAGTGGCGCCCGAATCCGAAGCCGAGGCCCGTGCGCTGCTGGAGCCTCTCCAGAAACCTGGTGCAGCCTCGATCGTCGAGGCGGACCCGGAGCCGCATCAGTAACGGACTGCGGGCGCGACTCAGCATACTTCCGGTCAAGCGCGACATTTCTGTGGACGCCCGGCATCCCTGATTCTGAGCCGCGCGCGCCAGCAAGCGGTTCTTCCGAACCTCTGGGAGACCGCTCCCTCGCGGTCGCGGCTCCGAACCCAGCGTAGCGACACGTTCGGACGGCCCGGCAGAATCAAGCACATCCGCTGCTGCTCCACTTTCTTGTCGCGCACCCTACTTCCGGACCGGGCGAACGGCAGGGCTCCGCATCCTGCTAGAATGGTCTCATCTGGGCTGACCAGAGGAGGCTGTCGGATGAAACAATTGTTTCGTATCGCTGCGAGTGTGTTTGCAGGCGGCGCGCTGGTTTATGCGGCCGGAATCCCAAGGACTCAAATCCACGGCGAATATGTCGAGTCGCGCACGGCTGACGTGTACACGGGGCCGTGCTTCGCGAACGGCGAGGCCAACCAGGTGGGCGACCTGGCGGTGTTGGGCTGGAGCATCCAGCAAGGGACCTGGGAAGGCGTTCCGCTGGATGGACTGTCCGTGGCCGGCGTGATCAAGGCCAGCGGGACACTGGGCATCGCCGGCACGGAGTATCCGGTGAAGGCGGTGCTGATCGTGGACGATCGGGCGAATCCGGAACAGCGGCTGGCGCTGATCGGCTTCGCTCAGCGGATGGGCGGGGACCTGCTCCGGGACATCGTGCGCGTCGAGTACCAGCCCATTACCTTCACGGTGCGGGACGACAATCCGCACACCGCGCAGGCGTCGCTGAAGGCGGGCAACCTGGCGCAGGTGGCGACGCGCGCCATCACCAGCGCCGACGACATCTGCCACAACGAGGAGACGTTCTACCCGCCGCTGACCAAACTGGACCACGCCATGCCCGCCTATACCCTGGCGAACTGGTATGCAGGCCAGGGGCTGGGCACGGAGTGGAGCAGCCCGGGCAAGCGCAGCGCGTTCGTGGGCAGCTTCCACCTGGAAGAGTAGCCCGCGGACCCACCCCGCCGGCCCGCGTGATAGTATCGAGAAGCAATGGGCGGGATACGCGCGCTGATCACCGGGATCACGGGCCAGGACGGTTCTTACCTGGCGGAGCTTCTGCTGGAAAAGGGCTACGAAGTGCACGGCATGGTGCGCCGGGTCGCGCTGGAGGACCCGGAACACCGGCTTTCGCGGCTGCTGGCGGTGCTGGGGCGGCTGCACTTGCACGCGGCCTCGCTGGAGAGCTACGCCAGCATCCACACGTTGATCGAGAAGGTGCAGCCGGAGGAGTGCTACCACCTGGCGGCGCAAAGCTTCGTGAGCTACTCGTTCGACGACGAGTTCTCGACGCTGAACGCCAACATCAACGGGACGCACTTCCTGCTGGCGGCGTTGAAAAACTTGGCGCCGCGGTGCCGGTTCTATTTCGCGGGGTCGAGCGAGATGTTCGGCCATGCCGTCGAGGTGCCGCAGAACGAGCGCACGCCGTTTCACCCGCGTTCCTCATACGGCATCAGCAAAGTGGCGGGGTTCCATCTCACCCGGAACTACCGCGAGGCGTACCGGCTGCACGCCTCGAACGGAATCATGTTCAACCACGAGTCCCCGCGGCGCGGATTTGAGTTTGTGACGCGCAAGATTACCTCCGGCGTGGCTCGGGTGGTTGCGGGCAAGGCGGACCAGGTGCGGCTGGGGAACCTGGAGGCGAAGCGGGACTGGGGGCACGCGCGGGAGTACGTGCAGGCGATGTGGCTGATGCTACAACAGGCGGAGCCGGACGATTACGTGGTGGCGACCGGCGAGTCGCATTCGGTGCGGGAGTTCGCGGAGCTGGCCTTCGCCTGCGCGGGGCTGGACTATAGCAAGTACGTGGCCGCGGACCCGGATCTGTACCGGCCGGCCGAGGTCAACGTGCTGCTGGGGGATGCCAGCAAGGCGCGGGAGATCCTGGGTTGGCGGCACAGCATCGGTTTCCGGGAACTGGTGCGCGAGATGGTGGAAAGCGAGTGCCGGCTGCTGGGAGTGGACGCCGCAGCGCGGGGCGCCGTTTAGTCTCCAAGTGGAGGGCGAGAACGGGCTCGCGGAGAAGGGGTTCTGTGAGACTGGTGAGCGCCAGCCGGCGGACGGACATTCCAGCGTTCTATGCCGCGTGGTTCATGAACCGGGTCCGGGAGGGGTACTGTCACTGGGTCAATCCGTTCGGCGGACAGGTATATCGCGTGTCGCTCGCGCCGGAGGACTGCGCGGGGATCGTCTTTTGGACGCGATATCCCGCGCCGTTGCTGGGCGGGCTGGGCGAACTGGGTACCCGGGGATTCCGGTTCTACTTCCACGTCACCATCAACGGGTATGAGCGGGCGCTGGAAGCGCGCAACCCGGACCTCGCGAACGCGCTGCGGGCCTTCCGGGCGCTGTCGGATGCGATTTCCCCGGCGCGGACATTGTGGCGCTACGATCCCATCCTGCTGTCGGAGAGGACGCCGGTGGAGTATCACCTGAAGCGTTTCTCGTCGCTGGCCCGCGAACTGGAGTGCTTCACCGAGCGCTGTACCTTCTCCTTCGCGGATTTCTACGGAAAGACGCGCCGGAACCTGGCGCGGGCCGGCGTGCGGTTCATCGATCCGGATCTCGAGACCAAGGTGTCGCTCGTGTCACAGTTGAAGGGCATCGCCGAGGCGCACGGCATCGCGCTGTACTCCTGCTGCGAGGACTCCGTGCTCGCGACCGGCGTGCGGAAGGCGCATTGCGTGGACCTGGAGCTTCTGCGCCCGGACCTGACGCTGAACCCGCGCCCCACGCGCCACGAGTGCGGCTGCGTGGAGAGCGTAGACATTGGCGCGTATGATACGTGCGGATTCGACTGCGTGTACTGCTACGCCACAAACAGTTGGGAAGCTGCGCGGGAGCGTGCGCGGCGCCACGACCCCAACGACCCGGCGTTGTGGCGGCCGGCGGGGCTAGAAATTGGTGAATGAGTGTACTGTCCCGAGTTTAGGCCCTCGCTAACTGCTCGACTGGCGCCTGGGGCGGCGGCAGCACGGGGTTGAACTGGACCGAAACCAGCTTGGAGACGCCGGGCTCCTGCATGGTGACGCCGTAGAGCGCCTGGGCTGCTTCCATGGTCCGCCGGGCGTGCGTGATGACAATGAACTGGGTCTGGCGGGACATGTCGGCGATCAAGCGCGTCAGCCGCTGGATGTTGGGCTCGTCGAGCGGGGCGTCCACCTCGTCGAGGATGCAGAACGGGCTGGGCTGGTACTTGAAAATGGCCATCAGCAGCGCCAGCGCGGTGAGCGCTTTCTCGCCGCCCGAGAGCAGCAGCACGTTCTGGAGCCGCTTTCCGGGAGGCGAAGCGACGATGTCGATGCCGGACTCGGCCGCATTGGCCTCGTCGGTGAGCCGCATCTCGCCGACGCCGCCGCTGAACAGCGTCGTGAACAGCTCGCGGAAATGCACGTTGATGGCCGTGAACGCCTCCGAGAAACGTTTCTTGGATTCGACGTCGATATCCTGGATGGCCTTCTCGGTGTCGCGGATGGAATCCAGCAGGTCCTGGCGCTGCGTGTTCAGGAATTCGTAGCGCTCGTGCGCCTGGCGGTACTCCGCCAGCGCCTCGGGATTCACCGGGCCGAGGGCCTCGATGCGCCGGCGGATCTCCTCGTACCGGCCTTCGATCTCGGCCAGCCCGTCGGCGTCCGGCACAGTCTCTTCATCGCCGGCCAGCTCCTCCACCGGAATGCCGAGTTCCTTGCGGCTGGACTCGTCCAGGAACTTCAGCTCGGCCTGGCGCTTCACCAGCTCGACCTCGATGTGCGAGCGCGATTCCTGCGCCTGCTGCACCTCGGCCCGCAACTGCTTGAGCGTCTCCTCGAGCCCGGCCAGCTCCGCCCGGAGGCTCACCTCCTGCTCGGCCAGGCGGTCGGCCGCGAGCGCAGCCTGCGAGTGCTCTTCGGAAAGGACGGCGGCGCGCTCATCGAGCTCGATGTTGCTGGCGAGCAGACGGGCGCGCTCGAGGCCGAGCTGCTCGAGGTCGCGCGCGACCTCCTGGCCGCGCGCCGTCAGCTCAGCGAGCTGGGACTCGAGGCGGGCCATGGCCGCGCGCTCGGCACGGCAGCGCTCTTCGAGGCCGGCCATCTCGACACGCAAGGCGGAGTGCTCCTCTGCGACGCGCGCGACCCCGGCTTTCAGTCCCTCGATCTCCTCGCGCGCGGCTTCGAGCGCTTGCTCGTGTTCGGTCCTGGCGCGCTCCTTCTCTTCCACCGAGGCCTGGTCGCGGCGCCGCTGCGCCAGAGAGCGCCCCCGCTCCTTGCTTAGGCGGTCCAGCTCGAGGCGCGCCACGGAGATTCGCGAACCGGCGCGGGTAAGCTCGTCGGCCAGCTTCCGCATTTCGTGATCCAGGGCCAGCGCTTCTTTCTCCTGGCTCTGCTGGGCGCCGCGGAGGCGTTCCGTTTCCTGTTCCAGCCGCGCGATGTCGCGCTCCAGCATCTCGATCCGCGCGGCGGTCTCGTCGAGCTGCTTCTGGCGCGCCTGCACCTGCGCTTTCACCTCCCGCAGCTCGCGCTTGAGCGCCAGCGGGCCGCTCGAGGTTTTCCGGCCGCCGCTCACGGCGTGGCCGTGATAGCAGACGCCGTCGGGCAGCAGGAAATAGAAATCCGGGTACTCGAGCGCGAGGCGCTGTGCGGAAGCGCGGTCGGTGGCCACAAAGCAATGCGCCAGGCGCCGCAAACACGGCACGCCGGCACTACCGAACCCGTTGCTGAGCCGCAGCACCTGGCTGAGCCGCGCGGCCACGCCCGCCGCATCGTCCGCCGGCGGCGCGGGCGAGTGGCCGTTGGTGGGCTCGCCGGCCGGCTCCGGATGCACCAGGAACGTAGCGCGGCCTTCCCCGCTGCCGCGCATGACCTCGATGCCGCACTCGGCCTGCCGCCAGTCCCGCACCACGATGTATTCCAGTTCCTCGTGCAGGAATTCCTCGGCCGCCTTCTCGTAGGCCGGCTCGACCTCGACGAAGTCGGCCAGCACGCCGAGCGGGCGCAGCTCCTGGGCCTGGCCGCGCTCGATGGCGGTGAACAGCCGCTTCACGGAATCCGTGGTATAGGCGCGATGGGAGAGGATTTCCTCGAGCGAATCGCGGCGCGCCTTGAGCCGCGAGAACTCCGAGCGCTCCCGGTCGAGGACGCGGCGCGCCTCCGCCAACTCGCCTTTGCTGTCCGCCAGTTCCTGCTCGAAGCGGGCACGCAGGTCGGAGATCGACTCGAGCTCCAACTGCCGCGCGGCCTGCTTGCTTGAGAGCTCGGCCCTGGAGGCCCCGAGCCATTCCAGGTCGGCAGCGGCCGACTGCTCCTCCTTCTGGGCCTTGGAGGCGTCGCGGTCGAGCGCGGCCAGGTAGGTGTCGATCTGCCCGAGCTGGTTCTTGAGCGAGGAGGCCTCGCCGAGCAGCCGGAGCACGGCCTGGCGCGAGGACTCGATTCCCCGCTCGCGATCCGTCAGGGCGGCCTGTAGCGCGTCGCGCTCGCGCCCCTTGGCCTCCAACCGCTGGCTCGCGGCCTCCCTCTGCGCCTCCTGTTCGGCGACGCGACGGCGTCCCACGGCAAGCTCTTCCCCGAGCCGGGCGAGGCGGCCGTCCAACTCCTGGGATTCGGCCTCGCTCTGGGTCATGCGCTGCTCGATGGAGCCGATCTGCTTCGCCTGATAGTCCAGCCGCCCGCGTGTGCGCTCCAACTCCAGATTGAGCTCTGAGAGCCTCTTGCGAGCTTCCGTGAGTTGGGCTTCGGTCTGGTAGCCTTGGGCTTGCGAGCGGTCATATTCCTGTTCCCTGGCGCCGGCCTCGGCCGAGAGCGATTCCAGACGGGCGGTGGCCAGACCGAGATCCAGGGCGATCTTGGCCGCCTCGCGCTCGAGCATCTTGTAGCGGCCCGCGATTACGCGCCGCAACTGGGCGTTCATCTCCGCTTTCAACTCTTCGTAGCGGCGCGCCTTGGCGGCCTGGCGCTTGAGCGAATTGGCCTGGCGGCCCACCTCTTCGAGGATGTCGAAGACCCGCTCGAGGTTGTGCTTAGCGCCCTCCAGCCGGGCCTCGGCAAGCCGGCGGCGCGACTTGAACTTGGAGATCCCAGCGGCTTCCTCGATCACCGCGCGGCGATCCTGCGGGCGGGAGCTGAGGAGCTGGCCGATGCGGCCCTGCTCGATGATGGCGTAGGATTCCGGGCCAAGCCCGGTGCCCATGAAGATGTCCTGGATGTCCCGAAGCAGCGCGCGCCGTCCGTCTATCAGGTACTCGCTCTCCCCGGAGCGAAACAGGCGGCGCGTGACGGTGATTTCCCTCTCGCCATGCTCGACGCCATGGCCGTTGGTGGGGGCGCCGGCCGTGCCGTTGACCGGCCCGGCGGTCCCATTGGTCTTCCCGGTGGTCCCGCCGTTGCTCTTGACCGCGACCTCCAGGAAGTGGAATCCTGGGTCGACCATGGTAATGGTCACCGAGGCCAGGCTGAGCGGCTTGCGGTCGCGGGTTCCGGCGAAGATCACGTCCTCCATGCGGGCGCCACGGAGGGTCTTGGCGGACTGCTCGCCGAGTACCCAGTTGATGGCATCCGCCAGGTTGGACTTCCCGCAGCCGTTCGGACCGACAATGGCAGCCACCCCCGAGCCGGCAAAGCGGAGCTCGGTGCGGTCCGGGAAGGACTTGAACCCCTGAAGCTCGACGCGTTTGAGTTTAAGCAAAGCTCGCTGTCTCCTCAGTCAAACGGACATTTTTCCGGGACCCAACGGAGTCCCGGCCTCGGGGGATGAGACCATGGTAAACGGGAACGGTGAAAAAGTAAAGCACCTTGAGTACACCATAAGGGGTCATGGCCAAGAACGGCCCAAAATGTTGGGGCCGACACGCGGAGGGCAGGCGAAACCGCCTGCCCCACGGGACCTCTCCTTGGCTCCATTCTAGCCACCGCGCGACGCAGCTCCAAAAAAAGTCCGGCGGTGTCCGCAAGCGGAATCGATTGTGGTATAGCAGACAGTATAGAGATGGAACCGCACCCGATCCCCTACGTTCCCTTCCGCACCTTCCTGACCGCGCTGGAGACCCTCGAGCGCGCCTGCCCCAACCAACTCGACCGGTCCGTCTGGCCCTCCTATTCGGGAGCCATTCAGGGACAGTTGCTGGGGGCGTTCCGATTCCTCGCCCTGATGGACGAGGCACAATGCCCGACCGCCGAGCTGCGGGAGTTGCTGGCGAAGAAGGACAGCCGGCGGGCGCTGCTGCGGCGCATTCTGGAGAAGAAGTATGCTCCGCTGGTGGCGCTGGACCTGAGCCGGACCTCTCCGAATCAGCTCGAGGAGGCGCTGCGGCAGTACGGGCTCACCGGCGCCACGCACAAGAAGGCGCTGTCGTTTTTCCTGCAAGCGGCGCAATACTCGGGGCTGCCGCTCTCGGTTCTCTTGCGCGCGAAGACCCGCGGCGGAGGGGGCGGTCAGCGGCGACACCGTGCACCAGCAGCGGACGCCCCCGCGGTGGCGAAGATCGTTCATCTGAAGAGCGGCGGAACCGTGACGCTCACGGCTGCGGTGGATCTGTTCTCGCTCAGCGCCGCCGACCGCGAGTTCGTCTTCGAGTTGATCGACAAGGTGCAGAGTTACGGGGAATAGTGCATAGAAAAAAGGGCGGGCCGCTGTGGCCCGCCCCTGTTGAGGAACCGTTGTAGATAGAACGCTCCGGACTAGAACACGAACTTGATGGTGAGTTGCAGCCGCCGGGCGTAGTTGCTCTGCGTGGAAGCGCTAATCTGCCCGAACCCGGAATCCTTCGCGTTCGGCAGGCTCGTAACCGACATGCTCGGATTCGGGAAGTAGGGATGGTTGAAGGCGTTGAGGGCCTCGGCACGGAATTCGAAGTTCTTGCCTTCCGTGACCCGGGTGTCCTTGATCAAAGCCAGGTCGACGTTGTTCTGCCGCGGTCCGCGGATTTGGCTGAAGCGGAACGGCCACCATCGAAGCTGGGTGCCCACCAATTGCTTGCCGGAGACCGTCTCGAACCCGGTGGTGTTGAACCAGTGCTCCGGACTCCGCTGATCGATCGGCAGCAGGATGTTCGACGGGTCGCCGTAGTAAATGCAGTTGCAGCCCGACCAGGACAGCGGGAAGCCGCTCTGCAAACTCCAGAGACCCGAAATCTGCCAGCCGCCCACGATGCGCGTGAGCACTGGGTTGGCATTGGCGAGCATGGGTTTGCCCTTCCCGAACGGCAGTTCCCAGATGGCGCTGATGTTGAAGCGGTGCGGCGAATCGATGTCCGAGATCTCGTGGATGGGCAGGGGATCCATCGCGTTCAGCCGGAGGTAGGCCTGCATCACCTTTTGGAAGGTGTAGCTGCCGGTGATGGTATAGCCCTTCGAGAAGCGCTTTTGGGCGCTGAACAGGAGGCCGTGATACCACGAGGAGCCCATGTTATCGGTCCCGTAGATGGCATTCGACCCGAACGCGCGGTAGGGCGAAAGCAGCGTCTGGCGCGAGGTGTTCGTGCCGGTGTAAATGCTCTGGGAATTGCCCGGCACCAGGTTGTAGAGCGGATTGGAGATGCTGGCGGTCAGATAGTTGTTCCAGGTGTCGTCGCGGGTCCGCATCGTGCTCATGAACTGTATCGGCACGGCGTTGATGTTGGTCCCATAAGAGCTACGGTCGCCAGTCCACGACTCCAGATGGATGGTCTTGCTTCCGACGTAACTGGTTTCGATGACCAGGCCCTTGAACTCATGCTGGAGTCCGATTTCCCATCGCGTGGTCATCGGAATCTTGGGGTTCTGGTTGAAGAAGGTGAAGCCCTGTCCCAGGTAGGTCTGGTATCCGGCCGCGGCGCCCACGGGCTCGGCGACGCCGTTGTTGAAGGGGTTGGCTATGGTGGTCAACCAGGTCAATCCGCTGTCGGCGGTGAGAACCATGTTCGTGTTCTGGGTGAAGCCGTTCTGGAAGACGTCGTAACGGCGCTCGCCCAGAAAGCCCGCGAACATGCCGGCGCCGGTGCGGAGCACGGTGTGCTCGGCGAGCTGGTAGGCCAGGCCGATGCGCGGCATAAAGACGTTCTTGGGAGTATTGTAGAGGGCGCTGCCATTACCGCCCGGCGTGGGAAAGGTCATGCCGCCAACTAGCGAGAAGGCGCTGACCGGAAGCTCGGGGAATCCACCCGTATAAGCGGGGTACTTGGTGGCGTAAGCGGCCGCCGCCGCCGCCGAGATGGGCTGCACATAGGTCGGGTCGAAGCTCAGGGTGCTCCGGTTGTAGCGCTCGTGCAGCGGGATCTCGAACTCATAGCGCACGCCGAGATTCACGGTGAGCTTCGGGGAGACCTTCCAGTCGTCCTGCACGAAGAATCCCCAGGATCCCGACTGTTCGGCGTAGTCCGACTGCCGGGTGATGGCCGCCGAGTTGGGCAGGCCGAGCAGCAGCGCCGCAATCGATTGTCCGTAGCCGCTCGGGGAGGCGGCCGAGTTGTCCAGCGGCCCGCCGGTCCAGGTGCTGCCGAACGTGAACGAGCCGGTCTGCTGATTGCTCTTGAAGGCGTCGGTTTCCTGATAGACGCGGTATTCGAATCCGCCGCGGATGGAATGCGCGCCGGCCGCCTTCGACAAGGTGGCGGAGACGGTGTGGTTCATCACCGGCCGGTTCTCGACCGTCAGGCCGTTGGAGATATAGCTGGTGCTGGCGTAGTTGATGCGCGGGAAGCGCGAGATGTTCTTCGGGACCTGGCTAGCGTAGTTCGCCGAGAAGCCCAGGGTGGTGATATCGAACCCATCGGCTTGGCCCGGAAAGTCCGTGCCGCGGATGAAGCGGTTATAGCTGTAACGCGTGTTCAGCACCATGGTCGGAGAAAGCGTGTACACATGATCGAACATCGCCGTCTTCGAATAGAACCAGAACAAGTTGCCATAGAAGGCGTTGTGGAAGTAGTCGTTGTAGTCGCTGTTCCGGGCATACGTGCTGTAGCGAACGAAGAACCGCTGCTTGTCGCCCAGGTTCTGGTCCACGCGCGCGGTCAGGTTCCAATACTTGGCCTTCTCGGCCAGGCTGGGGTCGATGTAGTTGTTCAGGCCGAGGGGATCGCCCGGGGTCGTCTCGGTGGTCGGGTAGTAGCTCATGATGCCCGCGCCGGCCGCGGTAATCCGGTTCGGGGGAATAATGTTGCCGGAGAACGGACTCTCCTGATACCGGCCGTTGGCCAGCTTGATGCGGGTGGCCGGGTCGTAAATCTGGTAGGCCGAGCCGCCGTTGGTCAGCAACTGCGAGAAGTCGCCGTTGTGCATGGCCGGGGTCGGGACCGTGTTGGTGGTGTCGTCGTGCCGCGGCCGCGCGTCGTGGATGCCCTCGTAGCCGAACAGGAAGAACGTCTTGTTCCGTCCGTCGTACACCTTGGGGATGCGCACCGGGCCGCCGATCGAGCCGGTCCACCGGTCGAACCTGAAATCGGGCCTCGCAAGTCCGGCCTTGTTGTTGAAGAAGTCGTTGGCCCACATGCCCTTGCGCTGGAACGAGTAGCCCGCGGTGCCGTGGAACGCGTTGGTGCCCGACTTGATACTGATGTTGGTCACGCCGCCTTGCGTCTGTCCGAACTGCGCGTCGAAAGTGGCCGTCTGGACCTTGAATTCCGCCACGATGTCCGTGGGCGGCACATAGGACGCGATCACTTCGTTTTGGTTGGCGGTGGCCGTGCTAGGCGCGCCGTCGATGGTAACGTCGTTCATATTGCCGCGCGTTCCACCCATCGCGAAATTGACGATGTGGGTCGGCTCGAACGGGCGATCCAGGCGGATGCTGCCGTTGAAGGTCACGCCCGGGGTCAGGCCGATCAGCAGGAATGGGTCGCCGTAAGACAACGGCAGGCTCGCTACCCGCTTGGAATCCACCACCGCGCCCATCGAGGCAGTGGCGGTAGTCAGCAACGGGGCCTCCCCGGTCACCGTGACGCTTTCGGTCGCCGCGCCGACTTCCAACGCGATGTCCACTTCGATCCGGTCGGCGACCCGGACCTCGACACCATCGCGCACGGACTTCTTAAAGCCCGGCGCTTCCACCACAATCTGATACATGCCGGGAATCAGGTAGGACGCCTGGTAAAAGCCCACGTCGTTGGTAGTCATCGAGAGCTTGGTACCCATGGCTGTATTCACAACCTGCACCGAGGCATTGGGAATCACGGCGTTCTGGGCGTCGGTGACTCTGCCCATCAACGTGCCGCGCGATTCCTGCCCCATCGAAACCCCCACCACCAGCAGCATGAGCAAAACAACGATGAAGCTGCGATTTCGCATTCTGTCTCCTTTTCTAACAAAGTCCTCAAGGGCTGAATGCCCTGTCTGTGCTTGCCAGGCCAGTGCCCCGGCAAACGGTTCCGCTGCAAAATACATTGCTCCGCAACTCACATGCACAGCACAGCGATATCTCGATCATCCGGCTGCGCGAGACTGCCTGTTATTGTACACCAGTCTGCCAGTACCGTCGCTTAAATTCTGCAAGATGAAGATCTGTTTATCTATTGTAAGCTATTGAAAACACGTGTGCAGCTTACAGGTGGGGGGATAGTACTAAGAGTCCTATCGAGAATTTCCAGGGCCAAATCGGGCCGCGTCGGCGCGCTAAACGATTAGCCGGCTGACCACGCGCAGAATTCCGCCAAATCCCGCGGCGCGGGAGGAAAATGGGGCAGGCCGGAGTGGCCTGCCCCGGGAAGATGCAGCTTGCGGTTGCCTCAGCTAGAAGATGAACTTCATCGTCAACCGGGCGCGCCGCGCGTAATTCTGCCTCCTGGCGACCGCCCAGCAGGCTCCAAGTCCGAGCGACTGAGAGGCCGTGAAAGAAACCTGGGGACACGCCTGCGAGCCTCTGTAAGGGACTGATTCCAGGAATCGAGCCCGGAGTGTCCCGGGATCTTTTCACGGCTGCTGAGTTCCCGGTCAAAGCCCTCCGCTTGTAGTGAAGACCGTTTGAGTGTCCCCTCTGAAACAGAAGGACTGAAGAGGCTGCTGAAAAAGTCCTTCCGGACGCTCGAAGAGGAGAAGCTGAAGCATGTCCCACACGGCAATTCAACGAGTTGAGAACTCACGTGGGGCATGCTTTAGCTTGCCCACGGACTTTTTCAGCAGCCCGTTAAGCCCGCTCGTCGGAGCTTACTGCGAAAGTCAGGCTAGGCAGTCCCTCGGTTGCGGGCGGCACCCACTCCGGGCGTGCAGGGGCTACTTCAGCGGCTTGAGGATTTCGATGCCCGGGGGCAGGACGAACAGGTTCTGGGACAGGCCCTTGTTGATCTCGACGGTTTCCGAGTACATCTCGAAGATCTTCTCATCGTTGCGGAGGCGCTGGATGTCGAGGGGCCATTGCACACCCCCACCCACATCGCGGTACTTGGAGAAGAGGGTGACCTCTTCGAGCCGATCGCGGGTTTTCGGATCGCGGCGCACATAGAGTTGGCGGGTCGGGAGCTTCGTGAAGCGGTCGAGATACACGGTAACGGTGCGGTTATCCGCGTCGCTGATATCCACGATCTCGACGGGACGGTTGTCGACCATGTCCGTGCCGCGGTAGTCGAAGACCAGCCCCGGTTCTCCGAGCCGCTGCCGCAGGATGTAGAAGACGTTGTGGAGGGTGGAGTCCTGGTAGCGGTCCGCGGTTTCCGGAGACACCGGCCGCGCGCCGCGGAAAGTGATCTGATAGCCCTTCCCGTCGGCAAACAGGACGGCGCCGCTGCGTTCGTTCTTGCCAAAAGACTGGCGCTCCCGCACCCAAACCGTACCCGGCACGGGCGGCTCGGGGCGCTGGACATAGCGGGTGTATATGATCGCGCGAGAGAGGCCCGATAACCGTTCGCGGTAGAAGGAGTAGGCGCGGCCCGATTCTGTACGGTCCTGCACGGCCAGGAAACGGTCGCCGCCGAGCGCCGCGAGCGTCTCGTCGATAGCGCGTTTGCCGCGTTCCTGCGGGGTTTGCGCCAGCGTGGTGACCAGGGATAGAGCAAGGAGCAGAGTGACTCTCACGCCTGTAGGATATCGCTATTTGGCAGCCGGCTCGGGAATGGTGAGATCAATCGGGCGGATGGGCAGGCCGAGGGCGGAGAGCGGCTTTCCGAACTCCGCAGGATTGCCCACGGCGACAATCGTCGAATCCTGCGGCCGGAGGTACTGGCGTGCGACCCGCAGGACATCGGCCTTGGTCACCGCTTCGATGGCTTTCTGGTACTGGAAGATGAAGTCCGCCGGGTAGCCATAGTATTCGTAGCGCAGCAGGCGGCGCAACGTCTTGGCCGGCGTGTCGAAATGGAAGACGAAACTGTTGAGCACGGTCTGCTTGGCGGTTTCCAATTCCTTGTCGGTGACCTCGACGGAACGGATGCGGTCCAGTTCCTGGCGCACCACCTGGAGGGTCTCGGTGGTGGAAGAGGACTTGGTGCTGCCGGAAACCTGGAACAGGCCGGGGTGGTCGTAGCCGGCGCCCCACTCGGCGTCGATGCCATAGGCGTAGCCCAACTGCGTACGGACGCGCTGGAACAGGCGGCTCGAGAACCCGCCTCCAAGGATGCCGGCCATGATCTCCAGCGCGGGATCGTCTTTGTCGCGCAACAGCCCGCCCAGGTGACCGATCGCGAAGACGGTTTGCGTCACGTCGTCCTTGGCGGCCAGGAAGATGCCGGGCTGAGGCTTGTTCCGCACCGGCGGAAAGGCGGGCGCCGGCGGCTGGCGATCGCTCCAACCGCCGAACAGCGCCTCCAGTTTCGCTTTCATCTCCGGCACGGCGAAGTCGCCGTAGACCGCGAGCAGGGTGTTGGCAGGGAAAAAGTACCGGCGATGGAACGCGACCAGGTCGTCGCGGCGGATGCGGGCCAGGGTATCGTATTCGATGTGCCAGCCGTAAGGGGTGTCCTTGCCGTAGACGGTTTCGGCGAACTCGCGGGCCCCAATGGCCTCGGCATCGTCGTTGCGCCGCGCGGTCTCGGAGCGCAACTGGGTCTTGGCAAGCTCGATTTTGTCCTGCCGGAACTGCGGGCCGACGAGCACGTTTTTGAAGACTTCCAGCACCGCGCCCGCGTTTTCCCGCAGTGCGGAGAAGCTGACTTCGCCGGCAGTCTCCCCGATCGAACTCTCCACCGACGCGGCGACGTTCTCAAGTTCTTCGTCGAGCTGGTCTCCGGTTCTTGCCGCCGTGCCGCCTGAGCGCATGACCACGCCGGTCAGGGTGGCCAGCCCGACCTTGTCCGGGGGATCGAACAGCTTGCCCGAGCGCACCAGCGCCCAGCCGCTCACCAGCGGCAGTTCGTGGTTCTCGAGCAGGTAGACGCGTAAGCCGCTGCTCAAGGTGAAGACCTCCACCTTGGGAACGGCGACCGGCCGCAGAGGAGGGAAGCGCAAGTCCGGCTCCTGCCCCAGCGCGACCAAGCCCACCACCAGCGGCAGCCAGAACGGTCTCATTTCCCTTCCCCTTTCGGCGCCGAGGTATACGCCACGGTGCGAGCGCTCTCGACGAAGTACTGGCGCACAACCCGCTGGAGCTCCTCGGCGGTGACGCGGCCGACGTCCTCGAGGCCGGTAAAGAGCTTCCGCCAGTCGCCGTAGTTGACGCGGTAGAAGGCCAGTTGCCCGGCCATGCCGGCGTTGCTGTCCAACTGGCGGATGAGCGCGGCGCGCAGCTTGGTCTTGACGCGCGCCAGCGCGCCGGCGCCCACGCGCTCCCGCTTAAGGCCCTCGATGATCTCGTAGCAGGCTCTCTCGTTCTCCTCAACCGAGTGTCCGGCGTTCGGGACTACATAAAGCAGGAACAGGTTGGGATACTTGCCGCCGGGGAAGGTCGAGGAGGCGGTGGCGGACAGCGCGATTCGTTTGTCGCGGACCAGATCTTTGTAGAGCAGCCCGGTGCGCCCGTCCTCGAGGATGCCGGAGAGCACGTCGAACACGGGGTCGTCCGGGTGGTTCTGGCCGGGCCGCTTGTAGACGATGGCCAGGAACGGCTGGCTGGAGCTCTCGACCTGGACGCGCTTCTGGCCCTCCTGGCGCGGCTCGACGATGGACAGTGGCTGAGGCAGCGGACGCGCCGGCAGCGGCGAGAAGTATTTCTCGGCCAGGCGCCGGGCCTCCTTCGGGTCCACGTCCCCCGCAATGCCGATGGTGATGTTAGCGGGGACGTAGTACGTGTGGAAGAATTCGCGCGCCTGCCTGGCACGAAGGCGCTCGATGTCGCTGGCCCAGCCCGCCGTGGGCTGGCGGTAGGGATGCGCGGCGAAGGCGGTCGCCAGCAGCATCTCCAGCAACTTCCCCTCGGGATTGGACTCCACCCGCATGCGGCGCTCCTCCCGCACTACGTCCCGCTCCTTGTAGAACTCACGGAACACCGGCTGGAGGAAGCGCTGGGATTCCAGCAGAAACCAGAGCTCGATGCGGTTCGCCGGCAGGCTGTAATAGTATTCGGTCGAGTCCTCGCTGGTGTTGGCGTTCAACCCGGCGCCTCCGTTCTCCTCGATGATGCGCGGGTAAGCGTTCGGCTCGACGTAGGATTGCGCTTTGGAGACGGCGGCCTGGACCTGGCTCCGAAGCGTCTCGATCTCGTTCGCGCCGGCCAGCGCGCCCTTGGCCTGCTCGGCCTCGAGTTGGTCCCAGGCCTGCTCGACGGCTTCGAGCGCCTCCGCCTCCTCGCGGTAGTTGCGGGTGCCGATCCTGCCGGTTCCCTTGAACGCCATGTGCTCGAACATATGCGCCAGGCCGGTTTCGCCCGACGGATCGTCCACCGATCCGGCGTTCACGTAGGTGTGGAAGGAGACCACCGGGGCTTCGTGGCGCTCGAGGACGATGAAACGCAGGCCATTGGGAAGCGCGAATTCGGTGACGCGCTTCTCGAACTCCGCGAGGTTCTGGGCGGCAAGGAGAAACGGCAGGCAAATCAGCGGGACGACCCTGGCGCGGACGCTCATTGGCTCACTGGAGACATTTTAGCGGATGCGCCGGGCAGGAATCCGGTTGCCCGTGATCCGCCCGCAAGGCGCGACGGCTTGGGTCGAACCCGGGTGGGGTGCGGTGCCGGCACGGGGCGGTGCTCGACCCACCAGGTGGGGTGTTTTCCGGGCAACGAGCGGCCACACTAATGGACGGAACACGGTTGCTCACGGGGCGGGAAAACCTGATACAATTCAAGTACGTTTGAGTGTCCCGCGAAACCTGGCCGAGGAATCCATTCTGCCTCGTAGAGCTCGCATGAAAGCGTAAGGAGAACCCTTGAAAAACATCTTTGTAGGCAACCTGGATTTCAGCGCGACCGAAGAATCGATCCGCGCTCTGTTTGAGGCATATGGAACGGTGGACAAGGTAGACGTCATCACCGATCGCGACACCGGCCGTTCGCGCGGATTCGCGTTTGTGGAAATGCCGGATTCCGAAGCAGCCGAGCGCGCGATCGCCGGCCTGAACGGAACCAACTTCGGCGGGCGAGCGCTGAATGTGAATGAGGCGCGTCCGAAAGCGGACCGAGGCGGACGCGGGGGCGGCGGCGGCGGTGGCGGCGGCTTCTCGCGAGGCGGTCCCCGGCAGCGTCGCGAACCCCGCTGGTAGATACCATTCCTGCGTGATGGGGCAGGCCGCCCGGCTTGCCCCGCCACTTGCCGATTCCCGTCCACCGCCGGCCGAAAAAAGGCCGACACCCCGCCCGGGGAGTGATACGCTTCCTGCATGGAGTGCGACATGCGAGAAAAACCCCTCATCACCCCCGTACTCATCCTCGGCCTGCTGGTCGCCGCGGTGGGCGTCGTCCTGTTCCTGGACATGCAGGAGCTGATCGACGCGCACCTGGTCTTCCGCTTCTGGCCGCTGGCGATCATCGGGCTGGGCATGGCCCGCCTGTTGCAGCCGGGTCAGTCCGAACGCACCCAGGGCGCCATCCTGATGTTCATCGGCGTCCTGCTGCAACTTCAAATCCTCGGCATCGTGCATCTTCGATTTCGCGAACTTTGGCCGCTGGCGCTGATCGCGCTGGGCGCGCTGCTGGCCTGGCAGGCGATCGAAGCGCAGCGGGACGGTAGACCGGGGAACTCGGCCTCCTTTCTCAATCGATGGACGGTGTTCGGGGGCGGCGAACTCGTCAGCGATGCCAAGGACTTCCAGGGCGGCGAGGTGCTGGCCGTCTTCGGTGGATACAGCATCGATCTGCGCGGCGCATCGATCGCCGGACCATCCGCGACCTTGCACGCCAATGCTCTGTTCGGCGGAGTGGAACTGAAGGTTCCGGAAACCTGGAGCGTGTCGATTCAGGGCCTGCCGCTCTTTGGCGGTTACAGCGACACAACCAAGCACCCCAGACCGGATAGCGAGAGCAAGCGTTTGATTGTGACGGGATTCGCCATGTTCGGCGGCGTCGAAGTCAAGAACTGAGGCCACTCAATGCACCCGCTGCTGGCCGGAAAAGACAGGCTGGGCCTGTACCTGCTGGCGTGGGTTCCACTGGCCGCGCTGCTGGCCCGGATGCTGACCGCCGGGGGCGAGCTGAGCTGGACCGAAGCCGCCACCATCGTTCTCCCGCTCGCGGCCATCTACGCATTTGTCTGCCTGTCGGCGTGGTATGTCTGCCGGTTCGTTCCGATACGGCCGGCGGGGATACCGCGTCTGCTTCTCGCCAACCTGGCCGCCGCGGCGCTGAGCAGCGGACTCTGGGCGATCGCCGGGAGAGCGCTGGCAGCGGCGCTGGGGCTCGAGGCGAAGTTCGAGCGCCATGTGCTCATGCTGTTCGGAGTCGGCGTTCTGCTTTACTTGCTGGCTGCCGCTCTCCATTACGTCCTGCTGGCAGTGGAAGCGTCGCGGCAAGCGCGTGAGCGGGAGATGGAGGCCCGCATCCTGGCGCGCGAGGCCGAACTCAAGGCGCTGAAGGCGCAGATCAACCCGCACTTCCTGTTCAATAGCCTGCACTCGATCGCCGCGCTGGCCGGAGCCGAACCGCAAAGGGCGCGGGAAATGTGCGCGCTGCTCTCCGATTTTCTGCGGGCCAACCTGGGACTGGGCGAGCGGGAGTCGATTCCGTTGGGCGAGGAACTGGCGCTGGCGAACCGTTTCCTGGCCGTCGAGCAGGTGCGGTTCGGCTCGCGTCTGCGCGTCGAGGAGCGCGTCGAGGCGGACTCGAAGGAGTGCCCCGTGCCGCCGCTGCTGCTTCAGCCGCTGGTGGAGAACGCGGTGCGGCACGGCATCGCCACGCTGGTCGAGGGCGGCGCGATTCTGATCGAGGCCCGGCGCCTGGACGGCGGCGTCTCGGTAGCGGTGGAAAACAACTTCGACGAGAGCGCGCCCGCGCGCCGCGCCAACGGTCTGGGCCTCGCGAACGTGCGCAAGCGGCTCGAGGCGCGTTACGGGACAGCGGCCCGGCTGGACGTGCGCATTTCGGGTGGCCGGTACCGGGTGGAGGTTTTGGTGCCCGTGGAGGCGGAGGCTCCCAAATGATGCGCGTGGTGATTGTGGATGACGAGGAGCTGGCGCGAAGCTACCTTCGCGAGCTGCTGGCGCTCCACCCGGACATCGAGGTGGCGGCCGAGTGCGCCAACGGCTTCGAAGCGGTGAAGGCGGTGGCCGAGCTGAAGCCGGATCTTCTGTTTCTGGATGTCCAGATGCCCAAGCTGGACGGCTTCGAAGTGCTGGAGCTGATCGGCTCGGAAACCGCGGTGGTGTTTGTCACGGCCTACGACCAGTACGCGCTGCGGGCCTTCGACGTGCACGCGGTCGACTACCTGCTCAAGCCCTTCAACCAGCCGCGCTTCGAGGCGGCGCTGGAGCGCGCCCGGCTGCGCATCGGCGCGCGGCTTCCGCCGGCGGCGCAACTGGCCGCGGCGGCCCGGCCTCCCTCGCGGTATCTCGAGCGGATCGTGGTCAAGGACGGGGCCAACGTGGACATCGTGCCCTGCGACAAGCTGGATTACGCCGAAGCACAGGACGACTACGTGCTGCTGAGGAGCCAGGGAAAGAGCCGCCTCAAGCAGCAAACTATCTCGAGTCTCGAGGCGTCGCTGGACCCGGGAAAGTTCCTCCGTGTTCACCGCTCTTACCTGGTGAACCTGGAGCGGGTCGCGAAGATCGAGCCGTACGCGAAGGACAGCCGTGTCGCCATTCTCACCGACGGCACGCGCCTTCCGGTGAGCCGGGCAGGCTACGCACGGCTGAAGGCGCTGCTGGGCGAAAAGTAGCCCGCGATTACCGCTGTCTTTCCTTCACCGAGATCACGATGACGCTGCCGGGGGCGAAACTAACGTTCGGCCCCTTGGTTCCGACCTCGATGAACACGATCGCAGCGGCCGCTCCGGCGCCCGCGCCAATGGCCGCGCCTTTCCCGCCTCCGATGCCGGCGCCGAGCAGCGCACCGGCGCCCGTGGCAACAGCCGCTTTGCCCAGGTTGTTCTTCTTCTCGATCACCCGGCCTTCCTCGTCCACGTTCTCCTGGCCCTTGGAGTTGAGGATGGCCTTGACCTGGGAATCGATAGGGATCGCCTGGCCGCCGTGGTTCAGCGTCTGGTAGGAGAAGTTCAGCACCGACTTGCCCTTGATTTTCCCGCCACTCTTGGATTCCTTCACCTCGCCCTCGACCGTGTCGCCGTCGAATTCGTGCGGGCCGATCACCTGGGCGGTGATCTTGTCTCCCTTGCGGTTGGTCTCGGTGGAGAGCGGCGCGAGCAGCTTCACGCGAAACTCGGTGTCGGGCTGGACGGTCTGCGCAAGGCCGAGGCCCCAGGGGTACAGCGCCGGCAAAGCGGCTAGAACAAAACTGGCTCGTATTGTCATATTCCTGCTCCTGCTATCTGAGAACCATCCATCGGATGGTGACCCTCATTTGGCGGTTCACCCGGCTGCGAAGCACAATGCGCTTCCAGCCGTTGGAGGACGACGGCGCTTCGGCCAGCCCGACATCGCTGGGCTGGACCTCGACCATCACGGGCACGCCCGGCAGCTCGCCCGAGAGCGAACCGGCCGAGGCGCGGCCGCCGTCGATGGTGATCACGCCGTTCTTCTGCAATTGGCCGGACCAGAGCATTGTACCGGAAGGCGGCCCTGAATAGTCGGCCCGGGACGGCGCCGCCGGCGGTGGGGGGGCGGGCTCCGGTCTCGGGATCTCGATCCGGCTCGGGGGCGACGGTTCTGGGACGCGCTCGGGCGGCGCGACGGGTGTTTGGGGCTGCGGCTCCGGCGGCTGCGCCACCTCGGGCGCGGCATAGCCGGAGCTGGAGGAGGCAGCGGGCGGCGTTGGGGGCCGCGGAGGCTGAACGGCACGCGGCGTGGCCACCGCGGCGGGCGGCGGGCTGGTCATGGGAGGCGGTTGTGGCGGTGGGGGGGAAGCCGGCTGGGCGGTCGTCCCAGGCTGCTCGGGCGGCAAGGGCGCGGGCGCCGGCGAGATCTCATCGGACGGCGGCGCTGCAGCCTGTTGCGCAGGCTGCGCAACCTGAGCGGTCTCGGGCGGGATCGGCGCCGTCTTGGCGGCAGCGTACCGCCGGTACAGCAGCCACCCGCCGAACCCGGCCACGCCCAGCGCCAGGATGACGATTGAGATCACCAGGATCGCGGGGCCGCGCTTGGTCTCACGCACCGCGGCATAGGGCTCCGGCGCGGCTACTGGAGCCGCAAATGGCGCCGGAGTCGCTGCCGGGGCGGGAAACGGCGCTGGAGTGGGGGTCCGGCAAACGTTGCAGGACTGCTCTCCCGGCCAAATGATTCCCCCGCACTTGGGACACGCGGTCAACCCGCCGGCCGAGGCGGTGGCCGGGGGCGGCGGGGCGGCCGGTGTCTGGGGCGCGGCGGGTGGAGGCGCCGGCGCATCGACGGGAGTTGGCGGGACCGGCGGAGCGGCAGCTTGAGCCGGCGCGGCGGCCGCCCCGCATCCGGTGCAGAACTTCTCGCCTGGCCACAGCATCGCACCGCACTTTGCACAGGATCCCAGACCGGCCGCGGCCGGGGCAGGCGCGGGCTCGGGCGAAATCGCCGGCGGCGGCGGAGCCGGGGGCGCAGGCGGAGCGGCCGGTTGATCCGGCGCAACCACCGTCCCGCATCCGGTGCAGAACTTCTCGCCCGGCCACAGCATCGCACCGCACTTTGCACAGGATCCCAGACCGGCCGCGGCCGGGGCAGGCGCGGGCTCGGGCGAAATCGGCGGCGGCGGCGGGGCCGGGGGCACAGGCGGAGCGGCCGGTTGATCCGGCGCAACCACCGTCCCGCATCCGGTGCAGAACTTCTCGCCTGGCCACAGCATCGCACCGCACTTTGCACAGGATCCCAGACCGGCCGCGGCCGGGGCAGGCGCGAGCTCGGGCGAAACCGCCGGAAGCGGCGGAGCCGAGGGCGCAGGCGGAGCGGCCGGTTGATCCGGCGCAACCACCGTCCCGCATCCGGTGCAGAACTTCTCGCCCGGCCACAGCATCGCACCGCACTTCGCGCAGGATCCCAGACCGGCCGCGGCCGGGGCAGGCGCGGGCTCGGGCGAAATCGGCGGCGGCGGAGTCGCGGGCTCGGGCTCGGGCGAAACCGGCGGAAGCGGCGGAGTCGCGGGCGCCGGCGGAGCCTGCGCGGGAGCGCCACAGGCCGTACAGAACATAGCCTCCGGCGCGAGGGCGGCGCCGCACTTGGCGCACACGGAGGCGCCCGCGCTTGGGGAGTCCGCCAGGTTCATTCCGCAAACGGTGCAGAAGCGGACCCCTGCATCGTTTCCGTTTCCGCATCGAGGGCATGAGAGCATGGCTTCTCCTACGGGAAAGACGCTGTTCTTAGACGACCTCTCAGCGGCTCCTTCGGTCACAGTATCGGAAATCGCGCCGCGCCGCAACCGGCTATTGAGCGCCGGCGGGAGCCACGGGCCAGGAATGCTCCGAGTAGATCAGGGCGTCGTAGAGATCCGCGAGCGGCGCCTTCACGCTGTTCATCTTGCGGAAATGTTGCGAGAACCAGTAGGACTCGTCGTATTCCCGCGACCACTGGGGGCGCATGAGCCATCGGTCCAGCATCTCGTCGCCGCGCATCGAGGCGAGGTCCAGGAAGAACGCCAGCGAACCCGTCCGCGCGAGCGCGTAAGCGTAGTAGCCGGGGGGCGCGGGCTCAACCGTGTAAATCTTCAGGCCCGTCGGGCCGCGCGACCGAAAGCTGCCCTGGTTGAACTCGAACCCAATGGTGTACTGCTGGCCGCCGAACAGGCGACTCAGGTAGTCGCCCATCCGGCCGGGCACACGCGCGATGTGCACGTTGTCGGCCCAGAGGAACACCTTGGATTGTGGGCCCTCCCGATCCAGGATCCACTTGACGTTGGCGGCCATGCGCTCCTCGCGGCCGGCCCGCGAGCCCCCCGGAACGTACCCGTCGAAGCAGTAGAACTTGAGCTTCGAGCGGCCGGGCTGCTGCTGGTTGTAGTCGCGCATCCAGCGGAGCAGGGCCAGAGATTCTTCGGTGCTCCAGGCCCAGTCGCCGACTTGGCGGAGCGCGTCCTCGGGCTGGCCGGCGCCGTCCGCCACGTAGCGACCCGCGGCAAGCCCGGCTTCGTACGGCGCCGGCGCGGCGAACACGGTGTAGCCCATCTCGCTCACCAGGAACTCGAACAGCCGGTGCTTCATCGCGAAGAACTCGTGGGTGCCGTGCGTGGCCTCTCCGGCCGCGACCAGCCGCTTGCCCGCGAGGAGCGACTTGAGGAACCGCAATTCCTCCAATCCTCCCTTGCCCGGCTCGACGGTGCCGAGCGGGCGCGCGTGGCGCCGGATGGCCGCCACGACTCCGGGCTCGAGCGGCTGCGCGGAATCGTCGAACCAGTTGCCGTAGCGCACGAAGAACCAGACCACGCCGGCCGCGACCACCAGGAGCGCGATTTTGACTATGCGCAGCAACGAGGAAACAGTGTAGCTCATGTGCGGCGGCCGCCGCTGTGCGTGCGGTAGGAGCCTGGAGTCTCTACATTTTTCCGAAGTGCTGCGTGGTCTTGGGTAGCGCCGGCGGTCTTGCCGCCGGTGTATTCCGAACCGGCCTTTACAGGGTTCGCCTCCAGGTACGCTACCACCGACGCCAGCTCTTTCTCGGATCGAATCCAGTGATCGAAATACTCCCTCTGCCAGAATGCTTCCCCGGTCTTCCCCAAGACGCGGTTGGCCCGTGTCGCGGTAGCGCTCTTCAGCCATCGCAGGATGGCCGATAGCGTGCGCTGGGGCCGCAACACCAGGTGAACGTGGTTGGGCAGGATCACCCAGGCGAACAAGTCATACGCGCGGCGAACCCGCTCTCCATACGCCAGGGCCTCTGCGACCACCCTGGCGATGCGCGGATCTTGCAGCCAGCGTGGTCCCTGCGGGGTGCTGTCCAGGCGCCGATCCTGGGCCAGGAAGAATCTACCCGGATGGGGATCGCGGCGGAACACCTCGGCTGGGACCTGGGGAAGGGTCCCCGCCAGCCGCCAGGTGACAAACACGATGGAATCCTCCGGAACCCAATGCGGCAGT